>BPGD01000001.1:1930000-2556978 GCA_026002855.1 Bryobacteraceae bacterium
CGAATCCAACCAAACTCCGAATGCCGGGAACGAATGCGCGGGAGTCAGACAGCGAGGGCTAAGCTTCGTTGTCAAAAGGGAAACAGCCCAGACCGCCAGCTAAGGTCCCCAAATTCACGCTAAGTGGGAAAGGAAGTCGGGAGGCTATGACAGCCAGGAGGTTGGCTTAGAAGCAGCCATCCTTTAAAGAAAGCGTAATAGCTCACTGGTCGAGTCGCCCGGTGCCGACAATCCAACGGGGCTCAAGCGTGGTACCGAAGCTGCGGGTCACCAGCAATGGTGGCGGTAGGAGAGCGTTCCCTTCAGCGGTGAAGGCAGAGCGAGAGCACTGCTGGAGCGAAGGGAAGTGACTCTGCCAGCATAAGTAGCGATAAACCAGGTGAGAACCCTGGTCGCCGTAAGACTAAGGTTTCCTGAGCAAGGTTAATCCGCTCAGGGTTAGTCGGAGCCTAAGGCGAGGCCGAAAGGCGTAGCCGATGGACACACGGTTAATATTCCGTGACCTCCGTAGGAGATACCGATGCGGGGACGCAGCCTCAAGCTTGCGGGTGGCAATGGTTTCCACTCGTGGGGGCGAGGAGGGCCGGAGAGGCAAATCCGCCGGCCCGTCTGCCAGGAAAAGCCGCTAAGGGCCGAAGGAGTCCGTACCACAAACCGACACAGGTGGTCGAGATGAATATTCTAAGGCGCTCGGGTGATGGGTTGTTCAGGAACTAGGCAAATTGACCCCGTAACTTCGGGAGAAGGGGTGCCCGCTTCACGGCGGGCCGCAGAGAATAGCGCAGGGCGACTGTTTAACAAAAACACAGGTCTCTGCAAAGTCATAAAAACGACGTATAGGGGCTGACGCCTGCCCGGTGCCGGAAGGTTAAAGGGAGGGGTTAGCCGCAAGGCGAAGCTCCGAACTGAAGCCCCGGTGAACGGCGGCCGTAACTATAACGGTCCTAAGGTAGCGAAATTCCTTGTCGGGTAAGTTCCGACCTGCACGAATGGCGTAACGATCCTGCGACTGTCGTAACAACCCGCCCGGCGAACTTGTGGTCCCGGTGAAGACGCCGGGTGCCCGCCGCTAGACGGAAAGACCCCGTGCACCTTTACTGCACCCTATCAATGAATTATGGGGCGGTCTGCGCAGGATAGGTGGGAGGCTTTGAAACCGGGCTCTCGGGCTCGGTGGAGCCGACGGTGAGATACCACCCTGATCGTTCTGTGATTCTAACCTAGCCCCGTCATCCGGGGCAGGGACATTGGTAGGCGGGTAGTTTGACTGGGGCGGTCGCCTCCTAAACGGTAACGGAGGCGCCCAAAGCTTGGTTCAGGAGGTTTGGAAATCCTCCGTCGAGTGCAATGGCATAAACCAGGCTGACTGCGAGACCTACAAGTCAAGCAGGTGCGAAAGCAGGGCATAGTGATCCGGTGGTTCTGTATGGAAGGGCCATCGCTCAACGGATAAAAGGTACGCCGGGGATAACAGGCTGATCGGAGCCAAGAGTCCACATCGACGCTCCGGTTTGGCACCTCGATGTCGGCTCATCGCATCCTGGGGGTGAAGAAGCTCCCAAGGGTTAGGCTGTTCGCCTATTAAAGCGGTACGTGAGCTGGGTTCAGAACGTCGCGAGACAGTTCGGTCCCTATCTGCGGTGGGCGTAGGAGATTTGAGGGGGTCTGCCCTTAGTACGAGAGGACCGGGGTGGACGAAGCTCTTGTGTTCCAGTTGTCCCGCCAGGGGCACAGCTGGGTAGCGAACTTCGGTCGGGATAAGCGCTGAACGCATATAAGCGCGAAACCCTCCCCAAGATGAGATCTCCCAACCGTAAGGTAAGAAGGGCCCTGGAAGACTACCAGGTTGATAGGCCGGGTGTGTAAGCGCAGCAATGCGTTGAGCTTACCGGTACTAATAGCCCGTTCGGCTTGACCATAAGATTTACACTGCACACAGAACCCGCTCTGCGGCTTCCACGGTTTGCCCGTCAATATTCAGCCATCCACAAGCTCTCCAGGCTTTGGGTGACCATAGCGAGGGGGACACACCCGTTCCCATCCCGAACACGGAAGTTAAGCCCCTCAGCTCCGATGATACTGCCCGCGCAAGTGGGTGGGAAAGTAGGACGTTGCCCGATTATGACAAAGGCTCCAGCCAACGGCTGGAGCCTTTGCCTTTTCTGATCCCTGCTCCGCCCCGTTCTACCCACCCCTCTCCTTCGCCGCCATCACCACCGCCACCGCCGCCAGCGCCGCCGTCTCCGCCCGCAGGATCATCGGCCCCAGCGAAACCGCGGTCCAGCCAACCGCTGCCGCGGCGCTCCGCTCCCGCTCCTCCCAGCCGCCCTCCGGACCGCAAAGCAGCGCCACGCGGCCCGCTGCCGCTCCGAGCACATCCAGAATCGGCCTCGCCCCAGGCTCTTCTTCCAGCCACAGCCGCTGATCCGCTTCGGACTGCAAGGCATCCTTCAACTCCAGCACTTCCTCCAGCACGGGGGGGCGGACGCGCCGCGACTGCTGCCCCGCTTCACGCAAAATCTTCTGCCAACGCTCGCGCCGCTTCCGCGCCGCCGCCTCAAGGCCCCTCTCCGAGCGCAGGCTCGCCACGGGCGTGATTTTCGCCACGCCGAGCTCGGTGGCCTTCTCGAGCATCCACTCGAAGCGATCAAACTTCACCAGCGCGGCCAGCAGATGGACGTCCGCCGGCGCCCGCACCAGCGCCGCCGGGGCGAGCAGTTCGAACTCCACTTCCTCCCGCCCGCAATGGCCGATGCGGCCCAGCCATACCGCCTCGCCGTCGGAAAGCTCGTACACCTGGCCAGGCTCGGCGCGGAGCACGCGGCGCAGGTGCTCGGCGGTCTCACCGCGCACCCACGCCCGGCCGGCCCGGATTTCGTCCACATAGAACAGCCGCCGCGCCATTTCTTCCCAGCATATCGCCCGCGGCCGCGCGGGCCTGCGAAAATGGAAATCACCATGATCGCCCACCTGCGCGGCATTCTGCTCGAAAAGCATCCCAACCAGGCGATTGTCGAGGCGCAAGGCGTCGGCTACGACGTGGCCATTCCGATCTCCACCTTCACGGCGTTGCCCTTGCCGGGCGAGGAAGTGAGGCTGAAGATTCACACCGTCGTGCGCGAGGACTCGATCCAGTTGTTCGGATTCCTCACCGCGGAGGAGAAAACGCTGTTTGAGAAGTTGATCACCGTGAGCGGCGTCGGGCCGAAGCTCGCGCTGACGGTGCTGAGCGGGATCGCCGCGCCCCAGCTTGCCGAAGTCATCCGCGCCGCCGACATCCAGAAGTTGACGCGGGTTCCGGGCATCGGGCGCAAGACCGCCGAGCGGATCGTGCTCGAGCTGCGCGACAAGATCGACGAAAGTCCGCGCCGCGCCGCCGGCGCGGCGGGCGCGCCAGCGGTCATCCTTTCGCAGGACGAAGCCGATGTGGTGAGCGCGCTCGTCAACCTGGGCGCGCAGCGCGCCGCTGCGGAAACGGCCGCGCGGCGCGCTGCGCAGGAGCTCGGCGGTGCGAGCTTCGAAGCGCTCTTCCGCCGCGCCCTCGAGCTGCTGCGATAATCGAAGATGCCGGGCCTGATGGCAGACCAGAACAAATCGCGCCGTTTTGTTTCAGCCGAAGCGGCCCCCGAGGAGCTTCAGTTCGAGGCCGCGCTGCGGCCGCGGAAGCTCGGCGACTTCACCGGCCAGGAGAAGGTGAAGGAGCTGCTTTCGGTGACGATCGAGGCGGCCCGGCTGCGCGGCGAGGCGATGGACCATGTGCTGCTGATCGGGCCGCCGGGGCTCGGCAAGACGACGCTGGCGCACATCATCGCCGCCGAGCTCGGCGTGCCGATTGATCTTTCCAGCGGTCCGCTGCTCCAGCGCAAGATCGACCTCACCGGCATCCTCACCAATCTCCGCCAGCGCCAGGTCTTCTTCATCGACGAGATCCACCGGCTGATGCCCGACGTCGAAGAAGTGCTGTACTCGGCGCTCGAGGACTTCCGCATCGACGTCGTCATCGGCCAGGGCCCCGGCGCGCGCACGCACTCGCTGCCGCTGAACCGCTTCACCGGCGTCGGCGCCACGACGCGGCAGGGGCTGCTGAGCGCGCCCCTGCGCAGCCGCTTCGGGCTCATCCTGTATCTCAAGCATTACGACGTGCCCGAGATGACGCGCATCGTCGAGCGCGCGGCGAGGCTGCTGGAGACGCCGATTGACGGGGACGCGGCCGAGGAGATCGCCCGCCGCAGCCGCGGCACTCCGCGCATCGCCAACCGGCTGCTGAGGCGTGTCCGCGATTATGCGCAGGTGCGCGCCTCGGGCCACATCACGCTGCCGGTGGCGCGCGACGCGCTCGACCTGCTCGAAGTCGACCGCTACGGGCTCGACGAGGTGGACAAGAAGATCATGCTGACGATCCTCGAAAAATACGGCGGCGGGCCCGTGGGACTCGGCACCATCGCCGCCTCCACCGACGAGGAGCCGGACACGATCGAAGAGGTCTACGAGCCCTATCTGATGCAGCTCGGATTTCTGGACCGCACGCCGCGCGGCCGCGTGGCCACGCCCCGCGCCTTTGAGTACTTTGGCGTGCCCTACCGCGCCGGCTGGGGCCAGAACCGCCTGTTCTGATTCGCGCCCCTAAAACAAGCGCCGTGCCTCGGCGTTGCTGAAAATGCGCCGGGTCCCGTCTTCCATTTCCAGCGTGAGCACGGCCGCGATGCGCGAAGCGTCGCCCCATTCATCGGCGAGCGCGCTGGTCGCGGCCAGGAAGAACAGCGGCCCGAGCGCGAGGAAATCATTTCCTGCATAGAGCCGCCGCAGCCTGCGGTGAAATGTCTCGGCTACCTCGCGGGTGAAGCGGGCCAGCTCGCCTACGGCCGCGCGGGGCGAGGTGCGGGCCAGCCGGTCGAGCTCGCGCGCGCATTCGGCCAGGTGCAGCACGCTTTCCACGAGAAACGCATCGGCCGCCAGCAGGGCCACCAGATTGCGCTGCTGGCGGCGCACGTTGGCGAGGATGTAGCGCGCGTCGGCCGGTTCATAGTAGCCGGCCGTCTGCTTCCGTCCCGCATCGACGAGCGTCTGGTGCACACTCTCCAGCCGCTCGCGGAAGGCGGGCAGGCAGGCCTGCAACACGGCGTCGAGGACCTTCGGATCCATGAAGTCATAGGTGAGATCCCGCTTGCGCGGGCCGGAAGATGGCGGGCTCGAGGCCCAGGCCAGCAGCGGATGCACGGCGCTCGGGCGGTTGTAGCAGTCGAGGGAGTCGAGATAGAGCGCCGGCAACCACTCGCGGGCCATTGTCTGGACGGCGAGTGCGGCGCGGCCCATCGCCGGCAGGTAGGCCGAGGCGCCCGGCAGCGGCGCGCGCAGCCAGGCCTCAGCGAGCGTCCCGGGCAACCGCAGCGCGAGCACTGCCGTGCAGGGCCCGCCGGGCTCGGGAAGATCAGTGAGTCCGTACAGGCTGAGCACGCGCCGGTAAGACACGCGGAAGCCGCCCGGCGGCAAGGCGCGGCGGTCCGTGAAGCTGAGCACGAACTGGTCGCGCACGACTTCGCCGCTGCGGACAGCGAGAGCCGCCGAAAGGAGCAGCGCCGTCTGGTTGCGGAAGTCCGTGGCGAGGACGTCGGCGGCATCGGCGCGATAGTTCACCTGCACGCGGCCGTCTTCGGTGACGGCAGCTTCAGCCGTTGCGATGGAGGCGAGGTCCTTCTGCTTGCGGCGCAGCCGCAGGAAGGGCAACTGCACCTCGACGAAGCAACGGCGGGCGAAGGTGTCCGTCAGCAGGCCGCGGCGCAGGCGGAGCAGGGCGGCGCCGGCGAAGAGCGGATCCAGATCGCCGGCCACGACGCGGGCAGCCGCGGCCAGACCCCCGGCGTCGAGCCGGAATGTGGCATCGGCGACGGCGTCCTCGCGGCGCATCGTGCTCAGACTGGCGGCCATGCGGAGCTCAAACTGCTTCTGTACGGCCAGAGCCGCAGCCTGCGCGATGCGCGCCGCCGCCTCATCCCAGGCGCCTTGCAGCGCCTGGTCCGCCATCCTGACGCCGACGCCGAACAGCTCCTCCAGCCGGCCTCGCGCCCAACTGCCCAGAGAGGCCGGGTTGAGTTCGCTGGCGGCCGCCGCGGGCAGAGCCCGCAGGATGTTTTCGGCGCCGTCGACTTCCAGCGTGCGGAGCATCGCCTGCGCGGCCCCGCAAATGTGGCCCGCGGCTTCCGGGGCGTTCGCGGACACTCCGGCCGCCTCCAGGACAGCGTCGGCCCAGCCGGCAACGTGCCGGAGCGGATGATCGGGAGCGGTGGCCAGCGCGTCCCGCACGAGACTCAGCAGCGGCGCCCCACCTTCGAGACGCGCGGCGCTCGAGAGAAAAGCGCGGAACGTCTGCCACCGTTCGGGCTGCTCGAGAATGGGCCAGAGGGCGGCCTCCATGCGGGCGCTGAGAGACTGCCAGAGGGTGCGCACCGCGTCCAGCGCGCGGAGCGAGCCGCCAGCGGCCCTGGCGAACTCCTCGACGCGCCGGCTGCCGAGCTCGTTGAGCAGGCTGCGGACCCATTCGAGCGGGTGAATGCCCAGCAACGCGGCCACCATGTCGCGGACCGATGCCTGGCCGGCGGGCTCCATCGAGGCGCGCCAGCGGAGAGACGCCCCCGCGGCGGCGCTGCGTTGCCAATGGCGAAATACGGCAACGCGGATGCCGGGCATGCCTTCGACGTCCTCACGGCGAAGGGCGGCGAGCCATTCTCCACTGAACTGGCCGCGCAGCCGCACCTGGCCGGCCGACTGAAGCCGGACGCCCGCGGCGCCGCGAAGGACGCCCTCGGCGGTCTCCTTCAACCAGTGAATGTCCGTGCCGAAGGGCCACGGAGCATCGAAGCGGAGCGCGGACGACGCCGTCCTGAGCAGCACGGCACCGGCCGGAAAGTCAGCGGCCGAGAGCGCCTGCTCCAGGCTCCGGGGCGCCGGAGTTGCCGCGGGGAGATTCCTGTCGACGCCAACCCACCAGCCATTCTCTCCGCTTTGCCAGCGGAGGTTTTCCCCTGGGACAGGCAGAAAATCCGGCGGCAGGAAACCGGCCGGGCTGCTGAATTCCGTGACAGGATCCACAGGCAGAAGCTCGGAAGGCATGGCGGATTCTCCTCTGAAAAAGAAAAAGCCCGCCGCGGCGGGCCCCTGGTTTTCCGATGTGTCGCGCGGGCAGGGCGGCCGGCAGGCCAAACCGCGCCAGCGCGCGGGCGGACACACGTCCTGCTTTCAGGATATCGGACGCGTCAAGAAAATCGGCCTGGATGACGGAACAAATCAGCCGGGATTATGCGGCTAAAAGGGAGGAATTGCAAGAATTTTCCGGCGCACGGATTTTTTGTGCAACGGCTGTGACGGCCTCCTGCGGCGCTGCCGTTCGAGCCAGGCGTTCATTTCGCCGAGCGAGGCGAAGAAACCGGCGAAGCGCGGGTCGTAGCGGCCCGGGGCGCGCAGCGACGGGCGGAAGTCGCGCGGCGTGAAGATGCCGCCCGCGTGGATGACGGCGGCGCCCATGGGGCGGTATTCGTGCGTGCCCTGGGCCCAGGCGAGTTCCTCATCGAGCCAAAGTGCGAAGCCCATGTCAGCGCAGCTCTCCGGGCAGGATGGTCCAGGCGGACGGGTGTCGAGTGAAGCCGATGCGGGGGTAGTAATCGACGGCCTTCGGGGCGGCCAGCAGGACGATGCGGCATGGGGCGGCGCGGAGCACGGTGCGCAGGAGCTCTTTGCCGACGCCCTGGCGCTGGTATTCGGCGCGGACGGCGAGATCGCTGCAGTAGGTGACGTAGGCGAAGTCAGTGAAGCAGCGTGCCGCGCCGGCGAGTGTCTCACCGTCCCAGCAGGTGGCGAGGAGGTTGGCGTGCTCCAGCATTCTGGCGATGGCAGAGCTGTCCTGCACGGGGCGGCGTTCTCCGAGTCCGGAGCTGTTGAGCAGCGCGATGTATTCTTCCGGCGTGATCCGGCGCTCGATTGTGTATACCATCTTGCTATACGATAGCTTGCGAGGCTGAGCCATGACACGGAAAGAATTCATCGTCTCCGCGGCTGCGCCCCTGGCGGCGGCCGCGCAACCGGCGGAACCGAGAGTCCAGCGGAAGAACCGGCTGAAGCAGGGCGTCTGCCCGGGCGTCTTCGGGCGGAACATGCCGTTCGAGGAGCGCGTGCGCCACGCGGCGCGGCTGGGCGCGCACTGCTTTGACCTGCAAGGGCCGCAGAACTGGCCGATCATCAAGAAGTACGGCCTGGTGCCGACGGTCGTTCCGGGCGGCGGCCGGCTGACGGACGGCTGCAACGACAAAGCCCTGCACGAGAAAATTCTGGCGGAATTCCGCGAGAATATTCCCCGCGCCAGAAAGGAAGGTGTGCCGAATGTGATCACGTTTTCCGGCAATCGCCGTGGAAAAAGCGATGAGGAGGGGCTGGAAAACTGTTACCTGGTGCTGAAAGAGGCGGTGAAAATCGCTGAAGACAACGAGGTCACCATCGTGATGGAGCTGCTGAACTCCAAGGTGGACCACAAGGACTACCAGTGCGATCACACGGCCTGGGGCGTGGAGCTGTGCAAGCGGGTGAATTCGCCGCGGTTCAAGCTGCTGTACGACATCTACCACATGCAGATCATGGAGGGCGACGTCATCCGCACGATCCGGTCGAACATTCAGTACATCGGCCACATGCACACGGCCGGCAATCCGGGACGGCACCAGTTTGACGACACGCAGGAGCTGAATTACCGCGGCATTGCGCGGGCGATTGTCGATGCCGGCTACACCGGGTATCTCTCGCACGAGTATTCGCCCACGACGCCGGACCCGGTGAAGACGCTGGACGAAATGATGACGATCTGCGACGTATAATCGCCTGCCATGCCGGGGCCGTCGCGACGCCAGATCCTGTTTTCCCTGTTTGCGGCGGCACAGTCTGAGCCGCTGCGGCGGCGGGTGTTCGTGGAAATGCCTGCGCGCGCGCCGGTGGAGCTGGCGGCCGGGCGGGCGCACGAAGTGGGGCCGCTTGTCGTGGATCTGCGCCATGCGCCGGTGGCGGACGTGCATGCACGGGAGCCGGCGGCGTTCAATCTCGAATGGCGCTACGAGGTTCCGGCAGGGGCGACGTTCTATTCCTGGCGCGGGAAGGAGACGGCGCGGGTCGAACTGACGCAGGACACGGGCGAAGACGACCGGCGCAGGCTTCCGGCGCAACTGTTCCCGTTTGCGGCGGCGCTGTCCGGAGGCGCGCTGCACGGCGCCGTGGGCGAGTGTCCGGGGCTGTGGGAGAACCGTTCGCAGCAGGTGCTGGACCCGGAGGGCGGATGGTTTGCGCTGCGGACGGGGGACGGATCGCCAAGCCGTGTTGTGAAGAAGATCTGGGGCGATCCGACAGATTTTTATTCGGGCGAAGTGGACGGATGGCAGCATCTGGCGCGGGGCGAGACGCGGCGGTACGAAGTCTTCGAATTCAGCGAGCCGGCGCGGACGCTGTATGGCGTGCGGCTGGCGGCGCACCGCGCACTGGCGCGGGCGAAGGGCTGGGACCGCGGGCCGGTGGAGGCGATTCTGCGCAACACCGCGTACCTGCACCTGAGAAGGAATCTGCTGCGTCCGGAGAGCCGCTACATTTTCACGAGCGGCGTCACTTACGGATGGAAACAGTGGGCCTCCGATGCGGCGATGACGGCGCTGGGGCTGGGCGATGCGGAGATGCTCGCCGAGGCGATGCGCGGGCTGTTTTTTGACCGGCTGAATTACGAGGACAACGCGCAGTGGTACCTGATCGCGACGGCGGTGGCGGCGCGCGCCGGCTACCGGCCGAATTTCGCGCTGTGCCGGCGGGCGTATGAGTTCCTGCGCGGCCACGAAGAGCGCGGCGCGTATCAGCCGCCGCGGCTGAATGTTCCGAACGCGGGGCTGGGGTGGCGCACGTACATGGATCTGTTTTATTACGAGGACGGCGACGTGCCGTCATCGAACCAGGGATTTCATTGCGGGGCGCATCTGGCGGCGCGGGAGTTGGGCCTGGGGGCTTCGGAAGAGGATTTTCGCGCCGCGTGCCGCGCCTACGTGGACATCTTCTACGCCGACGGCGGGTACTTCCCGACGAGCCTGCGGCGCAAAGACGTATTTGGGGGCGATGCGCTCTACGGCGCGGCAGTGACGTTTGCGGCGTTCGGGCGGAAATGTCTGCCGGACGAACTGGTGCTGCGGCATTGCCGGCACGCGATGAGGATCCGGACGCCGTTCGGGCTGCGGGTGGTGTGCAAGGCCAACGGGGATCTGCTGGAAAAAGACCAGTACGGGCCGGACAATCCGCACGGGCTGGAGCCGGAGAAGGCGGGCGCGTATGTGCAGGGCGGGTCGTGGTTCTTCTGCGACGCCGGGACGTGGCTGGCCGGGCTGGTGCATGGGCTGCCGGCGCGCCAGGTGGATCAGTTGCTGGTGGAACGGATCCGGGCCGAGCTCGACGAGATGCCGGCGTTCAGCGAGTCGATCCACACCCGCACGGGGGCGCACCATGGGAACGTGTTGTATGGGGCGAACGGGTTGTATGTCTGGATGCGGCGGGAGATCCGGGCCCGGCTGGGCATGCGCGGGCCGGACCCGGTGGAGGCGGAGGTGGGGCGGTGGCTTGGATCGAAGGCGGCGGCGGGGACGGGCCAGGAGGCCGGCCGAGTTCGCGGATAAGCTGCTGGAGCGGTGTAGAAGGCGCTTCTGAGTGTCGAGTCAGGCGGCGCGAAGCGCTGCGAGAACGGAGCCCGCATGACTGTGCGGGAATCGGCGGGGATGAAAATCGCCGCTGCCGGCGGCGCCTGTGGGAGCGAACCGACAGACGGTTGAGCAGACCATCGGGTCTGGAACATCGCAGGATGTTCTGGTGTGGCCGCGAACGCGCCAGCTCGCCACCAGACGTGCGATTGGGCCAGGGGAAGGGCGCCGGGCCACGCCGTCGGTTTCGTAACCCTCACCATCCGGCGCCGCGGGTCTTCGTTCTCACGCGGCAAAGGTACATGTCCGCGGTGATGTAGAGCGTGGATCCATCGTCGCCCCAGGCGACATTGGCGGTGGCTTCGCCGGTGTCGATGCGTCCAAGCCGCCTGCCGTCCGGAGCGTAGATGTGGACGCCGCCCGGCCCGGTGGCCCAGAGGTTGCCGCGGGTGTCGACCTTCAGCCCATCGGGCAGGCCAGGCAGGTCACTACTGACCATGGAGGTCACATCGGCGAAGACGCGGCCAGGACCGAGAGTGCCGTCTTCCTTCACCGGGTACGCCATCCAGATGGCGCGTCTGGGGTCGCTGTTGGCCACGTACAGAGTCTTCTCGTCGGGCGAGAAAGCGATGCCGTTGGGCCGGCTCAACTCGGCGGTGAGAAGCGTGAGCCTCCAGTTCGACCAGCGGTAGACGCCGCAGAAGTCGAGCTCGCGGCGCGGGTCGTCCCAGCCTTTGGGCAGTCCGTAGGGGGGATCGGTGAAGTAGAGGTCGCCATTGGATTTCAGCGCTCCGTCGTTCGGGCTGTTCAGGCGCTTGCCCTCGTAGCGGTCGGCGAGTGTGATCTTGCCTCCGTCGGGATCCATGCGGGCGACGCGCCGGTCGCCGTGCTCCATCAGGATCAGGCGCCCCTGCGGGTCGATCAGCAGGCCGTTGCTGCCGGGCTCGCGGCCATAGTCGGCCGCACCGGTGTAGCCCGAGGGCCGGAGGAAGAGCTCCACGCCCCGTTGCCGCGTCCAGCGGTAGATCGAGTTCTTCGGAATGTCGGAGAACAGCAGATGGCCCGCCTTGCGATCCCACACCGGGCCTTCGGCCCAGTCGAAGCCGGTGGCGAGCACCTCGATTCTTGCGTCCGGTGCGAGCAGCTCGTCCAGACGGGGATCTTCGCGGATGATTTTGCCGAGCACGGGATAGGAGCGGGGCGGCTGGGCGAGCGCCGCCAGCGCCAACCATGCCAGACCCATTGCGGGCGCAGCGATCCGTTTCATGGCGTCGTCCATTCTACCGCCGATCCGTTGCTCCGCAACCCCGGGCCGGCGCTGGACCGGAGCGAGGCTGCCTGCGGGCGGCTGGGGGAAGAGGGGAGGAGGATTTTTCACGATCTCGTGCGATTTTGCTTTGCATCGGGCGGCGGGTCTGCTATGCTGGAGGCGTATTTTGATCGCCCGCGTCAGTTAGGATCGAGTCTGGCCTCCGTGGTTTCCTCCCCTGTCCGAACTCCCCTTAGCTAGCGCCCGGTGTCGAAATACAAGGAGTGTCACAAGTGAAGAACATTTTCGTTGGAAACCTGAGTTTCAACTCGAGCGAGGAAGCCGTTCGGGGGTTGTTTGAGAATTACGGGACCGTGGACCGGGTGAGCATCATCACCGACCGCGACACGGGCCGCAGCCGCGGGTTCGCCTTTGTCGAAATGGCCAATGACGACGAGGCCGAGCGTGCCATCAATGCGTTGAACGGCACCGACTTCGGCGGCCGCAAGATCAACGTGAACGAGGCCCGGCCGCGCGAGGAGCGCGGTTTCGGCGGCGGGCGCGGCGACCGCGGCGGCTACGGCGGTGGCGGCGGACGCCGGCGCGAACCGCGCTGGTAAGCCTTCCTTCGGAATCGCAGTGCCGGGGCCGCCCTTGGGCGGCTCCGGTACGCACGCCCTTGGCTGTTCGTGTGCTCGCGGAATGCGAGCCTGCCCCTGCCGTTTCTCCTCCCTCCGCCCCCGCCAGGTCTGACCGCATATTTTTCACCCGCACGCCGCCCACGCGCATGATGTGCATCGGAAGGGTTCGCACTGCGCGTCCCGCGCAGGCTGGTGGTGGGCCCTGCAGGACTCGAACCTGCAACCAACGGATTATGAGTCCGCTGCACTAACCATTGTGCTAAGGGCCCGGACGGGCGGCTCCAGACCGCCCCATCCGTTACTATACCGCCGCCGGAACGGCCCCGGCGCCTGCGGCTTACAATGAAGACATGGACACGCCGTTCACCGTCGCCGGCCGCACCTTCCGCTCCCGTCTGATGATCGGGACGGGCAAGTACCGCAGCTTCGACGAGATGGTCCGCTGCCATGAAGCCAGCGGGGCGGAGGTGGTCACCGTGGCCGTGCGGCGGGTGAACCTGACGGACCGGTCGAAGGGGTCCATGCTCGACTACATCGACCGGACGAAGTACTTTATCCTGCCGAACACGGCCGGCTGCTACACCGTGGACGATGCCGTGCGCACGGCCCTGCTGGCGCGCGAAGTGGGCCTGTCGAACTGGATCAAGCTGGAGGTCATCGGCGACGAAAAGACGCTGTTTCCCGACGTCTTCGGGCTGGTGGAGGCGACGAAGGTCCTCGTCAAAGAGGGCTTCGTCGTGCTGCCGTACACCAACGACGACCTGATCACCGCGCGCCGCCTCATCGACGCCGGCGCCGCCGCGGTGATGCCGCTGGCTGCCCCGATCGGCAGCGGCCTGGGCATCCAGAACTACACCACCCTTCGCATCCTGCGCGAGCAGATCACCGAAGTGCCGCTGATTGTCGACGCCGGCGTGGGCACGGCTTCCGACGCCTGCATCGCCATGGAGATGGGCTTTGACGGCGTGCTGCTGAACACCGCCGTCGCCGCCGCGCGCGACAGCGTGGCCATGGCGGCGGCCATGAAGCACGCGGTGGAGGCCGGCCGGCTCGCCTACCTGGCCGGAAGGATGGAGCGGCGCCTGTATGCGAGCGCGAGCTCGCCGCTTGCCGGCGTGATCCGCTGAAACGTCAGAAGGTCAGACCGAACAACAAGTCCGCCTGGTTCTGTTTCGTGGCAAACCCGTCGGCGGGGCGGTTCAGATCCACGGACCGGCCCTCTCCGTAGCGGCTCCACCGCAGCCCCATCGAAAAGCGCACCGGCCCGGCGCCGAAGCGCACCCCGCCGCCCAGCGCGAACCCCTTCGTGGCGTTGCCCTCCAGCCGCGGCAGATTGCCGAGCGTACGGAAGGTGGGCCCGGCCTCCAGATAGTACCGGGCCCCTTCGCCCGGCAGATAGTACTTGAGCAGGATCGGCACGGTCCAGGAGTTCGCCGTCGACTCGCGCGGGTCCTCGTAGGCGAGCCGGCGGTAGAGGATGTCCATCCCGGCGGCAAACCCGAACGGAAGGCTCAGCTCCGCGGTCGGCCCGAGCGTCCAGTGCCGGGAGGCGGCGCGCAGGCTGCCGCGGGAGTCGATCACATCCTGCATGGCAAAGCCGCCCCGCAGCCCGAAATGGAGCGGCTGCGCGGCCGCGGACAACGGGAGGGCCGCGAGAGAAACCAGAATCACCACGAATTGTTTTTTCATGCTTTCAGGATACGGTGACCAGGTCGTCGGCCAGGCGCACGGCCCGTCCCAGGTCCATCGCGATGTTGGCCAGATGCGGGCCGGCCACCGCCCGCTGGCCGATTTCCACGGTGCAGTTCGGCTGCTTCCGGGTGCGGATGCAGTCGAGGAAGTTCTGGATGTGGGTCTCAATGGGGATCGGCGACTTGTCTTCATACACCGGCGTGCGGTTGTTCTTCCAGGGCTCCTTCCACACGGTGACGCCCGAGTCGTTCAGCAGCATTGTGCCTTCGTCGCCCATGAAGAGGATGGACCAGCTATCGTCGAAATCATTGCAGTAGTTCAGCTCCCAGCAGGCGAGGAAGCGCCCGTAGTCGAAGGTGGCGCTGAAGACCTCGGGATGTTCGGCGCCCTCGTTCTTGGCCACGAAGCCCATGGCCACGGCCGAGCGCGGCGGCGGGCTGTTGGTGAACCACTGCACGACGTCCATCAGATGAGTGCCCTGGTCGGTCATGTTGCCGCCGGCATAGTCGCGGAACCAGCGCCAGTGACGGAGACGGCGCGGCTCCATGGGGCGTTTCGGCGCCGAACCGAGGAAGCGCTCCCAGTCCACCTTGCCGGGGAAGGGGTCGTTGTTCAGCGGCCGGGCCGTGTTCCAGTGCCACTTGGCTTTGACCATTGTGATCCGGCCGAGAATGCCGCCGTCGACCATCTCCTTGGCCTTGATCAGGCCCGGGGCGCTGCGCCGCTGCATGCCCACCTGGACGATCCGGCCGCTGCGGCGCACGGCCTCCACCATGACAGCGCTCTCGTGCAGCGTTTTCGACAGCGGCTTTTCGGCATAGACGTCCTTGCCGGCGTTCAGCGAGTCGATCAGATGGGCGCAGTGCCAGTGGTCGGGCCCGGAAGAGATGGTGAAATCGATCCCCTTGTGCGCCAGCAGTTCCTCGTGATGGTAGTAGGTCTTCGCGTTCGGGAAGTCCTTCAGCGCCTCCTGGAGGCAATCCTCGCGCACATCGCAGACGGCGGCGCACTCGGCGCCGAGCCTGGCGAAGTATCGCGCCAGATAGCGGCCCCGGCCCCCGGCGCCGATCACTCCGAAGACGGGCCGGTCATTGGCAGCGGTGGAGGCGGGAGAGCCCTGCAGGATGGCGGGAGCGGCGGCCATCGACAGGAAGCGGCGGCGGTTGGTTTGCATGGCTCGGTTCCTTTCACGTTTACTCTAACGCAACCTCACGCCCGCGCGTCTGTTCAGCGTGGCCGTTTGGTATAATGACAGTGGCCTCGCTGGGAGGTCGTCTAATGGTAAGACGGCAGACTCTGGATCTGCTTATCGGGGTTCGAGTCCCTGCCTCCCAGCCACTTCCTCCCCGATAGGCTCTCCAAGGATGCGTCTCACAGTCAACGCCCTCGTCTCCGTTTTGCTCGGCCTTTCCGCCGCCGGTCAGCAGGCGACGAGCACCGGGTTCAACCGCCCGCCGGCCGGAGTGGACGAGGCCCTGCGGGCACGGATCCAGCAATTCTACGGGCTGGAGCAGCAGGGCAAGTTCCGTCAGGCCGAGGCTCTGGTGTGCGAGGAGAGCCGGGACCGGTATTACGACATGGAAAAGAGGCGCTGGTCGAGCGTCCAGCTTCTGTCCATTGTTTACGAAGAGAACTTCACGCGCGCCAGGGCTTCCGTGGCTCTCGGCACCACGATGAACACGCTCTCGGGGCCGATTCCGGTCACTGCGCCGTTGTCGTCCCTGTGGCGCCAGGAGGGCGGTGAATGGTGCCGGTACATCCCGGATCCCGCCAAGGATGGCGTAGCCACTCCCTTCGGTACCATGCGCTCGGTTCCCGCCGCGGGGAACTCTCCGGCAGGCAGCCCGGTTCCCGCGCCCATGCGGATGCCGACCTCGGCCGAAGAATTGCGTGCCATGGTTCGGCTGTCCCGAGAATCCGTGACGCTTCCGCTGTCGGGCGGGGCAGAAGAGGTGGAGATCCACAACGCGATGCCAGGCACGGTCGAGTTGCGCGTGGTGGCTCCAACCGTACAAGGACTCGAGGCATCTCTGTCCTCACCTACGATCGAGGCGGGAGGGAAGTCCACGCTGAAGATTTCCTGGTCGCCACCCGAGGGCGCCGCACCGCCGCCCCAGTGTACGCTCCGCGTCGTGGCTGAACCCATTGGCGCGGAGAAATACGTTCGCATCGAATTCCGCAAGTAGTCTGCCGGGCGATGCCGGCCCATCCCCCTCGTCGCGGTTGTTTGGCATGCCGCATGCACCAGCTGGGGGCATGACAACGAACCCAGCCTCGCGATCCAGCCCGTTGTCTTCCTGGCTCGAATCGGCCGGCCCGGCAGCAAACCGGCCGCAATCCCGCACAAGTGACTCGGAAAGCTTCGCTTCTGCCTTCGCGGGCGGTGCCGGTTTCGAAGAGCCCCGGTCAGCGCCGCAGTCTTCGGGTTTGACGCCATTTGCATCCCGACCGGGCTCCGGTCTCCCCGGTCTCATTCCGGCACAGGCGGAGTTCCAAAGTGGAACCGCAGCTCCCCATTGCCAACCGCCCACCCAGGGGGCTGAGCAAAGCGCCTCCACTGCCCAGACCACGACCGTATGGGGCCCTGAGGGCTACCCCTTCCAGGACGTCGAAGATTCTCAGATTGAGCCGGACAACGCCATTCTCCTCTGGCGTCGGCCGGACGAGCTGCCTTCCCTGGCTCGGGAGGCGAAGCTGGCGCTGGCGGAGGCGCTGCGAAAGGCCGGCCTCAACCCCAGGGAGTTTGCCGTTTCGTATTGGGAAACCCTCGGAGAGAATCCGTGGGGCCGGCAGGTCATCCCGGAGCTGACCGTGGTCCTACCCAACGGCAGAAAAGTGGACGTGAGCGCCACATGGACGCGGGAGACACCAGAAGCCGCCCTCGAGGATATCCGCAGAGCCATGGCAGCGCCTCCGATCTCCGAAGTGGACAGCTGACCCTTGACCTCAACGCCGGGCTTTGCCGGTGGGACCAGGGAGCCATTTTCGCGCGGCACCGCAGTTTGTGCCTTACCGGCTGCTACAGGAGACTTCCTTGGAGCCGTCTATGGCTCACGCGGCGGGGAACTGGCAACGAAGGACTCAGAAGCCGGGCGCTTTCCAGACGATCTCGCCGCTGACGATGGTGACGATGGGACCGCCGCGGAATGTGCGCCCGTTGAAGGGCGTGTTCGAGCTTTTCGAAAACGAATTCTTCACGTCGTAGGTCCAGGGGTATTCCGGGTGGAAGATGGTGACATCGCCGGAATAGCCGGGCTTGAGTGCGCCACGGGCCTGGTCGCCTTTCCAGCCGATGACGCGCGCCGGCTCGCTGGTAAACAGCGCCACCAGCCGGTTGAGGCTGATGCGGCCGCTGTGCACCAGCACCTCCAGGGCCACGCCAAGGGCCGTTTCCAGCCCGATGATGCCGAACGGGCAGCGCTCGAACTCCTGCATCTTGTCGTCGCCGGCGTGCGGGGCGTGATCGGTGGCGAGACAATCGACGGCGCCGGAGACGATGCCCTGGATGACGGCCTCCACGTGCTCCGGCCCGCGCAGGGGTGGCTTCATCTTGAAGTTGGAATCGTAGGGGCGCATCTGGCCGGTGTCGAGCGCGATGTGGTGCGGCGTGGCCTCGCAGGTCACCGGCAGGCCCTGACGGCGCGCCCAGGCCACCATCGCGACCGCGTTCTTTGTCGAGATGTGAGCCACGTGGTAGCGAGCGCCGGTGAGCTCGGCCAGCAGGAGATCGCGCGCCACCATGACGTCCTCGGCCGCCGCCGGGATGCCGCGCAGGCCCAGCCGCACGCTGTCGGCGCATTCGTGCATGTCGCCGCCGGCGGAGAGGTGCAGGTCCTCGCAGTGCTGGATGACCGGGATGTCGAGGACGCGCGCGGTCTCCATGGCGCGCCGCATGACGCGCGCGTTCATTACCGGTCGGCCGTCGTCGCTGATGGCGACGGCGCCGGCGGCGACCATGGAGCCGATGGCGGCCAGCTCCTCGCCCTCGCTGCCCCGGGTGATGGCGCCGATGGGGAAGACGTGCACGACGGCCTCGCGGCGCGCCTTTTCGACGATGTAGGCGGTCACCGTCGCCGAATCGTTCACCGGGTTGGTGTTCGGCATGCAGCAGACGGTGGTGAAGCCGCCGGCGGCGGCGGCGCGCGAGCCGGTGGCGATGGTCTCGGCGTGGGTGAAGCCCGGCTCGCGCAGGTGCACGTGGATGTCGATGAAGCCAGGCGCGACGACGAGACCGGCGGCGTCCAGCGTTTCCGCGCCGGGCGCGCTCAACTGCTCGCCCACGGCGGCGACGCGTCCGTCCTCGATGAGCACGTCCGCCACCGAGTCGATGCCCGACGCCGGGCAGATCACCCTTCCATTGCGGATGAGCAGCTTCTTCACCACAGCAACGTCCTTTCGAGCACCGCCATGCGGACGGGCACGCCGTTTTCCACCTGGTTGAGGATCATCGACCGTTGCGAATCGGCCACTTCAGACGAGATCTCGCGGCCGCGGTTCATCGGCCCGGGGTGCATGACGATGACGTCCGGATGCGCCAGCTCGACGTGCTCCTGCCGCAGGCCGTAGAAGCGGAAGTATTCTCCGGCCTGCATCGGCGGCTCATGAATCCGTTCCAGCTGCACGCGAAGCATCATGATGACGTTGGCATCGCGCACGGCGCGCCGCATGTCGTATTCCAGCTCGACGCCCGGCGCCAGTTGCGCCATCTCGCGCGGCAGCAGCGTGGGCGGGCCGCACAGGACCACGCTGGCGCCGAACTTCGACAGCAGGAAGACGTTGGAGCGCGCCACCCGGCTGTGCTGGATGTCGCCGATGATCGCCACGCGAAGGCCTTCGAGCCGTCCCAGCCGGTCGAGGATGGTGCGCGCATCGAGCAACGCCTGGGTGGGGTGTTCATGCGTTCCGTCGCCGGCGTTGATGATCGGCGTGGAAAGATGCCGCGCCAGGAAGTGGGGCGCGCCGGAGGCCTGATGGCGCATCACGATCACCGACGGCCGCATCGCCGCGAGCGTATTCAGCGTGTCCACGAGACTTTCGCCCTTGGCCACGCTGGAGCCGGCGGCGGTGATGGAGAGCGTGTCGGCGCCCAGCCGGTGGGCCGCGATCTCGAAACTCGAACGCGTCCGCGTCGAGTTTTCGAAAAACGCGTTCACTACCATCATGCCGGTGCAGGTGTTGACCTTGGCAAAGTTCGGCCCGCCGTGCGGCTGGAAAGCCACGGCGCGGTCGAGAATGCGTTCGATCTCGGCCCGGTCCAGGTCCTCAATGCCGAGCAGGCTGCGGCCCATGGCGCGCCTCCTTCAGTCGACCTTCTCGACCAGCATCACCTTTTCGACGCCGTCGATCTCCTGGAACTTCACCTCGATGATCTCCCGCGACGAGGTGGGGACCTTGCGGCCGATGAACTGCGCCTCGATGGGCAGCTCGCGGTGGCCGCGGTCGATCAGCACCAGAAGCTGCACGCGCGCCGGGCGGCCGAGTTCAAACAGCGCGTCCAGCGCCGCGCGCACGGTGCGGCCCGTGTAGAGCACGTCGTCCATCAGAATGACGTCCTTGCCGGTGATTGGGAAGTCGATCTGCGTGGCCGAGACCACCGGCTTGGGGCCGATGGTCGACAGGTCGTCGCGGTAGAGGGTGATGTCGATGGCTCCGACGGGCACGCGAATGTTTTCGAGAGATTCGATCTTGCGCGCGATCCGCTCGGCCATGGGCACGCCGCGGCGGCGGATGCCGATGAAGGCGAGATTGGCGGGATTGCTCGTCTTCTCGAGCACCTCGTGGGCCAGCCGCACCAGCGTGCGGTCCATCTCGGAGGCGCTCATCAGTTGGGCTTTTTCTCGGGTGGCGCTCATCGGAGTTCAGTGTACTAATTTCAGTGGCGCTTCATCCGTTCGCGCACGCGCCGGCTCAGCCGCTCAAGCTCCTCCAGATCCTTCAGCGCCCTGAGCGAGAGCACATGTCCCTGGCTTTTCTCGATTTCGGCGCGGACCGAGTCCAGGATCTTTCTCATCTGCTCCAGGTCCTTCAGGTTCGCCTCGTAGTTGGCCTTGAGCACGGCCTCCGACCACAGGCGGCCGTCGGGGAGGCGCTTTGGTTCGTCGGGACGCGGCGGAAGCGTCTGGATCTGCGCCGTGGACATGCCCGCGGCAGCGATGAGCGCCAGCGGGACGGCCAGCAGGCGCCTGCTAGACTGAACTCTGATGAAGGGCGTCGGAATTGGCATTATCGGCCTCGGCAACGTGGGCAGCGGAACCCTTACCATTCTCGCGGAAAATGCTGCGGAAATCGCCCGCAAGCTCGGCTTCCCGCTGCGCGTCGTGGCCGTATGCAGCCGCAACCCTCAGGCGAAGACGCTGCCCGCCGGCGTCGAGCCTGCGCTCATTACCAGTGACTGGCGCCAGGTGGTGGCGCACCCGGAAGTCGAGATCGTCGCCGAGCTCATTGGCGGCGTCACCGTGGCGGGCGAGATCGTCGAGGCCGCGCTGCGCGCCGGCAAATGCGTGGTCACCGCCAACAAGGAACTGGTGGCGCTGCGCGGCCCCGAGCTGTGCCTTCTGGCCGAACAGCACGGCGCAACGCTGGCCATGGAAGCCAGCGTCTGCGGCGGCATACCGATCCACGCGGTGCTGCGCGAGGGCATCGCCGGGGACCGCATTGAGGCGCTGTTTGGCATCCTCAACGGCACCAGCAACTACATCCTCACCGAGATCGAACAGCACGGCGCGGGCTTTGACGAGGTGCTCGGCGAGGCGCAACGGCTCGGCTACGCCGAGGCCGATCCGGCGGCCGACGTCGATGGCTGGGACGCGCGCTCCAAGCTTGCGTTGCTCGCCTCGCTCGCCTTCGGCGTGCGGCTGGAGCCGGCCTCCATCCCGACGGAAGGCATCCGGCGCGTTTCGCCCATCGACTTCGAATACGCGCGCCAGCTTGGCTCCACCATCCGCCTGCTGTGTTCGGCGCGGCGCGCCGATGGCGGGCTGTTTGTCAGCGTGCGGCCTTCGCTGCTGCCGCTGAAAACGATCATGGCCGGCGTGCGCGGCGCCTATAACGCCGTGTGGGTGCGCGGCACTTATGGCGCGGACACGTTTTACTACGGCCGCGGCGCCGGGCCGCTGCCGACGGGCGTTGCCGTCGCGAGCGACCTGATGCGCGTGGCGCGCGAGCTGCGCCCGGCGCCCGACCACCGCGTGCCGCCCTTCGCCGCACGCACCCTCGAGCCGGTCAGCCCGCTGCCCGTCGGCCGGCAGCAACGGCCCTGGTACCTGCGCTTCCGCATCAAGGACCGGCCGGGCATCATCCGCGACCTTTCCACCATCCTGGCGCGCCATGCCATCTCGATCGACGCGGTGCTTCAGCTGCCCGGGCAGGACAAGCAGAACCTGCCGTTCGTCATCACGCTGGAGAGCTCGCCCGAGGCGGCGGTGCGCGCCGCGCTTGAAGAGATGCAGGCGCTCGACTTCATGGTCGAGCCGCCGCTGGCGATGCCGATCGAAAGCGGCCTTTAGTCAGGAGTGCCCGGGCATTGCCTTCCCGCCCCGGAAAAGGGGCGGGACGATGGCAGGCTGGTGATCCTGCGGTTGCGGACTCTTCCAGTCGCGAGCTCCACGCCTGGTGTACGAAGAAGGGCTCTTTCCGCCCGGCCCTGGCGGGCTCGCTCCGGTCGCGGCTCAGAAGGGCGAGGGAATCAGCGCGAGGCGCCGCGGGATCGATCCTCGGTGACCCAGCCGGACATCGGCAGGGTGGTGGGGAACCATGCGAAAAAGAGGATCGCCGGGCGGCGGAGGAGAGAACCGCCCGGCGATCCGGCGGAGGAGCGGGGAGAATCGCGTTGCTGGAACGGCGCCTCAGGCGTTGTAATACGCCGCGTTTTTCTCGGCGAAATGCTTCAGCTCTTCCGGCAGCTCATCGAGGATGTAGATCGAGTTGGTCGGGCACACCGGCACGCACGCTCCGCAGTCGATGCATTCCGTGGGATGGATGTAGAGCTGCGGGGCTTCGTCGTAGCCGGGCTCATCAGGCGTCGGATGAATGCAGTTCACCGGGCACGCCTCGATGCAGTGGTTGTCCTTGGTGCAGGTGTCGACAATGACGTATGCCATGTTGTTTTCGGGCTCCGGCGTTGTTGCAGCAACTGAAATGCCAAACAGGCACCTGCTCAACTCTTGGCTTTTCAATGGGCCGGGGGCCACCACCCGGAGGAGGAGGCCCCCCTCGGTGGGGCATTTCGCGCACTAGCGGAAACTGCCCCGGAACGGGTATGATCGAGGGCGATTGTCCGGAGCGAGCAACATGGCCAACCAGCAAACCTCCCACAGGCCCTTCGTTCCCCCTGACCTGACGATGACCGAGTTCACGTTGCGCGCGGTGGTTCTCGGGCTCGTGATGACCGTCATTCTGGGCGCCGCCAACGCCTACCTTGGTCTGCGCGCCGGCCAGACCATCGCCGCCACCTACCCGGCGGCGGTGATCAGCATGGCGGTGCTGCGGCTGTTCCGAGGCTCGATCCTCGAAGAGAACATGGCGCGCACGGTGGGCAGCATCGGCGAAAGCGTCGCCGCCGGGGCCATCTTCACGATCCCTGCCTTTGTCATCGTCGGCGCCTGGCAGAAGTTTGACACGTTCGAGGCCTACTGGCAGTCCAGCGCGCTGATGCTGGTGGGCGGCACGCTGGGGATCCTGTTCGTCACGCTGCTGCGCCGCGTGATGGTGGAAGACCCCGAGCTGCCCTTCCCGGAATCAAAGGCCGCGGCCGAGATCCACAAGGCCGGCCAGCGGGGAGCGGACGCTGCCAGGACGCTGTTCCAGGCGATGGGCGTGGGCGCGTTCGTGTATCTTCTTGGCGAGTTCCGGCTGTTTTCCGCCAGCCGGGATTTCCTGCTGAAGATCGGCGAACTGGGCAAGAGCGTCGTGCGGCTCGGCAGCGCCGGCACCGCCTCCGTGGGCGGGTTCACGAAGTTCTCTCTGCCGGCGGTGGCGCCGGCGTACCTCGGCGTCGGCTTCATCATCGGCCCGAGGCTGGGCGCGTTGAACTTCGCCGGCGGGCTCACCGCCTGGGGGCTGCTGGTGCCGCTGCTGGTCTATTTTCTGGGGCCTGAGCTGGCGAAAAATATTCCTCCGGGCGGCGGCCACGCGGCCTGGGACGCCATTGCCAGCCAGGTGTGGCGCAACATCGTGCGGCCGATCGCGGTGGGCGGCATGCTGGTGGGCGCGGCCACGACGATGTTCCGGATGCGCAAATCGCTCGCCGCCGGTCTTCAGCGCGCGGTGGCGGACCTGCGGAAGGCCGGCGGGCAGGCCGAGGCCGTGGATCGCACCCAGGTGGACCTGAGTTTCCGCGTGGTTCTGCCGGGGCTGATCATCACTTTCGTTGCGATGGCTGTCCTGTACCAGTTTTTTGCGCAGTCCTGGCCGGGCGCGCTGGTGTCCGCGGTGGTGATGATCGTGCTGGGATTCTTTTTTGCCGCCGTCTCGGGCAACCTGGTGGGCATCATCGGCTCTTCGAACAATCCCATCAGCGGACTGACGCTTTCGACGCTCATCGTCGCCGCCCTGCTGATGGTGGCCATTGGCGTGAAGGGCCTGTCCGGCGTGGCGGCGGTGCTTGGCGTGGCGGCGGTGGTGTGCGTGTCGTCGGCCGTTGCGGGCGAGATGTTGCAGGACCTCAAGGTGGGCCACATCCTCGGCGGCACGCCGAAGTCGATGCAGATCGGCGACCTGATCGGCGTGCTGGTCAGCGGACTGCTGCTCTACTTCCCGCTCTGGATCCTGCATGAGGGCAACATCCGCGAGGGCGGCATCGGCTTCGGCGATCCGAAGCTGTCGGCGCCGCAGGCGGGGCTGATGGCGATGCTCAGCCAGGGCATCGTGGGCGGCTCGATGGCGTGGCCGCTGGTGCTGGTGGGCATCTGCATGGGGCTGGCGCTGGTGCTGTTGCAGGTGCGGAGCCCGATGCTGTTCGCCGTCGGCATGTACCTGCCGCTGGAGACGACCTTCGCCATTTTTACCGGCGGCGTGATCCGCTGGCTGATGGACCGGGCGCGCGACCGGAGCAACTTCAACGAGTCGCAGAAGGCGCGCATCGAGAACGCCGCCGTGCTCATCGCCAGCGGCCTCATCGCCGGCGAGGCGCTGATGGGCATGGTGAAGGCAGGCTTCGCCATCGCCGACCGGCCGCTGGCGTCGATCTTCAGCTTTTTCAAAGAACCGCCTGCCATGGCCGGCCTGATCGTGCTGGCGCTGCTGGCGCTGCTGCTCGTCCGCTGGCCGCTGGCCAAGGCGGGCGATCCGAACGAGCCCGCGCCACCGGCGGCCATCGTCTGAAGGGCCCCGGCCGGGGCGACCGGATATCATGGTGGTTTGTCGGTCGTCTCCTCGCCGCTTGCCGCCAGAAGGCCCCCGTGGCCGTTTCTGTATGCTGCCATCCTGCTGACGGCCGCGGCGGCGCTGATCACCGAAATCTCCTTCACGCGGATTTTTTCGGTGGTCTTCTACTACCACTTCGCCTTCCTCGCCGTCTCCGTGGCCCTGTTCGGGCTCGGGGCCGGCGGCGTGCTGGCTTACTATTTTGCGAAGGCCGGTCCGCTGTATCACCGCCTCGGCCTGCTGTCGCTGGCCAACGCCGTGTCGGTGACGGCGGCGCTGGCGGTGGCGGTGCGCGCCGGCGCCTGGCCCGCCGGGTTCCTCACCTACGCCGCTGTCTATTTCGCCACCGCCGTGCCCTTCGTGTTGTCGGGCATTGTGCTCTCGCTGATCGTCGCCGAGACGATCGATCGCGTGGACCGGGTCTACTTCTTCGACCTGCTGGGAGCGGCTGCGGGCTGCCTCCTCGTCATCCCGTTCCTCAATCTGATGGGCGGCCCCGGCGCCATTCTTGGGGCGGCCGTGCTGCTGGCCGCGGCCGCCGCCATCTGGTTCGGACTGGCCGGCGCGTGGGCGGGCCGCGCGCTGGCGACCACCGTCGCCCTGGCGCTGGTTGGCCTGCTGGTGGCCAACCGCAGCCTCCGCCTGGTGGACGTCACCGCCGCCAAGGGCAGGGACCTGGGTCCCGAGCTCTTCGTGCAGTGGAACAGCTTTTCCCGCGTGAGTCTCGTTGAAGACAGCCGCGGCGAGCCGTTGATTCTCATCGACGCCGACTCAAGCAGCCGTATCCCGACCTTCGACCCACTGGCGCTCCGCCCCGAGGAGCGGGAGCGGCTGCTGCTGCGCGGGCCGGGGTACGCCTTCCGGCTCCGCCCCGGCGGCCGCACGCTCGTCATCGGCGCCGGCGGCGGCTGGGACGTGGCCCGCGCCATTGCCTCCGGTTCGAAGCGCGTCACCGCCGTCGAGATCAACCCGATCATCGCCGACACGATCATGCGCGGGCGCTTCCGCGACCTCAGCCGCGGGCTCTTCCTCCGGCCCGAGGTCCGCGTCGTCGTCGAGGACGGGCGCAGCTTCGTCCGGCGGACGGCGGAGCGCTACGACCTGATTGTGGCCACCCTTGTCGACACGCGCGCCTCCACCGCCGCCGGGGCCTACGCGCTCAGCGAGAACAGCATCTACACTGTGGAAGCGGTGGCCGACTGCCTGGCGCGGCTCAACCCTGGCGGCGTTCTCTCTTACACCCGCTGGGGCTTCGACCCGCCGCAGGAATCGCTGCGGCTGGCGGCGCTTGCGCGCCGCGCGCTCGAAGTTGGCGGCCGCCAGGAGCCGTGGCGCCATGTGATCGTCCTCCGCGAACAGGCCGAAGCCGCCGGAGCGCCCGCCCTGGACACGGTGCTGGTGAGCCCGGACCCGTTCCCGGTGGAAGAGCTGGAGCGCGCCGCGCTTGAGGCCTCCGAGGTGGGCCTCGAAATTGTCTACATGCCGGGCCAGGCGGCTGACGGGCCCTTTGCCACGCTCCTTGCCTCGGCCGATCCACGGCCGTTTCTGGAATCCTACCCGTACGACGTCCGTCCCGTCTCCGACGACCGGCCGTTTTTCTTCTTCTTCTCGCGCCTGGACCGCTGGTTGCGCAACTCGGGCAGCGCGCCGCAGCCGGACGACCCCTCCGCCCCGGCCGCGCGCACGCTGTTTGCGCTGCTTGGCGTGAGCCTGCTGGCCGTGGCCGCGACGCTGGCGCTGCCGCCTGTCCTGCTCGGTGCGCGTCTTGAGTCGGCTGCGGGCGTCAGAAGCTTCCTGGCGTACTTTGTGTGCCTGGGGGCCGGATACGTCCTCGTCCAGGTGGGCCTGATCCAGCGCCTCGTTCTGTTACTCGGCCACCCGACTTACGCGCTCACGGTGGTCGTCTTCGCCATGCTGCTGTTTAGCGGTCTGGGAAGCTTTGCCAGCCGCCGGCTTGTCCACGGCGATGACGTCCGCCTGGCGCGCGCCCTCGGCGCTGCCGCGGCGCTCATCGCCGCCGGAGCGCTTCTGGCCGGTCCCTTCATCGACGCCGGCGCGCGTTGGACGCTTCCGGTCAAGATGCTCGGCGCCGCGCTTTTCATCGCCCCGCCCGCCTTCGTCATGGGCATGGCTTTCCCGGCCGGCCTGCAACGCCTGGCGCGCCTGCGCCCTGCCGCCGTGAAGTGGGCCTGGTCGATCAACGCTGCCTCAAGCGTGTTCGGCTCCTGCGCCGCCGTCTTTCTGGCGATCCTGGCGGGACTGCGCGTCACGCTGCTGGCGGGCGCCATGATGTATCTGGCCGCGCTGGCGGTTCTGCTGGCCGACACGCGCATCCGCGGCGATTGGGCAAGCCGCAAATGACGCCGCGCGAAGCGGCCTGCTTCCGCACCGATCCATCCGCTCGCCCTGGCGGGCCCGCTCCAGCCGCGCCTTTCGAGGCGCTCAGCGGCCGTTCTGCTTCCGGGCCTGGTTGGAAAGCGTGTGCCGCAGGGCGTTCTCGAGCGCCTCGCAGAAAAAGTACTCGCCCCACATCACGCTTTCATTCACGCCAAGGTTCTTGTGGATGTGATAGACGCCGCCCTTCAGGATCCCTTCCCAGTGCGGATCCTTCCGGGCGGTGTATTTCTCGCACAGCGTTCTGAGAATGTGCAGCGCACTCGACCAGTAATAAAAACCCTTCACCGGGTCGGGCAGCATGCGGCACAGCCGCAGCAGGCCGCTGGCGGCAATGGCGGCGGCGGAGGTATCGACGAGCCTGCGCGAATCCTCCGGCGCCTGGAAATCCCACGGCGGCACGCCGTCGGGGCCGGTGTGCGTGAGGTAGTAGTCGGCGCAGCGCTCGGCGGTGTCGAGGAAACGCGGATCGCGCGTGTACTCATAGCAGCTTCCGAAGCCGTAAAGCGCCCAGGTGAGGCCGCGCGACCAGCAGGAGTCGGCGCGGTAGCCCTGCTGCGTGGAGTGCCGCAGAAAGGCGCCGGTCTCCAGGTCGAAGATGCCTTCGTGCGCGGTGCTGCCGTCGCCGCGCACCAGATAGCGGCGCGTGGTGAGCGCGTGGCGGATGGCGATGTCGCGCAGCCGCCGGTCGCCCGTCTCGCGCGCGGCGTAGAACACAATGCCGACGTTCATCATGATGTCGATGAAGAGCGAGTCCTCGCTGACGAACGAGCGCAGGTACTGGCCCTTCTCGACGAAACGCTGCGCCAGCGTCTTTCCGGCCTGGATGAGGACCTCGTTCAGCTTCGTGTCGCGCGTTGCCTGATACCAGCGGTAATAGCTTGAAAAAAAGATGAAGCCGAGGTCGTGCACGTCGCGGTCGAACTGGCGCGGCTCCAGCGGCCGCGTGTATTCGATCGCCTTGTCCATCCAGTAGGCGTCCTGTCCGCCGCTTTCCACCCGGCGGCGGTGGAAGATCCACATCAGGCCCGGCAGGAAGCCGTCGCACCAGTGCGTCCAGGCCGGCCCGTCGTGCTTCCAGCGGCCATTTTTCGTGTAGACGGGATAAAACCCCGGATGCCTGTCAATGAGGCGGGCCACCTGTTTTTCGGCGAAATCGAGCGTCTGCTCGAACAGCCCGCGGTCGATTTCCGGTCCGAACTGGATCACGGCGTTTCCTCTCCCCGTGTATTCAGGGTACGCCAAACGGTGGGGAAGCCGCCGGGCAGTTTCCCGCGCCGGCCGCTCACCAGCAGGATGGCCGAGCCCGGCGCCGCCTGCCCCATTTCCACCGGGATCATGCGCAACTGCGGACGCACGTTGCGCAGCACCAGCTCCATTGAGCGGGCCAGGTCCGGCAAAACGAGTTCCGCACGAAAACGGCCGGATTTGTTCTCAAAGGAGAACGTGCCGGGCGCCAGCGCAAAGAAGCAGTGGCTGATGGGATAGTCGCGGCAGGCCATGTGGTCCAGCCGCAGCGTCACGCGCGCGCCGCGCGGCAGCCACACCGTGCCGCCGCGCACGGCGTTGCGGGTCACCTCGAAGACGACCGGATCGCCCATGGCCGCCTTTGCCAGGTCGAGCGGCTCGACCAGCCGCATCCGCACCTCGAGATCGGCGGGCAGCGTCCATTCCACCGGCGGCTGGGCCGCGGGAGCCTCCGGCGGCGGCTCCTCAAAGACGAGGCGCGTCTCGCCCTGATATTGCCGGCAGCCGCTGAACACCGCACGGTTGCGGCTCTCGCCGCCGTTCAGCCCCACCAGCGTCATGTCCACCGACGCCGGCAGCACATGGCGCGCACCGGCGATCTCCATGGGCGCATAATCAATCACCTTGTGGCCCTCTTTCAGCGGCAGGTACGGCGGCACTTCATCAATGTGAATTTCGATGCGCGCGATCTCCAGCGTTTCGGCATCGTTGTAGACATGGCCCTGGTAGCCGACCGGCCCCTCGGCCCTGCCGATGCGCAGGATGTAGCGGCTATCGGCCATCGGCACGCGATAGTGAAACACGTGCACGCGGCGCCCGCGGAGCTCCTCCGTGCCCTGATAGGTGAACCGCGCCGAGCCGCTCAGGTAAATGCTTTTCGCGTGCAGCGCGAAATCGCCGGTGCCAATGGCGCCGCCGCCCACCATGTCGCGGAGGTCGCGTTCCTCGAAGCGCGGCGAGCCGGGCCAGGCGTAGAGCTCCTTGCCCTCCACCAGGGCCACCTCCAGCCGGATGTTGTCGAGGAAGCGGAAGCGCTTTGAGCCCGGCTCGCGCTCGGACCGTTCGATCGTCTGAAGGCAGGTGAAGTCCGGCAGGCGCGCCAGGTTCTCGCTCACCACGTTGCGGATCCGCGCCAGCAGGATCGTCTCCGGCTTCAGCGGCGCCAGCGGCTCATAAGGCTCCTGCGCCGTCAGCAGGAAGCAGCCCAGCAACGCCAGCCCAGGCATCCGCCCCATATCCCCAAGTATAGGGATCCGCCGCTTTGCTATCCTCCCGGATATGGCAGTGAAGGTGACCGTCATCAACAACGGGCCTCTCCGGATTGAGGGCGAGCCCTCAGAATTCATTCTCTGCGACGCCCAGGGCAGGGAGTTCGGCCTCGGCGGGCGCCGGGCCGTCTCCCTCTGCCGCTGCGGCCACAGCGCCAACAAGCCGTTCTGCGACGGCGCCCACGCGCGCCAGGGCTTCCAGAGCGTGTGCGAGGCGCGCGAGCTGCCCCCGCCGGCGCCGCCGAAGGCCTGAGCCGCGCTGCGGAAAGGCTCCGGGATGGATCTCCGGCGGCGGCCCTGGACCGGGTATCTGCGGTCCTGGCTGTGGACAATACCCGCCGCGAGCCTGGTCACCGCGGCGCTGGTCACCTTGGCCGTTGTCACCTCGCCCTTCGCCCTGGCCGCCTGGCAGACGCGGCTCTACCGCCTGTGGGCGCGCGCGGTGCTGAAGCTGTTCGGCGTCCGGGTGCGCATTACCGGCGCGGAGCATCTGCGGCCCGGCGGCCACTATGTGATCGTCTCGAATCATCTCTCGCTGGCCGACACGCCGGTGATGCTGCATGCGATTCCCGTTGAGTTCCGGTTCCTCGCCAAGCGCGAGCTGGAGCGCGTGCCGTTCATCGGCTGGTATCTGCGCCGCGCCGGGCACCTCACCGTCGACCGCCGCTCGGTCCGCTCCTCCATGGAGAGTCTGAACGAAGCGGCCCGGCTCATCCGCGAACAATCTCGCTCGGTTCTGATTTTTGCCGAAGGCCGCCGCAGCCCGGACGGCACGCTCCAGCCGTTCCGCGACGGCGCCGCCTGGCTGGCCATCCAGTCCGGCGCGGAGACGGCCCCGGTGGCCATTGCCGGCACCGAACGCGTCCTGCCCGCCAAAGACAGTTGCATCCTGCCGGGCGAAGTGGAAGTCCGCATCGGAGAGCCGGTCAGTCCGGCCGGCTTCACGCTGCGCGAGCGCGCCGCCTTCACTCACCTGCTGGAAGAACGCGTGCGCTCGCTCCTTGCCGGCGCAGCCAGTCCACCGCAATCGAGACAAGCTGGCTGACGAAAGGCCTTCCGTTTTCGACAAGATTCTGCCGTGTCATCAGGTCCAGCTCGACGTCCGGATGCACGCCGGCGTTTTCCAGGAACGCCGTGGGCGGCAGGCCCGGGTGCTGATACTGGCGCGCCCGCGTGCCGAGCGAATAGCTGAGCGCCACCGAGGCCTCCGCATAAAAGCCGAGGGGCGACTCCAGCGAGAGCCCCCCGCCGCCCGCCGTGGGCATGCCGACCACCAGCGCCCGGCCGGCGTCCTGAAGCACGGCCGGAAAGCTGTCGGCAGCGGACGTCGAGAAATCGTCCACCAGCACGAGCATCGGCCTGTCATAGGCGAGCACCGTGCCGTCGGCCGCCCGCCAGGGTTCCAGATCGAGGAACAGGCCGCACACCGGCAGCGGGCCGGTGATGCCGCGGTACTCGAAGTAGGCGGTCTCGACATCGCGCAGGAACGCCTCCAACATGTACAGCGTGAGCCAGTCCGCGCCGGAGTTGCGCGCATCCTCCACGTCCTGCCGGAACCAGTTGACGATTTCCAGAGTGGGACGGATCTCGTCGCCGGTGGTCCGGAACGGGTAAGGAATCAGCCGCCGCAGGATCTCATTGGTCAGGCACTGGTCGCCGCCGGGATTGCGCATCACGTCGACGATGAGCCCGTCGGTGTTCGAGCGGTGCCAGAGGATCTCCGACTCGACCTGCCGCAGCATCGCGCTGCGCTCGATGGGCGTGGAAGGGAACTGCGGCAGGCGCAGATAGCCGATGCGGTAGCCCGAAGCTTCAAACCAGCCGGAGTAGATGCGGTCTGACGTGCTGCGTCCGAGCCGCACGGTGAAATTGTCCGGCAGCGCGAAAACGGGTGTCACGCGGCCGAAACCGCGCAGCCGCTTCGGACGTGGAAGCCGGCGCACGCTGGGAACGGAGCGCGCGGCGGGGAACAGGTCCTCCTCCGCCTGGCCCGCTTCCAGAGCCATCCCTGCGTCGGTCCCCGTGCCGGCGGCCGGGTCCGGCACCGGGCCGATCCGTTCGAGCGGCCTGCCGCGCTTGATCCACGGGATGCGGACCACGATGTCCGGCCCGGAGGGCGAGCGCCGCACGACGACCTCCGCCGCATCGCCGATCTGATGCGCGCGCGGCAGCACGGACTGCTGGCGGTAGGCGATCTGCTCAATCGCCCAGCGGCGCGTGGCGCGCTCATTCGAGAACGATTGCAGCCTGGAAACGTAGCGGATCCACTCCTCCGGCGTGATTCCATCCACCGAGACCAGCTCGTCGCCCGGCTCGATCGGATAGCGCGAGGCCGGCAGATAGCTGCGGTCGACATACTCGATGAGCGCCTTGCCGTCGTAGAGATCGACGTAGATGGGCAGCTCGGCGCTGAAGTCGCTTGGCAGAAAGTAACCGGAGTGGAGGTCGCGCAGGCTGGCCACGTATTCCATGCAGAGCTCGAAGTATTCGAGGTCGTCGCGGACCTGGCCGAGCCGTTCCATCCAGGGCTTCAACTGAAGCGCGTCGTAGCCGAAGGCCTGGATCTTCCAGGCGTAGGGCGCATACTGCTTTGCGATGGCGGCGGCGATCTGCTCGAAGTCCGCGCGGCGCTGTGCGGGCGTCATCTGCGCCGCGGCCGGCGGGGCCGCCAGTGCCAGCAGCAATGCGGCAGCCGTGAGGGCATGGGCCTTGTTGATAGAATGAACGCTTGCCGTTGCCGCGGCGCGTGGAGGCAGTGTGAAGTTGTTGGCCATGTTGCTCCGTTTCTACAGCTACCTATTCTCTCTTCTGTTCGGACTCTTTCTGGCGGGCATCGCTTCCGTCATCCTCATCAGTGGCGCGAAGAATTACCGCTTCGACATGATCCCCTGGGTGAAGGGCGAGACCGTGCTGTACGTGCTGCTGCTGGCGGGGCTGGCCGGCGCGGTGGCGGCGGTGCTGGCGCTGGCCGGGCGCTGGAAGCCGCTGCTGGTGGCGTTCACGTTCCTCAGCTTTGCGCTGCTGGTCTACGGCTTCTTTGTGAGTCCCGTGTACCGCTTCTACGGCCCGGACCAGGCCAAATCGGTTGCCTGGCTCTCCGTCGCCGCGCTGGGCGCGTTTGTCGGGTCGCTGATGCAGTATTATCCGGCCGCGCGGCGGCGCTGAGGCGGCGCGCTCAGCCCCAGAGCTCGTGCACGGGGCCGTATTCCTCTTCCTGATTGCTCGGCACGAGCGCGAAGCCGCGGCCCAGCGGGTCGTCGTGATAGACCTTCGTATAGTCGATGCCGAGGGCTGAGTAGATGGTGGCTTCGATGTCCTCGGGGCGGACGTCGCGGTTCTTCGACCAGCCCGGATCCACGGTGAAAGCGCCGGTGTCATTGGTCTGGCCGATCACCGTGCCGCCTTTCACGCCGCCGCCGGCAAACAGCACCGCCTGCTGCTGGAAGTGATCGCGCCCGTTCTGGCTGTTCAGCGGTCCGACGGTGCGGCCGAACTCGCCCATGCAGAGGATGAGCGTGCGGCTGAGCAGTCCATCGGACTTGAGGTCGGCGATCAGTTCGCCGAGGGCCAGATCGAAGGTTCGCGCCAGCGAAGCGGGGTTGGCCGGATTCAGCGCGCCCGTGTAGATGTTGGAGTGGTTGTCCCAGCCGCCCAGCGTGATCTGGATGAAGCGCGGCCCGAGGTTGGAACGGACCAGGTTGCGCGCCGCCAGGCAGGCCCGCCCGAAGGCGGTGTTGCCGTAGCGCTGCGTTTCATCGCTCGAGAAGGTGAAGACGCGGGTGACGTCGTCGTTGTACATCAGGGTGCGGGCCGTCAGGTTGAACTGTTCGTACTCGCCCACCACCGGACCGATCTCCTCGAGGGCGCGAGTTTCGGCGTCGAGTTCGAGCAGCAGCCCGTAGCGGCGGTCGAAGGCGGCTGGGCCGACCGGCGAGGTTGAGTTCGGCAGGCCGCGGCCCGCGGGGGTCACATAGAAAGGCTCCGTCCACGGCTCCAGGTAGCCGCGGTTCGGCCCGCCGCCGGAGTTCAGCGAAAGGAACGGCGGCAGCACCGCCTTTGCATCGCCCAGCTCGCGCGCCACCACGCTGCCGATGTGCGGGGCGATCTTCGAAAGGCCGGAGAGCGGGTTGCGGCCGATCTGGATCCAGGTCTGCATCAGCCCGTGCACCACCGCGTGCGTGCGCGCGCTGCGCAGGAGCGCGATGGCGTCCAGGTGTTCGGCCAGGCGCGGCAGCAGCCCGCGCGGCCAGCGGATGGGGCCGTAAGAGGTCGGCTCCATTTCGGGCGGCGTCCAGGGGCCTTCCTTGAAATCAAACGTGTCCACATGGCTGGGCGCGCCGGCCATGTTGACGAAGATCACGTATTGCGCCGTGCCCTTCACCGGAGCGTTGGCCCGCGCGATGGTCTCGAGCGACCGCCCGGGCAGGAAGAAGCTGCCCGCGACGGCGGCGCCGAGATGGCGGAAGAACACGCGGCGGTCCAGCGCCGGACGCCGCCAGAACGGTGCAAATGCAGGATTCGAGGTCATCGCCGCCCCTCCTTCAGTAGCTGAACAGAAACTCGATCCTGTTCATCAGCGCCCAGGCGAGGTCTTCCACCGCGGTGACGCGCGCCTGGGCGGTCGCGGCCTTTTCAAGCGTCTTCAGCGCCACGCCGCGCTCGTATGGCGTGGGCTGGCGCGAAAGAAAGGTCAGAAACATTTCTTCCACAATCTGTTCGTTGGACGCGCTGCGCGCGAGCGCGGCCAGCAGCGGCGAGGCGTTGGCGCCGCTGGCGCGGGCGCGATTGTTGGTGAACGGCGAGTTCATCAGCGTCAGCCACATCAGGATGGAGCCGTCCCGGTTGCGCTGGAGCGTGTCCCGGTTGCCGCGGTTGAAGGCGTCGAGGAAGGCGCGCGTCGTGCCGTTGGAGCGGGGCTCGCTCGTGTCCGGCAACTGCACGGCCCAGACGAAGGGCTGGTCGAAGCCCTGGACCGTATAAGGCTGCGGCAGTTGCGTGGCCTTGACGATGGCGTCGTGGATCTCTTCGGCATCGAGCCGGCGCGGCAGGCGGCGTGCGAACAGCGGAGCTTTGGTGATGTCCCAGTCGCCGTCGTAGCGCGAGCTGAGCTGATAGGCGGTGCTCCGGGCGATGAGGCGGAGCGTCTCGCGGAGGTGGAAGTCGGTCGAGCGCGCGTGTTCGGCCAGCTTTTCGAGCAGCCACGGATGCGAGGCCTGATAGGTCCAGCCCTCCGGCGGGGCCACGCGCGGGTCCAGCCGCGCCGGGTCGAGCCCGTCGACGGGCTCGGCCAGGGCGAGGCCGAACATCGCCTTCCACACCCGGTTGGCGTAATTGCGCGTAAACATCGGGTCGGCGATCATCGCCCGCACGAGCGACTCGCGCCAGTTGCCCGTGGCGGGACGGCCGTCCCGGTAAACGGGGGTGAGGTTTGTGACCGTGCGGCCGTCGACCAGCGCCGGCGCGCGGTTCGGCCGGTTGCCCGCGTTTGTATTGAGCACGTAAGCGCCGTTGGAGCGTTCGCTCACGTCCCAGGACTGGTAGTAGTAGTCCGTGGTGTCGGTGCGGCGCGCGGTCATGCTGATGCGGGCGAAGTGCGCCGCCATCTGCTGGGCCTCGAGCCGGGTCACCTTCGCGCCCCAGGCCGAAACCATGTCGAGGTGGTACTTGCCGTTGTGGCACAGCAGGCAGTCGTAGTGACCGATGCCGAGAAAGGTGCTGGCGGTCTTCACGAGCAGCAGGTCATAGGTGTCCTGCGCCGGGCCCATCGGGGCAAAGCCGCGGATGAGAAAATTCGTGCCGGCGGTTCCGGCGTCGTAGTTGTTGCCGTTGATGGTGATGATTTCGGTGGCGATGTCGCGCCAGCTCTTGTCTTCCTTCAGCGCGTTCCGGATCCATCTGTAGAAGGCATTGCGCCCGTTGATCTGCTGGCTGCGGTTCTGGGCGATGGCCGCATTCTGGAACAGGTCGCCGAGCCAGAGCGTCCACTTATCGATGAATTCCTCGCTCGCCAGCAGCCGGTCGATCAGGCGGTCGCGCTTGTCCGGCGCCTGGTCGGCGACGAAGGCGCGGATGTCGGCCGGCGAAGGGATGCGCCCGGTGAGATCCAGCGTGACGCGCCGCAGGAACTCTTCGTCGCCGGCTATCGGCGCTGCCGGGACGCCTTCTGCCTGAAGGCGGGCGAAGATCTCCTCATCAATGAAGTTGCGCACCGGCAGCTCCGAGGCGTGCACCGTGCGCGCCGCGCGCATCTTCGGCAGCGACCGGGCAAACTCCAGTGTGCGTTCATAGGCTTCCCGCCGCGCCCGCAGGCCGCGCATCTGCACCTGTTCCGGCGCGGCGATCCAGCTACAGTTCTCGGCGGAAACAGCCGGCCATCCGTCCTGTTGTGCCTGCCCCGCTGATGCCAGCAGCGTTCCCAGGAGAATCAGCGGTTTCCACGGCATGGAACACCCCTCCACGGCTCGATAACAAGAAGCATACACTCCGGGACGAAATTCTCCAAGCAGCGGATGACACGAAAGAGGGCCAAAAAATGACTGAACCTGGCGCGAGTACGGCGCGATTGGCTCCAATCGAACATCATCGTCTTCCGAGCCGTGAGTGAAGCAGCACGAGGCGCTGCGGGAACGGGCGGCCAGCGGCGCAGCCTGAGCCTGCGCAGCGGCTGGCCGCAACCGCTCCTTCCGCTCGCCCCGCGGGCGAGCTCCAGCCGGGGCTCAAAAGCGCGAGTGAAGGGCATGATTTCCGGCGGCGTGGAGCTGCCGGGTGCGAGGGCGGTGAGGTGCACAGGGTGCAGCACTCCGACGGGGACGAAAGTCGGAGAGCGGCTGACGGGGTCAGTTCAATTCAGCCAAATTTGGTGCCGGCCCGGAGGCAGATAGCGGACGCGCCCGCTGCCGGCATAGATGGCGATGGCGCGGACGCGGCTTTCGTATTCCATCCTCCACATGCCGTCTACCTGGTCGACGGAGAGGATGGAGCCGTTGAAGTCTTCGAGCACCGGATCCACGTCTGTCCGGCAGCGCTCCACCCGGTTCCTGCCCGGCGGCAACAGCAGCCGGCCCTGGGACCGGATGGGCCACGGCCTGCCGTTGACCTCGGCACAGCCTTCCCATCGGAGGGCCACGGGGTGTGTTGACTCGACCCATGCGGCCCCGTCCGTTTCTTCCTTCCAGGTGGCGCGCGCGGCGGCCGCGGCCAGCAGCGGCCAGTCCGGGGCGAGGATCGAGTTCTCGAAGTAAATAGCCACCTGATCGAACGACCGCGAGGCCCAGTGCAAGAGCTGGAAGAGCTCGCCGCCGGTCTGGTGTTTCGTCGGGTAGACGTCCTGATAGCGCTCGACGATGTTGATGTCGGCGCCCAGCCGCACTCCCTTGGGAACAATGGGCGCGTAGCGGCGCGCCAGTTCCGCATAGCGTTCCGGGCCGAGGTTCCAGATGGTCGCCGGATCCTCCACGAGAAACGTCGCGCCGAAACGCGCCGCCTCGGGCAACAGCGCCGCGGCATCGGCGCCGAGATTGTCCCGCATCGTCGTGTCGAAGCGGTCATCGACGTGAGTCAGCACGACGTCCAGCGCCCCGCGCGCGTCGGCGATGCGGCGGATCTTTTCCAGCCATTCCACCTGCAACCGGTGCGCCAGCCGCGCGCGGAAGTCGAGAAAGCGCCGCATGGGGGCGCTGTCGCGGTAGTGATAGAAGCGCGAGGCGGGGTTGTACAGATCGGCGGGGTCCACGCCCGTTTCCCTTTGGAACTGGCGGCGCACGGTTTCGTTGAACGGGGTAAAGCGCGCCGGATTGAGATACCCTTCCAGCGACTCGAAGTAGAGCTCGGCCAGATTCACACCGTCCCAATCGAAGCGCGTCAGCAGTTGCCGAAGCCCTGTCTCCACGGCGGCCGCGCAATCCGGGTCCGCCAGGTTCATGAGTTTGCGCCAGTCCAGCCTGGCGTCCTGCCCCGTGGCGGTCTTTTCGCGCCACCCGGGGTGCGCGTCCCAGAAGGCGTCGCTGACGTGCGGCAGCTCGATCCAGGCATAGACGTGGATGGCGCGCCGGTGGCAGGCTTCGATCAGACGCCGCAGATAGGCGTCGCGCGCCCCGTCCGGCTCCCAATACTGCCAGGCGGCCACGTGGATGGCGCTGAAGCCGGAGCGCCGCCAGCGGGCCGCCAGATAATCGGGATCGGCGCGGAGACGATAGGAAGAGTCAAAGAACGCCCACAGAGAGCGGGACTCCACCCGCGGCGCCAGCCCCAGTTCGACGAGCGCCTGCGCCAGATAGGGATATCGCTCGTAGCCGCGGTCGCCGACCGCCGTGGCCGTCCAGAAGACGATTCGACCGCCGTCGCGGAAGCCCGCCGCCAGCGGCGCTCCGGTCCACCGTTCCCGCGTGAAGACGGTGGCCCGTGGCGGCACTTCAAAGCGCGGGACGCTCACCGGCTTTTCCCAGACGATATGGAGCGACGGCAGAAACGTGTCCGTCACGCTGCGGACCTCCACCCGCTCCCGCGTGGGGTGGAACCCTGCCGCGCGGGCCTGCGCTGAATCACCCTCCAGCCATACGAGTCTTGAGCCGTCCAGTCCCGTCGATTCAAGCACGCGCTGCCAATTGCCCTGCGCCGGCGTCAGCCACAGCGCCGCGATCAGACAGGCCGCGCTAATACCGCGTGTGCGCATACCAGACTCCGGTGCGGAAATCCCAATAGTTTGGTCCCCACGGGTTCAATGCATTGCGCAGATGCGCGCCCCGCACAAATTCGGCCCGCCAGGTCATCCCCGAAGGCAGAAAGGGCCCGCGGAGGCGCACACCGAGGCCCGCTTCGGCGAAATTGCCCCAATACTCGCCCTTCCGGTCCACGGTGACGTTCCATACGGCATAGATCTGCGCCTGCGCGCCCGACGGTGCGGCCGGCAGGGTGAATCCGCTGCGGTTCTGCACATAGGCGAGCATGTTGTGGCGGAACCGAGACGCATACACGCCGTCCACGTTCAGCTCATGGAACCAGCCCTGGCCTCGCCCGTTCAGCAGATGGCCCCAGCCTTTCAGCAGCGACACTCCACCTCGGCCGTCCCAACGGGAGCGGCTCTCGTAAAAGCGGCGCTCGCCGTAGGTGAAGGCGCGGCCCGCCTCAAACCAGACGAAGGCCGCCGGGTGGAGGGCGCGAAACAGTCCCACGGCGCCGATCAAGCTCTTCTCGCTGAGATACAGCGGCAAAGCGGCGCGCGCCGATTCGCGGCCGCCCGCCGTGTCGCCGACAAGCCGCAGCGAGAGATACGGCGAGACGGGCAGCCCGGGGAGCCGCCACTGGCCCTTCACCTGCCCGTAGGCGAACCCGCCTCGCCAGCGGGAGGAATAGATCGGGATCGCCCAGACGTCCGTCGTGAAGCGGCTGTACTTGGGTAGCAGTGCAAGATACCCTTCGCGGGCCCGGGCGGCGATTTCCGGGTCCGCGGCGCGGCGCGCCCGGGCGAACCAGCGCAAAGCCTCTTCGTCCCGCCCGAGCAGGTTGGCGGTGACGCCCGCCATGTATTGTGCGCGGGCATCCTGCGGATTCTCATCGACGGCGAGGCGGAAGTAGCGGTAGGCGTCCTGAATGAAGCTCGACGCCAGCGACCGCTCTCCCATCTCAAAGGGAGGCAGCGGCGCGGCCGCGGCCACTTCCACGTCCGGCCGCACCGCCGGCACGGCCAGTTCGGCGTCGCCGTCGCCGGGCGGTTGTCCATTCATCATTTCGCGGGCCAGCTCGCCGATGCGCGTGGAGCCGCGCCGCCACGCCGTGGCCAGGGCGGCGCGCGCCTGTGGTTCGCGCCCCAGCTCGCGCCAGACGCGCGCCATATCGAGCAGCAATTCGTACTTCTGGGGCCGCAGCTTCCAGGCCAGCTCATAATGTTCGGCGGCCAGCGTCAGCTCGTCCCGCATTTCGGCCAGCCGGGCCAGCTCTTCGTGGCCCGACCACTGCTGCGGAGCCCGGCGCACGGCCTCGCTCCATTGCGCGATCCCTTCCCGCAGGGGACGATCCACGCGTTCGAAGGCGTCTTCGGCCGTGCGCCGGACGGCCGGATCGCGCGCGCCGAGGCGCAGCCCGTGGAAGACGCGCCGCGCCTCCTGCACCATGCGCGTCTCGTAGCACAGAAAGGCATATTCCAGCGCGGAGGTTTCATCGGAGGGGTCCTCGCGCCGCAGCCGGTCAAACTGTTGCCGCGCCTGCTCCCGGTCTCCGCGGCGCAGCAGGGTGTAGGCCAGGTCCTTGCGCACGTGGCGGAGGCCCGGGTCGGCCTCCAGCGCCTGCTCGAACGCCTGCACGGCGTCGTCGTAGCGGCCCGCGCGCAGGGCCTCGTAGCCCCTGTCGGCCAGCGCCGCAGCCTCGCTGAACAGGCCTGGCAGCAGGAGGAGCGCAACCAGCATCCTGCAAGAGTAGTGGCCTGCGGCGCGCGGAATTCTCACCCGGCCCCAACGGCTTACCATGAAACATATGGCCGCCTATCACGGTTTCGACTACCTGCTCATCGACAGCCAGCTTACCGAGGACGAAAAGCTGGTCCGCCAAACCACCCGCCAGTGGGTGGAGGACCGTGTCGTCCCGATCATCAAGGACTGTTACAACGAGGGCCGCTTCCCCTCCGAGCTGATCCGCGAGATGGGCGAGATGGGCTTCCTCGGCGCCAACCTGGAGGGTTACGGCGCGGCCGGCATGAGCAACGTTGAATACGGGCTCATCATGCAGGAGCTCGAACGCGGCGACTCCGGCCTGCGCAGCTTCGCCAGCGTGCAGGGCGCGCTCGTCATGTATCCCATCCTCACCTATGGAAGCGAAGAGCAGAAGAAAAAGTACCTGCCCAAACTCGCCACGGGTGAGTTCATCGGCTGCTTCGGCCTCACCGAGCCCGGCTTCGGCTCCAACCCCGGCGGTATGACCACCACGGCCGTGCGCGACGGCAGCCACTGGGTGCTGAACGGCGAGAAGACCTGGATCACCAACGGCAGCGCCGCCGATGTGGCCGTCGTCTGGGCCCGCACCGCCGAGGGCATCCGCGGTTTTCTCGTCGAAAAGGACACGCCGGGCTACCGGACGTCGGACATCCACGGAAAGCTGTCGATGCGCGCCTCGGTCACCTCGTCGCTGTCGTTCACGGATTGCCGGATCCCCGAGGCGATGCGCCTGCCCGATGCGATCGGGCTGAAGGCGGCGCTGTCCTGCCTGTCGCAGGCGCGCTATGGCATTGGTTGGGGCGTACTGGGTCCGGCGATGGAGTGCATGGAAGTGGCGCGGCGCTACGCGATCGAACGAAAGCAGTTCGACAACCGCCCCATCGCCTCCCACCAGCTTGTTCAGGAGAAGCTGGCCTGGATGGCCACCGAGATCACCAAGGGGCAGTTGCTGGCGCTGCACTGCGGGCGGCTGAAGGACCAGGGCCGGCTCGACTTCGCCCACATTTCGATGCTCAAGCGCAACAACGTGGCCATTGCGCTGGAATGCGCGCGGCTGGCGCGCGACCTGCTGGGCGCCAACGGCATTGTGGACGACTATCCCATCATGCGCCATCTGTGCAATCTCGAGACGGTGAAGACCTACGAGGGCACGGATCACATCCACGCGCTCGTCATCGGCGAGCGGCTCACGGGAATCGCCGCCTACAAGTAACATGGATCTTTCGGAGAACTGTCCCCATGCAACGGCGCCATTGGCTGATTCTGATGTCCGGACTCGCGGCCGCCTGCACCGGCCGGCGGGAGCCGAAGTTCGATTATGGCGAGCCGAAACAGCGCTACCAGCTCCACGGCAAGGTGCTGCGGCTGCGGCCCGAGGCGCGCATCGCCAGCATCCAGCACGAGAAGATCGACGGCTGGATGGAGGCGATGACGATGGAGTTCCCCGTGCCGCGCGAGGAGGACTTCGCGAAGCTGAAGGAAGGCGCCGTGATCCGCGCCACCGTCAATGTCAACGACCTGAACTATTGGCTCACGGACATCGTCGTGGAGTAGTGCATGCGGTTTTTCATCGCCCTTTGCGTGGCCGCGTCGCTCGCCTCCGTCCACGCGCAGTCCCGCCGGCGTCCCTCGCAGGACTGGGACCAGATTTACCTGAACCCGGACGCACGCGTGCCCGTCAACCCCAGCGCGCTTGTGCTGGAGACCACTGCCAACCTCAAGCCCGGCGCGGCGCTGGACGCCGGCATGGGCAACGGCCGCAACGCCATCTACCTGGCGCGCAAGGGCTGGAAGGTGACGGGCATCGATCTGTCGCAGGCGGCCGTCCGGCACGCCCGTGAGGAGGCGTCGCGGCTGAAGGTGGATTTCGACGCACGCGTTGGCGACGTGGAGACCATGACCCTGCCGCGCGCTGCCTACGATCTGATCCTCTGCCTGTACACCGAGCCGCTTGCGGTGCGCGCGGCCCGAAAGTTCATGGACGCGCTCAAGCCAGGCGGGCTGCTGGTCATTGAAGGCCGCCACGTGGAAGGACTCGCCCACTCGGGGGGGCATGACACCGCCAGCGGCTTTCATGACAACCAGTTGCTGCACGTCTATGACCGGCTCCGCATCCTGCGTTACGAGGACCGTCCGATGCCGGCCGAGTGGGGCAACCACGGTGACGAGGCGCGCGGCCGCGTGGTGCGGCTGGTGGCGCAGAAGCGCTGAGCGTCGCGGGCTTTTCGTTTTTTCATCCGGCCTGGCCTGGGCTACAGTGAAAGTGTCCGGCGGAGGATTCTTGTCCGCCGCGGCCGCGCCCGGGTGGCGAAACTGGCAGACGCAACGGACTTAAAATCCGTTGGCCCGAAAGGGCCGTGCGGGTTCGAGCCCCGCCCCGGGCACCAGGTTCTCCTGCGCCAGTTCCGCCCGTGTCTGCATCCTGCCGGCGCGCGCGTCATCTGAAACAGCATGACGCGACAATTTCTGCTGACAGGAGCGCTTCTCATGGCCATGGCCGCATTCGCCGCCTCTTCGATTTACGAGTTCACGCTGAAGACGATTGACGGCGCGCCAGCGCCGCTTTCGCAGTATCAGGGCAAGGTTGTCCTCATCGTCAACGTGGCCAGCCGCTGCGGCTACACGCCCCAGTATGCGGGTCTCGAAAAGCTCTACCGGAAGTACAAGGACCGCGGCTTCGTCATCATCGGCGTGCCCGCCAACAACTTCGGCGGGCAGGAGCCGGGCACCGAAGCTGAAATCAAGGAATTCTGCAAGCGCAACTACGACGTCACTTTCCCGATGATGTCCAAGGTCAGCGTGAAGGGCGCGGACATGGTTCCGCTTTACCAGTACCTGACCTCGGCCACTGGCGGCGATGTCCGGTGGAACTTCACGAAGTTCCTTGTGGGCAAGGACGGCAGGGTGATCGCGCGGTTCGAGCCCAACGTGGCCCCGGATTCGCCGGAGCTGATCGCGGCCATCGAAAAGGCTCTCTGACCCTGGCTGACCGCAGGCACGGCCATCTGATACCTTGAAGGGGCGGCGGCCCGGAAGGCTGCCGCCCTTTCTTTCTCGCTGCGATGGCATCGATTCTCGTCACCGGAGGCGCCGGCTACATCGGCGCGCACACGGCCCGGCTGCTGCTGGAAGAGGGCCACGACGTGCAGGTGGCTGACGACCTGAGCAAGGGCTACGCGCACAACGTGCCGAAAGGGCGGCTGAACATCATCAACCTGCACGACGTGGCAGCGCTGGATGCACTCTTCGCCCGCCACCGTTTCGACGCCGTCATTCACTTTGCCGCGCTCATTGCCGTCGGCGAGAGCGTGCGCGAAGCGGAGCGCTACTTCCGCAACAATGTGGGCGGCTCGCTGGCCCTGTTCGAGGTGATGCGCCGCCACGGGGTGCGGCGGCTTGTGTTCAGCTCGACGGCGGCCGTCTACGGGGATCCGGACACGACGCCCATCCCCGAAGACGCTCCCCTGCGGCCGAAAAGCCCATACGGCGAGTCCAAGCGCATGGTGGAAAAGGTGCTGGAATGGCTCGACCGGACCTCGGGGCTGCGCTCGGTCAGCCTGCGGTATTTCAACGCCTGTGGCGCCGAGCCCCGATACGGGATCGGCGAGGAGCATCAGCCGGAAACGCACCTGATCCCGCTGATTCTGCGGGCCGTCCTGACGGGCGAGCCGCTCACGGTTTACGGGAACGACTATCCCACGCCGGACGGCACCTGTATCCGCGACTATATCCATGTCACCGACCTGGCGGCCGCCCACGTGCGGGCGCTCGACTACCTGATGCAGGGCGGCGCCACGGACGTATTCAACGCGGGCACCGGGCAAGGCCATACGGTCCTCGAGGTGATTCGCGCCGCTGAGCGCGCCACCGGCCGCCCCGTGCCCTTCCGTTTCGGCCCGCGCCGGGAAGGCGATGCCGCCGTGCTGGTGGCGGACAGCTCGAAGCTCAAGAAAACATTGGGCTGGCGGCCGCAATACGAATCTCTGGAAGAGATGGTGGCCTCCGCCTGGCAGTTCGAGAAGAACCGCCGCCGGAGCTGATGGCGGAAGGTCCGGGTAACCGGGCCGCCGTCTGAATGCGCCTTTTCGCTTGAAGGCGCGTCCAAGTTTGAGAGAAAGGATTTCCGTGTCTCCATGCCGGCGATGACCCATCCCGTGCCCCAGCCCGCCCCCGGGCAGGAACCTGCCGTCGCGCCGCCGCGCCGCCCGTCGCTGGTGCGGCCGCTGGTCATCCTGCTCCTGCTTGTCGTGGCAGGCGGCAGCGCCCTTGTATACCTCCAGACGGCGAAGCGGGCGGGCGCCGCCCGGGAGGCCCTGGCGGTCACACGCACCGCCATGGTGGAGCGCGGCAGCCTCGAAGTACGGCTGCGGGTCGCCGGAACGACGGCGGCGCAGGAGTTCGTCAACATTACCGCGCCGATGTTGCGCGGGCCTGAGGCCGGCCCGATGATCATCCTGAAGCTGGCCGCGCCGGGAACGATCGTTCGGCCGGGCGACGTGGTGCTCGAGTTCGACCCGCAAAGCATGAAGGATCATCTCGACGACACGATCGACGGCCTGCGGGACCGGCAGAACGACGTGGCCAAGCGCAAGGTGAACAACGAACTCCAGATGGAGAACCTGCGGCAGTCCCTGCGGGTGGCCAAGGCAGCGGTGGACAAGGCGGCGCTGGACTACAAGACCCTGGAAGTGCGCACCGACATCGACCGCGAGCTGCTGAAGCTGGCCCTCGAAGAGGCCCAGGCGGCCTACAAGGAGATGCTTCAGGAAGTGGAACTCACCCGGCAGTCGCTTGCCGCCGATCTGCGCGCCGCCGAAATCGCGATGAAGATGGAGGAGCTCCACGTCGAGCGCCATGAGAACGACCTGAAAAAGCTGGTCGTTCGCGCTCCGATCGGCGGCATGGTCGTCCTCCAGACGATGTTCCGCCCCGGCGGCGACCAGGTGACCGTCGCCGTGGGCGACCGCATGGGCCCTGGACAGCCGGTGATGAAGATCATCAACCCCGAAAAGATGGTCCTCGAGGGCACGGTCAACCAGGCTGAGGTGACGCGGTTGCGCATCGGCCAGCCGGCCACGATTGGACTGGATGCGTTCCCGGACGCGTCTTACCAGGGCGAGCTTCATTCGATTGGCGCCATCGCTGTCGGCAGCCGGCGCGAGAATTATTACATCCGGAACATCCCGGTGAAAATCACCATCAAGAACCCGGATCGGCGCGTCATCCCCGACCTGTCGGCCTTCGCCAACGTCCTCATCGACAGACAGGAAAACGTTCTTCTGGTTCCCGCCGCTGCCGTGGGCGAGCAGAACGGACAGCACTACGTCTACGTGCGCACCGAGAAAGGCTTCGAGAAGCGGGCCGTGAAGATCGGCCTCACCAACGGAACGCAGACGGCCATCCTCGAAGGCCTGAAACAGGGCGAAGTCGTCCGCGCCCAGTTCTGACCCGGGAGGGGTTCGGGCCTGTGCTTTTTGCCCCTCCGGAACCGCGACTGAATCAACGCGAACCGCAGCGCACCAGTTTGCTCCCCTCGCGCTTTTGAGCCGCCAAACGGAGCTCGCCAAAAGGCGGGCGGAGTGAGCGGTTTCGACCAACCACCGCGCGGGTTCGGGCCGCGGCGCGGTCTGCCGCGCGCGTAACCGCTCATCGTGCTCGCCCTGCGGGCGAGCTTCATTCGCGGCGGTGTTGTGAACCCCGCGTTGACGCCTGGTCGGGCGGCCGAGGTGGCCGCGTTTACCAGAAAATTTTCATGGCGAACTGGAACTGGCGCGCGTCGTGAGCGGAGGTGTAGGCCAGCGGGGTCGTGGCCGAAGGGCCGCGGAAGGCGCGCACCGGCTGGGGCAGCGCGCTGAGAGGCACGGCTCCTACCGTGTTGTTCACGGTGCGGAAATTCGTGCGGTTGGCCAGATTGAAGCCCTCGGCGATCAACTCGAGCGCGGCCGCCTCGCGCGGCAGGCGGAAGCGGCGCGAAAGGCGCATGTCCCAGGTGTAGAAATTGGGTCCGCGGCCGATGTTGCGCCCGGCGGGGTAGGGCCGGTCGTTGGTGGTGTAGTTGTCGCCGTTGACGTCGAGTCCGGCCAACACGTTGAACGGCCGCCACGAGTTGGCCATGAAAATCGGGGCCACGGTCCAGCCGCGCAGCAGGGCGTGCTGAGCGGACGACTCATACAGGGCGTGAATCACCACCCGGTGCGTGTGATGGAACGCCGAAAGGGACCGCTCGCAGCGTTTACAGAGCTGATCCATCGGCGAAAAGTCCGAGTTGAAATCCGTGAAATCGTCGATCGCCTTCGACCAGGTGTAGTGGCCGGCGAGGGCGAAGTTGCGGCGCAGGCGGCGCTGCACCTGCACGATGCCCGCATGGTAGAGCGTGTTGCCGTCGTAGGTGAAGATGTTCTTCTGGAGCAGCGTCGGGTCGATGCGGGCATACTGCGGCGTGCCGTTGGGGTTGCGCTGGCCGGTGTAGACGAGGTTGCGGCCGCTGATGCGCGCAAAGCCGAGGCCGTGGTTGTAATTCCAGGCCGCTGAGACCGCCCATTCGCCGAAGGCGCGCTCGATTTCGAAGCTCGCCTGCTGGGCGTAGCCCTGCCGCAGTGGATCCGAGCCGAACTCGACGCGAAGCGGCAGTCCGGGGCCCACCGGGACGCCGAACTGTTTCAGGTCGTCGGCGGTGATGCTGCGCCGCCCGATGACGCCCTGGCGGAGCAGCCCCTGATAGATGTCAGCCGAGGTCGTCGGGCGGCCCGTGGCCGGGTTGATGATGAGGGGGATGCCGGTGAGCGGGACGAACACCTGATTGATGTAGCGTCCGCTGAGGGCGTCGGCCACGTTGGCGATCTGAAGGTTCGTCGGCGCGTAGTAAACGCCATAGCCGCCGCGGATGGCGGTGCGGCCGCTCCGGCCAGGCGACCAGGCGAAGGCGAAGCGCGGGCTGAAGTTGTTTTTGTCCGTGCCGAGCACCGGTTCGTTGCCTTCCAGGTCGTAGCGGAGCCCGAAGTGCAGCGTGAGGTTGCGGCGCGCGCGCCAGGCGTCCTGCACGTACAGGCCGAAGCGCTTGGACCATCCGGTCCAGCGTGGATCGCCGAAGCCCTGCTGGTAGAAGGTGGGCAGCCCGAGCGCAAAGGCCTGAAGCGCGCTCACCGGCTGCGCGAGCACCGGCAGGAGCGAGGCCTGGCCCGTCGCCTGAAGATACTGGCTGATCTGTTGCACAGCGGCCGTGCCCGCGGCGCCGGCGATCACGTTTTGCAGGGGCACGGCCTCGCCAAAGCTGAAGCGCCCGCTGAAGAAGGTCTCGGTGTTGGCGAAGTCGCGCACCGGGTTGACGTCGAAGCCGAACTTCAGGTCGTGCGCGCCCGAATGGCGGCTCCAGTTCTGGATGATCTGATAGTGGCGTTCCTCGGTGCGGGAGGGCAGGAAGATCTCGCGGCCGAAGAAGCCGAAGCCCGTCACGTTCAGTTCGGGCCCGTAGGGATCGACGGTGCGGACGGCGATGCGGTTGTAGTTGAACATCAGCCGCGTTTCGACCACCCAGTTCGAGCTGAGGATGATGGAATCGCTCAGCATCGACGTGCCGTCCCAGATGTCGAAATTGCGCCCGCGGTTGTAGGCGACGAGCGCGCCGAACTGGTTGTTCTGGTTGTCGAGCGTGCCCAGGCTGCCGCGCCAGTAGATACTGTGGCGGTCGCTGAGGCGGTGGTCGATGCGGGTGGAGAAGAGATTGCTCGCCTCGCTGAACGGGAACACGCCGCTGTTGGCCTGGAAGACGCCGGTGACGAAGGGATTCGAGGCGGGCGTCAGCGCGCCGGCCAGCGCCTGGGCGAGCCCGGCCAGTTGCGGGACGCCGCTCGAGCGCAGGGCGGCGAGCAGCGCCTGCTGCGGCGGCGTGGGCGCGTTGAAGGCGCTGCGGTCGGCGAGGATCGGCACAAAGGTGGACTCATGCCGGTCCAGCCGCTCATAGGCGCTGAAGAAGAAGGTGCGGTCGCGGCGGAGCGGCCCGCCGGCGGTGGCGCCGGCCTGGGAGCGCGTGTAGGCGGATTTCTGCGGATCGAAGTAGTTTCGGGCCTGGATGTCGCGGTGGCGCAGGAATCCAAACAGATTCCCGTGAAATTGATTTCCGCCGCTGCGGGTGACGATGTTCACCGTGCCGCCGCTCGACCAGCCGAACTCGGCCGAGGCGGTGTTGCGGTTGATCTGGAACTCCTGCACCGCCTCCTGGCTGACGCTGAGCCGCACGCCGCCGGAGTTGATGTAGTTCTCCACGCCGTCGACGAAGAAGCCGTTGCCGCGGCCGTTGCCGCCGCCGAAGCTGATGCCGGACTGCGGCGTCTGCGCCACGCGGTAGTCGGTGCCGTCGGCGAGGTCCTGCGTGGAAGCCGTGGCCGGCGACAGGAGCGCGAAATCGAGGTAGTTGCGGCGGTTGATGGGGAGCTCGGCGATGCGCGCGCGGTCGATGGTGGTGGCCTGCTGCGCGCGCTCGCTGTCGATGACCGGCGCTTCGGCCAGCACTTCGACAACCTGCTGCAATTCGCCCACCTCCATCCGCACCGGCAGCGTGTAGACGTCGCCCACCCGCACTTCGACGCCCTCAAACACCTGGGGCGCGAATCCCTTCGCCTCGACGCGCACGCGGTAGCGGCCCGGCGGCAGCAGCGGGAAGACGAATCCGCCGTCTTCGCCCGTTTCGGCCGAACGCTGGATGGCGCGGTCCGGATCAACAGCCTGGAGCGTGGCGCCGCGAATCGCCGAGCCGCTGGCATCAAGCACCGTACCGCGGATTTCACCGGCGTTGCTCTGCGCCTGAGGATATGCTGGAAGGCAGGAAACGGCCGCCGTGGCCAGGAGGATCACCATCGACTTCATCGCACAACTCCCAATCGTCCCTCTGACAGGGAGAGACTCTCCGGATTGTAACAGGAAGCGGTCATGAGAGTACCAGTCCTTCTGGCGGCGGCGTGGTGGATGCTGGCCGGGGCGGCCGCCGCGGCGCCCCGCATGAAGGCCGGCGCCGCGCGGATTGACATCACGCCCGAAGGCCCCATCTGGATGTCCGGCTACGCCGCGCGAACCCGGCCGAGCGAGGGCGTGCTGACGCCGTTGTGGGCCAAGGCGCTGGCGCTTGAGGATGCGCGCGGACACCGCGCCGTCATCGTCACCACGGATCTGATCGGCCTGCCGATGGAACTCACCGACCTGGTGGCGGCGCGGGCCATGGAGAAATACGGGCTGGAGCGGGCATCGCTCGTGTTCAACTCCTCGCACACGCACACGGGCCCGGTGGTGCGCGGCAACCTGAGCGTGATGGAGTCGCAGCAGGCGCCGCAGAGGCAGGCGATCGAGGCCTACCGGCGGCAGTTGCAGGAGAAGCTGTTTCAGGTGATCGGCGGGGCGCTGGCCGACCTGGCGCCCGCTGAGATTGCCTTCGGCTCCGGCGAGGCGCGCTTTGGCGTCAACCGCCGCCAGTTCACTGAAAAGGGCGTCATCATCGGCGTCAACCCGGACGGGCCGACGGATCCGCGCGTGCCGGTGGTGCGCGTGACCTCGCCTTCCGGCAAGGTGCGGGCGATCCTGTTTGGCTACGCCTGCCACAACACGACGCTGACGGCGGAGTTTTACCAGCTGAGCGGCGACTACGCCGGCTACGCGCAGGCGGAGCTCGAAAGGGAGTTCCCCGGGGCGGTGGCGCTGTTCCTGCAACTGTGCGGCGGCGACCAGAACCCACACCCGCGCAGCCGGCTGGAATACGCCGAGCAGCACGGCCGCACGCTGGCGGCGGAAGTGGCCCGCCTGGCCCGCACTCCCATGCAGCCCGCCGCCGGGCGGATCCGCGCCGCCTATCAGGTGGCTGCGCTGCCGTTCGCACCGCACACGCGCGAGCAGTTCGAACAGGAGCTGAAAGACCCGAACGTCTTCCGCCAGCGCCGCGCGGCGCTGATTCTGAAGCTGTACGACGAACGGCGCGAGCCGCGGCTGCTGCGCTATCCGGTGCAGGCGGTGCGGCTGGAAAACGGGTTCACGCTGGTCGCGCTGGGCGGCGAGGTGGTGGTTGATTACGCTCTGTGGGCTTACCGGACCTGGCCGCGGGAGCGGCTGATCGTGGCCGGATATTCCAACGACGTGGCCTGCTACATCCCGAGCGCGCGCGTGTTGCGCGAGGGCGGCTATGAGGCGGTGGACTCGATGATCTACTACGGGCAGCCCGGGCCGTTCACGGAAGAGGTGGAGGCGCGCATCCAGGACGCGGTGCGGCAGGTGATGCGGCGCATAGGGCGGTGACTCCGGCGCCGGCGAGGCTCAGAAAGAAAACCGTCCAGAGAGATCATCTCCGGCGGCGAGGCGGTGATGCAGCGGCTGGCCCGCCCCGGCGGGTGTCAGTGATCCACGCCCGCAGAGGCGCGGTCAGAAAATCTCAGCCAGATCGGCGAAGCGGTCGACGACAATCAGCCGTCCGGGGCCCGGACGGCGCAATTGGGTGCGCTCGAGCGCCCAGGTGCGGGCGTGAGGGACGAAGACGGCGTTGATGCCGGCCTCCAGCGCGGGGTTGATGTCGGACTTCGGCGAGTTGCCAATCATCCAGGTGCGCGCCGGGTCGAGCCCGCGCTCTCGCACCAGCGCTTCATAGGAGGTGCGGTCCTTTTCCCTGACGATGGCCGTGTGATGAAAATAGCGGCCCAGCCCGGAGCGGTCGATTTTCATGCGTTGCTCATCGGGGTGGCCCTTGGTGAACAGGGTCAGCTCGTGCCGGCGATGCAGGACGTCCAGCGTTTCTTCGACGCCCTCGATCAGCACGAGCGGCTGCTCGAGGATCCGCAGCGCGAATCCTTTCACCGTCTCGAGGTCTTCGGGACGGATCTCGCGCTCGGCCAGGCGCTGGTAGCACTGCTCAAGGTTGCGGGCGAAGTTCAGCGAGCCGTAGCCGTGGATGCGGATGTTGGCGAGCTCGATTTCGTCGAGCACGGCGCGGATTTCCGCCGGGCTGAGGCTGGAGTGATCCAGATACTCGACGAATTGCTGGAAGGCCTGCTCGAAGTAGATGTTGTTTTCCCAGAGCGTATCGTCGGCGTCGATGAGCAGATGCTGCCGGGCGTGCATCGGGGGCGGGTCATTCCGGCTGCGAGTAGAGATGGCGGCCGTGGCCGTTGGAGCGGACGACCTTCTCCATCGCCTGCCGGATCTTTTCTTTTTCCGCCAGCCGCTTCAGGTGGGCGATGGCCGCTTCCAGCCGTTCGCGCTCGCTCTGCATTTCGAGCAGCCGCTGGCGGAAGTGCAGATCGGGCGAGATGTCGCACAGCAGGAAGCTGAGCTGGGGGTGGTGGATGTCTGGCGCCTCGAGGCCGGCGTCTTTCGCCTTCACCACTTCCAGCCACGCGGCCAGCGCCTCGCGCACGAGCCTGCGGTCCGGCGGCGGCTCGTCCCGGTCGCCAAAGATGACGGCCTTGCCGCGGAGATAGCTCTTGCCGGGGAACACTTCCTGGAGGGCGAAGCGGCGGCGGCCGACGGTGAGGATGTCCATGCGCCCGTCTTCATGGCGGCGGAGCACCTCTTCGATGGAGGCGGTGCAGCCGACGCGCAGCAGGCCGCCGCCGCGCGCCTGCACCACGCCGAACTCCTGCCCGCTCTGGAGACAGTCGCCGATCATCTCCTTGTAGCGGTCCTCAAAGATGTGCAGGCGCAGCTCGCAATGTGGCAGGAGGACGGTCTCCAGCGGAAACAGCGGAAGCATCTCCTCCTGCATGCTTGTATTATGGCTCATACGGATTGTTGAACCAGCCCATGCATGAGAAGCGCCGCAAAGCGGGCCCGGCGGCGGAGGCGCCGCCGCGGGCAAGGAAGCGTGCCCGATGATCCTGAAGCTGAAGCGCACGCCGGGGATCTATCTGGTCGGTTTCATGGGTTCCGGCAAGACGACCGTCGGCCGCATGCTGGCGCGGCGGCTTGGCTGGCGCTTCGCGGATCTCGACGAAGACATCGAGGCGCACGCGCAGATGTCGATCAACGAGATTTTCGACCGCTTTGGCGAAGAGCATTTCCGTCAACTCGAGCACGAGGCCCTGCGGCGGCGAGTGGCCGACATCGCCCGCGGCGTGCCCTGGGTGGTGGCCGTCGGCGGCGGCTGTTTCGCCCAGCCGCGCAACTACGAGCTGATCTCGAACAACGGAATTTCCATCTGGCTGGACGCGCCGCTGGAGATGATGCGCGCCCGCGTGGCGCAGTCTTCCACGCGCCCGCTGGCGCGTGATCCGGCAAAGTTCGAGGAGCTGTACCAGGCGCGGCGGGCGTCGTATGAAAAGGCGGACTACCGCATTGAGATCGGGCCCGGCGGTTCGGCCGAAGCGGTGGAACAGATCCTTCAGCTTCCGATTTTCTGACGGGCAACGCCATGCAGACCGGGAAACTTCTCCGCCGCCACGCCCTGGCGATCTTCCGCGCCGCCGTGGCCGCCGCCGATCCGCGCCGCACGGTGCGGGAAACGCTCCGCGGCATGGATCTGTCGCGCTACCGGCGCATCTTTGTCGTCGGTGCGGGCAAGGCCTCCGCCGCCATGGCGCAGGCCGCCGAACAGGTGCTGGGCCGCCGCATTCACGGCGGCTGGATCAACACGAAGGACGGCCATCTGGCGCCGCTGCGGCGAGTGCACCTGCATGAGGCCAGCCATCCGGTGCCCGATGAGCGGGGCGTGGAAGGCGCGCGCCGCATCGCCGAACTGGCCGCCCAGGCCGGCGAAGGGGATCTGCTGCTGTGCCTGATCAGCGGCGGCGGTTCGGCGCTGCTGCCGCTGCCGATGGCGCCGCTGACGCTTGCCGAGAAGCAGGAGACAACGCGGCTGCTGCTGGCCTGCGGAGCGACAATTCATGAGATCAACGCGGTGCGCAAGCACCTGTCGGCGATCAAGGGCGGGCGGCTGGCGCGGCTGGCCGCTCCGGCGCATGTGCTTTCGCTGCTGCTGTCCGACGTGATCGGCGATCCGCTCGACGTCATCGCCTCCGGCCCCACGGCGCCGGATCCGTCCACGTTCCGCACCGCCTGGGACGTGATCGAGAAGTACCGCCTTGAGGACAGGATTCCCGCCACCGCACGCCGGCTGCTCGAAGACGGGCTGGCGGGCAGGATGGAAGAAACGCCCAAGCCCGGCGACGCCTGCTTTGCCCGCACGCGGAATCTCATCGTCGGCTCGAACCGCCTGGCGGTGGATGCCGCCGCCCGCAAGGCGCGCGAGCTCGGCTATCGTCCGCTTGTGCTTTCGACGACGATCGAAGGCGAGACGCGCGACATCGCCCTGATGCATGCGGCCATCGCGCGGGAGATCGTCGAATCGGGCCGGCCGGCGCGCCCGCCCGTGTGCGTCATCAGCGGAGGCGAGACGACGGTGACGCTGCGCGGCCAGGGGCTCGGCGGGCGGAACCAGGAATTCGCGCTCGCCGCCGCCATCGCCCTCGACGGCCTGCCCGGCGTGCTCGCCTTCAGCGCCGGCACCGATGGGACCGACGGCCCGACGCCCGCCGCCGGCGCGATGGCCGACGGTGCCACGGTCGGCCGCGCCGCAGCCCTGGGGCTGGACGCACGCAAAATGCTCGCAGCCAACGATTCGTATCATTTCTTTGAGCCGCTCGGCGATCTTGTCGTGACCGGCCCCACCGGAACCAACGTGATGGACGTCCGCCTGCTTCTGATCCAGGCGGCGAAGGCGAGATCCTGACGCGGCGTCTGGAGGCAGGCCGGCCAGCCGCACCCCTCAGTCGGCCGGCGGCGCCTCCTCCAGCTCTTCGAGACGGTCCGCCTGCCCGGAATACCGTTTCAGGGCGCGGATGGCCGCGCCGGAACTGAACCCCGCGTGGCGTAGACGGCGATAGGCGGCTGCCAGCCTCGCCGGCTGCGCGAGCACCGCGACGAGGTCCTGGTTGCGGTATTTCCGCTCGAGCCATTCCGCCGCCATGCGGTCTTCGTCCAGCCCTTCAAAGGCTCGCCGCACCGCCTGCTCGGCCACCCGGGGCGCGACTTTCCGGTTGAGGAGCTCCGCCAGCACGCGGGTCCTTCCATACTGGCCGGAGGCGGCGCGGGCGGAGGAGAAACTGTCGGCGAAGCGGCGGTCGTCGAGCGCGCCATATTCCTTGAGCTGGGCCACGATGCGCTCGACGCTGGCCGGGTCGGCGGCCCGCGGCCGCAGGCGCTGCTTCAGTTGCGCCACCGTCAGCGCGCGCGCCGCCAGAAGGCGCAGGGCGTAGTCCCGAAGCTCGGTCTCTTCCAGAAGCTGCCCGCGCCGTTTTCGCATGGCTCGCTTTTATTGTGAGTGGAGTACACTGGAGTCAGCAAGGAGCAGCCATGGAGACCGATAAAAAGTTTTCGTATTTCTTCCTTGGCTTGGGCATCGGAGTAGCCGTGGGCATTCTGTTTGCTCCCAAGTCTGGAGCCGAAACCCGCGAGCTGCTGAAGGAAAAGGCGGACGAGGGCAAGGAATACCTGAAGCGCCGCAGCCAGGAGCTGCGCGACAGCGCGGCCGAGGCCATTGAGCGCGGCAAGCAGGCTGTGGTGCGCCAGAAAGAAGTCCTCGCCGCTGCGGTGGAGGCCGGCAAGGCCGCTTACCGGGAGAAAACGGAGGCCGGCGCGGCGGCGCCTCCGGCCGATGATGTGGCGCAGGGAATCTAAGGCGGGGGCGTGATGCAGTCGGAGGCAGCCCTCGTTCTTCTGGCGATTGCTGTCGCGGTCTCCAGCCTGGCGCTGCTGGCCCAGGCGATTGTGGCCGTGCGGATCATGCGCTCGGTCGAGCAGCTCAAGGCGGAGATCCTGCCGCTGATTCCGCAGGCCAAAGAGACGCTGCGCGAAGCCCAGGAGGCGGTCAAGCTCGCCGCGGCGCGGATCGAGGAATCCGCGGAGATGACCAGGCGGCTTCTCCAGGCCGCGCAGCAGCAGGTGGATGGCATCGACCAGGCCCGGCGCGAACTCGCCGCCCAGTGGCGCGTCCAGAGCGAGCGGCTGGAGCTGGTGCTCGAAGACATCCTCAGCCGCGTCCAGGACGTCGTGGCGGTCCTGCATGGAACGGTGATGCGCCCGGTGCGCGAGGTCAGCGGCATGGTGGCTGGCGTGAAGGCCGCGCTCCAGACCCTGCTGATGGCCCGGCGGCCCACCGTCGACCGGGCCACCAATGAAGACGAATTGTTTATCTAGCCGGACGCGAAGGCGCGGGCGCACGCTCCGCCGATCCACGGCTCCCCGCAAGGCCTCGGCCGAAGCTCCGGCCTCATCCCCGCGCCTTTGATAACGACGGCCTTCTGATCCGGGGGAAGCAGCGCTTCCCGATGCGACAACCGGCGGCCACAGCGCGGCCGCCGGTTCGCGGCAATGCATCCCTGCCGATGTCGCGCGGGGGATTGGCGGCTGGCCCGCGCTGAGGAAAATAGTCCGCAAATGCCCGCAAGACTCTCGCCGGCTGGCCGATAAGAGCCTTGATGGCACAACCTGCCGGTGTGGCGTCTTTCTCTCGTCCCGAGCCACAGCCTTCCCATATCGCGCAGGCTCCATTCACCGGAGAACCGGGCAGGAGTGCGGATGGCATGCTCGTCCTCGAGGGAGCAGCTTTGTTGCGGGAGGCGAAGGAGACGCCAGGAGCGCGGCGGCTGATCGCAGCGCTCCTTTCCCGCGGACTGCTTGCGCCGGTCTGCCGCCAGATCGCCCACACTGATCCGGGCGCAGCCGCCGGGCTGTTTCTGCTGGCCGCAAGGCTGAATTCCGGAGCAGAGCACATTCTGGAGACAGGGGATAGCGCCTCCCTCCCGCCCCTGACTGCGGATCAGATGGACCCGCTGGCCGAGGCAGCCCTGCTGCTGGCGCAACTGGCCCGGCAATTCAGCGGCGGGGTTCCAGATGCGCGGCTGCGTTCGCGCCTGGCGTTGCTGTGGGGACGGCTGGCCACGGCGGCCCGGCTCGCCGAACTGTACTTTGACGACCCCGATCCACGCGTGCGCGCCAACGCCATCGAGTCGCTCTGGGGCAGAGATGATGAAGAAGCGGTGGCCCGCTATCGGCGGGCGCTCCAGGATCAGTCCCCGCGAATTGTTGCCAACGCCTGCGTCGGCCTCTATCTGGCCGGCCGCACGGAGGCGTTACGCGAGCTCAAGGCCCTGGGCGAGCATCCCGAACCGCGCTTCCGCGCTGCCGGCGCCTGGGCGATGGGGCGCACCGGCGATCGGCGGTTCCTTCCCGTTCTCGCGGAAATGCGCAAGGCGAGTCCGGTGCCGGTGGCGCTCCTGAAAGGCATCGTCCAGGCCCGGGAGCGCATCCTTGCGGCCGAACGCCTGCCCCGCCAGAACGTTCTCCTGTCGTTTGCCATTCGCCAGACAGAACACCCGCTGACTGTCGAAGTGCACCTGGAAACGCCTCCTGAGGGCTGTCCGGTGCTGCCAGTCCACTGGGGCATCGAGACCAACGGCGCCACGGTGTGGGAGTTTGAGGCCGCGCCAGTCGCCGAACCTGCGAACACAACCTGGGTGCTCAACGCGCTGGCCACCCCCAGCGAGATCGTGCGGACGGTGACCATTACACTGCATGCCGGCGCCTGTTCCGGCCGTGCCGAGAAGGAACTTGCATGAACCCCTTGCGCCAACGGCGAGCCAGCGGCCGGGCAGGTGCGGCCAATCTGGATCGTTCGCTCCGGCGCTCGTGCCTCGGGCAAAAGCGGGGCCGCCAAGTGCCGCGCCTCAGCAGTCACAAGTCACAACTCGAATCGTAGTGTGAGCCGCGGCTCAGGCGAGCCCGTCCGGCAGAGCGGAAGGGCGCCCATCCCCCCGCGGGACATCAACCGGGATCGAACTCGCCTCGGGCCGCGCCGGCCTCGGTGAGATCCTCGGTCCGGCAACGCCTCGCGCGGCTTCCATCGCGGCCAAAAAGGAGATCATTTTCGAGGCTCCGGCTCACCCGCAGCCTGAACTCGATCGTCAGGGCTTGTGCCTGCCCGTTGCCCCGCATTTCAGGCGAGTGCCAAGGCCGCTGCCCTCCCTTTGCGAGGGACCCTCCAAAAAAAAGAGCCGGTGGCGTTTCCGCCATCGGCCCGAGTCCTGTCGGGATAGGGTCTGCTCAGGATGAATTCCCGGAGATGAACGGAAGGTGCCAAAGATCGCTCAGGCCAACAGGCCGCCGTGGCCCAGGGCAGCGATTTCCCATCCGGATACGCGGTAGCGCGCCAGCAATGGCGGCAGCACCAGATCCACCACGTTGGGCTTCGCCGACCGGTAGCAGCCCGGAGCCGAGACGATCGGGATCGAATCCCGATAGCCCAAAAGCAGCAGGTTGCCGGGCTCGACGGGCGCGAGGAAACGTTCGAATCGGGCGCCCAGGCGGGTCATCGCGCGGCCGATGGTGTCCTCCGGGCCCGCCGGCGCAGTCGTCGAAGCGACCAGCACGACGTTCGGCTCCATGCGCAGCAGGTGGCCGAGCGCCTTGACGACTTCCGCTTCCGTCTCCGCGCAGGCTAGCGTGTAACGGGGCGCGGTCTGGAAGCGGGCCAGACGCTGGCGAACCACGGACTCAAACAGCAGCCGGGCGCGCTCGCCATCATAATGGTCGCTGTAAAGCACCGCCACCACCGGGTTGCGCACCGGGCGCGCCTGAAGAAGCGGGCCGCGTTCGCCCAGGATTCCGAGGGTCACCTCCAGCTCCTGCTGCGCCACGGCGAATGGAGCGCTCTTCACGGTGGCGACCCGGTCGCCCGCGCGCGCGTAGCTGAAGTTCGGCGCGGTGGCAATCACTACCGACGATGTGCAGTTGATCTGCCGAAGCAGGTCATCGTCGACGAGGACGCAGACGTCCTCGGTGGCGACCAGGTTCGCCCTGCCTCCGGCTGCCAGGCGTACCTCGAGCGATCCGCAGCCCATGGCCGCGCCCACCTGAAGCACGGCCTGATCCTCGGCAACCTCGCCCTCTTCGAGCTCGGTCACCCAGACCGTCCGAAGCCCCTCCATTTCCAGGAGCTGGACATCTTCTTCGCTCAGCACATGGCCCTTTGAGAGCAGCTTCTTGCCGCCGGGGCGGAAGATGGTCGAGCAGAGAACCCTGCCGTGGGCCTGACGCACATCGAGCGTCTGGGCGCGCATGTATCCTCCAGTGATCTGCGACTCGTTGTTGCCGCCGCCTGCGCCAGCGGGCGCTGTCGGCGGCCTACGCAATGAAGTGGCCGACGAGGAGGAAAATTCTCAGGCGAGTTTGGTACTCCTGGTACCCCGAGCCGACCGATTCTCAGTTGCCGCGAACCACCGGCAGGGGAATCAGCGCATCGGCCAGCGGGTCAGAGGCCCGAAGAGTCCGCTCGGCCTCCGGTTTCAGCCACTTGAGCACCGCGATCTCATCACAGGCCTGGAACTTGGGGCACCGCAGGCAGTCCTTCCAGGCCTTGAGCGGCAGCTCGCTGCGGTCGACCTGGCGGTAGCCGAGCCGGGCGAAGAAATCAGGAACGTAGGTGAAGGCGAACAGCAGATCCAGCCCGAAGAGCCGGGCCTCTTCTTCCACGGCCTCCATCAACTTCCGGCCGAGCCCGGCCTTCTTCATGGCCGGATCCACGGCCAGCGAGCGGACCTCCGCCATCGAGGGTCCGTAAAAGTGCAGGGCGGCGCAACCGTGCACGGCGTCGGCGGCCGCCGCCACGGTAAAATCCCGGATGTTTTCGGCGAGCTCGAACCCGTTGCGCGGCAGCATGAGTCCCTGGGCGGCGTAGCCGTTGATCAGCCGGAGGATGCCCGGGATGTCGCTCATGCGCGCCTTGCGAAGGGTCATTCTTCGTCCTCGGGCTCGTCCACGGGCTCCCAGTTCCAGCTCAGCAGCGTGCCGGCGGGCTCGCCCGCAGCCAGACGGTCCAGCACGCCCGGGGCGGCGCCAGGAGCGATGACCACCTCGTGCACGCCGTGATCCACCGCCTCGCAGGCAGCCTCGAGTTTGGCCTGCATGCCGCCGGTGGCGATGCCTGTCTGGATCAGTTTCTTCGCGTCGTCCGGCGTCAGGTGGGAAAGAATGGCGCCGCCGGCGCCGCGGACGCCCTCCACGTCGGTGAGAAACAGCAGCCGGTCGGCCTGAAAGGCCACCGCCAGCGCGGAGGCCATCTGGTCGGCGTTGACATTGAAGATCCGGCCCTCGCCATCGCCGGCTACGCAGGCCACTACCGGCAGGTACCCGGCGTCGCAGAGCACGTCCAGCAGTTCGGCGTTCACGCGCGTGATGCGGCCCACCGCGCCCAGTTCCGCATTCATCTGCCGCGCCTCGGCCAGGCGGGCGTCAATGCCGCTGAGTCCCACGGCCGGCGCGCCCTCGGCCACAAGCGCCGAGACCAGAAGCTTATTCACGCTGCCGGCGAAGACCTTCAGCACCGCGTCGAGCACCTCGGGCGTCGTCACCCGCAACCCGCCCACGAAGCGGCTCTCCACGCCCCGCTCTTCCAGAAATTTCGTCATCTGCCGGCCGCCGCCATGCACCACCACCGGCACCGTCCCGGCCGGCAGGGCGGCGATCTGCGAGGCGAGCGCCTTCAGTGTTTTCGGCTGGTCGAGCAGCGTGCCGCCCAGCTTGATCACAACTCGCATGACAATCCCTCCGCCTCGGGGAGTCCCAGCATCAGGTTCATGTTCTGCACCGCCTGGCCGGCCGCTCCTTTGCCGAGGTTGTCAATGCAGACTACCACGACTGCCCGCCGTGTGGCAGCATCCGCGCGCACTCCAAGCAGGCACAGGTTGGTGTGCTGGACGGGACGCAGGTCCGGCATCGCGCCCGGTGGATAGAGCCGAACGAAGGGCTCGTTCGCGTAGGCCGCCTGCCAGGCGGCCAGCAGCGTCTGCTCGGCGGCGCCTTCCACCGCCCGAAAATAGATCGTCTCCAGGATGCCGCGGTGGATGGGAATCAGGTGCGCGGTGAAGCTGAATTCCCGCTCCTCCAGGCCGCTGTTCATCAGCACCTCGGGCACGTGGCGGTGGCCGAGCACGGAATAGGCGCTGAAATTCTCGGTCACTTCGCAGAAGTGCGTCCTGAGCGACGGCTTGCGGCCCGCGCCGCTGACGCCGCTCTTGGCATCGCAGACGATGCCATGCGTCCGGTCAATGAGTCCTGCCTGAACCAGCGGCCGCAGGGCGAGATTGGCGGCGGTCGGATAGCAGCCGGGGTTGGCCACCAGGCGCGCCGTGCGGATGCGGTCCCGGTAGAACTCCGGCAGCCCGTAAACAGCCTCTTCGAGCAGCGCGGGCTGGGTGTGCTGTTCCTTATACCAGCGCTCGTAGCGCTCGACGGTCTTCAGCCGAAACGCGCCGCTCAGGTCCACCACGCGGATGCCCGCCCCGAGAAACCCCGGAGCGAGTTCCATGCTGACGTCGGCGGGCGTCGCCAGAAAGACAACCTCAAGGCCCGCCTCGCACGCCGCTTCCGGCGTGGCCGGGATCCGGGCCGGCCCCTGCCAGCCCAGCGGCTGCACCTCGGCGGCCGCCTCCGAGCGATGCTCCATCAGCACCGGCTCGGCGTGCGGATGAGTGCGCAGGATGCGCACCAGCTCCATGCCGCTGTAGCCGCGGAAGCCAACGATACCGACCCGGTGCGTCATGGCGTGGTTATTTATTCACTCCTATGAATAAATATAACATTTAGCGGTCTCATTTGGGTAGGCTCGCGGCGGGGTGGTGGAAACAAAATTCACTTTTGCTCAGCGACGCTGCGCTCGGCCAGCTCGCCGATGATGGGCAGGCGGACGTCGTCGCCGGCGTTGACGCGAATCATCATGTAGACCCAGAGGCCGAGCACGGCGAGCTTCATCATGCCGCCGGCGAAGCGCAACGCCGGAGCGTAGCCGGTCATCGGGCCGAAGACCCAGTCGGCGAAGAGCCAGACGACGAACAGGTAAAGCCCCTGGAAGGCGTGGAAACGCACGGTGCGGTCGTTGCGGAAGCGTTCAGCGGCGAGCACGACGATGCTCATGATCCAGCCGACCAGCGGCACATAGCACAGCAGCGCGGCGCGGCGGGCCGGCATGCGGGCAAGGAAATCCTCGCTGCGGGAGGCGCCGGCGCGGGCCGAATCGCCGGCAAAAGCGGATGCCCCTGGCGGCGGAGGCGCGCCCTCGCGCTGCGGGGCGCCGCAGGCGGGGCAGAACCGGGCCGCCTCGTCCACCTGACAGCCGCACTTCGTGCAGAAGGGCATTTCCGTTTCCCGTAGTGTACTACGGGCTTTTTGTAACGAAAGTTCCGCCGGCGCGGGAGTGATAGGATGCTGGCATGAGGAAGCGCGCGATCCTTCCACTTCTGGCCGGCCTGGCGCTGGCAGCGCCGGCGCAACCGCTCCGGATGGTCTTTGTGGACACCGAGGGCGGGCAGGCGACGCTGATCGTCACGCCGCCCGGCGAGTCCCTGCTGGTGGACGCGGGCTTTCCGGGCAACAACGGGCGCGACTCGGACCGCATTGTCGCCGCCGCGCGCCGGCTGGGGATCCACCGGATCGACTATCTGCTGGTGACGCACTATCACCTGGACCACGTGGGCGGCGTGCCGGAGGTGGCGGCGAAGATCCCGGTGAGTGTTTTCATCGACCACGGGAGCAACACCGAGACGTCAGCGCAGGCGAAGGCGCTCGAAGAGGCCTACCAGAAGGTGCTGGCCACGGGCGCGAGGCGGCTGACGGTGAAGCCGGGCGACGTGCTGCCGCTCAAGGGCGTGCGGGTGGAGATCGTCGCCGCGCGCGGCGAGAGGATCGCCGGGGCCATTCGTGGGGGCGGGCAGCCGAACCCGCTGTGCGCGCAGGCCGAGCGGCGCCAGGACGACCCGACGGAAAATGCGCGCTCCATCGGCTTTGTGTTGACCTACGGCCGCTTCCGCTTCGCCGACCTGGGCGATCTCACCTGGAACAAGGAACTCGAGCTGGCCTGCCCGGAGCACCGGATCGGGCCGGTGGACCTGTACCTGACCACGCATCACGGCTTCGACCAGAGCGGCTGCCCGCAGATGGTGCACGGGATGCGGCCGCGGGTGGCGATCATGAACAACGGGGCGCGCAAGGGCGGCTCGCCGGCGGCGTGGCGGATCGTGGCCTCGTCGCCCGGGCTGGAAGACCTCTGGCAACTGCACTACTCGCTGGCCGGTGGCAAGGAGGCCAACGTCAGCGAGGAGCGGATCGCCAACCTGGAGGAGACATGCCAGGGATTCGGCATTGAGGTGGAAGCCACCCCGGACCGCGTTTTCACGGTGCGCAACCAGCGCAACGGGCATGCGAAAACGTACCGCCCCTGAAAGGGCCGCGCGCGGGCTTGCCACAGGCGGGCGTGTTTGTGCATCAATAGTCACATGAGGGTGCGCTGGGTCCGCTGGGCCGTGATTGTTCTTGCAGCCGCTTTTGTGGGCGCGCAGGCTGTGCGGCCGGAGAAGTCGAATCCTCCGGTCGTTGCGCAGAACACGCTTCAGGCGCAGTACGAAGTGCCGCCGGAGGTGCAGCGGATCCTCGAGCGCTCCTGCGGCGACTGCCACTCGAACCGCACGCGCTGGCCCTGGTACAGCCATGTGGCGCCGGTTTCGTGGATGCTGGCCGATCACGTCAAAGACGGCCGGCGCCACTTCAACATGGACGACTTCACCGAGGAGATGTCGCTCAAGGACGTCTGCCAGGAGATCCGCGTCGGCTCCATGCCGCTGAAGGGCTACGTGCTGATGCACCCGGAGGCGAAGCTCACGGGCGCGGAGATCCAGACCGTCTGTGCGTGGACGCGCGAGGCGCGGCCGAAGTGACGCCCGGCGGCAGGGCGCGGCTGCGCCGGCGCCCGGGATGAGGCAAACTGCAAGAGGAGGTTGGAATCCATGGCGGAAGCCAAACCGAAGCGCATGGTGCACTGCGTCAAGTTCGGGCGCGAGATGGAGGGCCTCGACGAGGTACCCTTCGACAACCACCCGCTGGGCCAGCGGATCTACGAGAACGTCTCCAAGGAGGCGTGGCGCATGTGGGTGGAGCACATGAAGATGCTGATGAACGAGTACCGCCTGAACCTGGGCACGCGCGAGGCGCAGGAGTTCCTGTTGCGGCAGATGGAGCAGTACTTCTTCGGCGAAGGCTCGCAGTTGCCGCCGGACTACGTTCCTCCGGAGCGCTGAATTATCTCCGCGCGCCGCCTCCGCACGGCGAAACAGGCGTCAATATTCGAGCCACGTGCCGGCGATGTGGCGCGTGCCATCGTGCCGCTGGAAGTAATACACGACGAGCGCGCGGCGGCCCGGCAGCGCCACGGCCCACGGGTAGCCGAGATCGGCGCCGCCGCCATCGTCACGGAGCGTGAATTCTTCGGCCTCGGCAAAGTCCGTGCACTCCGGGTTCAGGATGCGGGCGCGGATCCCGTAAGGCGGGTGACGGTATCCGTAGACGAGCAGGACGCGGCCATCTTCCAGCCGCACGGCGTGGAATGGATGTCCGCGCCAGCCCGCGTCCTGCCAGCCTTGCCAGCGTCCGGCGCGCGGGTCGTAGCGCACCACCACGGCGTGATCGTCGAGTCCGGCGGTGCGGACAAAGGCAACCAGCGCACCGGAAGGCGTCTCGTAAAGCGATGTCTCGTTGAAGGACACGCGGCTGTCGGAGGCGATCGCGCCGCGGTACCGCCATGTGAGGCCGCCGTCGGCGGACGTCATCCAGTGGATGTCCGTGCCGGCGGCCCGTTCGCGTCCTTTCGGGTAGGCCACGGCCCAGTGGACGGTGCCATCGCGCGTCTGGCACAGCGCACCGCGGTTGTAAGCGGGCAGCGGTGCGCCATAGCAGTCCGGCACGTCCCGGCCGGGTGCCGGCGGAGGGGTGATGGGCCCGTGCCAGGTGCGGGCGCCGTCGCGCGAGCGCACCAGATATCCGCCCTGGAAGGCGTAATCGCCGAGCCAGACGGCGGCGGGCACGGCATTGCGCACGGCGGGCTCGACATGGATCCACAGATAGGAAGCGCACAGGATCGTGCCATCGCGCAACACGAGCAGGCACGGGTCCTGCGAGCCCCCGAGCGGATGGGCAAACAGCAGTTCAGGTTCGCTCGTCCAGCTCCGGCCCGAGTCGCGCGAGCGGACGAGCACGAGCTGGCTGTTGGCGTCGGTGTGAGTGACGCCCCTGGCGCCCAGGCGGCGGCGCTCGGGCGCGCGCCGGAAGGCCAGGATCAGCTCGCCGTTGCGAAGCCTGGCCACGGATGGGAACGCACTGTAAAAGCGGTCGTCGGAATAGATGACGACGTCACCTGTCTTGCTCAGGCCCGACGATACGAACACGGCCGGAGCCGTCAGCAGCGAGCGGCGCGTCACAAAGCTCATGCCGGGATTGTACATGGCGAGGCCTGTCATCCGGCTGAAACAGCGGCAGGCGGTCGCGCGCGGATACAATCTTGTCCATGCGCAGGTTCATCCTCTCAGCAATCACTTCTCTGCTGCTGCTTTCGCCCGCCATGGCGCAGAAGCGGGCAAAGAACGTCATCCTGTTCCTCGCCGACGCGGCCGGAGTGCCAACGGTCAGCGCCGCCAGCCTCCACGGCTACGGCGAGCCGCTGAAGCTGTACGTCCAGAGCTGGCCCCACATGGGGCTGATGGACACGACCACCGCCAGCGCCTACGTCACCGACTCGGCCGCGGGCATGACCGCCATCGTCACCGGAGTGAAGACGCAAAACGGCGTCATCAGCATGGGCCCGGACACCGAGCGCGGAAAGAAGGACGGGCGCATCCTGAAGACGCTGCTTGAGTACGCCGAAGAGAAAGGCCTGGCCACCGGCGTTCTGACCAACGTTTCCATAGCCGACGCCACTCCGGCGGCCTGCTACGGCCACGCCAACGACCGGCGCAAGCAGGGGGAACTGTTCCTGCAAATCTTCCGCCCGCGCTTTGGGGACGGGCCGGACGTCGTCATCGGCGCCGGCCGCAAGACCATCTGGAGCCAGGCGGGCAGCGAGATTGAAACGGCGGCGCAGAAGGCGGGCCGCAGGATCTATGCCTCGCTTGCGGACGTCCCGGAGAGCGAAAGGCGGCCCATCGTCGTCAGCGAGGGCGAGATGGACGTGGCCGCGGCCGCGCGCCGGGCGCTGAAGCTGCTCTCGGCCAACCGCAGGGGATATTTCCTGATGATCGAGTGGGACGCGCACACCGACAACCCGCGCCAGGGGCTGGACAACCTGGTGAGGTTCGACAGGCTGATCCGCGAGATCGCCTCGCAGGTGAACCTGAACGACACGCTGCTCGTCTTCACGGCCGACCACTCCTTCGAGCTCCGCATCACCGGGGGCCGGCGCGGCGTGCCGCTGCTGGAAGGACTCGACGAGTGGATGTCCGGCCACAGCCAGAAGGATGAGATCCGCATTCCGGCGCTGCGGGTGGGCCACTCGCACACGGGCGAGGAGGTGCTGATCGCCGCCATGGGCGCGGGCGCGGAGCGCGTGCGCGGCTATATGCCGAACACGCGGGTCTTCGAGATCATCATGCAGGCCTGGGGCTGGCGTCCCGAGCCGCGCTGAGCGTCTGGAACGATGGCGCGCGGACGCAAACGGGCGAGATGCCCTGACGGTTGCGTCTTGCGTTCCCGTGCATGAACCGCGGCGCGGGCGGAGAAAGCGGGGCGGGATTTCGCAAGCGAACGATGCCACGATCGGCATCCCGTGCCACGACCCGCGCCTGTTGCGGGCCTCGAGGCTCCGGTTCCGTCAGGCCTGCGAGAGCACGCGTTGAGGGCACGGAAACGTCCGCCTGATTTTGGTTCGCCCACATGCGCTCTTTGTCAGGCCCGGGCGTTTGGGCCCTGATAGACTGGCGGCATGCCGCGGTACGGAGCCCTGGAAGCGGGCGGGACGAAATTCCTGGCAGCGGTGGGAGAGGATCCGCTCCGGCTGGAAAACATCACGCGCATTCCCACGTCGAATGAGCCGGCCGAGACGATGGAAGCGGTGATTGACTATTTCCTCCGTGCCGGCCCGCTCGAGTCCCTTGGGGTGGCGACTTTCGGGCCGGTGGATCTCGCCACCGGGCGCATCACCACGACGCCGAAGCTCGCCTGGAGGGATTATCCGCTGCGGGAGACGCTGGCTCGCGCGCTGGGAGTGCCTGTCGTCCTGGATACGGACGTCAACGGCGCCGCGCTGGCCGAGGCCCGCCTGGGAGCCGGCCGGGGCGTGGACGACCTGGTCTATTTCACCGTGGGGACGGGCATTGGCGGGGGAGCCATCACGGGCGGACGTCTGCTGCACGGACGGATGCATCCGGAGATGGGCCATCTGCTGGTGCGCCGCGCGCCGGGAGAAGCGGCGGACTTCCGGGGCGTCTGCCCGTATCACGCCGACTGTCTGGAAGGCATGGCGAGCGGGCCGGCGATCGAGGCGCGCTGGGGCGCCACGCCCGAGTCCCTGCCCGCCCGGCATGCGGCCTGGCGGCTGGAGGCGGACTATCTCGCTCAGGCCTGCATGGCGGCCGTGTGCGTCCTTTCCCCGAGCGTGATCGTTCTCGGTGGCGGCGTGATGGAGCAGGAGCAGCTCCTCGAGATGGTGCGGCAGCGGCTGAACGAATACGCGCAGCGCTATTTCCCGCTGCCGCGGATCGAACGGCCGGCGCTGGAACATCCGGGCCTGAGCGGAGCGATGATGCTCGCCATGAAGGCGGCCCGGTGAGAAAAAACATTTCTTCGGAAACACGTTGAGAGGCGGCGGCCGGTGATTCGCGCGTCATCCGGACGGGGCCGCGCGTCGGCGTTGACGGCGCGCGCAGGAGCGGATTGCGGCCGCAGTGGCACCCGGGGGCGGGCGGCGCTCAACCTGGACGGGAACGGGATCCGGCCACGGGTCGTTCGCCGCCCGCCGCTGCCTTCCCGGAGCATCGCCGGCCGGCCCTGGTGTGTCTCCCTTTGCGGGGCCCTGTTGCCCCATGAGCCGGGCCGTATCAGCGCCGGTTACTTGTGGGCGGCGGCTTCCAGGCGGGCCTGAGCGCGGCGGAGCGCGTTGAGGGCCCGGGCGATGTCGACGTCCGGCGTCGGATTCATGATGCGCTCATTGGCGCGCTTGAGGGCGGCCTGGGCGCGGGCGACGTCGATTTCATCGGCGTTCTCGGCGCGGTTGGCGAGCACGCGGATGCGGTCCGGACCCACCTCGACATAGCCGCCGATGATGGACATCCACTTCTTCTGCCCGTTTTCGAGCTCGTAGATGAGGACGCCGATACCCAGTTCAGACAGCAGCGGCGCGTGGTCGGGCAGGATGCCGAGGTAGCCGTTGGCCGCGGGCACCTGCGCCTGCCGCACGTTCTCCCGCAGCAGGAGCCGCTCGGGCGTGGCCACTTCAAGGCGCAGCAGGGCAGACATGGCTCAGCTCGCTTTCCTGAGCTGCTCGGCGCGCTCGAGCACGTCCTCGATGGTTCCCTGCATGTAGAAGGCCTGTTCGGGGATGTCGTCGTGCTTGCCGTCGCAGATCTCCCTGAACCCGCGGATCGTGTCGGCGAGCTTGACGTACTTGCCCTTGAAGCCGGTGAACTGCTCGGCCACATGGAACGGCTGCGAGAGGAAGCGCTGGATCTTGCGCGCGCGGGAGACGGTGAGCTTGTCCTCCTCGCTGAGCTCGTCCATGCCGAGGATGGCGATGATGTCCTGAAGGTCCTTGTAGCGTTGCAGGATCTGCTTGACGCGCTGGGCGGTGTTGTAGTGCTCCTCGCCGACGACGAGCGGGTCGAGGATGCGCGAGGTCGAGGCCAGCGGATCGACGGCCGGGTAGATGCCGATGGCGGCGATTTCGCGCGAAAGCTGGGTGGTGGCGTCGAGGTGCGCGAAGGTGGTGGCGGGTGCGGGGTCGGTGTAGTCGTCGGCGGGGACGTAGATGGCCTGCACGGAGGTGATCGAGCCGCGCTTGGTGGAAGTGATGCGCTCCTGGAGTTCGCCCATTTCGGTGGCGAGGTTGGGCTGGTAGCCGACGGCCGAGGGCATGCGCCCGAGCAGCGCCGAGACCTCGCTGCCGGCCTGGGTGAAGCGGAAGATGTTGTCGATGAAGAGCAGGACGTCCTGCCCCTCGTCGTCGCGGAAATACTCGGCGACGGTGAGGGCCGACAGCGCCACGCGGAGGCGGGCGCCGGGCGGCTCGGTCATCTGGCCGTAGATGAGGGCGACCTTGGACTTCGTCCAGTCGGTGGGGTCGAGCACGCCGGCTTCCTGCATTTCGAGCCAGAGGTCGTTGCCTTCGCGGGTGCGTTCGCCGACGCCGCCGAAGACGCTGACGCCGCCATGCTGCATGGCGATGTTGTTGATCAGCTCCATGATGATGACGGTCTTGCCGACACCGGCGCCGCCGAACAGGCCGATCTTGCCGCCGCGGAGGTAGGGCTCGAGCAGGTCGATCACCTTGATGCCCGTTTCAAACATCTCGGTGGCGGTGGACTGCTCCTCGAAAGAGGGCGCGGGGCGGTGGATGGGGTAGCGCTTCTCGGTGACCAGCGGGCCCATCTCGTCGACGGGCTGGCCGAGGACATTGAGGACGCGGCCGAGGGTCTGCTTGCCAACCGGCATGGTGATCGGCTCGCCGAGCGAAATGGCCTTCATGCCGCGCACCAGCCCTTCGGTGGGCTGGAGGGCGACGCAGCGGACGCGGCCTTCGCCAAGGTGCTGCATGACCTCGACGGTGACGTCGATGGGGAAAGGCGTGTCAAAGCCGTCACCGGTGATGCGCACCGCGGTATAGATGACGGGCACCTGGCCCTCCGGGAACTGGATGTCGACCGCGGGGCCGGCCACCTGAACCACTTTTCCGATGACTTTTTCGTTCGTCGTTTCGCTCATTTTCTTTTGAACCTCATTCCAGCGCGCTGGCGCCGCTGACCACTTCGATGATTTCGCGCGTGATGCTCGCCTGGCGGACGCGGTTCATGTAGAGGGTGAGTTTTTCGATCATCTCACCGGCGTTGGTGGTGGCCGCGTCCATGGCCGTCATGCGGGCCGCCTGCTCGGCGGCGGCCGACTCGAGGAACGCCTCCAGCACCTGGAGCACGATGAAGTCCGGCAGCAGCCTTTCGAGCATCTGCATGGGCGGCTGCTCGAAGATGTATTCGCGCGTCGCCGCGGCGGCGGGCATGGCGATGGGCAGGATCTTCTTCAGCGTGACCTTCTGCGAGAGCACGCTCTTGAACTCGTTGTAAATCAGATACACCGAGTCCACTTCGCCGGCGGTGAAGCGTTCGATCAGCTTCCGGGCGAGCCGCTCGGCGTCGGCCTGCGAGGGGTTCTGGCTGATGCCGACCGTCTCGCCGCTTGTGCGCACCGGGCGCCTGATGAAAAAGTCGCGGCCTTTTCGCCCGACGAGCTCGACTTCGACCTGCTGCTCGCGGTGGTCGGCCAGGAACTGCTGCGCCGCCTTGATCAGGTTGGTGTTGAAGGCGCCGGCCAGGCCGCGGTCGGCGGTGATCAGCACCACCTGGATGCGCTCTTCGTCGCGCGCGGCGAGCAGCGGGAGCTGTTCCACCAGCTCGGGGCCGACGGCCGCCACGACGTCGCCGAGCAGTTCGGCGGCCATGCGCGCGTACGGACGCGAGTTGATGACGCGGTCCTGGGCGCGGCGCAGACGCGCCGAAGACACCATCTTCATGGCGCGCGTGATCTGCTGCGTGTTCTTGACCGACCGGATGCGCCGGCGGATGTCGATCAGGCTGGGCATGGGGCCTCCGCGCGGGCTACTTCAGCTTGTGTTCGGCCTTGAAGCGCTGCTTGAATTCAGCGAGCATCGCTTCCATGCGCGCCTTCAGGTCCTCGCTGATGGCCTTCTTTTCGCGGATCTCGGCGAGGATCTCCGGGTGGGAAGCGTCGGCGAAGCGGTAGAGCTCGGCCTCGAACGGCTGGCAGGCCTCCACCGGCAGGTCGTCCAGATAGCCGTTGACGCCGGCGAACAGGATCAGCACCTGTTTTTCGACGGGCAGCGGGCGGTATTGCGGCTGCTTGAGGATCTCGGTGAGGCGGCGGCCGCGGTTGAGCTGGGCCTGCGAGGCCTTGTCGAGGTCGGAGCCGAACTGCGCGAAGGCGGCCAGGGCGCGGTACTGGGCAAGCTCCAGGCGGAGCGAGCCGGCCACCTGTTTCATCGCCTTGATCTGCGCGTTGCCGCCGACGCGGCTGACCGAGATGCCCACGTCCACGGCGGGACGGATGTTCGAGTTGAACAGGTCCGCCTGAAGATAGATCTGGCCGTCGGTGATCGAGATGACGTTGGTGGGAATATAGGCTGAGACGTCGCCGGCCTGCGTTTCAATAAACGGCAGCGCGGTGAGCGAGCCGCCGCCGAGCTTGTCGTTGAGCTTGGCGGCGCGCTCGAGCAGGCGCGAGTGCAGGTAGAAGACGTCGCCGGGGTAAGCCTCGCGGCCGGGCGGACGGCGCAGCAGCAGCGAAATCTCGCGGTAGGCGGCCGCCTGCTTGCTGAGGTCGTCGTAGACGCAGAGGGCGTGTCCGCCGCGGTCGCGGAAGTATTCGCCCATGGCGCAGCCGGCGTAGGGCGCCAGGTACTGAAGAGCGGCGGACTCACTGGCGGTGGCGGCGACGACGATGGTGTAGTCCATGGCGCCATGCTCGGTGAGCGTCTTGACGACCTGGGCGACGGTGGAGCGCTTCTGGCCGATGGCGACGTAGATGCAGATGACGTCCTGGCCCTTCTGGTTGATGATCGTGTCGATGGCGATGGCGGTCTTGCCGGTCTGGCGGTCGCCGATGATGAGCTCGCGCTGGCCGCGGCCGATGGGGATCATCGCGTCGATGGCCTTGATGCCGGTCTGGAGCGGTTCGCGCACGGGCTTGCGGTCGACGACGCCGGGTGCGAGGCGCTCGACCGGGCCGTAGTGTTCGGTGCGGATGGGGCCCTTGTCGTCGATGGGCTCGCCGAGGGCGTTGACGACGCGGCCAATGAGCGCTTCGCCGACGGGCACGGACATGATGCGCCGCGTGCGGCGGACTTCGTCGCCCTCCCTGATCAGGTGGGTCTCGCCGAACAGCACGACGCCGACCTCGTCCTCTTCGAGGTTCATGGCGAGGCCGACGACGCCGTGGGGCAGCTCGACGAGCTCGCCCGCCATTACCCGGTCAAGGCCGTGAACGCGGGCGATGCCGTCGCCCACCGTCACCACGTAGCCGGTCTCGGCGACCTCGACCGCCTTGTCGTAACTTTCGATCTCCTCCCGCAGCACGCGGGCGATTTCATCGGCACGAATCTGAGCCATAGGTCTGTTCCTGTCCTGTCAGCCTGCGTCAACTTCCGCTGGCGAGCCGCCGCCGCAACGCCTCCAGATGGCCGCGCACGGAGCCGTCGAAGACCGACGAGCCCACCTTTACGACAACGCCGCCGAGCAGCGAGTCATCCACGAGGTAACCGCAGCGCACCTGCCCGCCGGTGACGGCGGCGAGCTTCGCCTCGAGCGCCCGTTTCTGCGCGTCCGTGGCGGGCAGCGCCGTGCGAACTTCGGCGCGGACAATACCTTCGGCCTCGTCGAGCAGCGCCTGGTAGCGGTCTCGGATCTCCGGCAGCAGCGCCAGCCGGCGCTTCTTCGTCACCACGTTGAGAAAATTCCGCACCGGGCGGCCCGCGCCAATGGCCTCGCAGAGCCGCGCGATCACGCGCATCTTCTGCGGATGCTCGACCACCGGGGAAAGCAGCACAATCCGCAGGTCGCGGCTCGAACGGAAGACTTCGGTGAAACGCGACAGCTCCTCGAGCGCCGCCTCGGCCGCGGCTGCGCCGCCGGCATCCCGCGCGACTTCGAGCAGCGCTTTCGCGTACTGGTTGGCGAGAGCGAGTTCCGCCATTCCGTCCCCCTAGTTCTTCTGGCCCTGCGCGTCGCCGAGCGAGCGGATGAAGCGGTCCACCAGCCGCTCCTGCGCGCCCGCGGCGGCCTCCGCGGCCAGCCGCCCGGCGGCGAGCTCAATGGCCAGGTCCGCGGCCATGGCGCGGAGCTCCTTTCTGGCGTGATCCAGGGCGGAGGCGATCTCAAGCTGCGCCTGCTGCTCCACCTTTTCGAGCAGCCGCTTCGTTTCCTCTTCCATCTGGCGGGCTTCCACCGCCATCTCCTCGGCGGCGCGGCGGCGGAGCGCTTCGATCTCACGCTCCAGCCCGGCCACCTTTTCCTCCACCGCCCGGGTCTGGCGTTCCGTCTCGGCGGCCTTTTTCTGCGCCTGTTCGAGGGATTTCAGGATCTGCTTCTGTTGGCCACCCAGGGCCGGCACGCCAAACTTCGCGATCAGATAGCCGAGGCCGCCGGCGAGGATGGCGAAATTGAACCACTTGTACCAGATGTAAGGGTCGCCGGCGTGCGCCTCGCCGTGGCCGCCGGCTTCCGAGGCAAGAGCCAGCGCCGCGGCGCCGGCCAGCAGGCAGAGCGTGCGGATCATTGCGTCCTCCCGGCGAGCACCATCTTTGTGATCGTTTCCGCCAGCGCCGACGCCTGGGCGCGGAGGGCTTCTCCGGCCTGCGCCGCTTCGGCCGCGATCCGGGCACGGGCCGCCTCCACGCGCTCGCGCGCCCGCTGGCGCGCCTCGGCCAGAGCGGCCGCCTGCCGCGCGGCCATCTGCCTGCGTTCCGCTTCCTGCTGATCGAAGATTTCCGCCTGCGCCTGCCGGAGACTGTCCTCGTATTCGCGCAGCTTCGCCCGCGCGCGTTCCAGCGCCGCCTCGCAGGACTCCAGCACTCCGTCGGTGCGCCGGTGGCGCTCTTCCATCACGCGGTCCAGCGATTCGAAGAGGACTTTCTTGAGGAACCAGTGGAGGGCAATGACGAGGAAAAACGTGGGCAAGGCTCGAACGAGGATGCCTTGCAGGGCATGGAGGATCTGTTCCATCGCGTCGCGTTTCTAGTTCTGAAGCGGCTAGGTTCGGAAGCGGAACCGAGGACCTGAAGGGGCAGCCGACAACGCGCTGGCCCAACAAAAAAGGCTATCACGCTCTGAATCGGGGGGTCAATTGCGGAGGCGCGGCGCGCGGCAGCCGGGGCCTGCGGGTCCCGGCCGCCGGACGAGGATATCCGCCCGATTTCAGGCGCGCACCGGCCGGTCGGTCACGCGGAAGTTCTTTTCGTCGAAGTAGAGCACCTTGCCCTGGCGGTAGCTCATCACCGACATGGTGATGGCGACCTGGGCGCGGGCGGCGGTTTCGACGTCGAGCGTGGGCTTCTGGCGCGTCCGCATGCATTCGAGGAAGTTGCCGATGTGGGCCATCATCACGTCCTTGTTCTCGATGTCGATGCGGATGGGCTGGTCGCCGAATTTGGCCTTGTATTCGGCGCTGATGACGCGCCTTTCGGGCTTGACGGTGATGTAGGGCGTGTAGGACTCGAAGCGGCCGTGCTCAACCATCACCACCGTGCCTTCATGGCCGCGCACCGTGCCGGGAATGTGTTCGGAGTTGGCCATGGTGCTCGAAAGGACCACCGAAAAGCCTTTCGGATATTCGGCCACCAGGTGGAACGTGTCCGGCACTTCGCGTTCGTCCTTGAAGACATAGATGCCGCCGGAGCCGGCCACGCGCAGCGGGTATTGCGGCTCGCCCCAGCAGATGTTGAGCGGCGCCATCACATGGAAAAAGAGATCGGTGGCGATGCCGCCGGAATAGTCCCAGTATTTGCGGAAGCGGAAGAAGCGATCGGCGTCCCACGGCCGTTTCGGCGCCCTGCCGAGCCACATTTTCCAGTCCACGAAGTTGTCGCCCTGGGCGTTGGGGCCGGCCTCGGGGTCGATCTTCCAGTTCCACTCGCCCTCGACCGAGTTGCGGTGATAGGAGCCCTGGCTCATGATCATCCTGCCGATCATGCCGTCGGCGATGGCCTTGCGGGCCTTCCACCACTGGTCGCCGGAGGTGGTCTGCGAGCCCACCTGGACCACGCGGCCGGTTTCGCGGACCTTGTGGATGAGCGCTTTCACCTCTTCGATGGTGTGGCACATCGGCTTTTCAAGGTACACGTCCTTGCCCTTGTCCATGGCCTCGAGCGCGATGGGCGCATGCCAGTGGTCGGGCGTGGCGACGATGACGGCATCGACGTCTTTGTCGGCGAGGATCTCGCGGTAGTCGAGCGTGCCTTTGCACTTGAAGCGCTCTTTGGCGAGCGAGACGCGCTTCTGGTAGACGTCGCAGACGCCGACGATCTGGCAGGCGTTGGGCTTGACCTGTTCGGCGTAGCGCTGGAAGCGTTCGGCGACGTAGAAACCGCGTCCGCCGGTGCCGATGACGGCGACGTTGATGCGGTCGTTGGCGCCGATGACGCGCGCCGGGTTCAGTTTGCTGGAGGCGCGGGCCATCGCCGTAGAGGCGAAGGCCGCGGCGGCGCCGGCCATGAAGGCGCGGCGGTCAGAGGCTGTCTGGATCATGGAGGATGCCACCTTGCTTCAGGAAAAATCCTCGACCATTCTATCGCCGCCCCCTGTGATATGCTTGCGCCGGTGATCAAGGAGGTTCCGGCATGGAGGAGCTCTCCGTGGCCTGGTGGGCCTGGGTAGTGCTGGGTCTGGTGCTGCTGGTTGGCGAGGTGCTGACGCCGGGAGGCTTTTACATCTTCTTTTTCGGGGCGAGCGCCGTCTGCGTGGGCCTGCTGAAATGGCTTGGCTTCACCCAGGGCTTTGTGAGCGAGGGGCTGCTGTTTGTGGGGCTGAGCGTTGCGGGCGTGGCGTTTCTGCGCAAGCCGCTGCTTGAAAAGTTCCCCCTGCGCGCCAGGGACACGCCGGACACGGACCCGCTGACCGGCGAGACAGCGGTGGCGCTGGTGGAAATTCCGCCGGGCGGGTTTGGGAAGGTCGAGCTGCGCGGCTCGGTCTGGAGCGCGGTCAATGATGGCGACGCCGCCATCGCCGCATCGGCGCGGTGCCGCGTGATCGGGGTAGAAGGGCTCACGCTGCGCGTACGCGCGTCCTGACACGGGCTGAGGAGGAATGAATGGAAATGGGAGCGCTGATCGTCGTTTTTTTCCTCATCATTTTTGCGCTGATCATCCTGGCGAAGACGGCCGTAGTGGTGCCGCAGCAGTCGGCCTATATCGTCGAGCGGCTGGGCAAGTATGCGGGCACGCTTTATGCGGGCTTCCACATCCTGGTGCCTTTTATCGACGTCATCCGCTACAGGCACTCGCTGAAAGAGCAGGCCATCGACATCCCCGAACAGATCTGCATCACGCGCGACAACGTGAGAGTGAACATTGACGGCGTGCTGTATCTGAAGGTGCTGAACCCGGAGCGGGCCTCTTACGGAATCGCCGACTACGTTTTCGCCATCACGCAACTGGCGCAGACGACGCTGCGCAGCGAGATCGGCAAGATTGACCTGGACCGGACGTTCGAGGAACGCACGAACATCAACGCGGCCGTGGTCAGCGAGCTGGACAAGGCGAGCGAACCCTGGGGCGTGAAGGTGCTGCGTTACGAGATCAAGACCATCAACCCGCCGGCCGACATCCTGAGCGCGATGGAAAAGCAGATGCGGGCCGAGCGCGAGAAGCGCGCCACGATTCTCAGCTCGGAGGCGGCGCGCGAGGCGGCCATCAACACCGCCGAAGGCGAGAAACAGAAGGTGATCAAGGCCAGCGAGGCGCGCCGCCAGCAGCAGATCAACGAGGCCGAGGGCCAGGCGCAGGCGATTCTGGCCATCGCGCAGGCCACGGCCGAGGGCATCCGCCGGGTGGCGCATGCCATTCAGGAACCGGGCGGCTTTGAGGCGGTGCAGTTGCGCGTGGCCGAACAGTACATCGCCGAGTTTGGCCGCATCGCCAAGGCCTCCTCGACCGTAGTTGTGCCCTCGAACCTGAGCGACGTGGCCTCCGTGCTGAGCGTGGCGATGAACGTGATCCGCCACGGCCAGTCGGCCGAGGCGCCACCGCCGCCGCCCCCGCCGCGCCGTCCGCCGCAGCCGCCGATGCCGCCGACCCTGTGAGCCGCGGCGGCGATACTGAATGGTGCCGTGGCAGAGGAAAACGGAACGCTCGAGGTAGAAATCAAGCTGGCCGCCGCTTCGCCGGCCGAGGCCGCCGGGCGCCTGCGCGAGGCCGGATTTGCGCCGCTTCATGAGCGGGCCTTTGAGACGAACTCCGTCTTCGACACGCCCTCGCTTGAGCTGATTCATTCGGGCCGCCTCCTGCGGCTGCGCGAGTTCCGCGGCGAGGCGCTGCTTACCTACAAGGGCCCATCCGCGCCAGGCCCGCACAAGACGCGGCGCGAAATCGAGACGCGCGTCGCCGACGGCGCCGCCATGCAGGCGCTGCTCGAAGCGCTTGGCTACCGCGTCGTGTTCCGTTACGAGAAATACCGCACGGCCTTCGCGCGGCCGGGCGATGCCGGCCATGCGTTTCTCGATGAAACGCCCATCGGCTGCTACGTGGAGCTGGAAGGCCCGCCGGCCTGGATTGATGCGGTGGCGGCCCAGCTCGGCTACCGGCGCGAGGACTACATCACGCTCAGCTACGGCGCGCTCTACCGCGAGCACTGCCGCCGGGCGGGCATCGAGCCGGCGCACATGGTATTTACCGGGAACGGTTCAGCCGCTGACCTACAATAAAGGCGTGCACACTGCCGCGAGCCTGCCCGAAGCGGTCGCCCGCCTGGACGAGGTCCGTTCGGAAATCGGAAAAGTGATCGTCGGCCAGCAGCCGGTGGTCGACGGCGTGCTGATCTGCCTGCTGGCCGGCGGACACGTGCTGCTGGAGGGCGTGCCGGGGCTCGGCAAGACGACGCTGCTGCGGACGCTGGCGCGGGTGCTGCACCTGAAGTATTCGCGCATCCAGTTCACGCCGGACCTGATGCCGGCCGACATCGTCGGCAGCATGGTGATGGAGACACTGGAGGGCGGCGCGAAGGCGCTGAAGTTCCAGCCGGGGCCGATCTTCGCCAACCTCGTGCTGGCCGACGAAATCAACCGCGCGACGCCGAAGACGCAGTCGGCCCTGCTGGAAGCGATGCAGGAGCGGACCGTCACGTCGGGCACGGCGACGCACGAGCTCGAGTCGCCCTTCCTGGTGATGGCGACGCAGAACCCGATCGAGATGGAAGGCACCTACCCGCTGCCCGAGGCGCAGCTCGACCGGTTCCTGATGAAGATTCTCGTCGACTACCCGTCGCGCGAGGAGCTGAACGTGATTCTCGAGCGGACGATCCAGCGCGAAGAGCCGAAGCTGCGGCAGGTGATGGACCGCGAGGAGATCCTCGCCATCCGGCGTGCCTGCCGCGAGGTGGTGGCGGCGCCGCACGTGCGCGATTATGCGGTCTCGCTGGTGCTGGCCACGCAGCCGGGCGCGCGCGAGGCGCATCCCCTGGCGAACCGCTACATCCGCTACGGCAGCTCGCCGCGCGGCGCGCAGGCGCTGGTCGAGTGCGGCCGCGTCCATGCCTTCATGCGCGGCAACGCGCACCTGTCGGTGGAGGACATCCGCGCGGTGGCGCCGGCGGTGCTGCGCCACCGCATCATCCTGAACTTCGACGCCCACGCCGACGGACATACGCCGGACACGCTGCTGGAAGAAATCATCGCGGCCACCGCGCCGCCGCGCTAGCCATGGCCGAACCGCTCCTCGATCGCCGCCTGCTGGAACGACTGGAGCGGCTGACGCTCAGATGGCACAAGTCCTTCCGCGGGCTGGTGGGTGGGCGCAACACGAGCCGGTTTTCCGGGCCGGGGCTCGAATTTCTGGATCACCGCCGCTTCCATCAGGGCGACGACCTGCGCGCGGTGAACTGGCGCGCTTACCTGCGGCTGGAAAAGCTTTTCCTGAAACTGTTCCAGACCGAGCCTCGCACGCCCATCCGCATGCTGGTGGACACGTCGCTGTCGATGTCGGTCTCGCCCGACCCGCGCGACCCCGGCAAGTTCGACTACGCGCGGCGGCTGGCGGCGGCGCTGACCTATGTCGCCCTGGTGCGTCATGACACGGTGGTGCTGCTGCCCTTCCACGAGCGGCTGGGCGATCCGTACATCGCCAGCGGCGGGCGCCACCGCTTCGGACCAGCCAACGATTTTCTCGCCGGATTGCAGCCGGAAGGAAAATCGAATTTTCTCGAAATCGCCCGGCAATTCATTTCCAGATTTCCAAAACCTGGGCTGGTGGCGGTCCTCTCCGATTTTCTCGACGACGGCGACGTGCTGAAGCCGCTCGAATATCTGGCCGACTTCGGCCACGAGCTGCTGTGCGTCCACCTCTACACGGACTCCGAACGCGAGCCGCGCCTCTCAGGCGAGACCCGGCTGCGCGACGCCGAGACCGGAGCCGAACTCGAGCTGGCGCTGGATGAGGCGGCCTGCCGCGCCTACACCGAGGCGTTCGACCGCTATGCGTCCTCGATCGAGCACCTGGTGCTGCGCACCGGCGGCCGCTATGCCGGCTTCTCGACGTCCGTGCCGCTGGACGAGGCGATCTTTGAAGCCCTGGATCTGACCGGGGCCGAGCTGCAACGCGCCTCGCGGGGAGCGTGAGCGATGTTTTTCGCCAACCTCACGCTCGCCGAGTTTCTCCTGCTGCTGGGCGCGGCCTCGGCGGCCACGGTGGCGCTCTACCTGCTGGTGCGTTCGCGGCGGCAGGTGGTGGCGCCGACGCTGCGTTTCTGGCAGCAGGCGCGGCGCGAGCTCGAACAGCGCCGGCGCCGCCGCGTGGACCAGCCGCTGTCGCTGCTGCTGCAACTGGCGGCGGTTGCGCTGCTGCTGCTGGCCGTCGCACAGCCGCGCATCGGCCCGCGCCCGGATGAGGGCGCCGCTCACGTCCTGCTGCTCGACACTTCTTCGTGGACGCAGGCGCCGGCAGTGGAGCGCGAGACAAAGCGGCTGGCGCTCGCCTGGCTGCGCGCGCTTCCCGCGCAGGATCGCGTGCTCGTGGTGCGGACGGACGCGATGCCCACGCCGCTGACCGCGTTCACCACCGACCGCGCGGCCGCCGCGCGCGCCATCCGGGAGTCGCAACCCTCATGGACGGCGCTGGACCTCGCGCCCGCCTTTGAGCTCGCACGCCAGACACTGCGGATGCATGCGGCGCGGCCCGGAGATATCGTCTATGCGGGGCCGCTGATGACCGATGCGGCCGACGGCCTCGTCCCGCCGCCGAACCTGCGGCTGCTGGTCGCCGAATCACTGCCGGACAATGCCGGACTCACGCGGATCGTGCTGCGCCGGCCGGTGCAGGATCCGCTGCGCGTGGAGGCGCTGGTCCGGGTGCGGAATTATGGGGCCGCGCCGCGGTCGGCGCCGTTGCTGGCGGGATTTGGCGGGTCGGTCATCCACAGCGAGGTACTCGAGCTCGGGCCCAACGCGGAGACGGCGGCGACCTTCCAGTTCCGCGCGCCGGTGGCCGGCTGGCTGGAGGTGCGCATCGAGGGCCGCGACGCTTTGCCCGCCGACGACCGGGCCACGCTCGAACTGCCTCCGCCGCCGGTGGTGCGCGTGGCCGTTTTCAGCGACAACCCGGGTCCGCTGCGGCCGCTCCTCGAGTCCGACCCGCGCATCCAGGCGTCCTTCCTTCCATCGGGTCGCTATCAGCCGGGCCACGAGGCTGACGTCGTCATTCTGGATTCCCTGAACCCGTCGCGGCTGCCGGCGCGGCCGGCGTTGCTGATCCGGCCGGGCAGCGTGTCCACCTCCATCAGCCAGTGGAACGCCACGCACCCGGTGACCACGAACCTCCGTTCGGCGGACGTGCGGCTGGAAGACGCGCGCGTGCTGACGCCGGAAGACGGCGACACCGTGATCATCTCGACACCCGCAGGCCCGGTGGCGCTGGCGCGTGCCGCCGAGCCGCGGCGCGTGGTGCTGGGCTTCCATCCGGCCGCCCCGTCGCTGCGTTTTCACGTGGCCGCGCCGCTGCTGTTCGCGGCCGCGCTCGAGTGGCTGGCGCCGGCGCCCTTTCAGCAGCAGGAGATCCTGGCCGGGACCCCGGGCGCGATCACGGTGGAGCTGCCGGAAGCGGCGCCGGCCGAGCGCATCAGCGTCACCGATGAAGAGGGCACGCCGCTGCCTTTCACGCTGGAGGGCCGCACGCTGCGCTGCTTCGCTCCGCGGCCCACGATGCTGCGGATCACGACGCCGCGCTACGGGCTGGCCGATGCGCTGTCGCTGCCGGCGCTGGCCGCGGCGCGGTGGGAAGCGCCCCCGGAAGTCCCCAGGGGCGCCGGTCCGGCGGCCGCGCCGGCGCGCCTGCCGCGCGACCTGTGGCGGATCCTCGCCGTGCTTGGCTGCGTGCTGCTGGCAGTGGAGTGGCTGCTGTTCCGCCAGCGTCCGCTGGTGCGGACCTCGGCAGCGCTCAAGGCCGCCTGCCTCGGGGCGGCGCTGGCGGCGCTGTTTGAGCCGGGGCTGCCGGTGAAAGAAACAAAACTGGCCGTTTCTGTTCTGGCCGACACAAGCGCGAGCATCCCCGCCGAGGGGCTCGCGCGGGCGTCGCGGATCGTGAACGCGCTGGAAGGCGCTCGCGGCCGCCACCTGCTGCGCGTGCTGCCGTTCGCCCGCTCGGTCCGCCTGCCGGCGCCGGAGGAGGCGGCCCGCGGCTGGCGGCTGCGCACCACCGGCGGCGAAGGCGGGCGAGCCACCGACATCGAGTCCGCCATTCGCGAGGCCATCTCGTCCTCGCCGCCCGGTCTGCTGCCGCGGCTGGTGCTGCTTTCCGACGGCCGGGAAAATCTCGGGCTGGCGGCGCGGGCCGCCTGGCAGGCGCGCGAGCTGGGCATCCCCATCGATACGTTCCTGCTGCCCGGCCGGCCGGCGCCGCGGCTGAGGCTGGAGTCCGTCCGGCTGCCGGCGGTGGCCTTCACCGGCGAGCGTTTTCCGGTGGCTCTGGACGTGAGCTCTCCCGAAGCCGGCGAGGGGACGCTGGAGATTTCGGCCGAAGGCCGGCCGCTCGGTTCGACGCGCGTGCGGCTGGAACCCGGACTGAACCAGCTTGCGGTGCGCGCGTCCGTTTCAACGCCCGGCGCCATCGACCTGCATCTCCGTCTGCGCGCCGGCCGACTGGGCGAGCTCGACTTCGAACAGGCCGTCGCGGTGCGCCGGCCGCGGCTGCTCTACGTGACGCAGGACCCCCCTGGCATGCAGACGAACCTGCTGCGGACACTCGAAGCGGCGCAGTTTGACGTGGTGCGCGGCGGCGAGGCGATGGCCGGGCCGCTCGACGGTTTTCAGGCGGTGATCCTGGACAACGTGGACATGGAGTCGCTGCCGCTGGCGGTGAAGCAGCGGTTGGAGCGTTTCGTCGAGCAGGGCGGCGGGCTGCTGGTGATCGGCGGCGAGCGCAACGTATATGTGGAGCGGCGGGACGCCGAGTCCGACCCGCTGCGCCGGGTCCTGCCGGCCACGATCGCGCCGCCGCGGAGCCCGGAAGGCTCGGCGGTGATTCTCATCATCGACAAGTCCTCGTCGATGGAGGGCCGCAAGATGGAGCTGGCGCGGCTGGCCGCCATCGGGGTGGTGGAGAACCTGAAGCCGGTGGACCAGATCGGCGTGCTGATCTTTGACAACACGCATCAGTGGGCGGTGCCGTTGCGGCGGGCCGAAGACCGGACAATGATCAAGCGGCTGATTGCGGGCATCGTCGCCGACGGCGGCACGCAGATTGCGCCGGCGCTGGCCGAGGCGTACAAGCGGATGCTGCCGGCGCAGGGCGTCTACAAACACATCGTGCTGCTCACCGACGGGATCAGCGAGGAAGGCGACTCAATGACGATCGCGCGGGAGGCGGCCGCCAACCGGATCACCATCTCGACGGTCGGCCTCGGGCAGGACGTCAACCGCGCCTTTCTGGAGCGCGTGGCCGCGGCGGCGCTGGGCAAGTCCTATTTCCTGACGGACCCGGCAGGGCTCGAGCAGATCCTGATCAAGGACGTGAAGGAGCATACGGGCTCGACGACCGTGGAGCGGGCGTTTCGTCCGCGGCTGGTGAAGAAGGCGGAGGTGCTGGGCGGGCTGGAGCCGGAAGCGTTCCCGGAGCTGCTCGGCTATGTGCGGTTCACCGCAAAGCCGGCGGCGGAGACGCTGCTGGCGATTCCGCCGCAGGGCGCGGCACAGGCGGCACCCGATCCGCTGCTGGTGCGCTGGCAGTACGGACTGGGCCGCGCCGCCGTGTTTGCCTCCGACGCCAAACCCCGGTGGGCGGCGCCGTGGATTGCATGGGCCGGCTTTGACCGATTCTGGGCGAACGTGCTCCGCGACCTGCTGCCGCAGGCCGAGCCGGGACAGGCGGTGCTGAGCTACGACCCGGCGGGCGGGGCGCTGGTGGCCGAGTACCGGCTTTCGCCAGCCGCGCCGTTGCCGGACGCCGCGCCCACGCTGTATGTGCTGGGCCCGGACGGCTATCGCCGGGCCGTGCGTCCGGAGCGGCTGGCGCCGGCCTTGTTCCGCGCCCGGGTGGCGATCGGCGCACGGCGGGGCCTGTTCCGGGTGAGACCGCTGGAAGAATCGCGCGCGTTCCCGGAGATCGGGCTGTACCTGCCCGAGCCCGAGCTGGCCGAATATGGCGAAAACCCCGCCCTGTTGCGACAGATCGCGGCGCACACGGGGGGGCGGTTCGAGCCGGCCCTGCGGAGCGTCTTCGACTCGGCCGGGCGGTTCGTCCCCGTCACATTGCGTCTTTGGCCCGGCCTGCTCGCGCTGGCGCTGCTGCTCAATTTTGTGGAAGTGCTGCTGCGAAGGCTCCGCCGCGGGGCAACCGCAACCGGCGCCTCCGCGCTGCCGCAGGCGGCCTGAACCTTGCGGGGCTACCTGCGGAGAGAGTCGAACTCGAGCTCCTCCCATCCCCAGAAGGGCTGACCGGCGCGGCGCGAGGCCGCGGCCTCACTCAGGGCGGCCAAGGCTTCGCGAACAGAGGGCCGGGGCGCGGCGCCCCCTGCCTGCGCAGGGAGCCCTCCCACGCCACTGTTGGCGGCTGGCACGGTTTGGCCGCCTGGGACCTGCGCCAGCGGCGCCATCGCGCTCGGGAAACCCTGGTAAGCGGCGCTCCCGGGCTGAATCAGGTCGGCTCCAGTCGGTAGGCCCGACCCGACGTTTGCCAGGGCAGGGCCGGTGGCGGGTGGGGGCGCCCCCAGCTCGCCCAATCCTGGGGGAGCGGGTCCGACCGCAGCTGTTTTGGGCGGCCGATCCAGCAGCACCGGCGTGCCCGGATCCGGCATGACCGGTTTGGGCGGCAGGACCGGCTGAGGCAGCCAGGGCTGGAGCTCTTCGAGGGCCCGGATGTCGGAGGCGAGCCGGTCGGCGGAGGCCTCCGGCGAAGCGGCCCAGATTTCGCATGCCTGGCGGTAGCAATTGGCCGCATCCTCGTAGCGGCCCGTTCGGACATAGACGGCGCCGAGTTTTTCGAGCGCATCGGCAAAGGTTCCATCGCGGGCCGGCCCCAGCTTGCCCACCGCCTGCTGGAGCAGCTCGAGCGCGGGCGCCAGCCGGCCGATCAGCGTGTAAAGATCCGCCAGCGCCACCAGCAAGAGGCCAAGCTGGGTCGTGTCGCCGCCCACCTGCCGGTCCCGGATGCCAAGAGCTTTTTCCAGATAGGAGACCGCGGCCTGGTAGTCGCCCTGCTTCTGGCAGATGCCGCCGAGCTTTTCGTAGTCCTCGGCCAGTTCACCGGAAGTTTCGCCGCAGGCAGAGCGGTGAACGGAGGCGGCCTGCTCGCCCTCCTGGCGGGCCTCTTCAAATTGCCCCGCGGCCGCCAGACACTCGGCCAGTCCGATGCGGGCGTCGCCTTCCTCCTTCTGGCCGGAGAACCGCTCGGCGGCGATCCGCACGGCTTCGCGAGCCTGGCGCTCGGCTTCGTCGAACCGCTCCATTTCCCGCAGCAGGGCGGCGGCTTCCAGACGGCGCTCGACGAGGTCAGCCGGCCGGGGCGATTTTTGAAGCTCTGTGGCGGCAATGCCTTCCAGCAGGTGCCGGAGCGCCTCCTCCCGCCGGCCTTCGCCGCGGGCCGCCTGCCCCAGCAGGCGGCAGGCCTCGGCGTAGTCGGGACTGGAGCGGGCGCGCGCGTCGGCCAGCAGGCTCTTTGCCCTGGATGCGGATTCCCGTGCCGCTGCCCACTTCTCCTGCCGGAGCTGGGCCGTCGCCAGTGCAATCAGGATGCGCGGCTGCTGCCGGCGGACGAGCGGGGTGTGGCGGGGATCCTGAAGGACGCGCGAGAAGATCTCCTCGGCTTCGGCGAACCGTCCCGCGCGCAGCAACTGTTCGGCGTCGCGGCAGACGGGATTCGAATAATCAAACCAGTGCGCAGGCGCGTCGCCTCCTGCCAGGCCGAAAACCTGGGCGATTTCGCGAAGACGCTCAAACGGGTTCATGAGGCCTGCTCTACCATCGGCAGGCGCGGACTGCGGCATTATGGCGGCGGCGCGCCAGCGGGGTGCCGATACGGGCAGACATGGCGAACTGCCGCCGGGGCATCAAGGTTTTCCCTGAGCCTGCCGATAGGAGGACTGAGAGGTCGCCGGCAATCGCATGCAAACCTGCGCCTACTGTGGCAGGAAGCTGCCGCTGCTGCACCGCGTGACCGGAGGCAAAAGGTTCTGCTCGGCCGAACACGCGCGGCTGTTTCACGACAATCTCCGCTCAGCCCTTTTGGACCAGTCCGGTGTTCCGGAAGGCGAGGAACGAGCACCGCAGGAGAGCTCCACGACTCCAGCCGCGCCCCGGCCCGAAGAGGATTTCAGCGCCAACCTCGGGCTTCTGGTGGGGAAGAGCGACCCGGAGCCCGCGGCAGCTCTTCCGGCGGAAGACGCCGGCGCGCCCCTGGGCGGGCAGGACCCGTTCGCCGCTTTGCGCGAAGAACTGTTTCGGCAGACGATGAACCTGAGCCTGGACGCCGCGGCCGAGGCGGATGATCGGGCGCCTGCGGAGGACGAATGCCCGCCCTCGGCTACGGGCGCAACGTTTGAGGCGGCCGCTGAGGGCGATCCGCCGGACATCTTTCTGCCTCCCGCGGCACCTCTTGTGGGTACGCCCCCGCCGGCCCCGTGCGCGCCTCAACCCCTGATGCTGCACCTGATGCCGGCGCGCGCGCCGCGCCGCCGCATTATTGTCCCTACCCACCGGCCGCAAAAAGAAATGCCCCGGATGCCCTGGGGCAGCATTCTCCCAATACAGCCGCAGGCAGTGCGGCCGTCTCTGCCGGGGAGCGGCCCCGTTGCGTTCGTTCCTTCGTCCGTGGGCTGGAGCGCAGGCTTACCGCCCTTGAAGTTCCCTGGGGTACCGGAGCCGGCTCCGGAGATGTGGGCGGAAGCGCCGGCGGGTCTTCAGCCGCCCGTGGAGTGGCTGAGCGGCCCGTTGTGTCCTTCCGGCCAGGCGGCGGAGAACAGGATCTGCCCGGCTCCCGTGCCCTGGATCCCTTCGCTCCCAACTTTGCCTTCCCTGCCGCAGTGCCTGAGGAGAAATCCCGGGCCAGCCGCCGCCGGGGCTGGCCGGTGGAGCCCAGCGGCGGCAGCACTTCCACCTGCGCGGAGGGCAACGGTGGATCCGGCCGAGTGGCTGATGAACGGCAACATCCAACCGTTCCGCATGCACCGGCTACCGCTGCGGGCCTGGAGATTGCCGGCTGCCACTTCGGCCCTTTCGCCTCCGGCGGCGCGCTGGCGGCCTTTGCCCCGGCAGCCGCTGGCCGAATGTCTGTACATCCCCCGCGCGGCGGTGATGCCGGTGAGGCCGTCCTACTATCTTGGGCCGCCGCCCGCGACCGGGAATCTAAGTCCCGAAAGAACCGTGCAGCCGCCGGCGCGGCTGCCGGCGTGACAGGAGTGGAAAGAGACTGATGCTCACGCTGCCTGCCGATCCCTGGCTGTGGATTCTCGATGAAAAACTGGTGCGGGCGCTGCTGGCGGCCGCTCCGGCGCACGCGGGCCTTCAGGCCCGGGCCGCGGCGCATCCGGCCCTGGCCGCGGCAATGCGCCATTGGGTGCAGGGCGAGGGCGCGGCAGCGCTGGCCGCGCTCGAGCCGGCGCTGGCCGCGCGGGACCCGGATGCGCTGCTCGTAGGCGCGCAGGTCTGCTTTGAAACGGGCGACCTCGGCCGCGCGGCCACGCTGTATCACGAGCTGGCCGAGAGCGTGCCGGACCACCCTTACGCCTGTTTCAACGAGGGGCTCTGCCTGGCGCGGCTGGGCCGCTGGGAAGAGGCGGCGGGCTCGCTTCAGAGGGCGGTGGTGCTGACCCCATCCCATGCCGAGGCCTGGCACCTGCTGGGCATCTCCCTGTTGCAGTTGCGCCGTCCGGCCGAGGCGGCCTCGTCGTTCGCGCAATGCCTGAATCTCCGTCCGGGCTATGTGCCGGCTCTCTGCGGACAGGCGGCGGCGCTTCAGATGCAGGGCAAGGCGGCCGAGGCCCTGGCGTTGTATCTGCCGCTGATTGAGTCCTCGCCGAACCGCGAGGAGCTGCTGGTGAACGCGCTCCAGGCGGCCCTGGACGCCCGCGACTGGGCCAGCGTGCGCCGGCTGGCGACGCGCGTGGCCGCAGTGTCGCCCGGTTCGCTCCTGGCCAGGGAAGCAGCGGCGCAGGCAGACCTGGCCGAGGAGAAGTACGAAGCAGCGCTTGAGACCTTCCGCGGGCTGGCCGCCGCCGCGCCGGCGTTCGTCGAGCACTGGTACCACATCGGGCTCTGCCTGTACAGGCTGGGCCGCTGGCAGGAGGCCGTCGAGGCGTTGCAATCGGCGCTTCAGGTGGACCCGCGCCACGCCGACGTGCGGCTCGCCCTGGCCGATGCGCTGGCAGCGACGGGCGCCTGGGCGGCGGCACGCGCCGCGCTCGCGCCGCTCGTCCAGGGGACGGAACCCTGCGCCGGGGCCTGGCTCCGGCTTGGGCTGATCCACGCCGCCGAGGGCCGCACGGGCGAGGCCCGCGAGGCGCTCGATCACGCCCTGGCGGCGGGCGCTGACGCGCAGGACCCGCTGCTTGGGCAGCTTCGCGCCGCCCTGGCCGTCCGGCTGCACGAGTCGGGCCACTACCTGGCTGCGCTGGACCTGTATGCGCTCGCGCTCGCCGTCCGCTCGAACGACGCGCCGCTGCGGCTGAGCTACGGCAACGCGCTCGCTTCAGCGGGCCGGCTGGAGGAAGCGCAGCAGGCCTGGCAGGAGGCGATTGCGGCCCAGCCGGCCCTGGGCGCCGCGCTCGTGGAAGCGCTGGAGCCGCGCCCCGTGCGGAGCCAACCCCCGGCCGCCGGCTAGGTTCAGCCGGCGCGGTGCAGGCGGACGACGCTTTCAATGTGGTACGTCTGCGGAAACAGGTCGACGAGGACCATCGAGCCGATGGCGTAGCCGCCCGCGGCCAGCGCCGCCACGTCGCGGGCCATCGTCGCCGGATCGCAACTGACCAGGTGAATCCGCCGCGGGCGCAGCCGCAGCAGGTGCTTCACCACCCGCTTGCCCAGGCCGGCGCGCGGCGGATCGGCCAGAACAAAATCCGGCGTTTCTGTTACGGTCTCCAGGTACTGTTCGGCCTGCATGCGGCGCGCCTCGGCGCGCACCCCCGCCTCGAGAATATTGAACTCGAGGTCCCGCGCGGCGCTGCCGTCGCTTTCGACGCCCACGGCCCGGCCCAGCCGCCGCGCCAGCGGGACCGTAAACAGTCCAACGCCCGCATACAGATCCAGCCCCGCCTCTCCCTCCGCTCCTTCGAGCGCCGCCTCCACCAGCGGCTCCAGCAGAAAACGGTTCACCTGGAAGAAGGATCGGTGGCTGACCCGGAACCTCTCGCCACAGGTCTCGTAGAAGAGCTCGCCGTCGGCGGCGCCGGGGATCCGCTCGGCCAGCCAGACGAAGAAACTCCGCGCCACGCCCCGCGCCGCGTCCGTGTCCAGCACGTTCACCATCGTCCGCTCGCCGTTGGTGAACAGCTCGATCTGGCGCAGGAAGCGCGGGAAGCGGCGGTCGCGGCGGGCGGCCCGCAGCTCCTTCAGCGCGGCGTTGACCGCCGGGGCCGAGATGGGGCACTCGCTGACGTCCACCACCCGGTCCGAGCCCGCCATTTTGTAGCCGAGCCGGTGGCGGCCGAAATGGAACTGGCTGCGGTTGCGGTAGCCCCACGGCTCGCCGGATATCACGCCGATCTGCTCCGGCGGCTTCAGCTTGCCGACCCGCTCGAGCACCTCGCGCAGGATGGCCTGCTTCCATTCGAGCTGAAACTCATACGGCGCCATCTGGTAATGGCAGCCGCCGCACTGGCCGAAGTACGGGCATCGCGGCTCGATCCGCGCCGGGCTCTTTTCGAGAATTTCCACCGGGCGCGCCTCGGTCATGCCGGCGCGCCGCCGCACCGGCTCCGCACGCACCCGCTCGCCGGGCAGGACGAAGGGGACCAGCACCACTCCGTTTTCTGTGCGCGCCAGTCCCGCGCCGCCATAAACCAGCTTCTCGATTTTTACTTCGTCCATGCCCGTCCTTTACGATAAAAGAAGCCCTTCGCTATTACTTCAGCATGAAACCGAGAGTTCTGTCCGGCATCCAGCCTACCGGAAATCTGCACATTGGCAATTATCTGGGCGCGCTGAAGAACTGGGTGCGGCTCCAGCACGACTATGAGTGCGTCTTCTGCATCGTCGACCTGCACGCCATCACCGTCTGGCAGGAGCCGGCCGAGCTGCGCGCCAAGATCGACCAGACGGCGGCGCTTTTCCTGGCCGCGGGCATCGACCCGGCGGTGTCGTCCATCGTCGTGCAGTCCACCGTGCCCGCCCACGCCGAACTGTGCTGGCTGCTGACGTGCGTCACGCCGCTCGGGTGGCTGGAAAGGATGACGCAGTTCAAGGACAAGGCGGCAAAGCAGGAGTCCGTCGGCGACGGCCTGTTGCAGTATCCGGTGCTGATGGCGGCCGACATTCTGCTCTATCAGGCCAACGTGGTCCCGGTGGGCGAGGACCAGACGCAGCATCTCGAGCTGACGCGCGACATCGCGCAGCGCTTCAATTCGCTCTATGGCGAGACATTCGTGATGCCGGAGACGAAGCTGCCCGCCGTGGGGGCGCGCATCATGGGCCTGGACGACCCGACAAAGAAGATGAGCAAGTCGGAAACCGGCGCCTACCACGCCGTCGGGCTGCTGGATCCGCCCGAGCTGATCCGCCGCAAGATCATGCGCGCCACCACGGACTCGCTGCCGGGCGTTGATTTCGACAACCTCGGTCCCGGCGTCCAGAACCTGCTCACCATCTTCCAGGCCTTCACCGGATGGAGCGATGAACAGGTGCGCTCGCACTTCGCCGGCATGCGTTATGGCGAGCTGAAAAAGACGGTCGCCGAGGCCGTGGTCGCCGGGCTCGAGCCCATCCAGCAGCGCTACCGCCAGATCACCGCCGAGCCCGGATATCTGAAGCGGGTGCTGCGGGAATCGGCCGAACGCGTGGCGCCCATCGCCAACTCGACCGTCCGGCTGGTCAAGGAGCGCATGGGCATCTACACGGACTGACCGCGCATGGAAGCCGCGGACGCGCCTTCGTTCTCCTTCGCCGCCTATCTGCGGCTGCTGGCCGACAACCGCGACTTCCGCCTGCTGTGGATCGCGCAGGTGGTGAGCGAGCTGGGCGACTGGCTCTACGCGGTGGCCATCTATTCGCTGCTGCTGCAACTCACCGGCCGGGCCGAAAGCGTCGGCATCGCGGTGGTGCTGCAACTGCTGCCGCAGGTGCTGGTGGCGCCCACGGCCGGCGTGCTGAACGACCGGCTCAGGCGCCGCGCCATCATGATCTCGGCCGACATCGCGCGCATCTTCATCGTGCTCGGCATGATGATGGTGACTTCGGCCGGGCAGGTCTGGATCGTCTGGGTGCTGCTGTTTCTGGAAACGGTGATGTGGGCGCTGTTCGAGCCCGGCCGCACGGCGCTGATCCCGAACATCGTCACTTCGAAGGATCAGCTTCTGGTGGCCAATGCGTTGTCGTCGTCCACCTGGGCCATCAATCTGGCCCTGGGCAGCGGGCTGGGCGGCCTGCTGCTGTGGAAGTTCGGCCGCACCGCGGTCTTCCTGCTCAATGCGGTTTCGTTTCTGGTCTCGGCCCTGCTGCTATCGGCGATGCGCGTGCGCGAAACCCACGCCGACAGCCAGCCGCCCTTCCGCCTCGCCGACCTGTTCGACTTCCGGCCCATGTGGGAAGGCATTCAGTATGTGCGCGGCCACGCGGGACGGCTGTCGACGCTCCTCGTCAAGGCGGGCATGGGCCTCACCGGCGCGCACTGGGTGCTGCTGCCGGTCTTCGGCGAGCGCGTGTTCCCCATCGAAGGCAGCGGCGCGCTGAGCATGAGCCTGCTGTTCAGCGCGCGCGGCGTGGGCGCCTTCATCGGCTCCTTCGCCTCCGGCTACTGGGCGAGGAACGACGAGCGGAAGATGCGCACCGGCATTCAGCTCGCCTTTCTGATGACCGCTGCGGCCTACGCCGCGCTGGGCTTTGCGCCGACACTCTGGCTTGCCTGCGTCTGCGTTGCCATCGGGCACGCCGGCGGCTCCATGGCATGGGTCTTTTCCACCACGCTGCTGCACCGCATCACCGACGACGAGTTCCGCGGGCGTGTCTTTTCAGCGGATTTTGCCGGCCTCTTTCTGGTGATGAGCGCGGTGAGCTACGCGGCCGGCGAACTCGTCGATCTCGGCGTCCCCGTGCGCACGCTCGCCGTCTGCTCCGGGCTGCTGGGGCTTGTGCCGGCGCTTGTGTGGAGTCTCGCCGAGCGGCGGGGCATCGGTCAGCCCGCCGCGGCTCAGCGCAGCGGGGACTGATTGCGGAAATACTGCCGGTCCCATTCCTCGATGGCCGCCGGGTTGTAACAGGCGGGGCAATCAGCGGGACTCACGCCGGTGACCTCGGCGACCCGGCGAATCAGTTGCGCGGGTGAAGCCTCCTTCAGCTTCCGCAACAGCGTCTCATCGAACAGTTGTGGGTCGGGGTCGCCGGGGCGGAACCAGAGGACCCGCTGTTCGGCCAGCCACCGCCAGCGGCCGTCCACCCAGTTTTCGTGACGCGAGGCGAGGGTGAGGCAGCCGTAAGCCGGCGCGTCCCACCGCATGGTCCGCGTCCTGTGCGGAATTTCGTACAACGCTCCGCGCACTTCCACACCGGCCACCGCCCCGCTGCCCAGATCAGCCTCATGCGGCGCCCGGCATGCGGTCTCCTCCGCGGAGGCGTCCGCCACTCGCACGGATATGAACTGCGTCATTCGCAGCGAGAGTCTTTCGATGGCCAGCGTCGCACGGCCATCCGGGCGGATGATGCGGCGCAGCGGGCCGAGGTAGGACTGCCCGGGGAGAACGCCGATCCAGACCTCTGCCCCATCGCGGCGAACTGCCACCGTCCGCTGCTCGGTGACGTGGCGGCGTCCGTCGCTGCCCGGCGCCACCGTGACGAGCAACAGGGTGTACGGTCTGCCCCGGGTCAGCGTGTACGGCTGCGCCGGGAAAGCCCGTCTGAGCGCCTGGCGGCGGAGCCACAGCACGCCTCCGGCAACGATGAGAACCATTCCCGCAGCCACGGCCAGCCGCCGTCTGGAAGGCATGTCGTCAGCGTACCCACCCGGCGGGCGGGGCGCAATCCGGGCCGGCTCCGTCGGGCGCAGGCGCCGTGGCGGTTTGCGGCGCGCTCACGGGGTCTGGGCCGCCGCGGATTCGCGGATCACGCGGACGCGGGAAAAACCTTCCTCCGGCGCGGGGATCTCCAGCCGCGCCGCCATGCGGTCCAGCGCCTCCTCCGGCACCACGCGCTCCCGCAGCCGGTTGCGGCGGCGGCATTCTTCCAGCGGCACGTCCATGAAGACGGCCTCCATTTCGCAGTCGAGCAGCTCGGCCAGACGGATCCACGCCCGCCGCTCGCGCCGCGTAATGGAGGTGGCGTCAATCCAGGTCTCTTTGACGCCCGCGGCAACGCGCATCCGCACGATCTCGCGCAGCAGGCGGAACACGAGCCGGTTGACGTTCTGGTTGGATTCGTCGCCGGTCAGCAGCGCCCGCATCTGGTCGCTCGACAGCGCCGCGATGCCCTGTTTCGAAAGCCACGTCGTCTTGCCGGATCCGGGCAGGCCCACCATCAGCACCAGCTTCATCAAGACCCAGTATGTCCTCTCTGGCGCCGCCTGCACACGTGCGATACAGTGCTGGCATGGCCGCCTTCACCCGCCGCGCATTCGTTGGATCTCCCGCCCTGGCGCTGGCCCAGACGCTGCCCGCGCCTCCGGAACGAAAGCTGCTGGCCTCGCGGATTCCGACCGAGATGCTGCGCCGGGCCGTGCGCCCGCCGGAAGGCTGGCATCCGTGGCCCACGGCCGAAGAGCGCGCGCCATGGCAGGAGCTGCCCGAGGAACTGAAGACCGCCGTCGCGTCGGCCGCCGAAAAACAGCTCGGCGCAGACTGGCCCTCGCTCACCGCGAGCCTGTTCCTTCAGTATGCGCGCGAAGGCAACCGCTCGCGGTATGAGAGCGTGCGGCGGGCGCGGCGCGACCGGCTGACGCTGGCGGCGCTGGCCGAATGCATCGAGGGGCGCGGCCGGTTCCTGGATGACGTGCTTGACGGCCTCTGGCTGGTGTGCGAAGAGTCCTTCTGGGGCGTGCCTGCGCATGTCGGCGCGCAGAAGGCCGGCAATACGCTGCCCGACGTCGGCGAGCCCATCGTCGATCTGTTTGCCGCCGAGACCTCGGCCACGCTCGCCTGGGTCGATTATCTGCTGGGCGCAAGGCTTCAGCGGATTTCGAAACTGGTTCGGCCGCGGATCCGCGCCGAAATCCGCCGCCGCATTCTCGATCCGCTCCTCGTGCGCGACGACTTCTGGTGGCTGGGGTTCAGCGGCAGGCGGGCGGTGAACAACTGGAACCCGTGGATCAATTCCAACTGGCTCAGCTCGGTGCTGCTGGTGGAAACCGACCCGGAACGCCGCCTTGCAGCGCTCCACCGGATTGTGCGCTCGCTCGACCGCTTCCTCGACTCCTACCACGACGACGGCGCCTGCGACGAAGGACCAGGATACTGGAACCGCGCCGGCGCCTCGCTGTTCGACTGTCTGGACCTGCTGCATTCAGCCTCCGGCGGCGCGATCGACGTCTTCACGCTGCCGCTGGTGCGCGAGATGGGCGCCTACATTTACCGCGCCCATATCGCCGGCCCGTGGTATCTCAACTTCGCCGACGCCTCGGCCCATGCAAGCCCGGATCCGGTGCTCGTGTGGCGTTACGGCCAGCGCGTGCGCGACCCGCGCCTGGAGGCTTTCGGCGCCTGGCTGGCCGGGCGCGAGAAGAATCCGCTGCGGCTCGCCGTGCATGAATCCATGTGGCGGTCGCTTCAGTCTTTGTTTCATTTCGCCCGAGTGCGCTCGGCCGCGGCAGGCGCGCGGCCGCCGCTGGTGGCCGACGTCATCCTGCCGGGCACGCAGGTCTTTGCCGCGCGTCTGCGGGAAGGCTCGGAAGAAGGGTTTTACGTGGCCGCGCAGGGCGGGCACAACGCGGAGAGCCACAATCACAACGACGTCGGCAACTTCGTCGTCTTCTGCGACGGCGAGCCCGTCTTCATCGACATCGGCGTGGAGACCTATTCGGCGAAGACCTTTTCGGCGCAGCGTTATGAGATCTGGACGATGCAGTCGGCATGGCACAACTGCCCGACGATCAACGGCGTGATGCAGGCAGCCGGCCGGCAGTACGAAGCGCGCGATTTCCGCGCCCAACCGGGCACGGTGTCGATGGACATTGCGGCCGCCTGGCCGCGCGAGGCCGGCTGCTCCGTCTGGAGGCGCACGCTGCGGCTGGACCGCAGCGCCAACCGCATTGCGCTGCGTGATGAGTTCGAACTCTCACGCCGCGATTCGGTGGAGTGGAACTTCATCACCCACCGCGTGCCAAAACAGGAAGCACCGGGCCGGGCCGTGCTCGATGGCCGCTACTTGCTTGCCTTCGACCCTTCGCTGCGGCTTTCCGTCGACGAACACAGCGCGGAGGACCCGCGCCTGCGGCCCATCTGGGGCCCGGTGGTGCGCCGTCTGCGGCTGCGGCTGGAAGCGCCGCCCGCCCGCGGGACATATACTTTCAACATCGGACTCGCATGATCACTTCGGAAGCGGAACTCGAAAGCGTGCTCTCGGCGCCGTCAGCCGCCGACATCGATGCGCTGCGCGCGATGGAGGGCCCGCTGCTCATCCTCGGCGCCGCGGGCAAGATGGGGCCGTCGCTGGCGCACCGCGCGCGGCGCGCGCTCGACGCGGCGGAAAACCGCGCCGCCGTCATCGCCGTCAGCCGTTTCTCCAGTCCGGCCGTGCGCGACCAGCTCCGCCAGTGGGGCGTGGAGACCATCGAGTGCGATCTGCTCGAGCCAGGCGCGCTGGACCGGCTGCCCGATGCGCCCAACGTGATCTTCATGGCGGCCCGCAAGTTCGGATCCACGGACAATCCCTCGCTGACGTGGGCGATCAATACGTATCTGCCCGGACTGGTGGCGCACCGCTGGCGCGAGTCCCGCATCGTCGCCTTCTCCTCCGGCAATGTCTATCCGCTGGTGCCCGTCTCCAGCGGCGGAGCCACCGAGCAGACGCCGCCGGACCCGCTGGGCGAGTACGCGCAGTCGGTGCTCGGCCGCGAGCGGATGTTTGAGTACGTCTCGCGGCAGTACGGCACGCCGGTGGCGCTGCTGCGGCTGAACTATGCGGTGGAGCTGCGCTATGGGGTGCTGGTGGACATCGCGCTGAAAGTCCGCGACCGCCGCCCGGTGGACCTCAACATGGGCCACGTAAATGTCCTCTGGCAGGGCGATGCCAACTCGGTGGCCCTGCGCTGCCTCCAGCGGACCTCGTCGCCGCCGTTCGTGCTCAACCTCACCGGGCCGGAAACGCTGCGCGTCCGCGACATCGCCCGCGAATTCGGCAAACGCTTCGGCGTGGAGCCGCAGTTCGTCGGCGCCGAGCACCCCACCGCATTGCTGAACAACGCCTCGCTCTGCCACCGCCTCTTCGGCCTGCCGTCGCTGCGCGCGCAGGACCTCATCGATCTGACCGCCACGTGGATCCTCCGCGGCGGCACGGTGTGGAGCAAGCCGACCCATTTTGAAGTCCGCGAAGGAAAGTTCTGATCCATGTCCTGGCTCGACCGACTGCGGCAGGGCCTTGTCATCCCGGCCCATCCCCTCTGCCTGACGCCCGAGCGGCGGTTTGACGAAGAACGGCAACGCGCCCTGACGCGCTACTATCTCGACTCGGGCGCCGGCGGCCTCGCCGTCGGCGTGCACACCACGCAGTTCGCGATCCGCGCCCCGGAGCACGGGCTGCTCGAGCCGGTGTTGCGAGCCGCCGCTGAGGAAGCGCGCGGCCGAGACGCGGTGCTCGTCGCGGGCATCTGCGGCCCGGCGGCGCAGGCGCTGCGCGAGGCCGAACGGGCGCGCTCGCTGGGCTACCACTGCGGGCTCGTGTCGCTGGCGGCGCTGCGGGAGGCGGGCATCGACCAGCTTGTCGCGCACATCGCCGAAATCGGCCGCGTGATTCCCGTCTTCGGCTTCTATCTCCAGCCGGCCGTCGGCGGACGCGTGCTGCCATACGGGTTCTGGCGGCGCGTGGCGGAGCTGGAGTGCCTCGTCGCCATCAAGATTGCGCCGTTCAACCGCTATCAGACCGTCGAGGTGGTGCGCGCCGTGGCCGAATCGGGCCGCGCGCGGGAGATCGCCCTCTATACGGGTAATGACGACAACATCGTCGCCGATCTGCTGACGCCGTTCCACTTCAACGGCGTGACGCTGCGCATCCGCGGCGGGCTGCTGGGCCAGTGGGCGGTGGGCACAAAGAGCGCCGTGTCCCTGCTGCGGCGCGTGCACGAAGGGCAGAACCCGGCGCTGCTGCTCTCGCTGGGCGTGCAGCTCACCGACCTCAACGGGGCGCTGTTCGACGCCGTCAACGGCTTTCGCGGCTGCATTGCGGGGATCCACGAGGTGCTGGTGCGCCAGGGCCGCATGGCCTCGCGCGCCTGCCTCGACCCGCACGAGGATCTCTCGCCCGGCCAGAAGGAGGAGATCGACCGCGTAATGGCGGCCTATCCGCACCTGCTCGAGTGACTGGTTTCTGCGGAATCTGTTTTTCGCAGCCTGAACTGGCGGTCTCTTGACATGCGTACCGCCATGGGATCAAATGATACCAGGCCGGGCGGCCGGCGAGGCGCCCTCCAGGGAAGCATTCGGACGCGGCCGGCCCGGAAGCGGCGCTGCGGCATTTCCTGCGCGCGGTCGACAAGGATTGGGTCGACATCCATCCGAGGGTGCTTGATCGGCTCCACGAACTCGGCCTTTCGGTGGGCCACGTCCGAGATGCGCTCAAGGATATCGCCGAAGAGGTTCGGATGTCGCACTGGAATCCAGTCGCCGGGTCCTGGGATCTTCCCGGACATGCCTTTGTATGGGACTCGGCCCGCTTCGGGCGCAGGATATATTTGAAATTCAGGCTCGAGGGCAAGCGCCCGAACGTTGTGTTGTCTTCGCTTCATCCGGCCGATTATCGAGAGTGAGGAATTCCCATGAAGTGCGTGGACTGCGGCAAGGGCCGCATGGTGATGAAGCGTGTCAGGGTGCCGCATGAGATCCGGGGTGTCCGCTTCGAGGTGGAGGACGAGGCGAGAGTCTGCTCCCATTGCGGATTCATCACCATTCCGCTGGCCCAGGCTGATCGACACGGACGCCTGGTGGATGAGACATACCGGCGCCTGGCCGGCATCCTCACCGCAGAGGAGATCCGGCAGGTGCGGCGGCGGCTGAAGATGAGCCAAAGGGAGTTCGCAGAGTACCTTGGCGTCGGCGAAGCCAGCGTCAAGCGCTGGGAGACAGGCGTTCTCCCCGACAGAAGCAGCAGCGACCTGATCCGCCTGAAGACGGATCCCGAAGCCGCGCGGCAAAACTGGGTCCAATTGAGGTCGCTTCTCAAGCAGACCGGACACGCGGACATGCGGCCCAGCAAACCGGCGCGACGCGTCTCTCCCAGGCCCGGTGTGTCCGGCCCCCGGCGCGGTGCCGCATCCCGCGGCAGGAGTTGAGAAACCGGCCCGACGAGGCCGGCCTCACACCTCCGGCACCGGCTGGCTCATCAGCCATTCGTGCACGCCTTCGGCCGCCCGGCGGCCTTCGGCGATCGCCCAGACGACCAGCGACTGGCCGCGGCGCGCGTCGCCCGCCGCGAACACGCCCGGCACAGAGGTCATGAAATTCTCGTCCGCCTTCACGTTGCCCCGCGCGTCCAGCTCCACGCCGAGCTGCTCGATCAGACCGTTTTTCACCGGTCCCGTGAAGCCCATCGCCAGCAGAACGAGCTCGGCTTCGTGAATCTCTTCTGTTCCAGGCAACGGCTCAAACTTCGGCGGCGGCCCCACGCGCACGGTGCGCACGGCGCGCACGTGGCCGCGCTCGTCGCCCAGAAACTCGATGGTCGAGATGCTCCAGATGCGCTCGCCGCCCTCTTCGTGCGAGGTCTCCAGCCGCAACTGATACGGCCACAGGGGCCAGGGCGTCTGCGGGCTGCGCTCGGAGGGCGGCATCGGCATGATCTCGAACTGCTTGATGGTTTTCGCGCCGTGGCGAATGGACGTGCCCAGGCAATCGGCGCCCGTGTCGCCGCCGCCGATGATGATGACGTTTTTCCCGGCGGCCGAAATCCACTGCTCCGGCGGAATCTCGTCGCCGGCATTGCGGCGGTTGTTCAGCGGCAGAAACTCCATCGCAAAGTGGATGCCCTTCAGTTCGCGCCCGGGCACGCACAGGTCGCGCGGCTGCTCGGCGCCGCCGGCCAGCACGATGGCGTGGAACTGCCGCCGCAGCTCCTCCACGCTGATGTCGGCGCCGACGTGGCAGCGCGTGCGGAACACCACCCCTTCGGCCTCCATCTGCGCGATGCGGCGGTCGATGTGGTGCTTTTCCATCTTGAAGTCCGGAATGCCGTAGCGCAGCAGTCCGCCGATGCGGTCGTTTTTCTCGAACACCGTCACCAGATGGCCCTTGCGCGCCAGTTGCTGGGCGGCAGCGAGGCCCGCCGGGCCGGAGCCGACCACGGCCACGCGCTTGCCGGTGCGCTCCGGCGGCGGCTCGGGCTGGATCCAGCCCTCCCCCCAGGCGCGGTCGATGATGGCGCGCTCGATCGCCTTGATCGACACCGGCGGCTCGTTGATGCCCAGCACGCAGGACGCTTCGCACGGAGCCGGACAGATGCGCGAGGTGAATTCGGGAAAGTTGTTCGTCGCATGCAGCTCGCGAATGGCCTCGCGCCAGCGGCCCTTGTAGACGAGGTCGTTCCAGTCCGGAATCAGATTGGTGAGCGGACACCCCGTGTGGCAGAACGGCACGCCGCAGTCCATGCACCGCGCGCCCTGCCTGCGAACGCGGTCCTCGGACAGAGGCACGTAGACCTCGAACCAGTCGCGGACGCGCTCCTCCACCGGGCGGCGCCCGAACGACTCCCGCTGATATTCCATGAAGCCTGTCGGCTTACCCACGGCTCGTCCTCCTGAATGACATCTCGTGCGGCTGCCGGCTTACCGCAGCACGGCCTCCTGCGGCGGCGGCGTCAGCGGGCGCGCCAGCGTGATCCGCGTCGCATCCGACGACCGCGGCACGCCCAGCACGCGCTTGTACTCGTGCGGGAAGACCTTGACGAGATGCGGCAGCATCGCGTACCAGTTCTGGAGCACCCACGCGGCGCGCGGACTGCCGGTGGCGGCCAGGTGCTGCTCGATGAGCGAGCGCACCAGATCGACGTCCTTCGGGTCGACCATCGGGTCCAGGTCGACGCTTGCCCGGTTGCACAGCACGCGGCGGAAGTCGCCCGTCTCATCGAGCACGTAGGCGATGCCGCCGCTCATGCCGGCGGCGAAATTCTTGCCGGTGCGGCCAAGAACGACGACGAGCCCCCGGGTCATGTATTCGCAGCCGTGATCGCCAACGCCCTCCACCACCGCGGTGGCGCCGGAGTTGCGCACGGCGAAGCGCTCGCCGGCCATGCCGTTGATGAACATGGTTCCGCTGGTGGCCCCATACAGAACCACATTGCCGACGATGATGTTGTCCTCGGGGACGAACGTGGAGCCGCGCGGCGGATAGACGATGATCTTGCCGCCGGAGAGGCCCTTGCCTACATAGTCGTTGGCGTCGCCTTCGAGCACCAGCGTCACGCCGCGCGCCAGGAACGCGCCGAACGACTGGCCGGCGCTGCCGGTGAACCGCAGCCGGATGGTGTCGTCCGGCAGTCCCTCCGAGCCCCAGCGGCGTGCGATCTCGCCCGACAGCATCGCGCCCACGGTGCGGTGCACGTTGCGGATGGGGAAGTGCAGATCCACTGGCGTGCGGTGCTCCATGGCGTCGCGCACCCGGTCAAGGATCCGGTGGTCGAGCGCCTGTTCGAGCCCATGGTCCTGCGCCATGACGCAGCGCCGCGCCACGCGCGACGGCGCCGGCGGATTATAAAGGATCTGCGAGAGATCGATGCCGCGCGCCTTCCAGTGGTCGATGGCGGGCTTCATCTCCAGCCGGTCCACGCGGCCCACCATCTCATCCACGGTGCGGAAGCCGAGCTTCGCCATGATCTGCCGCAGCTCCTCGGCCACGAAGAAGAAGTAGCGGATGACGTCTTCCGGCGTGCCGCGGAACTTCTTGCGCAGCTCGGGGTCCTGCGTGGCGATGCCTACGGGACACGTGTTCAGGTGGCACTTGCGCATCATGATGCAGCCCATGGCGATGAGCGGCATCGTCGAGAAGCCGAACTCCTCGGCGCCGAGCAGCGCCGCAATGGCCACGTCGCGTCCGGTCTGGAGCTTGCCGTCGGTCTGCACGCGGATGCGCGAGCGCAGATCGTTCATCACCAGCACCTGCTGCGTCTCGGCCAGGCCGAGCTCCCACGGCGTGCCGGCGTGCTTGATCGACGTCAGCGGCGAGGCGCCCGTGCCGCCCGAGTCGCCCGAGATCAGCACCATGTCGGCGTGCGCCTTGGCCACGCCCGCGGCCACCGTGCCGACGCCCACCTCGCTCACCAGCTTCACCGAGATCCGCGCCTTCGGGTTGACGTTCTTCAGGTCGTAGATGAGCTGCGCGAGGTCTTCAATCGAGTAGATGTCGTGATGCGGCGGCGGCGAAATCAGCCCGACGCCGGGAATCGAGTGGCGCACGCGCGCGATCACCTCGTCCACCTTGTGCCCCGGCAGCTGGCCGCCCTCGCCGGGCTTGGCGCCCTGCGCGATCTTGATCTGGATCTCGTCGGCGTTGACCAGGTAGGTCGTCGTGACGCCGAAGCGCCCGCTGGCCACCTGCTTGATGGCCGAGCGCAGGCTGTCGCCGTTCGGCAGCGGAATGTAACGCGCCTCGTCCTCGCCGCCCTCGCCGGTGTTGGACTTGGCGCCGATGCGGTTCATCGCGATGGCCAGCGTCTCGTGCGCCTCCTTCGAAATCGAGCCGAAGCTCATCGCCCCCGTGGCGAACCGCTTGACGATCTCGCTGGCCGGCTCGACCTCGCTCAGATCCAGCGGCCGCTCGGCCCAGCGGAATTCCATCAGGCCGCGCAGCGTGCACAGGTGGCGGTTCTGGTTGTTGATGTGCTCGGCAAACTCCTGGTAGGTCTCCCAACTGTTGAACTTCACCGCGTGCTGCACCTTGGCGATGGTATGCGGGTTCAGCAGATGATATTCGCCTCTGGCGCGGAAATGATACTGGCCGCCGACATCGAGCTCCGTTTCCGACTCCGTCAGGGGGGAGAAGGCGAAAGCGTGCTTGCGGCGGACTTCTTCCGCGATGACTTCGAGGCCGACGCCCTCGATCCGCGACGCCGTCCCGGTGAAGTACCTGTTGACGACATCGCTGTTGAGCCCGATCGCCTCGAAGATCTGCGCGCCGCGGTAGGATTGCAGCGTCGAAATGCCCATCTTCGAGAAGACCTTCAGCAGGCCCTTGTTGACGGCCTTCTTGTAGTTGCGCAGCGCCTGCTCGAAGGTGAGCCCTTCGGGCAGCAGCCCGCGTTCGGCCAGATTCTCTAGCGTCTCAATCGCCAGGTAGGGGTTCACCGCCGAAGCCCCGTAGCCGATCAGCAGGCAGAAGTGCATCACCTCGCGCGGCTCGCCGGACTCGATGATCAGGCAGACCTGCGTGCGCGTGCCTTCGCGCACCAGATGGTTGTGCACGGCGGAAAGCGCCAGCAGCGAGGGGATCGGCGCCAGCTCCTCGTCGATGCCGCGGTCGGAGAGGATCAGCACGGTGTAGCCCTGCTTGATCGCCAGCGAGGCGCGGCGGCAGAGGCCGTCCAGCGAACGCTCGAGCTCCTTCGCGCCACCCTCGACCCGGTAGAGCATGTGCAGCGTCGTCGCAAGGAAATCGCCCATCGACACGCGGCGGAGCTTTTCGAGATCACGGTTGGTCAGGATCGGATGGTCCAGCTTGAGCGTGTGCGCGTGCTGGGGCGTCTCGTCGAGGATGTTGCGCTCCGTCCCCAGATACGAGGTGAGCGACATCACCAGCTCTTCGCGGATGGGATCAATGGGCGGGTTGGTGACCTGCGCGAAGAGCTGCTTGAAATAGTTAAACAGCGGCTGCGGGCGGTCCGACAGGCACGCCAGCGGCGTGTCCGTGCCCATCGAGCCGACCGGCTCCTCGCCTTTCTCCGCCATCGGCACGAGAATCCGGTAGAGGTCCTCCTCGGTGTAGCCGAAGCAGCGCTGCCGCTGAAGCACCGTCTCGTGGTCGGCCAGGTGGACGCGCGGCGGCTCGGGCAGGCTGTCCAGCTTGATCTGCTGCTCCTGGATCCACTTCGCATAGGGCTTGCGCCGCGCGAGCTGCTCCTTGATCTCCTCGTCCGGCACCAGCCGCCCCTGCTCGATGTCCACCAGCAGCATGCGGCCCGGCTGGAGCCGCCCCTTGTAGGCGACCTGCTCCGGCGGAATCTGGAGCACGCCGGTCTCGCTGGCCATGATCAGCAGCCCGTCCTTCGTCATCAGATAGCGCGCCGGCCGCAGCCCGTTGCGGTCCAGCGTCGCGCCGATGACGCGCCCGTCGCTGAAAGCCACCGCCGCCGGGCCGTCCCACGGCTCCATCAGCGAGGCGTGGTATTCGTAGAAGGCCCGCTTCTCCTCGCTCATCGTCGGGTCCGCGCCCCAGGCCTCCGGGATCAGCATCGCCATCACGTGGGGCAGCGAGCGGCCCGCCAGCGTCAGCAGCTCCACCACGGCGTCCAGCGTGGCCGAGTCCGACAGGCCCGGCCCAATGATCGGGAACAGCTTCTTGATGTCATCGCCAAACAGCGGCGACGACAGGATCGGCTGGCGCGCCGCCATCCAGGCGGCGTTGCCGCGCACGGTGTTGATCTCGCCGTTGTGGCAGATGTAGCGGAACGGGTGCGCCAGTTGCCAGGTGGGGAACGTGTTGGTCGAGAAACGCTGATGCACCATGCACAGCGCGCTCAGGCAGTCGGGGTCGGCCAGGTCGCCGAAGAAACGCGGAATCTGCGGCGCCAGCAGCAGCCCCTTGTAGACGATGGTGCGCGAGGACAGCGAGGGCACATAGAAAAACGCCCGGTCCCGCGGGTCGAGGTCGTGCGATCCGGCCACCTCGCGCTCCACACGGCGCCGCACCACATACAGCTTCCGCTCGAAGGCGTCCTGATCCATGCCGGCCGGCCGCCCGATGAAAATCTGCTCGATGTAAGGCTGGGAGGCGCGCGCCACGCGCCCGATGGCCTCGATGTCCACCGGCATGTCGCGCCAACCCAGCAGCCGCAGGCCTTCCTCGTTGACAATCCGCTCGAAAATGCCCTCGCAGATCAGCCGCGGATGCGGCTCCACCGGCAGGAAAACCAGTCCGGTGCCATACTCGCCCCGGCCGGGCAGCGAGAAGCCGAGCTGGTCGCACTCCTTCTGGTAGAACTCGTGCGGGATCTGGATCATCACCCCGGCCCCGTCGCCCGTCTCCGGGTCGCAGCCGCAGGCGCCGCGGTGCGTGAGGTTCAGAAGGATCTGAATGCCCTTGAGGATGATGTCGTGCGAGCGCGCACCGCTCGCATTGACCACGAACCCGATGCCGCAGGCGTCGTGTTCGCAGCGCGGGTCGTACAGCCCCTGCGCATCGGGGAGTGCAGGTATACGGCGAGAGTGTGAGTCCTGATACATGGGAACAGATCCAGTCTCGATCGGGGAGAAACCTCAGTATACGGCCCTTCCCAGAATTAGTCAAGTTGAATCTGCATGCTTGCTTTATCAAACTATCTTATGGTACAAACGACGGGGGTATGGATCTCGACCAGCTTCAGCTCTTCCGTGACATCGCGCAGACGCGCTCCATCAGCCGCGGTGCGGCGATGAACGGGCTCACGCAGTCGGCCGCCAGCCAGGCGGTGCAGGAGATGGAGCGGCGGCTGGGCGTGCAGTTGCTGGACCGCTCGCGGCGCCCGCTCGTGGTGCTGCCGGCGGGACAGCTCCTGTACGACTTCGCGCGCGACGTGCTGCGGCGGCGGCAGGACCTGCTGGCGCAGCTGGAAGAGCTGAAGAACGAACCCGGCAGCGCAGTGCGCATTGCCGCCATTTACTCAGTGGGGCTGAACCAGATGAGCCGGCTCGAGGAGCAGTTCCGGCAGCGGATGCCCGGCGTGCGGATCGAGGTGAGCTATCTGCGGCCGGAGAAAGTCTATCAGGCGGTGGCCGAGGACCGGGTCGACCTGGGCCTCGTGAGCTATCCGTCCTCGACGCGCGAGGTGGCAGCCATCCCCTGGAAGGAAGAGCCGATGGTCATGGCCTGCAATCCGCACCACCGGCTGGCGGGCAGGGAACGGATCTCGGTGGCCGAGCTCAGCGGCGAGGCCTTCATCGGATTTGACGAAGACCTGCCGATCAGCCGCGAGATCGAGCGGTTCCTGCGCGAGCACGGCGTGCGCGTCCAGGTGCCGCTGCGGTTTGACAACATTCAGAGCATGAAGGAGGCGCTGCGGATCGAGCCGGCTGTCGCCATCCTGCCGCTGCCGATGCTGGAGGACGACGTGGCCGAAGGGCGGCTGGTGGCCGTGCCGCTGGCCGAGCCGCTGACGCGGCCGCTCGGCGTGCTTCAGCGGCGCAGGAAGGTATTGACCCGCGCGGCGCGTGCGTTTCTGGACGTGCTTCGCCAGGCCGCCTGAAGCGTGCAAAAACACTGCGGGCTGCCAGGGCAGCCCGCAGGCAACGATTGAAGGATTGGTGCGCCGCTCAGGCGGCCAGATGCGGCTCGATCATGCGCACGAGCTCGGCCTTGCCGACTGCGCCCACGCGCTGGTCAACGACCTTGCCGCCGCGGAACAGCAACAGCGTCGGGATCCCCCGAATCATGTAGCGCGCCGCCGTTTCGTTGTTGAAGTCAACATTCACTTTGCCCACTTTCAGCCGGCCGGCGTACTCGCCGGCAATGGCGTCCACGGTGGGCGCGATCATGCGGCACGGGGCGCACCATTCGGCCCAGAAGTCGACAAGCACAGGGAGGTCGCTTTTCAGGACCTCCTGGTCGAAATTCGCATCCGTCAATTCAACGATGTTTTGTCCTGCCATGGTGATTTGAAAAGGTCAGCTCCAGAAGGTTCTGATGATTCCCGGCAGGCACGGGTTTCAGGCCCGGCCCAATAACTTTGCGTAGAGGGCGGAATACTGACGGGCCGAGGCGTCCCAGGAATAATCCTTCGCCATGCCGCGCCGCATCCGCTCGATCCAGGATTCCCGGTTCCGGTAGGCGCCCACTGCCGTGCGCAGCGTGTCATAGAGCGCGCCCACCGAATACTCGTGAAACTTGAACCCGGTGTCTTCCTGAATGGTATCATCCAGCCCGCCGACGGCGCGCACCACCGGCACGGTCCCATAGCGGAGGCTGTAGATCTGGTTCAGTCCGCAGGGTTCATACAGGCTCGGCATGAGGAAGATGTCGGCGCCGGCCTCAATGCGGTGCGCCAGCGGATTGTTGTAGCCCACCCAGATGCCGATCTGACGCGGCTTCCAGCGGTGCCATTCCTCGAACATGTGGACGTAGCGCCATTCGCCGCTGCCGAGCGCCACCAGCTGCGCGTCGGTCTCGTCGAAGAAGTGCCCGATGCCGGCGATCAGGTCAAAGCCCTTCTGCGGCGCAAAGCGGCTGACGATGCCGATGAGCGGGCGCTCAAGATTGTGGGCGTCCAGGCCGAATTCTTCGAGCAGCGCCTTTTTGCAGATCCGTTTTCCGCTGAGATCCCGGGCCGAATAATGCGCCGGAATGAAGGGATCGGTTTCCGGATTCCACTCTTCGTAATCGACGCCGTTCAGGATGCCGGTGAGCACGTTCGCGCGGTAGCGGAGGATGCCATCCAGACCGAAGCCGCCCTCCGGCGTCTGGATCTCGCGCGCGTAGGTCGGGCTCACCGTGGTCAGCCAGTCGGCGGTGGCGATGCCGCCTTTCAGGAAATTCACGTCGCCGTAATATTCCAGCTTGTCCGGCGTGAACCAGCCCCAGTTGAGCCCCAGTTCGGGAAACTGGGAACGGTGGAAGCGGCCCTGGTAGCCGAGGTTGTGGATGGTCAGGATGGTGCGCGTGTTGACGAGCAGCGGATTGGAATGCTGCTGATCCATCTTGTAGACGGGCACCAGCGCCGCCTGCCAGTCGTGGCAGTGCAGGATGTCGCAGGGAAAAACCGTCTGCGCCGCGCCGAGTGCGGCCAGCGCGAGCACGGCGAAGCGCTTGTGATTGTCGTCGTAGTCGCGGCCGTGGTGGTTGTAAAGCCCCTCGCGGTCGTAAAAATAGGGCGCCTCGACAAAGAAAAAGCGCACGCCGCGGTGGACCTTCGTGCGCAGGTCCACGCGATAGGGCGTGGCGCCCGCATAGACGACCATGTTGTCAAAGGCGCTTTCGGTCTCATGCCACGGAATCGAGCGGTAGCGCGGCATGATCACGGCCACTTCCTCGCCCTGTCGCGCCAGCGCCACCGGCAGCGCGCCGAGGACGTCGGCCAGTCCGCCGGACTTGGCAAAGGGCACCGCTTCGCTGGCGACCATGAGGACGCGGCTCATGGTCTTTATCATGTCATGGGCGGAGCCCCCGCCCCGTTTCAGGCCCCTGGCGCAGTGCGGAGGACGCGGCGGCCCTCCAGACGCCAGTGGCCGCTGAGCACCAGCGCGATGGCCTCCGTGTAAATGCGGTGCTCTTCCACCAGGATGCGCGCGGCCAGCGTCTCCGCCGTGTCGTCATCGAGCACCGGCACGGCCGCTTGGGCGACGATCGGCCCCGTGTCGAGCCCGGCATCGACGAAATGCACCGTGCAGCCGGAGATCTTCACCCCATAATCGATGGCCTGCTGCTGCACCTTCAGCCCCGGGAAGGCCGGCAGCAGCGAGGGGTGTATGTTGAGGATCCGCATCGGGTAGGCCTCCAGCAGCGGCGCGCCCACGCGGCGCATGAATCCGGCCAGGCAGATCAGGTCCACGCGCAGCGGGGCGAGCGCGTCGCGCACCATCGCCGCGTACGTGTCCGAGTCGATGCCCTTCGAAGGCAGCGTGATGGCGTGAACTCCGTACTGGCGCGCGATTTCGAGCGCGCGCGCCTCCGGGTTGTTCACGACCAGCGCGGCGATCTCCGCCTCCAGCTTTCCGTCCCGCACGTTTCGGGCGATGGCTTCAAAGTTCGATCCGCGGCCCGAAGCCAGCACGGCAATGCGCTTCATCCCGGCTGCTCCTCCCGCCCGCTCACTGATACATCACCCGCCCTTGGCCGCGCGGCTGGCGGATGACTTCGCCGATCAGATAATACGGCTCCTTCAGCCTTTCCAGCAGCCGCGCCGCGCGCGCGATCTTCTTCTGCGGCACCACAAGGACCATGCCGATGCCGAGGTTGAACGTGCGGCGGTAGTCATCGTCCGGCATGGCGCCGATCCGTTTCAGGAATTCAAAGATGGGCGGCACCGGCCACGAGCCCCAGTCAATGCGAGCCGCCAGGCCTTTGGGAAGGATGCGCGGGACGTTTTCCGGGATGCCGCCGCCGGTGATGTGCGCGGCGCCGGCCAGCAGGTTGTGCCGGTGCAGCCGGCGCAGCGGCACAAGATAACTGCGGTGGACTTTCAGCAGCTCGTCGCCAATGGTCGTGTCGAGCTCCGGCACGTAGCTCTTCGGCGTGAGTCCCGCCACCTCGAAGACAAGCTTTCGCGCCAGCGAATAGCCGTTGGTGTGCAGCCCCGTGGAAGGCAGCCCGACCAATATGTCGCCGGCGGCGATGCGTTCGCCGGTCAACAGCCGCGTGCGTTCGGCGCAGCCGACGATGAAGCCGGCCAGGTCGTATTCTCCCGGCGCGTAGAAGCCGGGCATCTCCGCCGTCTCGCCGCCGATCAGGGCGCATCCGTTTTCTTCGCATGCCTTCGCCAAGCCGCTCACCACCGCGGCGGCCACCTGCCATTCGAGCCGGCCAGTGGCGAAATAGTCCAGGAAAAACAGCGGCTCGGCCCCCTGCACGGCGATGTCATTCACGCAGTGGTTGACCAGGTCCTGGCCGACCGTGTCGTGCCGCCCGGTCATGAAGGCCAGCTTCAGCTTCGTGCCCACGCCGTCGGCCGAGCTGACCAGCACCGGCCGCCTGTAACCGGACAGCCGGTACATTGCGCCAAAAGAACCGATGCCTGCCAGCACGCCGCGGGTGAATGTCTTTTTCACCGCGTTTTTGATAAATTCAACGGCACGGTTGGCTTCATCGATGTCGACGCCGGCGTCCGCGTAAGAGATGGGCTTTCGGGTTGGCATCTCTGGAACTTCCAGTCTAAGACACTGAGCTTTGCCATGAGAAAGAATTTTCTGGCCGCAATCACGGCGGCGCTGATGGCCGTGTTCATCACATGGCTGCCGGCCCCCGCCGAAAGCGTATCCTGGACGGCGATCCGCGGCGCGCGGATCGTCCCCGTCAACGGCCCGGTGATCGAGAAGGGCACGGTGCTGATCCGCAATGGAGTCATCGCTGCCGTCGGCCCGCAGGTCGACGTGCCCGCCTCGGCCTGGGTCATCGACGGCAACGGTCTCACCGTGTATCCGGGCCTGATCGACGCGCTCAGCACGTGGGGGCTGCCGCAGGCCGCTCAGGCGCCGGCGCAGACGGCCGGACGCGGCGCGCAGCAGCCGCCTCAGTTGCCGCAGCAGCAACAGCCGCAGCAACCGCAGGCGCAACAACCGCAGGCGCGATCCCGGGGGCCCCAGGACCGGCCGGGCACGTTCACCTGGGTGAAGGCCGCCGACCAGGTGCAGCCCTCCGACTCCCGCCTCGCCTCCGCGCGCAACGCCGGCTTCACCTCCGCCGTCACGTTCCCGCGCCAGGGCATCGTCGCCGGCCACGGCGCCATCATCAACCTCGGCGGCAAGACCGCCGGCGAAATGGTGGTGCTGCCGGAGGCCGGGCTCTACCTCGCGCTGCGCCCCTCCGGCTACACCGGTTTTCCGTCCACGCCCATGGGCATCATGGCTTACTTCCGCCAGCTCTGGCTCGATGCCGACCATTACCGGCAGGCGCTGGCGCTCTACGCCGCCGATCCGGTGAACATTCCGCGGCCGGCCCATGACCGCGCTCTGGAAGGCCTGATGGGCGTGAAGCGCGTGCTTCTTCCGGCGCCGGATCCCATCCAGATGGAGCGCATGGTGAAACTCGCCGCCGACCTGAAGACGCCGGCGGTCCTTTACGGCGTGGTGCGCGGCTACGAGATGGCCGAACGGCTCAGGGCCACGGGCACGCCCGTGATCCTCAACGTGCGCTGGCCCGCGCGCGAGCCCGGCGCGGATCCCGAGCAGGAAGAGAGTTACCGCGAACTGCGCATCCGCGACCTCGCGCCCACGTCGCCCGCCGCGCTCTCGGCCGCTGGAGTGAAGTGGGCAGTGAGCAGCGACGGGCTGGAGACGCCGCGCGCGGTGCTGCGCGCCCTGAAGCAGTCGATCGACCGCGGCCTCAGGCGTGAGGACGCGCTGCGCGCCCTCACGCTCAGCGCGGCGGAGATCTACGGCGTTGCCGACCGGCTCGGCTCCATCCAGCCGGGCAAGGCGGCCAACCTCGTCGTCGCCACCGGCGACCTCTTTGACGACTCCACGCGCGTCCGCATGGTGTTCATCGACGGCGTGCGCTACCTGCCGGAGCCGGAACTGCCTCAACCGCCCGCGGGCGCGTCAGGGCGCGGCCCCAGTTCGGAAAGAGGGGAGGATCAGTAAGCGATGCGCGCACCAGTTCTCGCACTCACGCTCTTTGCCGGCGCCGCCTGCGCCGCTGACGTCGTCGTCATCCAGAACGGCACCGTCCATACGGTCACGAAGGGCACGTTCCGCGGCTCGATCGTCATCCGCGACGGAAAGATCGCCGACGTCGGCGAAAAGGTGCTGACGCCGCCGGGCGCGCGCGTCGTCGACGCCACCGGCAAGCACATCATCCCCGGCATCATCGACGCGCACACGCACATCGCGCTCGATTCGATCAACGAATCCAGCGTCAGCGTCAGCTCGATGGTCAACGTGGCCGAGATGCTGAATCCGGAGTCGGTGTCCATCTATCGCGCCATGGCCGGCGGCGTCACCGTCTGCAACTCGATGCACGGCAGCGCCAATTCGATCGGCGGGCAGAACGTCGTCTTCAAGCTGCGTTGGGGCGCCGATGCGCGCGGGCTGATCTTCGACAGGGCGAAGCCGAGCCTGAAGATGGCGCTTGGCGAAAACCCGAAGCGGCAGGGCTCGCCGCAGGGGCTTCAGATTCCCGGGCTCCAGTCGCCGCAGAACCTGCGCTATCCGGGCACGCGGATGGGCGTCGAGGATGTCATCCGGGACGCCTTCACCCGCGCCCGCGCCTATCAGCGCGAATGGAAGGACTATGAGGCACGCCGCGCGCGCGGAGAGAAGGCCCTGCCGCCGCGGCGCGACCTCCAACTCGAGCCGCTCGTCGAAGTGCTGGAAGGCAAACGGCTCATTCACGCTCACTGCTACCGCGCCGACGAGATCCTGATGCTGCTGCGCGTCTTTGACGACTTCAACATCCGCGGCGTCACCCTCCAGCACGCGCTCGAGGCCTACAAGGTGGCCCGCGAGATCGCCGAGCGCGGTCACGCCGTCTCCACGTTCTCCGACTGGTGGAGCTACAAGGTGGAGGCCTACGACGCCATCCCCTACAACGCCGCCATCCTGCACCGAAAGGGCGTGCTCGTCAGCCTCAACTCGGACGACGCCGGCGGCGCCGAGCTGATGCGGCGGCTCAATGCCGAGGCCGCCAAGGTGATGAAGTACGGCGGGCTCAGCGAGGACGAAGCGTTGGCGATGATCACCATCAACCCCGCAAAGCAGCTCCAGATCGACCCGTGGGTCGGCTCCATCGAGCCCGGCAAGGACGCCGACCTCGTCATCTACGATCGCCACCCGCTGTCGGTCTACGCGAAGGTCGAAAAGGTCTTCATTGACGGCCGGCAGTACTTCGACCGCGACGAAGACATGAGCCGCCGGCCGAAGATCGAGGCGGAAAAAGAAGGCCTGCGCCGCAAACTCCAGGACCAGCAGAAGCAGGCCATGCCACAGAACAGGAGGCCGTCGTGAGAGCGATTCATCGGATTCTTCCCGTTATGCTCGCCGCCGCCGCATGGGGTGGCGAAAACGACTCGTTCCTGCTGCGCAATGCCACCGTGCATCCGGTGAGCGGCCCGGCCATCCAGAACGCGAGCGTCCTGGTGATCGACGGCCGCATCGCCGAAGTCGGCCCGAAAGTGGCGCCCCGCGGCCGGATCCGGGTGATTGACGCCCGCGGGCTCCACGTCTACCCGGGCCTGATTGATTCGGGCTCGCCGGTGGGGCTGGCCGAAATCGCCAGCGTGCGCGAGACGGTGGACACGGGTGAAATCGGCGACTTCAACCCGCAGCTGCGCGCGCTCATCGCCGTCAACCCCTCCAGCGAGCACATTCCGGTGGTCCGCGCCAACGGCATCACCACCGTGCTGGTGACGCCCGGCACGACCGGCGGGACGCGCGGCGCCAGCACCGCCGGCCTGATCGCCGGCCAGGCCTCGCTGATGCATCTCGACGGGTGGACGTGGGAAGAGATGGAGATCCGCCGCAGCGCCGCCATGCAGATGACCTGGCCGGTGATCCAGACTGGCCGCGGCGGCCCGCCGGATCTCGAGTCGCTTCTCCCCGGGCTGGCCGCACGCCGTGTCACGTTTGCCGAAGCCCGGCGCAATCAGCAGCTCCAGGTGCAGAAGATCCAGGACTTCTTTGACGCCGCCCGCCGGTATCAGAAAGCAAAAGCCGCCGGCGAGGCCATCGCGCCGGACCTGCGGTACGAGGCGATGATCCCGGTGCTCGAAGGGAAGCTTCCGCTGATGATCATGGCCGCCCGCGAACGCGAGATCCGCGAAGCGCTCGACTTCGCCGCCCGCGAACAGGTGAAGATCGTTCTCGCCGGCGTGCGCCGGCCCGGCAAGACGATCGACGACATCGCAAAGCGGAATATCCCGGTGGTGCTCGGAACCCCGTTCGTCACTCCTCTCGAAGAGGATGATCCTTACGACGAGCCCTTCACCCTGGCGGCACAACTGCACAAGGCGGGCGTGAAGTTCTGCTTCGCCAGCTTCAATGTGCAGTTCGCGCGCAACCTCCCCTACGAGGCGGCGCAGGCGGCCGCCTTCGGGCTGCCCTACGATGAGGCGCTGAAGTCAGTGACGCTCAATGCGGCCGAAATCTGGGGCGTCGCCGGCGACTACGGCTCGATTGACAAGGGCAAATACGCGGACCTCATCGTCACCGATGGCGATCCGCTCGAGATCCGCACGCAGGTGAAGATGATGTTCATCAAGGGCGTGCCCGTGGATCTCGAAAGCCGCCACACGCGCCTGTACAAGCGCTACATGGCCCGGCCGTAGCGCTGCACTTCTGCCGTCTGAGCCGTGACTCACGCTCGCCCCTCAGGGGGCGAGAAAGCAGCCGACATTCGCCGCGGCCGCGGGCCGCGGAATGCTCGTTTCGCGGCCTGCGGCCGCTTCCCTTGCGGCCCGGATGGGAAAACCGCCGGCGCCGCCGGAGTTCCGTCACACGCAATTGCACTCGCCAGATCAATCACTTGCACCCGGCATGCTTGCGGCCGCGTGGCATACTCTTCTCTGCGGGGATACGAATCTCTGGCCAGAGTCCCCCCGCTTGGACCGGACAGCCTCGTCGGGCGGCCGCTTGTGCGGCTTCACGCGACCAGGCAGCCTCGTCGCTTCGGCGGCAGGAAGAGCGGATGTCCCAAGGTAAGACCTGATGAGCTCGACAAATACGGCCCATTCGGCGCCGCGGCCCCCAGCGGGCGCGGCCGCGAGGCCGGGCTGCGCCAGGAGGGCGCGTTCCGGTTGACGCGGGCGGCCACACGGCGCGGGCGGGATGCCTCGAATGGATCCCGCCCGCGCCCGTCGCCAGATGCCGTGCCGGACACTTCGAAAATGAGCGCGGCGGCGCACGTGTGCCTCCGCGCGGCATTGTTGGCACAGGCATACACTGAAAGCGTGAACCCGCGCCTGTGGATCCTCGCCATTCTGTTCTCCGCCCCGATGGCCGGACAGTCGGCGGCAGCCGTGGGGGAAAGTCTTCGCCGGCTGGAACTCGACCCGGACCATTGCTACCGCGTGCGCGACCTCGAATTCCAGCGGGAAGACATCCGCTTTTTCTTCAATGACGGGGTGCTGATTTTTTCCCGGCCCGTGGAAGGCCGGCGGGCTGTCGCCATTTTCCAGGCCCAGGAGCCGGGCGACGACGCCGAGCTGCTCCTGCGGCCGCCGGACCGCGGCGAGCGCGCCTCGCTGGCCAGGGCCACGGGGTCTCCCAACCTGAATGAGCACTTCCGCACCGCCGTCTTCGTCTTCGGCGACGGCGGCGGTGAGCAGCTGCTCAAGGCGATTCTTGACAGCGGGCCGAAGCCCCGCCCCGAGGAAGGCCTTTTGCTCGCCTCGCGCTTCGCCGAAGCGGTGCGGAATTTCGCCCAGAGTTTTCAGGTTCGCCTCGTCCGGGATCTGCTCACGCAGGACTGGAAAAACGGTCTCTTCTATGCCGCCATTTCCGGCAATTCCCGTGGCAATTTCGACGTTTTGCACGACCCCACGCTGCCGGAGCAGGTCATCGTCGGCGATGTTGCCTCTACCGCCCCGGGGCGGTTCAACGTCTGGACGAGCTTCGCCTCCCGCAGCCGTCGGCTGCGGCCCGAGCCGCCCGCCGAGGACGCCGTGCTGGAAGACTACCGAATCGAGGCGGCAGTGGGCGCCGGCCTCCGGCTCGACCTGCGCGCGGACGCCATGTTGAGGCCGCAGCAGCGGATCCAGGGGGCGCTCATTTTCGAACTCGCCCCGGAAATGACCGTAAAAGCGGCGCGTCTCGATGGAAAAGAAGTCGAGATTTTCCGCCGTGAATCGCTGCGTTCCAGCCTGATTGGCGGATACGTCAATGACCCGTTTCTTCTGGTGTTGCCCGGTCCGCTCGAGGCCGGCTCCGCACACCGCCTGGAGTTCGAGCTCGCTGGCGACGTGATCCGGCGCGCCGGCAACGGCGTCTACTACGTCGGCGCGCGCACGAACTGGTACCCGGGCCGCGGCTACCATTTCACGAAATTCGATCTGACCTTCCGCGTGCCGAAGGAGCTGCGCGTCGCCGCCACCGGCGACATTTTCGAGGAAACCGTGGAGGGCGAGACGCGCATCGCCCGCTTCCGCACCTCCGCTCCGGTGCGGCTGGCCGGCTTTAACATCGGCAGCTTCGAGGGCGTGGACACGAAGGCGGAGGGCCTCCTCGTTCGGGTGTTCGCCAACCGCACCGTGGAGCCTGCCCTGATCCCGCCGCCCCGCCAGGTCATCGTCCCCCAGGGGACGGCCCGCGGGCCAGGCCGCCTGCCCCAGCAGGTGATCACCCTTTCGCCGACGCCCCCGAACCCGCAGGCGCGCATGCGCGAGCTCGCCGCGGAAATCGCCACCGCCATGCAGTGGATGCAGCAGCAGTTCGGCCCGCCTCCCCTGCCGGCGCTGACGGTCTCGCCCATCCCCGGCAATTTCGGCCAGGGATTTCCGGGGCTCATTTATCTTTCCACCATCGCGTATCTGCCCGAAAAAGAGCGTCCCGCGCCGGTCCAGAATTCGCGGCTCAATCTGTTTTATTCGGACATTCTGCTTGCCCATGAGGCCGCGCATCAATGGTGGGGCAATCTGGTCACCTCGGCCAGTTACCGCGACGAATGGCTCCAGGAGGCGCTGGCCAATTACACCGCGCTGATGCTGCTCGAACGCAAACGCGGACCGAGGGCGCTCGAGTCCGTACTGGATGAGTACCGCACCGAGCTGCTGCGCGAATTCGGCGAGCCGAAGCAGACCATCGAATCCGCCGGCCCCGTCACCTGGGGCGCCCGCCTGCGCGGCGCCGATGGCGTCGACCCCTGGCGCGTCATCACCTACTGCAAGGGCTCCTGGATCCTGCACATGCTGCGGCGACGCATGGGCGACGGCGCCTTCCTGCGCATGCTCGGCGAGCTGCGCCGCCGCCACGCCTACCACGCCGTGACCACGGAGCAGTTCCGTGCCCTGGCCTCCGAATTTACGGCCAGGGACGATCCCGACCGCTCTCTGGAGGGCTTCTTTGATACCTGGGTCTACGGTAACGGCATCCCCACGCTGGAAACGTCCGTGCGCGTGCGCGGCAAGGCGCCTGCGCTGGAAGTCATCGTCAGTGTGAAACAGAGCGGCGTGCCGGAGGACTTCGTGCTCGAACTGCCCGTCGAGCTCCAGACGGCCCGCACCGCGCGCCCGCTGGTGAAATGGATCCGCACCGGCGCGGACACCGCCACCGTGGTGTTCCGTGCGCAGGCCCCGCCGGCGCGCGTCGAAGTGGCGCCCGGCGCCGGCGTGCTCGCCCTGCGCCGCGACCGGCGGTCCGGCGGCGCGGCTGCGGCCACGCCCGCCGAGGCTCAGCCACAATAGAACCTTCTCGCTCTGTTAGCCTCGCATCGAGGGGTTCTCCATGCGGGACAGTCTCCGAAAGCTCGAGCACGACATCGTTGTCTGCGAGCGCTGCCCGCGCCTGCGGGCCTGGTGCGCCGAGGTCGCGCGCACGAAACGCCGCGCCTATCGCGACGAGGAATACTGGGGCCGCCCCGTGCCAGGCTTCGGCGACCCCGCCGCCGAACTCTACATCCTGGGACTCGCGCCCGCCGCCCACGGCGCCAACCGCACCGGCCGCGTCTTCACCGGCGACCGTTCCGGCGATTGGCTCTACCGCGCCCTCTGGGAGACGGGCTTCGCCAATCAGCCGGACAGCACGCGGCGCGGCGACGGCCTCGAGCTGCGCCGCGCCTGGATCGGCGCCGCCGTCCGCTGCGCCCCGCCCGCCAACCGGCCCCGGCCGGAGGAAATCGCCGCCTGCCGCGAGTATGTGGAACGCGAGCTGCGGCTGCTCCGGCGCGTGAAGGTCGTCGTGGCGCTCGGCCGCCTGGCGCACCAAACCTTTCTCGCTGTGGGCGGGTTCAACCGAAGCGCCTGCCCTTTCGCGCACGGCGCCGAACACTGCCTCGGCGCGATCACGCTGCTGGACTCTTACCATCCCAGCCAGCAGAACACGCAGACAGGGCGTCTTACACGGCAGATGCTGCGCGCCGTGTTTGAACGCGCAGGGAGGATCCTCGAATGAAACGCATGGCCGTTCTCGCAATGCTCGCCTGCGCTGCGGCGCAGGCCCAGACCGGCGGCTTCGCCGCCGAATGCTGGCGCCAGGCCGAGCCGGTCTTCCGCAGCGCCCTCGCCCATCCGTTCCTTCAGGGGCTGGCGGACGGATCGCTCGAACGCCGGAAATTCGTCTTTTATATGGAGCAGGATTTGCTCTATCTGCGGGAATTTTCCCGGCTCCTGCTGGAATTGGCGGCCCGCGCGCCGCAGCAACATGCGCAGACGCTCAGCCGCCATGCGCTGGAAGCCATCGCCGGGGAAGCAGCGCTGCACGGGGAAATCCTCGGACTCAAAGGCTTGTCGGGCGCGCCCTTCGAGATGGCGCCCACCAACCTCGCCTATGTCAATCACCTGCGCGCCAGCGTCTGGCGCGGGTCATTCCTGGAAGGGATGGCGGCCGTCCTGCCCTGCTACTGGTATTACCTTGAGGCGGGAAAAGCGCTCGCGAAAAAGAACCCGCCCGTGCCGGAATATCAGAAATGGATCCGGCAATATTCCGGCCCGGACTACGAAAAAAGCGTAAAAGAAGCCCTGGCCATTTTCGACGCCGCCGCGGCGCAGGCCGGCCCGGCTGAGCGCGCCCACGCCCGGACCATCTTCGAGCGCAGCGCCCGCTACGAGTGGATGTTCTGGGACATGGCCTGGCGGATGGAGCGCTGGCCGCCGCAGTGAAGCAGCAGAGGCGGGGATCTTAAAATGAAAGTATGGCACGTGGCTGGGAAAGCAAAGCAGTGGCTTCTCAGATGGAAGATGCCGCCCTGCCGCGCACGACTCGCCGGAACGTGCCGCGGGGGCAGGACGAGGTTCAGAAACAGGCGAAGCTCCGCTCGCTCGAGCTGAGCCGGCTGCGCGCGCTGGCCGAGCTCGACCGCTGCACGAACCAGCGCTTCCGGGCGCTGCTCGAAGCGGAGCTGGCATACCTCGAGGCGGAGATCCGCAAGCACCGCGGAGAGCAGTAACAGCGCAGCCCGGCGCCGGGCCGCGCGCCCTCCGGGAGGGGTTCTGTATGCTGGCAGGGTGATGCGCGCGGCACTGGAATCCTACTTTCAGTTCAGGGAGTTAGGCACGAACTGGCGCACCGAGGCGCTGGCCGGTTGCACCACGTTCGTGACCATGGCCTACATCATCTTTGTCAATCCCTCGATTCTCGCCCAGGCGGGCATGCCGCCCGAGGCGGTGACCGCCGCCACCTGCCTCGCCTCCGCCATTGGCTGCTTCCTTATGGGCGGGCTGGCGCGCTACCCCATCGCGCTTGCGCCCGGCATGGGCCTCAATGCCTACTTCACCTACACCGTCTGCCAGGGCCTCGGCGTCCCCTGGCAGACCGCGCTGGGCGCTGTCTTCCTGAGCGGCCTCATCTTTCTCGCGCTGATCGCGGCCGGCATCCGGCAGCTCATCCTCGAATCGATCCCCCGCGAACTCTACAGCGCGGTGGCCGTCGGCATCGGGCTGTTCATCGCGATGATCGGTCTGCGCAACGCCGGCATCATCACCGCCAGCCCGGCCACCATGGTCACGCTCGGCAACCTGCGCGATCCGAAGACGCTGCTCGCCCTCGGCGGGCTGCTGCTGATCTGCGCGCTGCTGGTGCGCGGCGTGCGCGGGGCGATGCTCATCGGGATCCTCGCCACCGCCGCGGCCGGCGCGGCGCTGGGCTTTTTCGACTGGACGCCGCACGCCTACTCGCCGAAAGCGCTGGCCGGCACCTGGATGAAGCTTGACGTGCGCGGTGCGCTGAACCTGGGCCTGCTCGAAATCATCTTCGTCTTCCTCTTCGTCGACGTCTTTGACAACGTTGGCACGTTGGTGGCCGTCGGCACGCGCGCCGGGCTGATCGACGCGCAGGGGCGGATTCCGCGCGTCAACCGCATCCTCGCCTCGGCCGCCACGGCCTCGTCGGTGGGCGCAATCTGCGGCACTTCCACCGTGGTCAGCTACATTGAAAGCGCCGCCGGCGTCGTGGCCGGCGGGCGCAGCGGCGTCACCGCCATCGTCTGTGGACTCCTGTTTCTGGCCGCGCTCGTCGTGGCGCCCCTGTTCGGCGCGGTACCCGCCCAGGCCACCGCGCCCGCGCTCATCGTTGTCGGCGCGCTGATGCTCGTCCACACCGAGGAGATCGAGTGGACCAATCCGGCTGCCTCGATCCCCGCCTTCCTCACGCTGGCGGCGATCCCGATGACGTTCAGCATCGCCAACGGACTCGCGTTCGGCTTCACCGCGCACACGCTGCTCCGGGTGCTGGCCGGACAGTGGCGGCGCGTGCACTGGATGGTGTACCTGCTCACCGCGCTGTTCCTGCTCCGCTTCTTCTGGCTGGGCGAGGGCTGAAGGATCCATGCGCCGCAGAACATTTCTTGCGATTCCTGTTTTTGCGGCCGCGGCCCGCCCGCGCCGCGGACCGCTCCTCGTGCAGGGCGCTCTGGACGTCGAACTGGGTCCGCTGCTCGACGCCCTCGCGCCGCCGGCGCGCGGCCGCGAGCACCGCATCGCCGCCTGGAGCTTCTGGCGGGGGCGCATCGGCCGCCACGACGTCGTCGTCTGCCGCACCGGCGTCGGGCCCATCAACGCCGCTGCGTCCACCGCGCTCGCCATCCGCGAGTTCCGCCCCTGGGCGGTGATCAATCAGGGCACGGCCGGCGGTCACAACCGCGCCCTGCGGCTGTGGGACATCGTACTCGGCGAGAGGACCACGGATTTTTCGGCGTTTGAAGCCCCGCACGGCGATGCCGGCACGGGCGTGGACACGCGCGCCTGGAAGCCGAAGCCGCATGTTCTCCGCACCCCGCAGGGCGAGCCGCGCACCTACCCGAGCTTCCCCGGCGATCCCGCCCTGCTCGCCGCCGCCGAAAAAATCCGCAACCCCCGCGGCCGCGTCCTGCGCGGCAACATCGGCTCGGCCTTCCAGTACAACCGCCAGCTCGATCACATCGACTGGCTGCACCGTGCCTACGGGACCGATACCGAAGATATGGAGAGCGCCTTCGCGCACGGCGCGGCCGTGGCCTTCGGGGTTCCTTTCCTCGCCATCCGCATGGTCTCCGACACCGAGTGGGACCACCCGCACTTTGAGCGCATCGCCGGACGGTACTGCGCCGAATTCGTGGTGGAACTGATCCGCGCGCTGTAGCTACTCAAGCGCCGCCACCTCATAGTCCGTCACCGCGGGCACGGTGAATTCCACCACGCGGCCCCGCTGCGCGAATCGAAGCATTCGCCCGGCGCGCAGGACCGTCACGCGGCGAATGCGCCTTTCCTGCGGGAGCTCCATCCGCACACGCTGCGCGCCTACCGGCGAGTGGCGCAGGTAGACGCCCCGGTGCGCATTGGGGTTGTTGTAGTTCAGCAGGTGGACGGCGAAGCCCGCCTCGGTCTCCCAGGCGAACAGTTCCAGGAGTCCCTCGCCCTCGACTCGCACGGGGCGGCGCCCGCGCAGCGCCCAGTCCACGGCATTCAGCATCAGCCGCAGCGGGTCCGGATGGAAGCACCGCCAGAACGTGCGGCCCACGTCGCCGGCGAAGTACACGCAGCGGCTGCCGCCCTGCTCGCGCACCGCCACGGCGGCGTCCTCCGTGCGCGGCGTTTCCGTGAACACGGTCTCGGTGGGGTAGGCCGGATAGGGTGGCACCACGGTAAGGATCGGCGGCCCGTCCGTGCGCATGGGCACGCGCCACTCGGCGCCTGCCAGCCAGCGCGTGTTGGCAAAGCCGCGCAGCAGCTCGTGGCCGGGCTGTTCGATCCGTGCATAGAAGGAGTTGTAGAAGCCGCGCGAACCCGTGCGGCCGCCGGCTCTTCGGATTCCGAACAGAGGCGCCAGCCCGAATTGGCCGCGCTCCGCGCCCCGCTCGTCATATAGGGACGTTTCAAAGTCGGCAATCACGGACCCGCCGTGCGCGGCAAACTCCGCAATCCGGCGGCACTGGGCGTCGCTGAGCCAGGCGGCGTTGGGCAGGATGAGCAGATCGAAAGGCGTCAGCGTCTCCTGCGAGAGATCATCCTCGTGGACGAATGCGAACGCGTGCCGGCCTTCGAGCAGCGCGGCGTACCAGCCCTGGATGTGTTCGCCCGCATCGCCCTCGCCGGGGTTCTGGTAAAACGTCTGGGTCCGTTGCGGCAGCAGCACGGCGATGTTGGCGATGGGCCGGCGGTTGAGAAAGTGGGCATTGTGGCGCGCATGCCATTGCAGAAAGCGGCGACCGTGCTCCTGCCAGCGGCGGTCCTCGCCGAGGCCGGTCTGCGCGCCCAGCCAGTGGTACCAGACGGCCATGCCGCTTGCCGCCGTCTGCGCCATCCAGATCTCCGCCTCCGCCGGGCTCTTGGCGGCGTTGCGCCAGAGCGGCGAACCCGTGGACCAACTGCCGGTGACGTTGGTGATGGTTCGCCCCTTCATCACCGACCATGCCACGCGGCCCTGCTGCGCCGCGCCCCAAACCGGAGCCGGGCTCGTGCGCCCCTGGTTGTCGGCGTTGAACCAGAGACAGTGCGGGGCCAGGCGGTAAAGGTCCACTGCGGTGCGGAAGCCGCCGCCGAGATTTCCGAAGAAAAGATTGTCCGGGCTCTTTTCCCTGGCGATGCGGTCGTACAGCGTCCAGATCTCGATCACGCGGTCCATGAACCGGTCGCGGAACTCCGGCGTGCCGCGCGGCGGAAGGCGGCGGCAGACGTCGCACCAGCACTCGGGCAGGCTCCAGTTGGGCCAGCCATTGGCGTAGAAGGCGTCGACATCATAGCGGGCGTTGAGTTCGCGGAGGATGGCAGGGATCTGTTCGGTGAAGTAGCTGGAGAAGGTGCATGTCTGGTAGAGGCCCGGCGTGCGGCTGAAGGGCGGCACGGGACGGCCGTCGCGGCCGCGGACGAACCATTCCGGATGCGCGTCGAGCGCGTCCTCCCACTGGAGATCCGGGCTCAGGCGGCCGATGACGCGCAGGCCGCGCTTCTTCGCGGCGCGGACGCATTCGCCGAAGAAGTCGCGGCCGGCCAGCCACCGGCTGCGCCGGTGGAAGGGAACGTCAGAAGGGTAGAAGGCGATGATGCCGGTGACGTTGATCTGGACGGCGTCGACGCGGGCATCGGCCCAGAAGTCCGCCCAGGCTTCCACGTCGGCCTCGGCGACGTCCTTCTCGCTGAAGTTGACCTGGCCGACACGGCGCACGCGCTGGTGCCAGGCCGCAGCGGCTTCGGAAGCAAGAGCCACCGCCGGGAAGGCGGCGAGGAACGAGCGGCGGGACAGTGCGGTCATGGGCGCTCCGGGGAACGGCCCTATTCTCTGGCCAGGCGGCCATCCGTGTCCACCCCCGGAACGCGAATCTTCGCACAAAACGAAACGCCCGCCCCTGATGGGGCGGGAGTTTCGGCATGCTTGCCCGGTTTGGCGGCCAGCCGGGCGGTCGTTGCTAGTCCTGTTTCCGGGCCCGGCGCCGGAATAGCACTCCAATGCCGACGAGGCCGCCGCCAATCAATGCAGACGTGGTCGGCTCGGGAATCGGCGGGGGCGGTTCCTGGCTGGGTGTGCTGATCAGGAAGAACTCTTCCCGCCCGTCGTTGACGAGAGGCATGGTGACCGTGAACTGAACCGAGTCCGTGCCCGCGAACCCGGAAAGGTTGAAGCCGCTGAGGACGTAGTCCGCCCAGCCGTTGCCGTTGCCGCCGCCCGAGGTCGGAGGCACGTTCACCGGATTCGTTGGGGCAAACTCTGCGACAACATCTCCGTTCACAGTCATGGCGAAGTAGCCCAGGGTCTGAACGACGTTAGTCTGATTGACATCCACGCCGATCAGAAAGGCTGAACTCCCAACAACGCCCAAAATCTGGCTCACCGTGTATGTGGGCGACATGACGTTGGTATAGGCGTTGCCGGGCGGATTGGCGTCAAAGACCGTCCAGGTCCAGCCGGACGGCCCCTTGCACGACGGGTCGCCCAGGACGCATGGGTTGTTAGTGGTCTGTTGATAGAACGGCGCGGCGGTGACCGGGCTGAGAGTCAGCGTGACTGGGGTGGCGGACGCGGTCAGAGCGGCGGCTGCCAGCAGAAGAGCGGTGATTCCGAAGAATCTCATGGGTTTTCCCCCTCCTTTCCTTCGCAGTTCCTGGCATCGCCGCAGGGGCGTCGCGCCGGGCACTGATGAAGTGCACCTTCACGGTAACCGGAATTGCGAAATGATACCAGCGTTTTCTTTCATGAAATGGACGCGAATTGTACCTGGTGTTTCAGGCAATTGTCGAGAAATGGTTCTGGTACTGACGATGAATGATCTGCTCTCAACCGCGAAGGAAATCGGCTGGATCCACGGCGTGGCGATGTACAAGGCCTTTATTTCTGGTCTCTTGTAAGGACATTCATGGGGCGTTGAAAAATCGGCTCCGTGGTTCTAGTACCAGCTCCGGGCCGCCGCCAGCGGACCGCGCCGCGTACCAATAGGCCCGGAACTTTGCGCCGTTGATCGAAAAAAGCCAGCAGGAAAAAATGGGGCGTGATCGCGTGAAGGAGGGGAGGAAATGGTCTCCGGCAAGATTGCGCTCCGAGGGGTGCTGGCGCTGACACTGCTGTTCGCCGTTACCGCGCTGGGCACACCCGTTTACAACACGCCCGTGGATTCCGGCTCCTGGACCGGTTCCCGCACGGTCGGCTCCGGGCTGGGCAGCCTGAACGGCTCGAAGTTTCCGAACGGATCAGGCATCTCGTGGGTCATCACCGACAACGGCAACGGTACGCTCACCTACACCTACAGCTTCTTCGGAGCCACGGGTGGCCCGCTCGAACTCTCCCACTTCATCCTGGAACTCAGCCCGGGGTGCATTGTGGAGGGCCAGTCGAATTGCGTGAGCGGCTACGAGGGGGATGTTGAGTTCAACTCCCAATGGGATAACTCGATCGGGAATTCGAATCCGGGCATGCCGGCGCCGATTTACGGAGTGAAATTCGACGACGCGCTGTCCTCCTATTCCTTCATCTCCAACCGCCTGCCCGTCTGGGGCAACTTCTACGCCAAGAAGGGGCAGGACGGCATGTGGAATCTTGGCCTCACCGGGGACTCTGCCTATCTGGAAAACACGCTTTACTACGTCCCGCGGCCCGACACGGACGCGCAAATCCCGCCCGAGATTCCCGAACCCGGCACGCTCACGCTGTTGGGGCTCGGCTTGGCGGCTGTTGGGCTGCGGCGCGCGCGGCGCTGAAAATCCGTCCTCAACAGTAGAAACACGACCCGATTTTTTCCGGAGGCTGGCCGCGGAGGCCAGCCTCTTCTGTCTCCGTGCTTTTGTGCCGAACGGCCGGTTCGCCGAAATGCAAACCCGTTTCCCCGGATGACCCATCATGCTTCTGTCCGCCATCAGCAGGATCCAGGAGGTGCATTGCCCGGCACTGCGCGCCCTGCCCGTGCGCTTCTGAGCTGCGGCTGGAGTTCGCTCGCCCGGGACGACCAGCGCTGCGACTGAAGCTCAGCCGAAGAGGAGGCAAAAGGAGATGATGTTTGCGGCGTAGCCGCGCCCGCAGGCCATGCTGACCCGGGTCGTACCGCTCGTTCCGGCAGCGCCTCGTGATGTTTCACTTGGGGCTCGGGACGGCGTGATTTTCGAGGGGCGACGCGCGGCTCCCGCCTGGCGCACCAGGAAGGTCGATTCCGGCTGGCTGGCGTTAGCAGGGGGGCGGAGTGCCGCGTCGCACTTCGAAACTCCCTTGACTCGATTCTTGTCCCTTGTGTTACGATTGTCACAGCAATGCCCCACCGGGGCATGGGAGATTGTTCTTTTCATGAGGCGATCCTCAGGACGGTTCGCGGAAGACTGCGAGCCCGAGGGTTGGTGCTTGGTGGCTGCGCGGTTGGGTCTACCCTCGTGGGCCAGGCACCATGGCGAGGAAGGTGTATCTGCACCGGCCTCTTCGCCCCTGGCGCCTCTTTCTCCCAGCTCCCGCCTGTGTCCACAGGCAGCCCGATCCCTATTGCCCGCCATGCCTCTCCATGGGAATCCTCTACTCATGGGACAACAGGGCGAAGGGTACAGACCCGACGGATTTTCAAATCACCCAGGGAGGGATTTGTGACTATGAATTTCGCATCCAGCTTCAGGGGCGCCACGGGACGATGACTCGTGTTCGTGGTTCTTCTCGTATTGTGCACTACGTTTGCCGCCGCGCAGGAGACTACCGGCAGCATCCAGGGCGTCGTCACCGACCCGAGCGGCGCCGCCATCCCGAATGCCACCGTGGAAATCAGCGGCGGCCCGCTTCCGCGGCCGATCACGCTGCAAACCGACTCCACCGGCCAGTTCCTGCAACAGCAGCTCCCGGTCGGCATGTACACGGTGACCGTGTCAGCGCAGGGCTTTTCCACCGTGCGCAAGACCGATACCCCCGTCGTGCTCGGCCGCGCCACGCGCGTCGACTTCCGTCTGGAAGTCGGAAAAGTCACCGAGAGCGTCGTCGTCACGGCCGAAGCGGTGCTGGTCGACACCACCTCTTCCAGCTCCGCCATCAACGTCGACAAGTCCTTCTTCGACCTGATTCCCAAAGGCCGCAGCTTCTATGATCTGATCAACATCGCCCCCGGCGCCCGCAACGAAGGCAAGGCGGGCGGCTTCCAGGTGGACGGAGCTTCCGGTTCGGAAAACGCCTACTTCTTGGATGGCATGGAGGTTACCAACATCCAGACTGGCGTGCTCTCCGGCCAGAACCGCATCCCGGTCGAAATGGTCCAGCAGGTTCAGGTGAAGAACGGCGTCATGGACGCCCAGTACGGCGGCGCCATGGGCGGCGTCGTCAACGCCGTCGTCCGCAGCGGCACCAACGAGTGGCACGGCCAGGCCGGCTTCTATTTCAACAACGACACCATGCAGGCGCGGCCCCGGCCCACACTCGAAATGGATCCCACTGACGACTCGCGCACCCGCGTGCGCTACTTCCAGAACAAACTGGACAACTACAGCACCTGGAATCCGGTGTTCAACATCGGCGGTCCCATCCTGAAGAACAAACTCTTCTATTTCGGCGGCTTCATGCCGAGCCTGACCACCACGGACCGCACCGTCACCTTCCTGTCCAACGGCCAGACCGGCACCTACACGCGCAAGGACCGGCAGCATTATGCCGCCAACAAGCTGGACTTCGCTCCGTTCAGCAAGCTGCGCATGAACATGAGCTGGGTCTGGAACCCGAACTACGTCCGGGGCTACCTCCCGGCCCAACAGGGCACCGATTCTCCGAACCGTGATTGGGCCGGCCTGGGCAACTACACCGCCGGCCAGATCCTGTCCGGCCAGGCGGACTTCCTCGCCACCAGCAAGCTGATCCTCAGCTTCCGTGGCGGCTACCAGTTCACCAATTACACAAACCGCTACGCCCAGTCGAGCACGACGTTCATTTACAGCACTTCGAACCTGATGTATCCGAACCTGCCGCCGGAGGTCCGGCTCACCTCCACCGGCTGGGTCCAGCAGGGCACGGCCCGCACGGATTACGACGTCTACCGCCGTACGAACCTGAATGCCGATGGCAGCTACCTGCTGAACCTCGGCGGTCAGCACAACATCAAGGCCGGCTGGCAGTACAACAAGCTCGAAAACGACGTCAAGGCGCTCAGCTATCCGACGGGCTACTACCGCTTCTACTGGAACCAGTCCTGGCCCTGCATCACCAACCAGTGCGACAGCGTCCCGGCGCAGTACAAGGTCCCCGGCACCAACCGCGTGCGCGGCACCTATGGCTACTACCGCTGGCTGACGTTCGGCACCTACGGTTATGCGTCCAGCAACAACCACGCCATCTTCTTCCAGGACAACTGGCGCGTGAACAAGCACCTCACCCTGAACCTCGGCCTGCGCACCGAGCGCGAGTTCCTGCCGAGCTATGAGAAGGAGGGCATTGCCGCCGCTCCGCCGATCAAGTTCACCTGGGGCGACAAGATCAGCCCGCGCATCGGCGGCGCCTTCGACCCGAAGGGCGACGGTAAGATGCGCTTCTACGCTTCCTGGGGCTACTTCTACGACATGATGAAGTACGAAATGCCCCGTGGCAGCTTCGGCGGCGACATCTACCTTACCTCCTACCACGCACTGGATGATCCCAACGTCTTCACCACCATGCGCACCTACGGCTACCCGTCCGATCCGCGCAAGCTGCCGGGCCAGTTCTTCGAGCTGGTCGACTGGCGCATTCCGTCCAACGACCCCAATTCGTGCGAGAAGAACCACCTGCCATGCAAGGGTCAGACGATTGAGCCGAACCTGAAACCGATGAAGCAGCGGATGTTCGACCTCGGCTTCGACTACAGCCTGAACCCGACGCTGGTCGCCTCCATCCGCTACACCAACCGTCGCCTCATCCGGACCATCGAGGACGTCGGCATCCTCGGCGAGGGCGGCGAGGTCTACTTCATCGCCAACCCGGGCTACGGCATCACCGCGGATCGCTCGTTCTGGGCGGCCGGCTACCCGCTGACGCCCAAGGCGAAGCGCGAGTATGACGCCATCGAGTTCCGTCTGGACAAGCGCTTCTCGAGGAACTACCAGTATTCGCTCAGCTACACCTGGTCGCGTCTGTACGGCAACTACTCGGGCCTGGCCAGCTCGGACGAAAATGGCCGCACCAGCCCGAACGTCAACCGCTACTTCGACGTGCCCTGGCTCGCTTACACCGAGAAAGGCGTGATGTCGGAAGGGCGCCTCGCCACCGACCGTCCGCACACGCTGAAGTTCTTCGGCGGTTATACGCTGAAGAGCCTGCTGGGTGCGACGACGATTTCGCCGAACGTCGCGCTGTATTCGGGCACGCCGCTGACCACTGAACTGAACGCGATCTCGTCCACGCCCATCTACCCGTACAATCGCGGCGACATGGGCCGCACGCCCGTGTTCTACAACTTCGACCTCAACCTCATGCACGACTTCACGCCGTTCTCGTCGCGCGAGAGCATGAAGATCCGGTTTGAGTTCACCGTGTTCAATCTGTTCAACTCGAGCATCGTCACCAACAAGGACACGGTGCTGCTGCATCCGGACGACAGCCAGCTCCAGTTCGCCAACGAGACGGACATCTTCAAGGGCTTCAACACGCTTCAGATGATGAAGGAGCAGGGGCTCCGCATCAGCCCGCTCTACGGGCTGGCGAACTCCTTCCAGGGGCCGCGGTCTACGCGTCTCCAGCTCAGCTTCTTCTTCTGAGGACGCCCGTCATCGCCAACGGAAAAGGCGCCCCGAAGCGGGGCGCCTTTTCCGTTTCCGCGGAACGCCCGTTCTCAGCGCTCCACCTTCGCCTCCGGCCCGATTTCCAGGCGCAGCCGAGGATCATGCCGGGCCGCGAGCCGTTGACTGCCCGTTTCGCTGCTTGCGGCCGCACTTCCCGCAGCCCGGCAGCGATGACAAGTGGCGTCGCCAGAATCCGGTCACACGCTGCTGCAATCCCGGAAATCATCACGTGCGCCTGGCCTGCCTGACGGCGCGTGGCACACTCTTCTCGGTGAGGGTTCCGATCTCTGGCCAGAGTCCTGCCGCCGGGCGGAATTGTGCCATCTCGCCCGGAGCCGCCAGCCCCGGCGCCATTTCCGGCGAAACACGGTGACGGCAGATCTTCGCAGCGCTTGTTCCATCGCGCCCATCGAGGCGTGAATCATGCCAATGGCCTTGTGCTGCGGTTCGCGTTGCGGGCATGCCTCGCCCGGAGCGTGGCGGCATGAAGAAATGCCGGCCGTCTTCCGGTTTGGCCGAGGCACACGAGCCGCGCCGCTTGTGTGGCCGGACAGACCATGAGTGGGCCAGCCAGATCGAGATTCCTGGCTTCAAACGCGGGCCAGAATCGCTGGCAGGTTCAGAAAGGGTTCGCGAGGGTGCGCTGTTGGTCGCTGCGGTAACGATGAGGCGGCATTCACCTGCCCGCGGAAGGGCCGTCCCGTGCGACAGTTCCGATGCGCGGCAAACGGGATTGTGTTGTGGAACGGCGATCATGAATGAGCTGGCGGGCCCCGGCGCGTCACCCGTGGGCGGCGAACGCATCCAAAAAAAGATGAGGGGGACTGGCAGCGGCGACAGGGTCGTGTTGCCGCTGGCGGGCCTCGTTGCCCGTCCTGCTCAGCCAGCCTGTGTGCGCCAGGCCGGCAGCAGCATCCTGCCCTGAGGAGAGTCATGCGGAAAATCATCATTGTTGGCGGTGTCGCTGGAGGCGCCACCTGCGCCGCGCGTCTGCGCCGGCTGGATGAGGAGGCCGAGATCATCGTGCTCGAGCGCGGGCCCTTTGTCTCGTTTGCCAACTGCGGCCTGCCCTATTACATCGGAGACGTCATCCGCGAGGAATCAAAGCTCCTCCAGGCGAGCCCTGAGCTGTTCCGCCAGCGCTTCCGCATCGACGTGCGCACGCAGCATGAGGCGGTGCGCATCGACCGCGACGCGCGCGAAGTGACAGTCCGGGACCTGGTGAGCGGCCGCGAGTACCGCGAATCATATGACGCGCTGGTGCTCTCGCCGGGCGCTTCGCCGGTGGTGCCGCCGCTTGAGGGCATTCAGCTTCCGGGCATCTTCACCGTGCGCACGGTGCCGGACAGCGCCGGGATCCGCGAGTGGATTGAGCGGCACAACGCGAAACGGGCCGTGGTGATCGGCGGCGGTTTCATTGGGCTGGAGATGGTGGAAAACCTCGCTCGCCGCGGACTGGAAGTGACGCTGATCGAGGCCGCCGATCAGCTGCTGCTGCCACTCGACCCCGAAATGGCCGAATATGTGCGCCAGCGCGTCAGCGCGCATGTCGCCAACGTGCGGCTGGGCGATCCGGTGGCCGGCTTCCAGCAGGATTCGCACGGCCGGCTGATGGTGAAAACGGAAAGCGGACTGCATTTCGGCGCTGACATCGTCATCCTCTCGATTGGCGTGCGGCCGGAGACGCGGCTGGCGCGCGAGGCGGGCCTGGAAATCGGCGCCCGCGGCGGCATCCGCGTCGACAACCAGATGCGCACCTCGGATCCGCACATCTGGGCCGTCGGCGACGCAGTGGAAGTCCGCAACGCCATCACCGGCGAGTGGCGCCTGTGCCCGCTGGCGGGCCCGGCCCAGCGGCAGGCGCGCGTGGCTGCGGCCTCCATCTGCGGCCGTCCGGCAGAGTTCCGCGGCGTCGAGGGCACGGCCATCGTGGGCGTCTTCGGGCTGACGGCGGCAGTGACCGGCGAGAATGAAAAGTCGCTGCGCCGCGCCGGCATCACGGACTACGAGGCCGTCTATCTGCACCCCGGCCACCACGCCGGTTACTATCCGGGCGCGAAGCCGATTCACATGAAGCTGCTCTATCGCCGTTCCGACGGCCTGGTGCTCGGCGCGCAGGCGGTTGGCGAGGCCGGCGTCGCCCGGCGCATCGACGTCATCTCGATGGCGATCCAGAAGGGCGCCACGGTGTTTGATCTCGAGGAGGCCGAGCTCTGCTACGCCCCCCAGTACGGTTCGGCCAAAGACCCGGTGAACATGGCCGGCATGATCGCCGCCAATGCGATGCGCGGCGACATCGAAATCGCTCCCTGGTCCGCCCTGGGCGCCGGCGGCGCGATGATTCTCGACGTGCGCGAACCGGGCGAGCACCATGCCGGCACGATCCCCGGCGCCGTCAACATTCCGCTCGGCCAGTTGCGAAACCGGCTGGAGGAGTTGCCCCGCAACCGGGAGATCCAGGTGACCTGCGCCGTCGGCCAGCGGGCTTATTACGCCTGCCGCATCCTGCGGCAACACGGCTTCCATGCCAGGCTGCTTTCTGGAGGATATCGAACGTACAGGACCCTGCCGCAGTCATGTCTTCCCAGGGCGGCTGCGGATGAGCTAGACTCGGCGGGACGGAGATGAGCCAAACCGAAAAGCCCTCCGGGCCGGCCGGGCAAACACCACTCCCAAACCGCTGCTTCGCCTGCGGCAGCGAGAACTCCATCGGATTGAAGCTTGTCTTCGCACATCGGCCCGACGGAGAAGCGCTGGCGCATTGGACGCCCGCCGCCGAGCATGAGGGTTGGCCGGGCGTGGTCCACGGCGGCCTGGTCAGCACCGTACTCGACGAAGCAATGTCTCACGCGCTGCTGGCCGCGGGTCTCCGGGCGATGACCGCCGAACTCCGCGTGCGTTTTCGCAACGCCGTGCCGCCGGGGCGCGAGGTGACGGTGAAGGGATGGGTGGTGGAGCGGGCCAGGCGCCTGGTGGAGGCCGAGGCGACCATCACCGGAGAAGACGGCGCCGAATACGCACACGGCTGGGGACGGTTTCTGAGCGTGGACACGCTGCCGGGCCGGGACCTGTGAGGGGAGGACGGGCCGGCCGAATCGGTCCCTGCCCGGACCGGACGGGGACCGTCGCGCGCCGCAGCGGAAATCCGGAATAAAAAACGCAGAAGAGGATCGGAAATCTGGGCGCTTTTTCCCAAATCTGGCGCAAAAACAGGGGCGGCGCAACGGCCGCCCCTTGCCTTAAATACCCGGAGTCAGGACAGTTTCTTGAAGCAGAGGAACCAGTCCACGCAGCGGATGTTCGGATCCTTCGACTCCATGCGCTCCCTGGCGGCGCCGCAGGAGCCCGGCGGCGGAACGATGACCTCCTCGCCCGGCTGCCAGTCGGCCGGCGTGGCCACGCCATGCCTGTCGGTGGTCTGAAGGGAAATCAGCAGGCGTTTCAGCTCCCGGAAGTTGCGGCCGGCGCTGAGGGGATAGTACAGAATGGCGCGGATCTTCGACTCGGGGTCGATGAAGAATACGGCGCGCACCGCCTGCGTCGTGCTGGCCGAAGGCTGAAGCATGCCATAGAGGCGCGAGACCTCCATGGTCAGGTCGGAGATCACCGGGAAGGTGACCTCGACGTCTTTCATCCCGCGGAACTCGATCTTCTCCTTGATCGTGCGCAACCAGGCGATGTGGCTGTAGGTGCTGTCAATGGACAGGCCGAGCAGCTCGCAGTTCAGCGCGCGGAACTCCTCCTGCATCGACGCGAACGTCATGAATTCGGTGGTGCAGACCGGCGTAAAATCGGCCGGGTGGCTGAAAAAGATCACCCATTTCCCCTTGTAATCATGCGGAAAATGGACAGGCCCCTGGGTGGTTTCCGCGTGAAATTCCGGCGCGGGTTCGCCAATCAGGGGCAGACGGTTGACAGTAACGGTATCGCTCACGGTGTAGATAAACCTCCTGCCACCGAAGATGCGCCTGCGGGCGGAGTGTGACCTATGGGTGCGATAGGCGGGCAGACCGAACCGTCCTGGAAGTCCTGATGCGTGGGGGTGAGTTCCGGCCCGGAAAGAACAAGGCGCGCGAGGCCGCCCGCGATGGGATGACAGCCTCGCGCAACCCGGTACCCATGCGGCGCCGGCAGCCTACGGCCGACAGCCCTGCATCGACTTCACGCGCAGACCCAACGGCCCTCCGGGCCCCTGCCGGCTTAGCGGGATGACGTTGCCCGGGAAGAAGAACCCGGGCATCATCGGGTCCAGTATGCGCTCCGGCCAATCGCCATAATCGCCGCGTCGCTCCTTTTCCGTGGGCAGATAGGCTTCCACCGTGCAGCCCGGCGCCACGGTCCAGGAACCGCAGACCATTTCATTCGGAACCGAGGGAAGCGGCAGGGTGCTCTTGAGGAAGGTGAATGCGGACATGCTGGACACTTCACCTACGAGGAGCCGGTCGCCGGCCGGGTTCGGCCCCAGCACCTGGTAAATCCTGTTGAAAACGGGCGAGGGGGCATTCGCGGGCAATGGGTAACAGTTTGTCGGACCGGAGACGAAGATCGTCGCGCCCACGGGCGCCCTCGCCTCCGGAAGGGTCAGAATCAGGCCCTCTCTCGGAGCGAAATGACAATATTCGGGCGCCGTCATCCCGCGGAACCCTTCCACGCTCCAGGAGCCCAGGAAGAAGGCTGCGCCGGGCGAGGGACTCGAGCCGCGGATGCAGGTGCTGTTCACCGTTTGCCAGGAAAGGCCCACATCGCGGCTGTTGGCAGATGGCAGGGAAACCATCTCAAGGAGTCCCAGCGCCACCATCTTGCCGACGATCCAGTCCATCGCCGGCGACAGAGCGCTCTTGAGCACGAAGGAAGCACCGCTGCCAAAGGCGCCGGCAACCGTAGCCGAGACCACCTCCTTTGCGGCCCACGCAATCCCCTTGGAGGGATCCAGTGCAGAGACGAAGTGTCCCCGAACGTCGAACTCAGACTTTTCTCCGGGTTTCAGGACGATCTGGGACGGGGTGACGCGGAGCTGCTGCAGGGTATTCGGTCCAAGCAAAATCACCATCTGGCCGGCGATTGACGCAAGCGAGGCGGCGGCAAACGTCGGCGCAGCCAGATTGACAGCCCACGCCGCCGCGGGACAAGTGACTGCACTGAGAGAACAGCTCAGCACCGCGCCCGCGGCGATTCCCAGCTGCGCCCTGGCGATGTTCCGGGAGGTGCGCTCGAAATTCAGGTAAGCCGATGCCGCCTGACGGATCTCCTCTTCGATGTTCTGGTCGACGGCGCTTCGCTCCTCCCTTGTCGGCTCTGCTGGCAGGGTCGAGTCGAGAGCGTCCGCCGCGGCGGCAGTCAGCGCCTCCAGCTTCTGGATCGCCGCCAGGTCAAAGACGGTTTCGACCCTGGTTCCATCCGGCAGCGGGATTTCGATCCGCTCCGGAGTGCCTGCCAGAGCGGCATCGATCCTGGCGCGCAGATCGGAGCGGGCACGCTCTTTGGCGGCCTGGATCTTCTCCGCAAGGGCCGCGTCGAACCCGGACGCACTCCGGGCAAGCGCATCGTAGGTTTTTTCGAGCCGCGAAAGGAGCACGTCGCCCGGCGGCGTCGGCAGCGGCGGTGGCTGAACCATGCGGAGCGTTTCAGCCGAACAGGCCTGCACACCATCTGTCTCCACGCAGACCCGCACCGGCCCCGCATACCAGGCCGCCTGCGGGGATTCCGCCAGAGGGGGCGTGAAAATTTCCAGAATCTGTTGCGCCGTGGTTCCGCTGCCCACGGTGGACGTCCGGAACGGAATGGCCAGCGCCTGCAATTGGTTCGCTGCGGAGAGGAGCACACGGTCGCGCCCGTCGACCGACATGGCAAAGCCCTGGCCCGAAATGCGGAGGACCTGCCCGGGGCTCACTTCCCTGGGTTCGAACGAAAGCAGCGATGGCGGCTCCTCCATGAGCACCTTCAGGCTCACCGTATTGGACTGCCTGTCAGCAGTCCGCACCGCCACGAACACTTCGTCCCACGCGTTGTCCAATGCATTCAACTCCTCGGGGAGCTCGACGGTGACGTGGTCTAATCCGGCATAGTCCGGCGCCGGTTCCACCAATACCGGCCGCACGGGCCATTCGCGAATCGCCCCGTCTTTTGCAAGCGCCATGAAGGCTACGGTGATGGTCTGCCCGGCTGCCGCCACCTGCCTCAATCCGGTGGCCGCCATCAGCAGCCGCGTCGGCCTCAAGCCGCCGGGCGTCCGGGTGTGGACACGGAACGGCCCTGGGGCGCCAGTGGCTGCATCATAGATTCTGCCCGGCCCGCGGCCGCTGTTGTCCTGTGAGAACAGTCCTGGGGCGGCCGGGGCGATCACGGCCTGGCCTGCCGCGACCAGCTCGTTTCCATTCCGGACGACTCTGACACTGACTTCCCCTGGCTGAAGCCCATCGGGCAGAACGCAGTAAATTTCTTCCGGCGTCACATGGATGATGCGCGCAGGAAGCTCGCCGACGAGCACGCTCAGCCCGGCCAGCTCGGTGGGCGGCGAGGAAGTCTGCCATTGTTCAATGGAGACCGCATCTGCCGTGAACCCCCTGCCTTCGATGAACACAAGCGAACCCGGGGCCGCCTCGGGCTGCCGGCTCGCCGCGGAAACCACCGTCAGTTGTGGGGCCGTCTGGGCCGAAATTTCCGGCGGACTGATGGCGAAAAGAAAGAAAACAGGCACAAAGACCAAGATGGATCGGGCCATCCCGCTGCACCTCCAGAGACAAATGTGAAGCTGCCCACCAGGCAGACGGCCTCATCATCGCGGAATCAGGACTTCCCGCAGGAATGAAAAATGGCGCAAAAACACGAAAAAACGTGCAGTCTTGTGCAAATGCCGCCGCTAATTCCAGGCGTTAACTTCAGAGCGGGCCGTGCAGCACGGAAATGAGACCGGGCTTTTTGATGCACAGACCGCGTCCCCGGGCCGCTGCGTTATGCTGAGGACATCGATCCCATGGCCGCCGGCGCCGGGCCGTTTCCTACGCGCATTCCGCTGGGCGGGGCGCTCGAACTTCGTGCGCTCCAGCCGGAGCAGGCGGAGGTCATCTTCGCGGTTGTCGCGGCAAACCGAGATCACCTGGGCCGGTGGCTGCCCTGGGTCAGCTCGACCCGCGAGCCGGCCGACACGCGGTCGTTTCTTCACCAGGTGGCCGGGAACCGCGCCCGTGGGCAGACCGCTGCCTACGGCATCTGGACCCAGGAGGAGCTGGCCGGACTCATCGGGCTCCACGACATCGACTCCTCGAACGGCTCGGCGCAGATCGGTTACTGGATCGCGGCGCGGTTCGAAGGGCAGGGCATGATCACGCGGGCCGTGCGAGCGCTGCTCGAACTGGCCTTCGGGCCGCTGGGACTTGAACGGATCGAGATCCGCTGCGCCGCGGGTAACCTGCGCTCGCAGGCGATCCCGAAGCGGCTGGGCTTCACGTTCGAAGGAACGCTCCGCCGGGCGCAGTGGCTGAACGGGGCACGGGTCGACCTGCGCATTTACGGCCTGTTGCGCGATGAGTGGGAACGGCTGCGCGCCGCCTCAGCCGAGGATGTCGAGCGCGGCCTGTAGCTCGCCGGCGGCGTGCGTGTCGCCGGCGCGGCGGGCGGCGTCGATGCCGCGGCGGTAGAATTCCCGCGCCGCCTCGATGTCGCCGGCCTGTTCGAAGGCGCGGCCTGCCTGGTAGTAAGCGGGCACATAGCCCGGGTCGCGCTCGATCAGCTCGCGCAGCGTGGCGGCGGCCTCGGCGGCGCGGCCCTCGCCCAGCAGCTCCATGCCCAGCATGTAGCGGAAGCGGCTGTTGGCCGGATCCTGCGCGACGAGTTGCTGCAACTGTTCCAGGCGCCCCATGCCCTTCATGGTACCTTCTTTCTCATGGAAGGCCGTCCGGTGCGCGAATCGGCAAGCGAACTCAGCGAATTTGCCCTGCCCATTTACGCCAACACGCTGGGCAACCTTCTGGGCGGCCGCATCATGCACCTGGTGGACCTGGCCGCCGCCACCGCCGCCATGCGCCATGCGCGCTGCCCGGTGGTGACCGCCTCGGTCGACCACATGACGTTTCTCCACCCGATCCGTATCGGCCAGCTCGTCATCGTGAAGGCCAGCGTGAACCGCGTGTTCCGGACCTCGATGGAGGTCGGCGCGAAGGTTTTTGTCGAGGACCTGGAGACGGGCGTCGTGCGTCACACGAACTCTTCGTATCTGACATTCGTGGCGCTGTCGCCGGACGGCAAGCCGCGCGAGATCCCGCCCGTCATCCCGGAGACAGAGACGGAAAAGCGGCGCTGGCACGAGGCAGGCGAGCGGCGCCGCATGCGGCTGGAGCGGCGTGCGCGGGCGGTGGAGAAGGAACGGTTGGAGTCTGGCCTGGACAGCAACGTCTGAAAGCGTTGGGCGAAGCCAGACTGCGACGGCTCGCTCCCTCGCTTCTGAGTCACGATGGAAGCTCGCCCGCCAGGGCGAGCGGAAGGAGCCGACATTGCCCTGCCGCGCGGGTGATCGCTCCTTTCACGGTCTGCGACCGCTTCATCGCGGCCTGAAAAAGGGATATTTCTCAGGGACACGACGCCAGCTCAACGAATGAGCCGGGAGCGCCCAGCCTGCCCGTCACGCCTTGTAGATATACTTAATCGCCGACTTGTAAATGAGCAGGTTGGGCCCATCTTCGCGTGTCAGCTTGATGCAGCCCTTGTCGTACCACTCCAGCGTACCGTGCAGTTCCTCGCCATCGTGCATGACCACCACCAGCGGAGTCTTCGACTGCATCTGCTTCACGTAATAGAAATTCTCCGCGTTGGTGACATCGGGCGGCGCCTGTTTCTTTGCCTGGGGGGCGTTGGAACGGGCAGCGGCGCGTTCCTTTACCTCGGCAAGGGCGGGCCGGATGAGGCGGCGGTTGGAGGATTCCACGGTGGTGCTCCTATATGAAACAAAGGTATCCGTTTCACCCGTTCGGGCGGAGGGATCAATCTGCCTCCATTGATAGCACAATGGGCAGGGGACGGCAACACGGGCGTCCGGTCTTGCCGCCGCCCGGGAGGCGCTCTAGAGTGGGGTCAGGAGGCCGAAGATGAACAAGCGGTACGGCATTCCACAGGCCGCCGCTTTGGCCGCGGCCGCGGTTTTTCTGCTTCCCGGCGCGCCGCCGCGGGAGGCGCGGCCGGCCGCGGCGGAACAGCGGGCTGCGGCGATGAGCGGGCGCGAACTCTATGTCGCCTATTGCGCGAGCTGTCACGGCATGGAGGGACGAGGGGATGGTCCCGCGGCGGAGGCGCTCCGCATGCGGCCCACGGATCTGACGCTATTATCCAAGACCCACGGCGGGAAGTTTCCCAGGGCGCGGGTGGAACGGCTGCTGGGCGGGCTGGATGGGTTCCCGGCCCACGGGGGCAAGAGGATGCCGGTGTGGGGGCCGGTCTTCATGCCGCTGTCGCCTACGGACGCGCATTCCGCGGCGCTGATCGACCGGCTGGTGCGATACCTGGAATCGATCCAGCAACCGGCTGGCGGCAGGTGAGCCCGGCCAGGCCCGCTTCAGCGGGCCACGTCAGGAGAAGACATCCGGACATCCAGCCCCGCTGTCACCGTGCCGCCAGGACCTTCCACGATGATCCGCGCCGGCGGCTGCACGGGAAACCATGTGGCGCAGTTCTTTTCGGAAGCGGGCAGCGGGAACGCGCCGGGCTCGACGCGCACGCCCGTGGCGAACCGCACCCCGTAGCAGAGAGTGAATCGGTCGCCGCGGCGCAGCTCGCGCGAGCTCACCTCCACAAAAAGAATCTCCGGCCGTGGCTCGGCCACCGGCAGCAGGAACGACGCCGAGACGCTCCGGCCGTCGCGCCCGAACGCGTGCAGCGTCAGCCGCGTGTCGTTGCGGACGACAATCTCCACGCAGCGGCTGATCGATGGCGTGACCTCCGCAAGCGGCGGATCGAGCTCCACCCGCACCGCGTTCAGCACTCCATAGCACAGGGTGGCCGGTCTGCCGCGTTCCGGAATGCGCGGCGCATAGAAGTTGAGGATCTTCAGCTCGCGTGTGTCGAGCTCCGCGGGCACGCCGGCGGGCGAAGGCGGCCTGCTCGCCGCCCCCGGTGGCGCAGTGCGGCGAAGGAAGGTCTGCACGAGGCTCGCGGCCGCCCAGAGGGCGGCGATGGCGAGAATCCACCGCGCGGCGCGAAGGGTCACAAAGATTCAGACACCGGAGGCGGGCGCGCGGATCCGGCGCGCAAGGGGCCTGCCGCCCGGCTCCCCTTGACACGCGTGCAGAACTTGCCAAACTGCTCTGGGGGGAAGATCGAGGCCATGCCCTTTCTGGCTCTGGACAGCACGACCCGGGACCTTCAGTTGCTGGAGGAGGAATTCGTCCGCTCGATCCGGCGGCGCGACCCCGAGCGGCTGGTGCAGATCTTTTACGCGCCGGACGCCGAGCTCCAGGCGCCCGGGCACCCGGCAATCAACGGGCGGGACGCGATCCTCGAATGGTTCCGGCGCGAGTTCGACAACGGCTTGATCGAGCTGAAGCGCGAGGCGAACCATTTTGAGGCCGAACACAGCCTGGCCTGCGCCTCCGGCCGGTTCTCGCTGACGCGGGAGACGCAGCCAGGCATCCTCTGCACGAAGGAGGGCTGCTTCACGAGCGTGTTCCGCCGCCAGCCGGACGGCCACTGGAGGGTGGTGATCGACTGCCTGACTCTGGTGCGCTGAACCCGCTGTGCGGCCGCGCGCGGCCCGGCGGCGGCGCGCTACAATAGATCCTTACCGTCCCGACTCACGCAGTTTTCCAGCATGGCTCAACAGATTCCGCTTGATTTTCTCGGCTCGCTGCGCCGGACGCACTCCTGCGGCGCGCTGCGTGCGGCCGATGCGGGCCGCCGCGTCGTCCTGATGGGCTGGGTCCACCGCCGCCGCGATCTCGGAGGAGTGATCTTCATCCACCTGCGCGACCGCGAAGGGGTCACCCAGATCGTGTTCCGCGCCGAATGCGACGCCGCCCTGCACGCAAAGGCCGAAATGCTGCGCTCGGAATATGTCGTCGCGGTCGAGGGCCTGGTCGAAAAACGTTCCGCGGAAACGGTGAATCCGTCGATTGAAACCGGGGAAATCGAGGTCGTTGCCGAGAAAATCTGGATCCTGAATACGAGCGAAACGCCGCCCTTTCCGATGGAAGAGCATATCGACGTCAGCGAGGACATGCGGCTGAGGTACCGCTATGTGGACCTGCGGCGGCCGCACATGCAGCGCAACATCATCCTGCGGAGCCGTGTCTCGCTGGCCGTGCGGCAGGAGCTTTACCGCCAGGGATTTCTGGAAATTGAGACCCCATTTTTGACAAAATCGACGCCAGAAGGAGCGCGCGATTTTCTCGTTCCTTCGCGCATTCAGCATGGCTATTTTTACGCGCTTCCGCAGTCACCGCAGATCTTCAAACAGCTCCTCATGGTGAGCGGCTACGACCGCTATTTCCAGATTGTGCGCTGCTTCCGCGACGAGGACCTGCGCGCCGACCGCCAGTACGAGTTCACGCAGATCGACCTCGAGATGTCCTTCCCGCAGGAGGAACAGATCTTCGAAACGATCGAGCCGCTCATCGAGCGCGTCTGCGAGACGGCCGGTTTTTCGGTCCGGGGGCCGTTCCCGCGCATGACCTACGAGGAGGCGATGCGTGGCTACGGGACCGACAAGCCGGACCTGCGGCTGCCGCGCTTCCATCCGGTGGAGGACCTGTTCCCGCCCGAAGCCGGTCTCACGCGCGAGGGGCTGCCGCTGGTCGCCATCCGCATTCCGAAGACGGGGCCGCTCAGCCGCAAGGAGCGTGATGAGCTGAAGCTCTATGGCGGCGAGCGCGGCCTGGCGGTGTACGACGACGTGAAGCGGCTGGACCGGGACTTCCCTGAGCCGATGCAGAAGGTGAGGGAACGCACCGGCGCGGCCGAGGAGGACCTGCTGCTGCTGGCCGGCTGGCGCGGCGAACCGAAAGGGCCCCGGCCGGTGGAGAGCGTGCTCCAGGCCTGTGGTCAGCTCCGCCTGTACGCCGGGCAGAAGTACAACGACCGCCACGGGCTGCTTGCCCCGCGCGACTTCCGGTTCCTCTGGGTGCTGGACTTCCCGATGTTCGAATGGGACGAGGAAGAGCAGCGCTGGGTGGCGGCCCACCATCCGTTCACCTCGCCGCGGGAAGAAGACCTGGACCTGATGGAGACTGACCCGGCGCGGTGCCGCGCCCGCAGCTATGACTTCGTGCTGAACGGCGTCGAGCTCGGCTCGGGTTCCATCCGTATCCACCGGCAGGACATCCAGAAGCGGGTCTTCAGCGCACTGGGTCTTTCTGACGAGGAGGCGCGGAGCAAGTTCGGCTTCCTGCTGGACGCGCTCACCTACGGCGCTCCGCCGCACGGAGGCATCGCGCTGGGACTGGACCGGCTGGTGATGATCCTGGCAGGCGAGAACTCCATCCGTGATGTGATCCCGTTCCCGAAGACCGCCAAGGGCACGGACCTGATGTGCGACGCACCCTCACCTGTCAGCGATCGGCAATTGCGGGAACTCGGCCTGATGCTGCGCCGCCCGCCGCAGGCCTGAGGAGCACACCCGCGGACGCCTGTGCAGGGGCAGCGCCCGCCGGGCCATGGCGCCGACGGGCGGCTGCGGCACGATGCGGGCCGCAGGGATCGACTATTGGAGGCTGATCTGCCGCCCTGCGATGGCAGAGCTGGCGCGGCTGCCGTGGCTGCCGCGGGCCGGCCGGAGCGCTCGTGCGGCCGCGCCGACGGGATTTAGCCAGGGCGTGGTGGCGCTAGTCTCCGAAGTAGCCTTCTGCCAGCTCGGGCTTCATTTCCAGCGCCTGGCGCCAGCAGCTCTTGGCCTCTTCCAGCCTGCCCTGCGCCTTAAGCGCGTGGCCAAGGTTGAGCAGCGCCTCGGGGAACTGCGGCCGCATCGCCACCGCCTCGCGGTAGAGTTTGACGGCGTCCTCGATCTGGCCGCGGCGTTGCAGCAGCAGTCCGGTGTTGTAGAAGAGCTCGGGCGTGCGCTCGCCGAGGTCGATAAGCTTGCCCTGCAATTCCAGGGCGCGGGCGTCGTCGCCCTGCTCGACAGCCAGGGCGGCGAGTCCGCGGAGAGCTTCCACCGAGTCCGGCTTCAGCTCGGCGGCGCGCTGGAAGTGTCTGGCGGACTTTTCGACCTCGCCCGTCTGGCGGTAAGCGAGCCCGAGGTTGACGTGGGCCTCGACCCAGTCCGGCCGCTCCTGCACGCACTGTTCGAAGGCTTCCATGGCGCCGAGGGCGTCGCCGCGGCAAAGGCGGAGGTAGCCCAGCCGGAACTGGGCATCGGTGAACTCGGGATGTTTGGCGACCAGCCGTTCATAGAGCGGCTCGGCCTCTTCCGGGTGCCCCTGGGCTTCGAGCAGCCCGGCGAGGTTTGACATGACTTCCGGCAGATCCGGATTCAGGCGCAAGGCGGTTTCGTAGGCTTCACGGGCCCCTTTCAGATTGCCCAGGGTGTGCCGCACGACCCCAAGGTTGGCCCAGGTCTGGACGTGGTCTGGTTTGAGCGATGCTGCTTCTTCGTAAGCCTTTTCCGCCTGTTCGAGCTTTTCCAGCCGGTGCAGGGCGACGCCGTGGTTGTAGCGCCGCTCGAAATGTTCCGGCGTCAGCTCGACGAGCCTGGCGCAGTAGCGCGAAGCGGCCTCGAAGTCGCCGCGGTGGAAGGCGCACCAGGCGAGTCCTTCCAGCGCCGTCTGCGAGAAGGGGCGCAGGGCCAGGAGCCGTTCGCTGATTTCTGCCACCAAGGCCTCGTCGCCGCGCTTCATCCCGATGTGCACCATGTTGGACATGGGCTCTTCGGCATTCGGGTTGGCGGCGAGGATCTGCCGGTAGAGAGAGAGCGCCTCGTCGAGCCGGCCCAGCAGTTCGAGCGCGACGGCCTTGCCAAACAGCGCCGTCTCGTTGGTTGGCTCCGCTTTCAGGCACTGCTCGAAGCACTCCAGGGCCTGATCGGCCTTCCTCAGATGGAGGAGCGAGATGCCCATGCCGAGACGCGCGTCGTGGCGCTCGGGGTCGCTCTGGAGCACTCGCTGGAAGTTGGCGGCCGCCTCCGGCCACCGGCCCAGCTTCTCCTGGCAGACGGCCATGTTGAAGAACGCGGAGGTCGCATTGGGGTCGATGGTGGTCAGCGCCTCGTAGCTCTTCACTGCGTCGTCGTAGAGCTCGAGCTCGAACTGGATGTGGCCGCGGGCGGCGTAGATCTCCCGGGGCGAGTCGCCGGATTCGAGCGCGCGGTCCAGCTCGCGCAGCGCCTCCCGGCCTTTGCCATCCAGGTGGAGCGCCACCGCACGGGCGAGCGCGCTTCCCTTTTCGGGGCTCAACTCCTCAAGCAACCGGTTGTCCTCTCTCATGGCCTCCCTCTTCTCTACCGCTCAATTGTTGGCAAAGTTCTGCACTCCATAGGGCGCCAGCAGCGCGCAGAGCCTTCCCAGATAGTCGTACTGGTGGCTCACTTCCACCCACCGCAGCAGCGCCCGGTCTCCTTTCGGGCTGAAGAACCCGACGCCTCCCTGTTTCAGCCGGCTGTCGCTGAAGTGGTCCACCACCTGGTTCTGGATGTAGGTGGTGAAGTCCTGCCCGCGCACCTCCATGCGGACCAGATAGAGCGTGTCGGCCCGCACCGGGAAGGGAATCGGCATCGTGCGCACGTCCTGTTCCCGCCCGTTGATGACGGCCGACCGCACGACGGCCGCCTCCGGCAGCGGCCCGCCGCGGGTGATGACGATCCGCATCGAGTAATAGTTGGAGAGATCCTTCGCACGGAAGACCCAGTTCAGGCTGCGGCGCTCGATCTGCCCGAGGAAAGTGAGCGTGTAGTCCGTCATTCCAAGGCTGGGGGTCAGCAACGCCAGCTCGCCCGGCTCGATGAAGGTAGCGTCGCCGTAACGCCAGCTCTTCGACCAGCCGTCGCGCCCCTCCCACATGGCCAAGCCGCTGCGGAAGTCATCGAACAAGCGGATGGCGGCCCGGCGCTGAATCAGCCGCTGAAGCGTGTTCAGGGCCGTTTCCTGGATGGGCGGGTTGGCCGGAGCCGTGCGCGTGGCAGCCATCTCGGGTCTCTCTGGGGGATGATTCGGCGTTTTCGGGCGGAAACTGTAGACCACCACCAGCAACAGCAGCGGCAGGACCACGGCGATCCACTTCAGGTCGGAAGGAGCGTGCGACCAGAAACGGCGCCCTGCGCCCGCAACGGCGGTCTTCCGGCGCGTTCTCCCCTGGCGCGGCTGTGCGCCCTTGCGCCGGGGGCCTGAACCATCGGCGTGGTCGAGTTCGAAGCGGAGGCGCGGGATGGACGGATGGGGCTCCTCGAGCGAAGGCCAGCACGGCGCAGCCGTGGATGGAAGCGGCGGGGAAGCGCCGGCCAGCTCCTGACAGACCGGCCGGATGGGCATTTCCGGCAGGCGCCGGGCCATCGCCGGGACGGGCGTTTCGTCGGCCGCCGTGGCTGCGGGGGTGAAGACCGGAGCGGGTTCGCCCGTTTCCCGGGCGAGCTCCTGGCATGCGCCCGCCTGCTCCCGGTCAGTATTGGACGTCAGCGCCGCGCCATGCAGGGCCGCTTCCAGCGCCGCCACCGGAGCCGACGCCGCACGGGCCTCCTCGGCCAGCAGAGGTTCCTCGGCCTGCGCCGGCTCTGGCGGCATCAACTCAAGACGCGACGGAGGGATCTCCGGCAGGAGCGCACCCCACGCCGGCTGCGGCGCGGCGAGCCGAACGACAGGCGGGACTCCCGCCGCCGCAGCCGCGTCCAGGCGTTTCGGCCGCCAGGCGGGCCGGAGGTTGCGACCGGGAAGCGAGATGTCCAGCGCCGGCAGGCAGGGATCGGGCCATGCCGCCACCAGCGGCTCCCAGGCTGTGCGGGCCGGTGAAGCCGCCAACTGACAGGGAAGGACATTCGGCAAGACCAGGCCTGCCGCCGGTGGCCAGGCCGGGCTTCGCCGTTGGCGGGGTACGGGATTAGGGATCGCGGGGAAGCACGGATCGGGCCGCTGCCATCCGGGCTCGGCCTCGGCCCGAGGCGCCTTGACGGCGCAGGAGATCGGGGCCGGATGGAACGAAACATGGGCGGCCGCCTGAAGCGCCCTCACCGGAGGCGCCCATCCACCGGCCGCTGGAATCCGCGGCCCCCGATCTGCGACCGCCATTCCTGGTGTCGCCTGGAGCAAAGGGGCCGCGATGTTCAGCGGGTTTGCCGCGGGAACAGATTGCTGGACGCCGTGCAGGGGCGGTTCGGCGGTCTCCGCTCGAACCTGTCTTGCGGCGGAACGGCGCCGGATCACGACGGAGAGAGCCGGCAGCGCCGGCGTTGATTCCGGGATCGCGGCGCGGCCCTCCAGCCGGCGAACCCGGTGCGGACCGGGGGCCGCCGGCGTCAGCCCGACAGCCTCGGGCGCCGCCCGCCGTAGACCGCCGGTTTGCGGCCGGGCGGGGTGTGCGGGCAGAATCACAACCAGCTTGCGGCGCCTCAGGAGCGGCGCTGCGGGAATCACACACACCGGATGCGTCTCTGCAACGGGCGGTGTGAGGGAGAGGCGCAGCAGGCCCGCGATCGGGGGCGGGGCCGGTGCGTTGATTTCCGGAACAGGCGAACTCTGGGGCCGTGGCAATGGGCTGGGGGGCGAGTCTGGCGGCACAAAGGCCGGCCGCACGAAGCTCGCCGCCAGGGCCGGCTTGCGCCCACCCAGGGGCGAGACCCAGGCCGCCGGGCGCGCCTCCGGAAAGCCGCGAACCCGCGGCCGCAGCGGGGACTCCGGCATTGCCAGCACGGCCTGGAACCCAATGAGCCGCAGCGGCGGGCCGGCCACGCGGCGCCAGTCCGCCACCCGCAGAGATTCCGGCAGCAGCGGCGCCATGGGGACGACCGCCGCGGCGGGGCCGGTTCGCCGCCTGTCTGATCCCTGTGGCGCTGCGGCCGGCCGTGCCTTGCGGGTTCCGAGCAGCCGGGCCAGCGCCAGGTCGCTCTCCAGACGCTCGTATTCCTCGCGGTGCTCGTCGCAGCAGAATCTCCCGTCGGAGAGTTTGCGCAACAGAGACAGTTTCTTCCCACAATGGAGACACTGCATGCGGCGAGCTGAGTCCTTCCAAGGTTATCTTCGGCCAGATGGGGCGGGAAGACCATGCGGGAATCGGCTGAATTTCTGGTCAATGCCGAGCAGGGGTACTAAGGCAAAGGGCTGATGACGTTCGGGGCAAGCCCTGAGGCCGGGAAGGAAACGAACGGCAAACTACTTCCGCACAAAGCGGCTATGCCGCGCAGGAGAGAGGCCTGCCGGCCGCCGTAGGGGGAGCCGCCGCCGCGGCTACAGAGGCTCGGGGAACTTGAGGCCCGCCTTGGCGAGCGCCCGTCCGAGCATCTCGGCCGCTTCCGCCTCGGAGACCCCCTTGGATGTGGCGAGTTCCCCAACCAGCATCATGCGCGCGCGCTCGAGCATTTTCTTTTCGCGGAATGAAAGCGGTTTGTGTTTCTGGATCTCAACCAGGCATTTGAGGACCTCGGCCACTTCCAGCAGGCTCCCGCTCTGCATCCGGGCGGAGTTTTCCTTGAAACGGTCCTTCCAGTCCTGGCAGCTCCGGGCGGACCCGTTGGCCAGATATTGCAGGACCTTGCCGATTTCGCCGTTGCGGGTGACCTTGCGCAGGCCCACCTGCTCGACATGCGAAAACGGCACCATGACGGTCATGTTCGTTGCGGAAAGCCGGAGGAGGTAGAATTTTTCGGTCTGATTTCCGAAGGTTCGGGAACTGATGTTCTCGATTGTGCCTACCCCATGGTTCGGGTAGACCACCTTCTCACCGATTTGAAAGGTCATTCCAGGACCTCGCTGCCACTCGGTCGGAGTAGTATGTCGGCCTACATCAGGGTGTCGTCCAAGGTTAACCTGAAATGACGGCTGTGTCAATCCCTTAGTGCTCGCCAACACCATGATAGATTTGCATTTAGCGTCTTTAATCCCAGGGGAATGGGGCGGTCTTCTTTTGCTTTTTTTCGGATTTCTATATCTGGTTTTTGCCCTTTTGTCACCCGTTCCAGGTGACAGACACGTGACTGAAATTCAAAGGTTTTTCCCCTCTGTCGTCGTGGCGGACTGTCCCGGGCAACAGGCGAGCGCCAGGGGGAGAGGCGGGGAACCGGGGCAAGAACGGCTCGCCGGGCCCTGAGCCACCGGTTCAATTTTGATCAAGGTGCGCACGCTGGCAGGTGAGGCATCTCGGGTTCGTGGGACAAATCCTCCTTCTTTGTGCGGCGTGTGGCATCTTGAAAATGGGTGCGCGAGTGATCCGGCTGGTCGATGTCGTCAAGGAGTTCAATGGCAAGCGTAAGGTGCGGGCACTCGACGGGGTGAGTCTGTCGATTGAGAAGGGCGAGATGGTGGCGTTGGTGGGCCCGTCGGGCTCGGGCAAGTCCACGCTGCTGAACCTGATCGGGACGCTCGACCGGCCGACGTCGGGCGAAATCTGGCTGGACGGGCAGCGGCTGGGCGGCCTCAGCGACGATGAGCTGACGCGGATCCGGCGGGACAAGATTGGGTTCATATTCCAGTTCTTCAATCTGCTGCCCTCGCTCACCTGCCTGGAGAACGTCGCCCTGCCGCTGCATCTGCGCGGCTGGAAGAAGGCCCAGGCGCGCGGGCGCGCCGAAGAGCTGCTCGAGCTGGTGGGACTGAAGCACCGGCTCGACCATCTGCCCGACGAGCTTTCGGGCGGTGAGCGGCAGCGGGTGGCGATCGCCCGCGCCCTTAGCGTCTATCCGCCGGTGCTGCTGGCCGATGAGCCCACGGGCAACCTGGACACAAAGACCGGGGCGGAGATCCTTGGGCTGATCCGCGACCTGCATGCGCGGCTGGGCGCCACGGTGCTGATGGTGACGCACGACGCCGGGGTGGCAGCCAGCTGCGAGCGCATCATCACGCTGCGCGACGGGCGGCTGGCAGGGGACGAGGTGCGGGCGGCGCGGCGATGATGCTGCTGAAGCTGATCACCTGGCCCTACGTGCGCAAGCATCTGCTGCGCAGCGTTCTCACCACCGCGGGCATCGTGCTGGGCGTGGCCGTCTTTGTGGCGATGCACACGGCGAACCAGAGCGTCCTGTACGCGTTCAACCGCACGGTGGACCGTATTGCCGGGCGGACGCAGTTGCAGGTGTCGGCCGGAGAGGCGGGCTTCCCTGAGGAGGTCCTTGAGAAAGTCCAGGCATTGCCGGACGTGGCCGTGGCCGTGCCGGTGATCGAGGCCACCGTGCAGACGGGGATCTCCGGCATGGGGAACCTGCTCGTGGTGGGCGTCGACATGACCGGCGACCGTTCGCTGCGCGACTACGAGCTGGAGGCCGCCGATGAAACGATCGTCGACGACCCGCTGGTCTTCATCGCGCAGCCGGACTCGATCATCGTCAGCCGCCAGTTCTGCGAAAAGACGGGCCTGAAAGTGAACGACCGGCTCACGATGCAGACGATGGCCGGGCCGCGCCAGTTCACCATCCGCGGCGTGATGTCGGCCGGGGGGCTGGCGTCGGCCTTTGGCGGCAGCCTCGCGATCATGGACATTTACGCCGCGCAGATGGTGTTCGGCCGCGGGCGGCGGTTCGACCGCATCGACCTGGCGGTGAAGGAGGGCGTGCGAGTGGAAGAGGCGCGCCAGCGCATCCAGGCGGCGCTCGGGCCGGGCCTTCAGGTGGAGCCGCCCTCGTCGCGGGGCGCGCAGTTTGAGGCGATGGCGCGTGTCTATTCGATGACGGCCAACATCACCAGCGTCTTTGCGCTGTTCATCGGGCTGTTTCTGATCTACAACACGTTTTCGATTGCGGTGACGCAGCGCCGCGGCGAGATCGGCATCCTGCGCGCGCTGGGCGCGCCGAGGGCGCTCATCCGCAACCTGTTTCTGGCCGAAAGCGCGCTTGCGGGCCTGTTCGGCTCGGTGCTCGGCATCGCGGCCGGCGTGGTGATGGCGCGCGGCGTGGCGTCTTATCTCGGCGAGTATTTCGGCGAGGTCTACGGCGTGGGCGAGAAAGCCGAAGAGGTGGCGGCCGACCCGCGCCTGCTGGGGCTGGCGCTGCTTGTCGGCGTGGCGACCAGCGTGTTTGCGGGCTGGCTGCCGGCGCGCGATGCGGCGCGCGTGGATCCGGTCAAGGCGCTTCAGAAGGGGCGCGTGCAGGTGATCAGCGAAGGCGAGAACCGCGCGCGGCGGCTGGTGGCGCTCGTGATGCTGGCGGGCGCGGTGGCGTGCGTCTTTGCCAGCGGCCGTCCGTTCTTTTTCTATTTGGGGTACATGCTGAGCGTGCTGGCGGTGCTGTTGCTGACGCCGACGCTGTGCATGGTGCTGGCGCGCTGGCTGCGGCCGCTGCTGAAGTGGCTGCGTCCGGTGGAGGGCGCGCTGGCGGCCGACAGCCTGTTGCAGGCGCCGCGGCGCACGTCGGGCACGGTGGCGGCGCTGGCGCTGTCGGTGGCGCTGGTGATCGGGCTGGGCGGCATTGCGCGCGCCAGCTACGCGACGATCGGCACGTGGGTGAAGACGTCGCTCAACCCGGACTTTTTCCTCACCGGCTCGGAGACGATCACGCAGCGCAGTTTCCGCTTCCCGGAGAGCTTTGCCGACGAGGTGGCGCGCGTCGAAGGCGTCGACGAGGTGCAGCCGGTGCGCTCGGTGCGGATTCTTTACCGGGGCACGCCGGTGATGCTGGTGGCCGCCGACGTGGAAAAGATCGCGCGGCGGGTGCGGGCGCGCGTCATTGACGGCGACCGCAGCCAGATGTACCGGCTGACGGCGCGCGGCGAAGGGGCGATCATCAGCGACAATTTCTCGCTGCTGCGGCGCGTCGGGCGCGGCGACACGCTGGAGCTGGCCGCACCGAACGGCGTGCTGCGCCTGCCCGTGGTTGGCATCGTGCTCGACTACAGCGACCAGCAGGGCACGATCCTGATCAGCCGCGAGCTTTACAAAAAGTACTGGGGCGACGACACCATCAACGCGATGCGCGTCTATGCCAAGCCGGGCGCCGACCGGGCGGCGCTGCGCGAGCGGCTGCTTCAGGCGTTCGGCAACCGGACGCGGCTTTTCGTGATGACCAACGAGGAGCTGCGCGCCTACATCATGAAGCTCACCGACCAGTGGTTCGGGCTCACTTATGTGCAGATCGTGGTGGCGGTGCTGGTGGCGATTCTGGGCATCGTCAACACGCTCACCGTGTCGATCACGGACCGCAGGCGCGAGCTGGGCGTGTTGCAGGCCGTGGGAGCGCTGCGCAACCAGGTGCGCCACACGGTGTGGATGGAGGCGGCCGCCATTGGCGCGCTCGGGCTGGCCATCGGCTTCGCGCTGGGCGCCGTGCACCTGTACTACATCCTCGACGTCGCCAAACGCGACGTGGCCGGTCTGCGGCTTGAGTACCTGTATCCGTTCGGCATCGCCGCGCTGCTGGTGCCGGTGCTGTCCGGCTCGGCGCTGATTTCCGCGCTCGGTCCGGCGGAGAGCGCGGTGCGGATGTCGCTTGTGGAGGCGCTCGAATATGAGTAAGACGTGGGCGGCGCTGCTGGTGAGCGCCGCCGTCTGGGGGCAGGACGCACGCTCGATTGTGGAGGAGTCGCAGCGAAGGGCGCGCTCCGGCAGCCAGCGCTACGAAGGGACGCTCGAGGTAATCGACTCGCGTCGCAAGGTGACCACGAAGCGCTGGATCTATGAGCGGCTCGGCTCGGCGGGCAACTCGAAAGCGGTCCTGCGCTTCACCGCGCCGCCGGAAGTGAAGGGCGTGGCGCTGCTCATTCACAATCACCCGGACCGCGCCTCCGACCAGTGGATGTGGACCCCGGCGGTACAGCGCGAGCGGCGCATCGCCTTGCAGGACCGGCGGACGCGCTTCTTCGGCACCGACTTTACGTTTGAAGACCTCGAGGAGCGCGACGTGGACCGCTCCACCTACCGCATGCTCGGCGAGGAGCCGATTGAGGGCGTGCCCTGCTGGAAGATCGAGTCGACGCCCAGGCCCGAAGCGCACAGCCAGTACACGAAGCTCTATGTCTGGATCCGCAAGCCGGACTATGTGGCGGCGCAGATCGACTGCTACGGGCGGGACCGTGTGGTGCGCCGCATCCGCTACTCCGATATCGAACGGGTGCAGAATATCTGGACGGCGCGGCGCATTGAGGTAGAGGATCTGACGCGCGGCTCGCGCACGATTCTGCGGCTGGAAAAGCTCGAATATGACGTCCTGTTGCCGGCGGACCTGTTCACGCTTCAGGCGCTGCGCCGCCAGCGCTAGCCGCGCGGTGCTGCTCGCCTTGCTGGCCGTGGCCGCCGCGCGCGGGCAGGGCTTCACCCAGCGGGGCTTTTTCGAGGTCCGCAGCTTCGCCTATCCGCAGACGGCGCCCGGCGACAGCGGCCGGCTGGTGAGCGAACAGTTGCTGCGCTGGGAATTCACATGGCGGATGAACGGCCGGCTCCAATTCAACGGCGGCGCCGACGCGCGCTTTGACTCGCACCGGCAGTTCGAGCGCGCCTGGCGGCTGGACTGGGCCGACCGCAGGAGGCAGCGGCCGGCGCTCTCGGTGCGGCGGCTGAGCCTGCTGGCGCACTGGGGCGGGCTGACGCTGGAAGGCGGGCGGCAGTTCATCCGCTGGGGCAAGGCCGACATCCTGAACCCGACCGACCGTTTCGCGCCGAAAGACTTTCTCAACGTGCTGACCACGGACCTGCTCGGCGTCACCGCCGTGCGCGCCACCTGGGAGCGCGGCGGGGACACGCTCGATCTGGTCCTCCAGCCGGTGTTCACGCCGAGCCGCACGCCGTTGATCAACCAGCGCTGGGCGGCTCTGCCCGAAGAGGCGGCGCAGTTGCGGATTCTCGAGACGCCAGTGAAATATCCGGGGCGCGCCGCGGCGGGCGCGCGGTGGAACCATGTCGGCAGCGGGTATGAGTTCTCGCTGAGCTTCTATGACGGTTTCAATCACCTGCCTGTCTACGCGGCACGGCTGGAGCCCTCGGCCGCGCCTGCGGTGGTGCTCACTCGCGTCCACCCGCAGATGCGCATGTACGGCGGCGACGCGGCCGTGCCGTTGCGCTGGGCGACGCTGAAAGGCGAAGCGGCCTGGTTCACCAGCTCCTCGCCGCTGGCCGATGACTACATGCTGTTTGTGATCCAGGCGGAAAAACAGAGCGGTGAGTGGCTTTTTGTGGGCGGCTACGCGGGCGAGGCGGTGACGGAGCGCCGCGTCGAGCTCGACTTTGCGCCGGACCGCGGACTGGCGAAGACGTTTCTCGGCCGGGCGTCCTACAACATCGACACGAACCGCTCCGTGGCCGTCGAGGGCGCGGTGCGGCAGAATGGCCGGGGCGTGTACACGAGGCTTGAGTACACGCAGGCAATCGGGGCGCACTGGCGGGTGACGCTGGCGGCCAACCTGCTGCGCGGAGCGCGGGACGATTTTCTCGGCCAGTACCGGCGCAATTCAAACCTCATGGTCGTGTTTCGGTACAGCTTCTGAGGCGCGCGGCCCGGGCGGTTATCCTGTGAAAGTGGCGCGGCGAAGACTGCTGTTGTGTCTGGCACTGGCCTGCGGCGCCTGGGCGCAGCCGAAGCTGACGCTGGGCGAGGTGATCCGGGAGGCGCTGGAGCGCAACCTGGAGCTGCTGGCGCGGCGCTATGACGTCTCCATTGCCGAGGCGCGCCTCCTTCAGGCGCGGCTGCGGCCGAATCCGCGGCTGGGCGTGGATGCAATTTATCTGGATCTGCTCGGCGCCGGTTTTGACCCGGCCACGAGTCCGGCCGGCCCGACGGAGGCCTCCACCAGCCTGAGCTGGGAGCTCGAGACGGCGGGCAAACGCAGGTGGCGCATCCGGGAGGCCGGCGAGGCGGGCGCGGCGGCACGCCAGGGATTTCTCGATGCAAGGCGCGCGTTGATCCTGGACGTGGAGAACGCCTGGGTGGATCTGGCGCTGGCGCGGGACAACGTGCGCACGCTCGGCGAGATTCTGGAGACGTTCGAGGCGCTGGTGAAGGTCAATCAGACGCGGTTCGAAGCGGGCGAGATCTCGCGCGTCGAGCTGCTGCGCAGCCAGGTGGCCGCGCTCGGGTTTCGCAACCAGCTGCGGAGGGCGGAGTTGCAGGCGCGGCAGGAGGCGGTGCGGTTGCAGCGGCTGATGGGGCGTCCGGCGCCGGCGCCAGACTTTGACATCACCGGCGAGATGCGGCGCGAGGGCGCGCCGGAGAGCCTGGAGACGCTGGTGGCGGCGGCGCTGGCGTCGAGGCCGGACCTGGAGGCGCTGCGGCGCGAACTGCGGCGCGCGGAGGCCGCCATCCGGTTGCAGCAGGCGCTTGCGAGGCCGAACCTCGACATTGGGGTGACGCATCACAAGCAGTTCGTCGGTTCGCTGCCGGGGCAGTCACTGGGCTTCCGCGTCGAAGTGCCGCTGCCGCTTCTGAATCGCAATCAGGGCGAGATCGAGCGCGCCCGCCAGGAGCGCGAGCAGGCGGCGGCGCGGCTGCGGGCGCTGGAGCAGCAGATCCGCGCCGAGGCCGCTGCCGCCTGGGCGCAGTATGAGACGGCGCGGCAACTGCTGGAGACGATGGAGCGCGAGATGATCGGCCAGGCGCGGCGCGTGCGGGACACGATCGAATTTTCCTACCGCCGCGGCGAGGCCTCTTTCATTGACCTGCTGGACGCGCAGAGGACGTTTACGGAAACGATGCAAGGCTACAACGAAGCGCGGGCCGAATTCGCCCGCACGCTGTATCTGCTGGACGCGATCGCCGCGAAGGAGGCGCCATGAGGGGGCTGGCCGCGGCCCTTTGCCTGCTGGTGCTGGCCGCCTGCCGCCCGGCGCCGGCGCCGCGTGCCGCCGCGCCGGCGGCGCGGATGGACGGCGTGGTGGAGATCCCGCCGGATTCGCCGAAGATGCGCCAGATCCGCGTGGCGGAGGTGCGCCTGGAACGCGTGCCCACCGATGAGTTCACCGCGCCGGCCAAGGTCGAGTTCAACCCGAACCGGATCTCGCGCGTGGTGTTGCCGGCGCCCGGGCGCGTGGCCGAAGTGTTCGTCGCCTTCGGCGATGCGGTGGAGCGGGGTGCGCCGCTTCTCAGCATCGAAAGTCCTGAGGCCGACCAGGCGGCGGCGGAATATGTGCGCGCGGAGCTCACGCTGACGGCGGCGCGGGCCGAGCTCGCCAAGGCGCAGCAGGACTATGAGCGCGTGCTCGACCTGTTCCGCGGCGACGCCATCGCGAAGAAGGAAGTGCTGGCGGCGGAGACGACGCTCAGCCAGGCGAAGGCCGCCGTGGCGCAGGCGGAGACGTCGCGCCAGCAGGCGCTGGCGCGGCTGGAGCTGCTGGGGCTGAAGCCGGGCCAGGCGCGGCCGCGCATCACCGTGCGCGCGCCGCTGTCAGGTAAGGTGACCGAGTTCAACGTGGTGGCGGGCGAGTATCGCAACGATACGAGCCAGCCGGTGATGACCATTGCCGACCTGAGCACGGTGTGGGTGGCGGCCGACGTGCCGGAAAGCTACATCCGGCTGGTGAAGCTGGGCGAGGCGTTCGAGGTGAGGCTGAACGCGTATCCCGGGGAAGTGTTCCACAGCCGCGTGGCGCGCATCGCCGACAGCGTGGATCCGGCCAACCGCACGCTGAAAGTGTGGACGGAGCTGGACAACCGGGAGGGGCGGTTCCGCCCGGAGATGTTCGGCACGGTGCGCCATGTGGAATCGATCCAGGACGCGCCCGTGGTTCCGGCCGGCGCGGTCGTGCAGATGGAGGGCCGGGAGGCCGTGTTTGTGGAAGAGGGGCCGGGCCGGTTCCGTCTGACGCCGGTGAAGACAGGCAAGCGCTCCGACGGGCGCGTGCCGATCGTGGAAGGCATCAGGGCCGGCGCGCGGATCGTGGTCGATGGCGCCATGCTGCTGAGGGGGAACTAGGCGATGGAATCGGCGCGGATGATGCTGGTTTTCTTTGATGAGAGCGACACATGGGGCGATCCGCGAATCCCGCTCTATGAAGCCGTGGTGCGGGTGCTGCTGGAAGAGGGCATTGCCGGGGCGACGGTCATGCGCGGGCTGCTCGGCTACGGAGCGGCCCACCAGCTCACCCAGGACGCCCTTTCCGGCGCCAGCGCGGACCGGCCGGTGATGGTCGTCTGCATTGACCGCGAGGAGCGGCTGCGTGCGGCGCTGCCGCGGCTGCAACCGATGATCACGAAGGGCCTTGTCTTCCTCGTCTCCGGCGAAGTGCTGCACTGGGCTGGAGGAGAGGCGCGGCGATGAGGGCGCTGCTGCGGTTCGCGCTGGAACAGCGCTTCTTCACGCTGGTGGGCGCGGTTTTGCTGATCGGCGCCGGGGTGTGGTCGTTCCGGCAGCTCAAGATCGAGGCCTACCCGGACATCTCCGATCCGGGCGTCGACGTGATCACGCTGGCGCCGGGCCTGGCGGCCGAGGAGGTGGAACAGCAGGTCACCATCCCGATCGAACGCGCGCTGAACAACACGCCCGGCGTGCTGAACCGCCGTTCAAGGACCATTTTCGGGCTTTCGCTGGTGCAACTCACCTTCGAGCACACGATGGACAATTTCCGCGCCCGCCAGCTTGTGCTCGAACGGTTGCGCGATGTGGAGCTGCCGGAAGGGCTCCAGCCGGTGCTTGGCCCGATGGCCACGCCCATCGGCGAGATGTTCCGTTACACGATCGAAGCGCCGCAGCTTGACGACATGCAGTTGCGCGAATTGCAGGACTGGGTGATCGCGCCGCGGCTGTTGCAGGTGCCCGGCGTGGCCGACGTGGTGCCCTTTGGCGGGCTGGTGAAGCAGTACCAGATCCAGGTGGATCCGTTGCTGCTCGAAAAATACCGGCTCACGCTGGCCGACATCGCCGAGGCGGTTGGAGCGAGCAACCAGAACGCCGGCGGGGCGCTGCTCGACAACCGGCAGCAGTCGCTGGCGGTGCGCGGCGTCGGGCTGCTGCGCTCGGTCGAGGATCTGGAAAACAGCGTGGTGAGCGAAGCGCGCGGCGTGCCGATTTATGTGAAGGACCTGGGGCGGGTGACGATCGGCCCGGCGCCGCGCACTGGCATCTTTGGCCTGAACCAGCGCACCGGCGGCGTCGAGGGGATCGTGCTGATGCGCCGCGGCGAGAACCCGAGCGAGGTGCTCCGGCTGGTCCATCAGGCGGTGGACGAACTCGAACGCACGCGCCTGCCCGCCGGGGTGCGGATCCGGCCGATCTACGACCGCACCGAGCTGGTCGACAACACGCTGAGGACGGTTTCCAGGACGCTGGCCGAAGGGCTCGTCGTCGTCACGCTCGTGCTGCTGTTCTTCCTGGGCAGCGCAAGGGCGGCGCTGCTGACGGCGATCACGATTCCGCTATCGCTGCTGTTTGCGTTCATCTGCATGAACGTGGCGGGCGTGCCGGCGAACCTGCTGTCGCTGGGCGCCATCGACTTCGGCATCATCGTCGACGGCTCGCTGGTGATGGTGGAGCACATTCTGCACCGGCTGAAGGAGCGGCGCGCCGCGGGCGAGCCGCTGCTGGCGATCCGCGACGCCGCCTTCGAAATCGAGTCGCCGATCTTTTTCTCGATGCTGATCATCGTCTCGGCCTATCTGCCGCTGTTCACGCTCGAGCGCGTGGAGCGCCGGCTGTTCACGCCGATGGCGTTCACCGTGTGCGCGGCCCTTACGGGGGCGCTGATTCTCTCGATGACGCTGGTGCCCACCCTTTCGACGTTCCTGTTCCGCCACGGCGCAAAGAACTGGGACAATCCGCTTGTGGTCTGGCTGGCCGGCGCCTACCGGCGGACGCTGGAGGGCGCGCTGAAGAGGCCCGGGCTGGTGGTGGCGGCGACGGGCGTGGTGGTCGCCGCGTCAGTGGGCCTGGCTCTCCAGCTCGGCACCGAATTCCTGCCGCAGCTCGATGAGGGAACCGTCTGGGTGCGGCTGAACCTGCCGCCGGGCACGTCGCTGGAGAAATCGGCGCGGGTGGCCGAGACGGTGCGCGCTGAAGTGCGCCGGCTGCCAGGCGTGCGGGACGTGGCCTCGCAGGCGGGACGCAATGATTCGGGGACGGATCCCTTCGGCCCCAACCGGATCGAGTTTCTCGTCACGCTGAAGCCTTATGAAGAATGGCCGGCGGGACGGACGAAGGCGATGCTCGTCGAGGACCTGGCGCGTCTGTTCTCCGAGCAGGCGCCGGGAGCGAGCTACAACATCACGCAGCCGATCATCGACACGGTGACTGAGGCGGTGACGGGCTCGAGCGCCGACCTCGCCATTCTGTTCATCGGGCCGGACCTCGACACGCTGCGCGGCCTGGCGCGGAAGACGCTCGCGATCGTGCGGCAGGTGCGGGGCGCGGCCGACAGCTCGATCGAGCAGGAAGACCGCCAGCCGCAGCTCATGATCGAAGCGAACCGCACCGCCATGGCGCGGTTCGGCGTGCGCGTGCGCGATCTTCAGGAACTGATCGAGCTGGCCATCGGCGGGCGCACGGTGAGCACCCTCTATGACGGGGAGCGGCGGTTCGACATCACCGTGCGTTATTTACCCGAAGCGCGCGCCGACGCGGGCGCCATCGCCAGCATGCTGGTGGCGACGCGCAGTGGGGCGCGCGTTCCGCTGTCGCAGCTTGCCAACGTACGGATCGCCAACGGCGAATCGATCATCGCCCGCAGCGAGAACCGCCGCATGGTGAGCGTCCGCACCAACATCCGCGGGCGCGACCAGGGCGGCTTCGCCGCCGAGGTGCGGCGGCGCGTGGAGCGAGAAGTGCCGCTGCCGGAAGGCTACGCGGTGGAATGGGGCGGGCAGTTCGAAAACATGGCGCGGGCGCGGGCGCGGCTGAGCGTGGCGCTGCCGGTGACAGTCTTCATCATCTTCGTGCTGCTGTTTTTCACCTTCCGCAACACGCGGGACTCGCTCATCGTGATGCTCACGGTGCCGTTCTCGTTTGTCGGCGGCATTGCGCTGCTGTGGCTGCGCGGCATCAATCTGAGCGTGTCGGCGGCGGTGGGCTTCGTCAGCCTGTTCGGCGTGGCGGTGATGAGCGGCGTGCTGATGCTGAGCGAAGTGAACCGGCGGCGGCGCCAGCCGGGGGTGGAGCTGCGGCGCACGCTGATCGAGGCCTGCGTGACGCAGATGCGGCCGGTGCTGATGATGGTGGTGGTGGCGATGCTCGGCATGATTCCGGCGGCGCGCGCCACCGGCATTGGCAGCGACGTGCAGCGGCCGCTGGCCACGGTGGTCGTCGGCGGGCTGGCCTCGACGCTTCTGCTCACGTTTGTCGGTCTGCCGGCGCTGTACTACGTGGCGGCGCGGCGGCGCGTCCCCAGCGCCTGAGGCGCCACACTCGGGCCTGCTATCATGGCGGAGGTTCGATTTCCGCACAGGGGGCACGCGATGCCGGTCGAGCCGTACCTGTTTTTCAACGGCCGCTGCGAAGAAGCGCTGCGGTTTTACGAGCGCGCCTTTGGGGCGCGCGTCGAGGGGATTTCGCATTTTCGCGACAATCCGAATCCGATGCCCGAAGGCATGCTGCCGCCGGGCTGGGCCGACAAGGTGATGCACGCGAGCTTCCTCATCGGCGGGGCGCGCGTCATGGTCTCTGACGGCCGAAGTGCGGAGCCTCCGCGGTTTGAAGGATTTGCCCTCTCGGTAGTCATCGAGCCCGAGGCCGAGGCGCGCCGCGTCTTCGACGCGCTGGCCGACGGGGGCCGCATCGACATGCCGATGCAGCCCACCTTCTACTCGCCCTGGTTCGGCATGGTGCGCGACCGCTTCGGCGTGCAGTGGATGATCACCGGGCCCTACCACCAGGGCTGACGGCGCGGAGCTGACGGCGCGCTACTGGCCAGGGAGCCTGCCTGCGTCCAGGCGGCCCGCGGCCGGGCTGCGGATCACGGCGTAGGAGAGGCTCACCTCGGCTTCCTCCGCGGCGCGCTTCAGCCGCTCAAGGTTCGCTTCGGCCAGCCGCAGGTTCGTGCGCGTGTGCTCGAAATCACAGGCGGGGATCACCTGCTGCTCAAAGAGGCGGCGGTCGCGCTGGGAATCCGGCCTGGCCTGCGCGAGCGTGGCCTCGGCGCCGCGCACGGCCTCCTGCGCCTGCTCGAACCGTTTCTTCAGGTCGCGGTCATCCAGCACGACCAGCACTTCTCCGGCCGACACGCGCCGGCCCGCGGCGGCTCGCGTCTCCACGACGTTGGCCGTCACGCGCGCGGAAACGGTGAAGACCTGCTCGGCGCGCACCGTTCCGGTGACTTCCTGCGTGGCCGGCAGCAGAGTGGCTTCCACCGCAACCGGGGGACATTTTCGGCGGCTTCCACCGGCGCGGGAAGCACCGACGGCTGGATCTGCCCTCGCCGGAACGCGCCCAGCACCCACAGCATCAACAGCACGATGGCGAGCGATGGAGCAAACATGCGCGCGGCGCGCCGGAGAAAGCCGCGGCGCGGCAGGGCGGGCGTCTGCTCCGCCCGAATGGGGGCGTCAGGGCCTGGATTCATGCGTTTCTCCTTGCAGGAGTGGAGAGTCGCGATTTGCGCAGGAGCCGTGAGACAGGCGGTTGCGGGCCGGTTTCCAGCGCCCTGCGCAGGGCCGGAAGAAAGATCCGGAGGGCTTCGTGGTCCGGGCGCAGCCGGTAGTTGACGCGCACGCCGTCGCGAACGCCTTCCACAAGGCTGGCGGCGCGCAGGTAGGCGAGATGACGTGAAAGCAGAGGTTGCGGCAGCGACAGCGCCTCTTCCATTTCGCAGACGCAGTGGGGCGCTTCCATCAGCAGGCGCAGGATGCGCAGGCGCGTCGGGTCTGACAGGGCCTTGAAGAACTGCGGGAGATTGCTTTGCATGATTTCTTTTATGCGGATGCACGCATGAAACAGGCGGTGGCATCCGTCCGGTGAATTTCCGCGGACCCGGCCAGTTGCGGCATTCCGCCGGAGGGGGCACGGGATTTGTCATTCGTCGATGGTTCTAATACACTCGAAATATATGTGCGGGCGGGCGTCCGCCGAGCAACGCAGCCGGCGCCACCGCCGCGGTCATTTCCGTCCAACAGAACGCCACACGGGAGAGATCCGGTCCGATGGAACAGCACAAAGTGGGAGCCGTGAAACGGCTGGGCCTTTTTGAGCGCTACCTGAGCCTGTGGGTGGGCGTCTGCATGCTGGCGGGCGTCCTGATCGGCAAGCTGATGCCGGATGTGACGGGAGCGTTGCGGGGCCTCGAGTTCGGGGCCGGCAGCCAGATCAACGCGCCGATTGCGGTGCTGATCTGGCTGATGATCATCCCGATGATGATGAAGGTGGACTTCTCCGCCATCCGCAACGTCGGGCGCCGCCCGCGCGGGCTGCTGATCACGCTGTTTGTCAACTGGCTGGTGAAGCCGTTTTCGATGGCGCTGTTTGCGTGGGTCTTTTTCCGGATCGTGTTTTCGCCGTGGATCCCGCCCGCCGACGCCGACCAGTACATCGCTGGCTGCATCATTCTGGCCGCGGCGCCCTGCACGGCGATGGTGTTCGTGTGGAGCTACCTGAGCGACGGCGACCCGGCGTATACGCTGGTGCAGGTTTCGGTGAACGACCTGATCATGCTGTTCGCCTTCGCGCCGATCGTGCGCTTTCTGGTGAGCGGCGCCTCGAACCTGGAGGTGCCGTTCCGCGTGCTGCTGTATTCGGTGATCGTCTTCATCGTAATTCCGCTGGCGGCCGGCGTGCTGCTGCGGCGCCATTTCATCCGCAGCCGCGGGGTCGCCTGGTTCGAGCAGCAGTTGTTGCCGCGCTTCGCTCCGGTGAGCATGACGGCGCTGCTGGTGACGCTGGTGCTGATCTTCGCCTTCCAGGCAGACAACATCACGGGCAAGTTCCTGCACGTGGTGCTGATCGCGGTGCCCATCCTGATCCAGGTCTACTTCAACTCCTCGCTGACCTACGGCCTGATGCGGCTGTTGAAGGTGAACTATGAGGTGGCGGCACCGGGCGCGCTGATCGGCGCGAGCAACTTTTTCGAGCTGGCCGTCGCCACCGCCATCGCGCTTTTCGGGCCGGAGTCCGGTGCGGCGCTGGCCACGGTGGTCGGCGTGCTCATCGAGGTGCCGGTGATGCTGTCGGTGTGCGCCGTGTGCGTGCGCACGCGGCACTGGTTTGCGCCGGCACCGGGTGCGCAGTAAGGAGGGTGCGTCCATGTTTTCATCGATTCTCGTGGCCTCGGACGGGTCCGAAGCGAGCGACCGCATCGTGGAATGCCTGCGGCCGCTGAGGGGCATTGGCGTCCGCCGTGCGACGCTGGTCCACGTTTTCCATGTCCGGGACGTCGGTGGACTGTACGAAACGCTGCGCAGCGAGATGCAGCCGCGGCTGGAGAGACAGGCCGGCGTGCTGCGTGAAGCGGGACTGGAAACCACCATCGAAACGCCACTGGGATTTCCGGCGGACGAGCTGCAACGTATCGCCCGGGAGCGCGGCGCGGAGCTCATTGTGGCGGGCTCGCGCGGGGCCTCGCTGGCGCGGGAGCGCGTGCTCGGCTCCACCGCTGCCGACCTGCTCCACCAGCTCGAGTTTCCCCTGCTGCTGATCCGGATCGAGCTGACCAGTGAAGGGGGCGCCCGCTGCCGGGCCGTCTGCGAAGGGTTGTTCCGCCATATCCTGTTCCCGACGGATTTTTCCGACAACGCATCGCACGCGTTCCTTCACCTGGAGCACATCGTGCGGGAGGCCAGGTCCCGTGTCACGCTTCTCCACGTGCAGGACCGCAGCAGGATTGAAAGACACCTGAAGCACCGTCTGGAAGAGTTCAATCAGATCGATGCGGAACGCCTGGCGGGCATGAAGCTGCGGCTGGAGCAATGTGGGGCGGAGAGTGTCGCGGTGGAAATTCCCTATGGGCTGCCCGTCGAGGAAATCCTCCAGCGCGCCCGCAGCGGCGATCATTCGCTGATCGTGATGGGAGCGCAGGGACGCGGCTTCTTCTCCGAGATCTTTCTTGGCAGCGTGGCCAACCAGGTGGCGCGGCTGGCGCCGTTGCCCGTGCTTCTGGTGCCGGCATTACGCTGAAAAGCGGAGGCGGCGATGCCAGTCGTGTTGCTCGGGGGAGAGTGAGAGAGGGATTTCCTTGGCGGCGATCCTCGGCGGGTCCTCCGGAAGAGACGAAAGCCGTGGCAGCAGCCTTGGCCCGCGTGGCGGCTGCTGCTGCCGCGGCTGAGCCTGCGCGCAGGAGAGAGCTTCTGCGGGAGCGCATTCCTCCCACGGAGCGTGATGGTGAAAATAAGGCCCTGATGTGCAACTGCAAGGGTCTGTGCGATTCCTTCAAGAACACGGACTTCAACACCCTTCCCTTCCAGGTGGAGAGTGAGCTGGACGTGACCTTCGTGGCGCTGCATCCGCAGACCTGCGGGCAGGGCGGCAACGAGTTCCTGGCCGACATCATGAAGAGCGCCGACGGCGAGGCCGACATCGTCAGCGCCGCCTGTGCGCCGGCGGCCCAGGAAAAACTCTTCCGCCGCCTGATGCGCCAGACCGGGTCCCCGCCGAAGCGCTTCATCCCGGTGGACATCCGGATGACGGACAACGAAGGCGTGCTCCAGCGGATCCGCGAGAAGGTGGAGGAGCTGCTGAAGCGCGAGGCAGGCAGGGAACTCCAGCCGGAAGACCTGATGGGCGCCTGCGACTGCTCGCAACTGCCCGCCGAAAAGAAGCATTGAGGTGCAGCCATGGCGCAGATCAAGGTTCCCCGCGAGAAGATTCCCTGGTGTCCGACAATCGACGCCGACCGCTGCATCCACGACCGCGAATGCATCGATTTCTGCAAGAACAACCTCGATGACTGGGACGACGCGCTTGCGGTTCCGGTGGTGGCGCGGCCTTACAACTGCGTTGTCGGCTGCGACGCCTGCGCGAAGATCTGCCCGTCGGAGGCGATTTCCTTTCCGCCGATGGACGAGTTCAAGGCGACCCTGCGGCGCCTGATCGCGGAAGCGCAGGCGATCGAGGCCGCCTGGCGGTGAGTGCCGCTGTCCGGTCCCCACGCATTACCCCTCAAGCGAACAGCAGGGCTGCGGAACGCCTGTCTCGGTGACCGGCCGTGGGACGATGGCCGTGGCGCGTGGTGGTGGGACGGGGATCAGGCTTCATCGCGCTCGAGGCCCGGCACACAGTCACGCGGTTTCCTGAGCCCACGCCGAGCGGAAGTACGCCGCTATCGGACGCAAGCCGGCCGGGGGCCGTAACCACGCAAGGGGGAGGAACAGACAGACGCGGGAGGACTGGTCGGGGCGAGTGGATTTGAACCACCGACCTCCTGGTCCCGAACCAGGCGCTCTAACCAGGCTGAGCCACGCCCCGAGCCACTCTCTATTGTAAGCAGCCCGGACACTACACGGCAAATCGGCGGCCCGCTGCCGGCCGCAGCATCAAGCCCGGATGGGCCTTCGCGGTGAATGCACCCGACCGCGCCGGGGGCCAGATGAGGCCGGCCCCTTCATCTGTCATGGTCCGAGGAAAATCTGCACCGCGCAGACCGCGCTGCCGCGCTGCGCAACGCCGACGCCGCTCATCAAGAAATCCCCCTCGATCGAACGGCGGTGCCCCGTGCTCTTCAGCCAGCCCTCGAGCGCCTGCCGGGGCGTGAATCCACCGCCTTCCATCAGCAGGACGTTTTCGGCCACGCTTTTCGCTCCGGTCTCCCGCATGAGCCGTGCCGCGCGTTGCTGGAAGCCCGCATGCGGATCCGCGGCCGCGCTTCGCAACAACGCGCCGCAGTGGCGCCGCGCTTCGCCGGCGGCGCGATCGTTCCAGTCCAGTGCGCGAAGACCCAGTTGGCGCCGGTGCGCGTTCACTTCGTCCAGAATGGCGTGCTCGGCGCCCGCCGCCAGAACCCCCGCCAGCAGAATCTCGACAATCATCCCCACTCTCCATCATGACGGCTCGTTGTGACCTCCCGCACATGTACCGGGCGGGCCCGATATGATCATCGGCAGCAATGACGGTTCTGTTCACCCGATGCCCGCCGGCCCGGGCGCTCCCCGTTGTCCTTTCCTGGCGGATCCATCGCGCCAGGGTCCACGCCGAAGGCATCCCTGGGCCGCCAGTGGAAGGGACAGGCCCTGCCGGCGCCGCCCGCGCGGCCGCCAGACGGGAAGCGTCCGCGGCACTCAGGAGAACAATGCGCTCATGAAACGTTTCTTCCTGATTCTGTTCTTTGCGGCCGAGGTCGCCGCGCAGTCCGGCCCGGCGGCCGGCATCGACCGCCGTGCGCTGGTCACCCGCCACAACGTCGTCCTCCGCCACCCTGATGCCTGGGCGCCGCTCACCGTCGGCAACGGTGAGTTCGCCTTCACCGCCGACATCACCGGCCTTCAGACCTTCCCAGAGTTCTACCGCGCCTCCATCCCACTGGCCACCCAGTCCCAGTGGGGCTGGCACAGCTTTCCCAATCCGGCAGGCTACCGGCTGGAGGACACGTTCGAGCTCTTCGATACCTGGGGCCGCCAGGTCGCCTATCCCACCAATACGCGCACTGCGGCCGCTGAATGGCTCCGGCAGAACCCGCACCGGCTCTCGCTTGCCCGGATCGGCCTGCACTTTCCGGGACGGGAGACGGTCCGCGTCGATGAGCTTCGGGACATCGAGCAGCGCCTCGACCTCTGGAGCGGGATTCTGGAGAGCCGCTTTACGGTCGGAGCGGAGCGATACCAGGTCCGCACAATGGTGCACCCGCGCCTGGATCTGCTGCTGGTGCGTGTGGCGCGTTCCGGCCGCACCCCCGGCGCGGCGGCGATCGTCATCGAATTTCCTTACGCCAGCGGCGCGCATACAGGAGACCCGGCGGAGTGGAACCGCCCGGGGCGCCACACCACCCAGGTAACGAGGCCCTCCGCCACGGAAGCGGAATTCCGGCGGACGCTCGATGCGGACCATTATTTTGCGCGCGCTGCATGGTCGCGCCCGGGCCGAATGCGCGAGGAACGAGTCCACCGATTTATGGTGGAATTTTTCGGACATTCTCTGGATTTTCGGATGGCATTTGCCGCGCAAAAGGACCCGGGCCGCCTGCCCGATCCCCCGGAAATCGAAGAAGAAGTCCGTGCGCACTGGCAGAATTTCTGGACTTCCGGCGGCGCCATCGATCTTTCCGGCAGCAGGGATCCGCGCGCCCGGGAACTGGAGCGCCGGATCGTCCTTTCGCAGTATCTGACGGCCGTCCAGTGCGCGGGTTCGATGCCGCCGCAGGAAACCGGGCTTACATTCAACAGCTGGTACGGGAAATTTCACCTGGAAATGCATTGGTGGCACGCGGCCCATTTCGTCCTGTGGGGCCGGCCGGAACTGCTTGAAAAAAGTCTCCCGTGGTACCGGACCATCGCCGTGCAGGCGCGCCGGACGGCGGCGCGGCAGGGCTACCGTGGCCTGCGCTGGCCCAAGATGACTGATCCGGCGGGCCGCGAAAGCCCGTCCGGCATCGGTCCGCTGCTCATCTGGCAGCAGCCGCACCTCATCCACATGCTCGAGCTGCTCTATCGCCTGCGGCGCGATCACGGGCTGCTGCGCGAGTGGTTCAGCCTGGTGTCGGAGACCGCCGACTTCATGGCGTCATTTGCCGTCCGGGATCCGGCAAGCGGCCGCTACGTGTTGGGTCCTCCGCTCATTCCGGCCCAGGAACTGCATCCACCGCACACAACCCGGAATCCGACGTTCGAGCTCGAGTACTGGCGCTGGGGCCTGGAGACGGCGCAGCAGTGGCGGGAACGGCTCGGGCTGGCGCGCCGCGCCGACTGGGAAGAGGTCCTCGCCCGCCTGGCGCCGCTCCCGGTGGTCGATGGCCTCTACGTCAACGCCGAATCTGACCCGGACACCTTCCGGGACCCGGCCAAGCGCCGCGACCACCCAAGTCTGCTCGGCGCGCTCGGGCTTCTGCCCGGCGGGATGGCCGACCGGGAGACCATGCGCCGCACGCTGCGCCGCATTGTCGAGACGTGGCAATGGGACCAGACCTGGGGCTGGGACTATCCGCTGGCGGCGATGACGGCCGCCCGCGTGGGCGAGCCGTCGCTGGCGGTAGATCTGCTGCTGATGGACACGCCCAAGAACCGCTACCTGTCGAACGGGCACAACTACCAGCGTCCGGGGCTCACCATTTACCTGCCCGGCAATGGCGGGCTGCTGGCCGCCGTGGCCATGATGGCCGCCGGCTGGGACGGCGCGCCGAACGACCCGGCCCCTGGCTTTCCCAAGGACGGCCGCTGGGTGGTTCGCTGGGAGGGGCTGCACCCGCTGCCCTGATTCTTCCACGGGACGTCCTCGCCTGGCGTGTCTGGAGTTCCTGCCGTGCCGGTTGAAATGGTTATGGGACACCCACCCGGGCCGGCGCTCCAACAGGAACACTTTGGGCTCACCCGCGCCCGGGGCCAATCTCCGGCCGTGGCCCCGCAAGACGAACCGGCAGCGGAGGCACCCCATTCAGCGGCGTATCGTGGGGAACCCCAAGAACGGTCACCGCGCCAGCCGCAGGGATATACTGCCATCGAGGTTTCCACCGATGACGCTCCGCCTGCTGACTCTCACCGTTCTTCCGGGCCTGCTCTCCGCACAGGTCCGGCTGACGGAAGGCACGGTCACCATTCCCACCTATGTCGCCGGCCCGCCCGAGAAAAACCCGTTTTTCTATACGGGCCGCGTCTATCAGGGCGCGAAGGGCATGGTCTACCCGTACCCGATGCAGGATCATCTGACGGATGAAAAGCGCGACGTCCAATACCGCCAGGTGTGCCTCGAAAATGAATATCTGAAAGTGTGCATTCTGCCGGAATTGGGCGGCCGGATTTTCGAGGCGGTGGACAAGACCAACGGCTACAACTTCTTCTACAAGCAGTCCGTCATCAAACCGGCCCTCATCGGCATGCTCGGAGCGTGGATTTCCGGCGGCGTGGAATGGAACATCCCGCATCACCACCGCGCGACGTCTTTCATGCCGGTGCTTTACCGGACGCAGGAGCACAAGGATGGTTCAAGGTCAGTGAGCGTGGGCGAGCTGGAGCTGCGCGACCGAATGCGCTGGGCGGTGACACTGACCCTTCGGCCCGGCTCCTCCGTTCTCGAGGCCCGGGTGGTGGCGCTCAATACGGCGCCGGTCCAGAATTCGCTTCTGTATTTTGCCAACGTGGCCGTTCACACGAACGAAAATTACCAGGTGATTTGTCCGCCTTCCACGAAATTCGTCACCCAGCATGCCAAGCGTGAATTTGCCCGCTGGCCGGTGGCGGACACGGTGTACGGAGGGGTGGATTTCACCCGAGGCGTCGACGTCTCCTGGTGGAAGAACCACCCCAGTCCCATTTCCATGTTCGCCTGGAACGACACTGACGACTGGCTGGCGGGCTACGACCACGGCCGCCAGGCGGGCACGCTTCATGTGGCTGACCACCACGAAGTTCCTGGGAAGAAATTCTTCACCTGGGGCGCGGGCCCGTCCGGCAGGCTCTGGGACAGGATTCTCTCCGATACCGACGGCCCGTATCTGGAGCTCATGGTGGGCGCCTGGAGTGACAACCAGCCGGACTATTCCTGGCTTCAGCCGTATGAAGTCAAAAGCATCACCCAATATTGGTATCCGTTTCACACGATCGGCGGGGTGAAGAACGCCACGCGCGAGGCGGCGGTCAATCTGGACATCCAGGAGGGAAAGGCGGTGGCCGGGTTTTTCGTCACGCGTCCCATGCAGGGGCTGGAGGCTTCGCTCGAACTGAATGGCAAGGCGCTCTGGCAGCGCCGCGCCGATCTCGACCCGGCGCATCCGCTCCTCGAGACGGTCTCGCTGCCGGCCGGCGCGCGGCCGCATGAGATTGCCGTCACGCTGCGCGACACCGGCGGCCGTGTGCTGGTGGCGTGGCGTCCGCCGGAGGAAACGACGCCGCGCAAAAAAGACCCGCTGCCCGCGCCGGTCGTGCCGCCGCGCCCGCCAAAGGACGTGCCCACGACGGAGGAGCTTTATCTGACCGGACTGCGGCTGGAGCAATTCCACAACCCCGCGCTGGAGCCCGACCCGTATTACGAAGAGGCGCTGCGGCGGGACCCGGACGACGTGCGTAACAACACCGCGCTGGCGGTTCTGTATATCCGGCGCGGCCGCTTCGCCGACGCCGAGCGGCTGCTGCGGCGCGCCGTGGCGCGTCTCACCACGAACTATACGCGTCCCAAGGATGGCGACGCGCTGTACTATCTGGGCCTCGCGCTGCAACTCCAGGGCCGGCCCGACGAGGCGGAGAGCTGGTTTCAGCGAGCTGCCTGGAACCACGCCTGGAAGGCGGCCGCGCATTACCGCATCGCCCAGATCCGGGCCGCGCGGGGAGAGTTGCTGGAAGCCATTTCCTACTGCGACCGCGCGCTGGAGACCAACGTCCGGCACACGCCGGCGCTGTTTCTGAAGTCCGTGCTGCTCGAGCGCCAGGGCCGTGGGGGCGAGGCGGCCGCATTGCGCCAGCGCATCCGCGAGATCGATCCCATCGACCCCCGAGCTGCCCGCGACGGCGCCGAGCTGGCCCGCATCTTCCGCGAGCAGCCGGCCGAAGGCCTGGAGCTCGCGCTCGAATGCCTTCAGGCGGGCCTATATCTGGAGGCCAACTGGGCGCTCGACCGGATGCCGCAGTCCAACGTCCTGGCCATTTTCCTCCGCGGCTGGCTGATGGAACGCATGGGCCAGGCTGCCACGGCCGCGGCCCATTACCGGCGCGCCACGTCGCTGCCGCACGACTGGGTGTTTCCGTTCCAGATGGAAATGGCGGAGGTTTTCCGCGCCGCGATGCGGGCCAATCCGAAAGACCCGCTGCCCCCGTACTATCTGGGCCTGCTGCTGTATGACCGTCAGCCGGACGAAGCGGTCCGGCAGTGGCAGAAAACGGTCGAACTCGACCCGTCCTTTGCCATCGCCTGGCGCAACCTTGCCGTGGCGTATTCGCGCCAGCCGGAGGGCGTGCCGGAAGCGACTTCGGCGCTGGAAAGAGCCATTTCCCTGAAAAATGACGATGCTTTGTATCTGTTCGAGCTGGACAGGCTGTATGAATTTACCCGCGTTCCCCTGGAAAAGAGGCTGGCATTGTTCGAAAAATACCGCGCCACGGCGGAAAAGCGCGACGACGCGATGAGCCGCCTGGTTTCTCTGCTCGTGCTGGTCGGCCGCGAGGAGGAGGCGATTGCGATCATGCAGAAGCGTCACTTCCACCTCTGGGAAGGCGGGGCGCGCTTCAATCTTCAGGACGCCTGGACCGATGCCCTGCTCGAGCGCGGCCACCGCCGCATGGCCGCCAGAGACTTCGCGGGCGCGCTGAAAGATTACCTGGCATCGGTCGAATATCCGGAAAACCTGGAGGTGACGCGCGGCTACCGCGGTTCGCGTCTTCCCGAGGCGTATTACTACGCTGGCCTGGCCTGGGAGGCGATGGGGCAGCGCGACGAAGCCGCTAAGGCGTGGCGCGAGTCCGCCGGCGCCCTGCCGGGCACGGACGAAGAGCCGCATCCGAGTGTCGAGTCGAGCGCCGTGCTGCTGTACTATCAGGCGCGGTCGCTTGAGAAGCTGGGCCAGCCGGCGCGTGCGCAGCAGCTCTATCGTGCGCTGCTGGAGGCGGCGCAGAAGGGGATCGAGGCGCGGCGGGAGAGCGCCTTTTTCGCGAAGTTCGGCGAGGGCCGTCCCCCGTGGGCGAGGGAGGCGGCCGCGCATCTGGCGGCGGGGCTGGCGCAGCTCGGGCTGGGCCGGCGCGACGCCGCACAGGCGGAACTGGCGCGGGCGCTTGAGCTGGATCCATATCTGCTGGAGGCGCGCAGGCAACTGGCGGCGCTGCGCCAGTGAGCCAGGCCGGATTGTCGGTGCCGGAGGCCGCTGAGGCCTGGAAGACGCAGAGGCACGACGCGGAGCCCTGTATGATCCGGCACGTCGACTCGTTCCCCGCGGGCCCTGCCGCCGGTGCATGTGCCGGCGTTCCGCTTGGGGGCGGCCCGCCCGCCGAAAGGCCTTCCACTCCGGCGCGGTTTGTGTAAAATAATGGGTGACCACTGTTCCCGTCGAGCGGGAGTAATTCAGTGGTAGAATGTCAGCTTCCCAAGCTGAACGTCGCGGGTTCGAGTCCCGTCTCCCGCTCCAGTCTCTCCCGTCGGCCGAACATCCACCCCTGCGATTTCGCCTCTGAAGTGTGAGTTCAGGTGTCTTTGCCGTGTGTTGGCAGATGCCTGAAAGGCGACGTCCACTCGGCTCCATGGGAGCCGGCCGCGCAGGCCCGGGCCACGCCTGGGCGGAGTTCAGATATGGGGCAGGTCTGCCCGGGCGAGTGTCCGTGGAGCCGTCAATCTCGCGCCGGCACGGGCGGGGGCAGCCGGTCGTAGTCGACGACGCCGCAGCGCGCCGCCCAGCGGGCCCACTCCGCCGCCATGTGCTCGACGCGCTTCGGGTCGCGCCGGGCCAGATCGTTCAGCTCCGTGCGGTCTTCGGCCAGGTTGTAGAGCTCCCAGGCGCCTCCGCGCAGCGCCACCAGTTTCCAGTTGCCCTGCCGGAACGCCCGGTGCCCCTGATGCTCCCAGAAAAGGCCCGGCGCATTGCGCGGCAGCCCGCCGCCATGCACGACGCAGGTGGTCAGCGGCACGCCCTCCGGGGGCAGGGTGGGCGTGCCCTGATTTTCGTCCGGATACCTGGCGCCGCTGATGCGGAGCACGGTCGGCATCACGTCGATGACGTGGCCCACTTCGTGCGTGACCGTGCCGGGTTGCCGGATCCGCGCCGGCCAGGTGGCGATGGCCGGAGTCGCGATGCCGCCTTCGTGCACGTACTGCTTGTAGAGGCGAAAAGGCGTATTGGAGAGCTGCGCCCAGGGGCGCCGGTAGGACGTGTAGGAGTCCGGCCCTCCGGGTGCCGGGTTTGGCGCCTTCTTCTCCATGCCGCCGCCGATGTTTTCCTCCGCACAGCCGCCGTTGTCTGACAGGAAGAGCACGAAGGTGTTGTCGAGCCGCCCGGTCTTTTCGATCTCGCGGATGACGCGGCCGATGCCCTGGTCCATGCGGTCGACCTGCGCCGCGTAGACCGCCATGCGCAGGTCCCAGGCCTCCTTCTCGCGCTGGCTGAGCGAGTCCCACGCCGGCACGCCGGGATCACGCGGTGAAAGAGACCACTGGCGGTCGATGAGGCCCATGGCCACCATGCGCTCGTAGCGTTCGGCGCGGAGGCGGTCCCAGCCCTTGAGAAATTTCCCGCGGTATTTTTCGATCTCCGGCGGCAGGGCGTGCAACGGCCAGTGAGGCGCGGTGTAGGCGAGGTAGAGGAAAAACGGGCGCGGCCGGGCGGCCGCCACGCGCACCATTTCGATGGCGTGCGCGGTGATGGCGTCCGTCATGTAGAAGCCCTGTTCAGGCGGCGTGTAAGGCCGGTCGTCGATGGCCATCGTGCGGCCGGGGTCGAGCCGGAAGTAGCTGGAGGCGCCGCTGATCAGGCCAAAGTAGCGGTCGAAGCCGCGGTCGCACGGCCAGTGTGGCCGGCGCTCGCCCACGTGCCACTTGCCGGACATCAGCGTCGTGTAGCCGGCCGTTTTCAGGACTTCGGCCAGAGTGACGCTGCTGCGGTTGAGGAACCCGCGGTAGCCGGGCAGCCCGCGGTCCTCTACCATATGGCCGACTCCCGCCTGGTGCGGATACAGGCCGGTGAGCAGCGCCGCGCGGGTTGGACAGCAGCGGGCCGCCGAGTAGAACTGTGAGAACCGCACGCCGTAGCGCGCCAGCCGGTCGATGTTTGGGGTCTCGATTTCACCGCCGTAGCAGGCGACGTCGGAGTAGCCGAGATCGTCGGCCAGAATCACGACGATGTCGGGCCGCCCGTCCTTCCGGACGGGCGCTCCTGCGGCGGCCGCCGCGGCCGCCCCCAGAAAGGATCGCCGATCCATGCCCGCCATTCTATGCGCTGGGACCTCCGCTGTGCTCCATTCCCGGGTCAGGCCCCTGATGCGCGGCTGAGCCGGGTCGAACGCGGCCGCGCCTGCGGCCACGCTCTCAACGTCAGGATAGTTTCAGCACGGCTTTCGCAAGCCCGGCGGGCGCGGCGGTCGCCTCGGCGCTGAGGCGGCGGTTCCGGCGTGCGCAGCAGCCGCACATCGCCGTTGGTGGCGATGCGGCGACGGCGCAGGATCAGATGCATCGCCGTTCTCTTGTGATCGAAGAACACGCGGTTGAACGTGCTGGGATACAGGATGACGCCGAACTCCTGTATGTCCAGATAGCAGGTATCGGTCACCTGCAAGAGGAAGGGCGTGCCGGCGCAGGACTGGGCGAATGGCCGGATTGATCGAAGCCAAGACACAGAAAAGGGGCCGCCATGCGGGCGGCCCCTCAATTGCAAGGCCTGTCGCCGGTTACTGCGGTGAGCTCTTGATCTTGATGACGACCCGTGCCGGCCAGGGCTCCGACTTGACGGATTCGATGGCCGATTGCGCCAGGCGGAGGCGCGTCTCACGCCGCGCGTCCGGTGGAGTGACGACGACGACCAGCAGCCCGTCCGGCCCACTGCCGCCGGCTGCTCCCTGCATCCTGCCCTTGATGTGGAGACTGTCCATCACCGGTTCCTCTTCTGGAAAAGGAGTCAATTTCGGCCCTTGCGGATAGCAGAGCAGGCACATGCAATAGGGCCCCAGGCCGTTATTGATCAGCCCGCAACTGCAACTGATTCCGCCGGTCTCATCGCAACCGCAATTCTCCGGCGGGCACGGGATCTGCTTGTTTCCAGCCGAGGCGGGCAGGGCCGTGAGCCCGAGATAGAAGATGCGATGGCCGGGCCTCAATTGTTGCGAGATCTGCTGCGCGAGCGCGTTCCCGGCGGACGGATTGGCGCTGCGCGCTGCATCGGCCTTGGTCAGCTTGGCGCCGGAGGCGATGGCGTCCACGAGGCCGCGGACGGTAGCCTCAAAGCGCTGCACTTCGCCCGGCCCGTAGACACCGTCCGGATAGACGATGATCGCGCGGATGTCTTTCTTCTCGATGCCCATCGCCTCCTGGCCGGCGGCGCCGCCCCCAGGCTGCACGCCGCCCGTGGCAGGGCGCCGCAGGCCGGGCTCCTGTGCTGCGGCCACGGCCAGGAAAAAGCAAAAAGCGGAAAGAGTCTTTCTCATGGGTTGCATCCCCCTCGGCCTATATTACGAAAGAAGAACCGGCCTTTTCTCCATGGCCCGGACGACCTTGTGTCCGGTGGGGGCGCTCCCGTTCCTTGGGGGGCGGAGCGACTGCCGAGGTGCCAGACTGCGGGCCGGTTCAGCGCCGTTCGCTCGACGGGGGCACGATGCCCTTCATCCGCAGATAAGTGACGATGTTGCCGTAATGCTCGTTGTTGTGAGCCGTGTTGAAGGAGAGGACGGTGGCGCGCGCCTGCTCGCGGCCGAAGAACTTCACCGTTTCGGCGAGCTTCGCGTCCGTCATGCCGGCGTAGGCCGAGTCGCAATACGCAAAGGCTTCTTTCAGCGCCGCAATGAGATCGGCTTTTGAGGTCTTTGTTTTCTCGACACCCGGGGCCGGGGTCGGCTTTCCGAGCACGGCGGAACAGAACAGGTATTGCGCGTCGGCGATGTGGCCCAACAACTGTCCGAAACTTCTCACCTCCGGCGTCGGCCGGAATGCGTAATTTTCTTCCGGCATCTTTTCGGCCGAGCGGAGAATGTTATTTTTCACCATGTCATGGAGGAATTTCTGCCCCTCCGTCATCGGATTCTGGGCGCTGACGGCCGCGCAGCCGCCCAGCAGAAACAATGATGCAGCCAGCACATTCTTCATCGGATTTTCTCCTTGCGTGTTCTTTTGTTCTCCTGTTCGGACGATTCCTTTCCGGAACGAAGGAACAGCCCGGCGCCCAGCCGGGCCGCCTCCGTCCCCTCCACGGGGTGAAGCCAGTTGCGCTTCGTCTGGTCCCGCTCCACGGGCACGGGCTGGTCTTCCACCCTTGTCGAAACGAGCTTCAGCCAGGACGGATCCAGATCCGCATACTGTTGCCGCGCGCCAACGCCGCTGCCGAACAGCCGCCGGTTCGCGGCGAAATGGCAGTTCACGACGCGGTAGGACATCCTCTCCTCCGACCGGATCGTTTCCGGGGGTCTCCGCCCCTGCTGAACCGCGGCCGCCCAGCTTGCCGGCTGCCATGTCCAGACGTAGTTGCAGTTGGAGATGACATTGTTGCGGAAATCAAAGTCCTCCTGAACGCCGCAGGTCCAGACGGCGCTGCCATAGATGCTATCGCAGAAACAGTGTGTCATCTCGTGTCCCTGGCTGTGGCCTGACCAGTAGACAACGGTGATCTTCGACCCGCGGAAGACGCAGTGACGAACCCTGACGCTGTCACCCATCGCGATGACAGCCACGTGCAGGGGGTTGGTGAGATCGTCGCCGAGGAACATGCATTGGGCGATTTCCAGATCCTCCAGGTCTCCTCGCAGGCGGCTGATGGCGTAGAGCCGCCGGATCAGCCCCGGCCTGGGCGTCTCAACCAGCGGATATCCCAGGAACTTCAATCCCTGGATCGTCACGTGGCTGGTGTCCACCAGCATGCCGTTGGCCGCGCCGCCCGCCGGGTCGCGCCGCCCGTTCCACGTCTCGGGCAGGGGCATTGTGTGAATGAGTGTGGGCATGCGCCCCGTGTCCCATTCCGGATCGTCAGGGAGCACTGCGGCGCGGATGGTGAGACGCGCGTCTTTCGAGAATCGGCGCCGCTCGGGCCGGAGCAGGGTCGTTTCTCCGATCGAATGGATCCCCTCGGAAAGATAGATGGTCGCGGGCCCCGTTCCTTCACTCCGGTTCACACGGCGCGCGGCCTCGGCCAGGGTTTTCAGCGGCGCCGGCCGTGTTCCCGGGCCGGCGTCATCCCCTCTTGCAGGATGCACCCACAACTCAAAGGACTGGGCCGGCTGGCCCGCCACCATGCGTGGAATGCCGCCCAGGAGCGCGGCCCCAAAGATTTCGCGCCGGTTCACGTCCAAATTGGTTCCTTTCTGACCTTTGGACGATGCGCCGGCGCATCGTGTGAACAGGGCGCGCGAGGGGCCGGGCTAGATGCGGCCCGGCTGGTGGAGACGAAGATCGAGGGCGGCAATCAGGCGCCGAGCGAAGTCCGGTGACACTCCCTGCGGCCCCGCGGCCCGGTACAGGGCCAGCGCGCGGCGCGCGTCTTCCACTTCCCTGACCCGGGCACGGATCTCCTCAAAGGACGCCGCAGGGGCCGGCGGCTGGCTGCCGCCGATCCGCACGACGCCCGCCCGAACTGCCGCCGGAATCTGCCGGTTGCATTGGCACGGAGCGGCGTCCGAAACCAGCCCGCAGTGGCTGCGAAGAAAAGCGAGCATTCCGGCGCGCGCCTTCTGGAGCCTTTTGCGGAACAGTGCGGGCGCGATGCCCAGAATCGACGCCGCCTCCGGTCCGGGCACTTCCATGATCTCGCCGAGGACGTATGCGATGCGGTGCTCCCGATCCAGGCACTGGAGCATGCCCAGCGTACAGGCGGACTTCACCTCTTCAATCAGTGCGGACCGCTCCGTTTCGGCGGGCGCCTCCGCGCTGAGGCCGGCCAGAATGGCTTCGCCGAGCTCATCCAAGCTTCGCTTCCTCTTCTCCCACGGCGTCTTGCGGAAGTCGAGGACGGCATTCACGGCGATTCGGTAGGCCCACGTCCTGAGCCGGCTGCGGAAATCAAACCGGGATAGCCGCGTAATGATGCGGATCAGGATCTCCTGAGCCGCGTCCTCGGCGTCTTCGCGGTGGCCCAACATGCGCAGGGCGAGCCCGAACACATCGCCCTGCAACCGCCCGACGAGCTGCTCGAGCGCTGCCCGGTCGCCGCCGAGCACCCGCCGCGCCAGCTCTTCCTCGCAAGGTTCCGGCCGACTGGCGCTCGCGGAATCCTTCATGAGTACCGCCATTCTCGCACGGTAACGCCCGGAATGCCGCATGTCCATTGGACGACGGCCGGGCCTGGTGTGTGAATCCGAGGCTGGCGAACCGACGGGGCGCCGTGCTGTTTGTTTCGGCAAGTGGCAACGGCGGCCTTCGGCAGGCGTGCCTGGGGCGGGACTTCGTGGTCTCGATTCCGCTCCCGCTCGGCCGAAATCACCAGCTTCAGAGCCGCGAGTGGAGGGCCGAAGGCCGGGGCGGAGGTGGATGTGCGGAGTCGGCGGACTCCGACCAGTGGCGCGACATTCGTCTGCTGCTCAGAGGCCGCACCGCCTGAGGCGATTTTCATCGGAGGATCTTTCCGCTGGCCCTGGCAGCGTTGCTCCAGTCGCGGCTCAGAAGCGCGGATGAAGAGCGTGACTTGCGGGTGAGGGGCGTTTGCCGTTCAGCGGCGCGCCGTGCGGCACGCTCGCGGAGTTCGGCGGCCATGTGCTGGATTTCGGCCAGGTCGTTTTCGCTCATGATGCCGATCTTGTGGCAGCCGCCGCAGCCTTTTATTCCTCTCATCATGGCTACCGGCTGGGCGTGCGCCATGGGCATGGCCTTCATGGCCGCCCAGGCGACGGCATGCTTGCTCTTGAGGAACTGCTGCACCTGGTCCGGGTGGCAGGCGCGGCAGGTCTCGGCAGTGGGGATCTCGACGCGGGAGACATCGGCGGCCGAGGTGTGTTTGTCACCGTGACAGGTGGAGCAGGCGATGCCGTTCTGGCTGTGCTTGCTGAGCTGCCAGTCGCTGACGATGTTGGGCGTGCGCTGTTTATGACGGTCGATGCAGGGGTCGGCCCCGTAAGACAGCCACGGGGCAAGGGAGAGCAGGAAGAGAGCGCTGCGCATGGAGACAATCAGGTCCTGTCGCCTTGAAATGAGCGTCAGGACGAGTGTCCCCCGCCGTCAGGGCGCGCGTCGACGACCCGAGTCACGGACGCGCGGGAGGAGGACCGGCTAGCGGAGCGGCTCGAGGACTTCGATGTCTTTGAACCAGACCTCGGTGGGCCGTTTTGCGCCGTGGGCCTGGAGGCCGATGACGCCTTCGAGGCGCCCCTGGATATCGTCGGGCAGCTCGACGGTTCTGACTCCGTTGATGTGAAAGACGACGCGGTGGCCGTGGAGCGAAGCCGTCAGCTCGTTCCATTCACCGGGGTGGACGACGGCGTTGTCCTCGGGGCCGGTGACCCATTTGCGGCCGTTGGGGCCGGTTTCCCAGAAGCCGCCGGTGCGCGCCTCGGCATCGACTTCCACCTCGTAGGCGGCGAGCGTTGCGGGGTCGGTGCGGACGAAGACGCCGGAGTTGCCTTTGAGGATCCTGAATTTGAGCCGCAGGGTGAGGTCGCGGAAGCTCTGTTCGCTCAGGACCATGGCGATGCGCGGGTCGTCGTCTTTCGAGCGGAGGCGGAAGGCGCCCTCGACGATTTCCACGAGGCCTGCGCCGTTGTGTTTCCAGCCGGCCCAGGTGCGGCCGTCCCAGATGCGCCGCCAGCCGTGGCGGCCGAGGTCCTGGATGCGGATGTTGCGCCAGCGCACCTGCGCGGGCCGCGGCCCCTTATAGGCATGCACCTGAAGGGCGATGAAGCCGCTCTGATCGAGCGGATCGGTGAGATGGGCGCAGGGAACGCCGTTGACCCAGACGCGGATGGTGTCGCCGCGGGCCTCGATGCGGTAGTGGTTCCACTGGTTGTCACGGAAGGCCTTCGATGCGGCGGGGTCGGCGGCGATGTTGTGGAGCCAGCCGCGGCGGGCCTCGTCATAGATGCCGCCGCTCGTGCCGGATTTCTCATTCGAGATTTCCACCTGGTAGCCGTAGACGCGGTCTTTTGGGACCTTGCGCGAGACCCACTTCGCGTTTTCGAAGACCCGGATGGGGCCTTCGTCCGGGTAGCGGTGGGAGCGGATCTGGATGCCGGAATTCAGTTCGGGATCGGTCTTTGTTTCCAGTTCGAGGATAAAGTCGCCGAATTCGCGTTTCGTGCACAGGAAGCTGTTCGGGCTGCCTTCGGCGGTGGTGCCGACGATGGCGCCGTCCTCGACGTTGAAGGTGGCGTATCCGTTGCAGACCTCCCAGCCGTTCAGGGTCTTGCCATCGAACAGAGGAGTCCAGGTCTGCGCCGCCAGGGGCGCGGCGAGAAGGGCGGAGAGGATAAAGGTGCGCATGGCTCGTGCCCCACATCCTAACAGGAACGGCGCGGGACAAAGGAAAATTCAGGACTCGTCTTTCGGGGCGGGCGGCAGGGCGGGTTCGGCGTCCGGGGCCGGTGCCGGCAGGATCCAGGAGGAGAGGATCGAGATGGCGAGCACAACGGCAATGAAGAAGAGCGAAGCGAGGATCGGGATCTCCACCCAGTGCTCGATGACCATCTTGACGCCGACAAAGACAAGAACGACGGCGAGCCCGATGCGGAGGAAACGGAATTTGGGAATGATGCCGGCGAGGAGAAAATAGAGGGCGCGCAGGCCGAGAATGGCAAAGATATTCGACGTAAAAACGATGAATGGGTCGCGGGTGACGGCAAAAATGGCCGGGATGGAGTCGAGCGCGAAGACGACGTCGGTGGCCTCGATGCAGACGAGGACGAGCAGAAGCGGGGTGGCGTAGCGGACGCCGTTTTCGGTGACGAAGAAGCGGGGGCCGCGGTAGCCGCTGGTGCTGCGGACAAAGCGGCGGAAGAGGCGGTAGACGGGGTTCTGCTCGGGGTGAACCTCGGAGCCGCGGTCGAGGAAGAGCTTAATGCCGGTGAAGATGAGGAATGCGCCGAAGACATAAATGGCCCAGTGAAATTTCTGGATGATGGCGGCCCCGGCCAGGATGAAGACGCCGCGGAGGATGATGGCGCCGAGAATGCCCCAGAAAAGGACGCGGTGGTGGAGGTCCGGCGGGACGGCAAAATAGGTAAAAATGACGACAAAAACGAAGATATTGTCGACGGAAAGCGCCTTTTCAATCAGATATCCGGTGAGAAATTCGAGTGCGCGCGCTTTTCCGAACCAGTGCCAGACGGCGAGATTGAAGATGAGCGCGAGACAGATCCAGAACACGGACCAGAGGAGCGCCTCGCGCGGATGGATGACGTGAGCGCGGCGGTGAAAGACGCCGAGGTCGAGCGCGAGCAGGACGAAGATGAGCAGGAGGAAGCCGGCCCAGAGCAGGGGCGTGCCGATGGAGGGATCCATCAGCGGCGACCTCCCTCAGAGAGGCGGGCGGGCGCGGGCGGACGGACGCGGGCCCTGGCGGCAGCGGGGCCGCCGGAGACGGGCCGGCACGGGCAATGGACCGAGCGGGTAAGCAATGGCACGCCTCGTTTGTTCTGATGCAAGAATCTTCCACAAGGATAGCGCAGGCGCGCGGGGCCTCAGGCGCCTGCGGGCGAGGCGTCTGAACCGGTGACGCTTTCCGGAGGCGCGGCGGCCAGTGCGGCCAGGATTTCGAGCGCGGCCTGTTTGGCTCGGGCGCCGGTCTCGCCGGCCGGGCCGGTGCAGGCGGGGCAGCCCTGCTCGCAGGCGCAGCCGGCGATGAGGTCCCGCGCGCCGGCCACCAGTTGCGGAGCCATCTCGAACAGCGGGCCGCTCTGGCCGATGCCGCCGGGGTAATTGTCGTAGAGATGGAGATTGGGCTCGAAGCAGGCGACCGGCGGCGCGATCTCTTCGGTGATGGCGACGCCGAGGTCGCGCGGGTCGCACATCAGCAACAGGGAGGCGACGGTGCGGAAGGCGTGGCCCAGGCCGGTGAGTCCATTGAGGCGCTCGGCGGGCGAGAGATGCGCGAAGGGCTGCCAGAAAGCGGCCGGGAAATGAATCCAGAAGCTGGTGGTGTGCATTTCCTGTTCCGGCAATGAGAGGGCGCCCGCGCCGACGTTTTCGTTGGTGTAGAACCTGATCTTCTTGAAGCCGACGATCTGGCGGTTGACGCGGACATCGCCGTGGCTGGCCTCGGCGGGGCCGAGAGGGCGCGAGGCGGCCTGTTCGAGCACTTTGACCTGGGTGTAGTCGATGGCGTCAGTGAAGTAGTCGCACTCGACCTGGCGGACGTAGGCCTTGCGGCCGTCGTAGTCCATGCGCTCCACCTGGTACTGGCGGGCCTCGTGGAGGTAGATGGCCTTTTCGTGGAGCTCGGTGAGCGCGGCCGGGAAGGCGACCTCGCCGATGACGCGTTCCTCGCCGGTGATGTCGATGACGACGAAATTGTCGCTGGTGACCGAACGGAGGCTGATGGCGTCGGCGGGATAGGAGTCCGCCACCCAGTGCCAGGCGCCGGCGGAGTGATGGACGACGCCGAGTTCGGCCAAGTACTGGCAGAGTTCGCCGGTTTCGTGGGGACCGAAGCGTTCGCCGTCCCGGATGGGCAGCTCAAAGGCGGCGCATTTCAGGTGGCTGACGAGGATTTCGAGGTTGTCCGGGTTGACGTGGGCGTGTTCGGGCGAGCTCTCGAAGAAGAACTCCGGGTGCTCGACGATGTATTGATCCAGGGGCGCGCTGGAGGCGATCATGAGCGCAAGCGAGACGCCGAGGCGCCGGCCGGCGCGGCCGGCGCGCTGCCACGTGCTGGCGATGGAACCGGGATATCCGGCAAGGACGACCACGTCGAGCGAGCCGATATCGACGCCGAGCTCGAGGGCGTTGGTGGCGACGACGCAGCGGATGGCGCCCTCGCGGAGGCCGCGTTCGATGTCGCGGCGCTCCCGCGGCAGGTAGCCGCCGCGGTAACCGCGCACGATGTCGGGCGGCGCGGGAGGACGGGCGCAGGAGTCCTTGAGGTATTTGACGAGGACTTCCATGGCCAGCCGGTTGTTGGCGAAGACGAGCGTCTGCTGGCCGCGCTGGACCAGTTCGGCAGCGAGCCGGCGCGTTTCGTTCAGATAGCTGCGGCGGATGCCGAGCTGCCGATTGACGACGGGCGGATTGTAGAAGACGAAGTACTTTTCGCCGGACGGGGCGCCGTTGTCATCGATGAGGACAAACGATTCGCCGGTGAGCGCCGAGGCGAGTTCGGCCGGGTTGGCGATGGTGGCCGAACAGCAGATGAACTGGGGCGAGGAGCCGTAGAAGGCGCAGATCCGCTTCAGACGCCGGATGACGTTGGCCAGGTGGCTGCCAAAGACGCCGCGGTAGGTGTGCAGTTCGTCAATGACGACATAGCGGAGGTTTTCAAAGAGCTTGGCCCATTTCGTGTGGTGCGGCAGGATGCCCGAGTGGAGCATGTCCGGGTTGGTGAGGACGACGTTGGCGCGTTCGCGGATCTGGCGGCGGGCGTCCTGCGGCGTGTCACCGTCGTAGGTGAAGGCGCGGATGTCAGCGCCCATGGCTTCGACGGTGGAGTGGAACTCGTGGAGCTGGTCCTCGGACAGGGCCTTGGTGGGGAAGAGATACAGGGCGCGGGTTTCGGGATCGGCCACCAGACGGTTCAGCACCGGCAGGTTGTAGCAGAGCGTCTTGCCGCTGGCGGTGGGCGTGACCACGGCAATGTGGCTGCCGGCGGCGAGGGCGCGGAAGGCGGCCGCCTGGTGCGTGTAGAGCTGGCGGATGCCGCGCTCTTCCAGGACCTTGCGGACGACAGGTGCGACCGCTTCCGGGATCGGCTCGAAGCGGCCGGGCTGGGCCGGCTGATGACGGATGGCGCGGATGGGCGAATTGGGCTCCTCCATCCAGGCGCGAAGGCGGGCGATGGCGGCATCAAGATCGGCACGGCGGGACAGGCCGAGTGACTCGTCGCGGCGTGGATCCGGGAAATCCAGACTCAGGTTCATGGACTCGTCTTCGCCTTTTCTTTGGAAGGGTAGCGCAGGGCCGTGCGAGGGTCAAGCGCAGGCCCAAGCTGGATTGTAGCGGCTTCAGGGAAGGAAGGGTTCGGCGGGTAGTGCGCGAGGGAGGAGAGAGGAATTGGGGCTAGCCGGCGGCGGCCTGGACGGAGGCGCGCATGAATTCGTACCGCTGGAGAGTGACGGCTGCGGCCTTGCGGGTCGCGTCCCGGCGGACGACCGCGCCGAGACAGTGGACATAGACCTTGGCCCCTTCGGAGGCGGTGGGAAGGTAAATCCGGTATTCGACGGACTGCCCGCGGCGGAGCTTTTCCTCCGGGTCGGCGATGAGGGTGCCGCGTGAGCTGATATTCAAGGTCTGAAGAGAAACACTGACGGGCTGCCCGCCGATCTGAATGATCTCGACGGGCAGACGAAGTTCGTACCGTCTGGAGCGGCGTTTTTCGCTCACGGGATTGTCCAACAACCATCTAAGTACTTTTCCCGAGAGCGGTCAACGGAGCATTACAGCCTGATGTCCCAGAATCACGGTGGAAAGGTACCATGCGGATGGGCGGGACTTGCCGGGCGGATATGGAAGTACGAAGAGAATCCGCCCGGCAAAGTATACGTTGTTAACGGCGCGGGCCGCGCTGCCCCCTGCCCGTGCCGCCGCCAGTACCGGGGGTATGAATGGGACCGGAGCCGTCCTGCGGCCCGAGCTTCTTGCCCTGCCGCTTTCCGATTTTCTGCCCGAGTCCGGTACCGGGATTCGGATTCGGATTCGGCGCTGGGGTGGACTGAGCCGTCAGCGGAATGAGCGTGAACATCGCGAAAGTGAGTGTCGCAACCAGCTTCTTCATCGTGTGAGGCCTCCATGTCGCCTCGCCCATGTTGTAGGCAGCTCTCCTGCCAGGCGCTGACTTGACTGTTTCTCAATGACTTAGCGATTCGAGTGCGGCTGCGGCCCACGCAAGGGTTGCGCGGACCAGGCACGAGCCATGCAAAGGCTACTGTCCGGAGTCCACCACGGGCAGGCCAGGAGGTGGGGTGAAGCGGAACGCGGAGTCCGTGACCGGTGGATTGAGGCGCTCATTGGTAAAGACGAACTCCATGGCTGTGCCGTCGGGTGAGTGAACGACGAGGCGGCGGATGGCGCCGCTGGGGCCGAGGGTGAAGTCGACGCGCGTGAACGGGGCGCGGTCGGATTTCGGCCAGGCGCCCAGTTGTGGGGCCTCCGGCGTGCCGGAGAGTTCGAGCGTGCCGAAGGCGCGGCGGAAATCGAGCCGTCCGAGCAGGAAGGCGAGCGGCGCGCGGAAGTCATCCGTTTCTTTCAGGCGCACGCGCTCCACCTGTTGGGCGCCCGGCGAATAGAGCCAGACCCAGCGGCCATCAGAGACGAACAGCTTGCCGGCGGGATGTGTGTAGTCCCAGCGCATGCGGCCGGGCTTGCGGAGGGTGAGATGGCCCGTCTCGATGCGGCGCGGGCGGCCCTGGACGAGATGGCGCTGTTCGAAGTCGGCTTCGAGGGTGATGGCGCGATTGTAGCGCTGCTCGACGGCGCGGATGAGGGTAGAGAGGTCGGCGGCGCATGAGGGAGCCGCGACGCAGGCGAGCAGGCAGATCAGCGCGGGCCGCATAGGGAGGGTCTCACTCTTCAGGAGCAGATGGAGGCGCGTCAGGGGGCCAGCGGTCTCCCCAGGAAGCTTTTCGTGCGGCGCGCCAGCGGGGATCGCGGCGGGTGACGGTTTCTGTGGCGATGCCTTCCCGGCCACAGACGGTGAGCCGGATGAGGTTCGGCTGGACCTCCGGGTGGCGGAGGATGCGGCCCTGGGCCGGATCGGCGCCCTCACGCAAGGCGGCGAGGTAGGAGAATTTTTCGTCCTCGTAGCCGAGGCTGCCGCCCTTCAGTTGCCGGTGGAGCCGCGTGCGTTCGACGCGGACGGCGAAGTGGCACCAGTCGGCGCCTTCGAGCGGGCAGGGGTTCGTGTGGGGGCAGGGCGCATGGATGCGGGCGCCGGCCTCGATGAGCTGGGTGCGCGCAGCCAGCACGATGGCGAAGCCGGCGGGCGTTCCGGGTTCGACGAGAATCAGCGCCCGGCGGGCGAGCCGCCAGGCCTCGTCCAGCAGCCAGCGGCGCGGGGCGGGCGTGAGCTCGTTGAGCGCATAGGCGATGCTGACGACGTCGTGGGGCTCGAGATCCGGCAGCCGCGCCAGGTCGGCGTGGATGCGCCGGACGGGCCGGAAGTCCGGCCAGCCCTGGTTCTGGTCGACGAGCGTCACCGGGCAGGGTGCCACCCAGGCGGCGGCGCCCGCGCCGGCGCCGAGATCCAGCCAGGAGTCAGGCTGGAAGGGCAGCTCGGCGGCAGCGCGCCGCAGGGCGGCGTAGGTGGCCGGAAGACGCGTGACCAGGTAGGCGGCGCGCTCCACCGGCGTATCGAGCCGGGGCGGGAGTCCGCGCCGGTAGGCGTCCGAGATGCGGGATGCGGCGGCGGCCAGTTCGGCGGTGGTGAATTCGGAGGCGGCGTCGAGGATCGACTTAAGCAGCGCGTCAGGCAGCGGCGCAGTGTGCATGGGATTCCCGCAATGACAGCGTCCGGCCGGTGGAGGAGCGATGCAGAGAGCAGGGGGAAGCGGGGGAGGCGTGAAAGCTGGAGGCGCGGGCGGGATTCGAACCCGCGAATAAAGGTTTTGCAGACCTTTCGCATGCGCTCACAACAGGGAGTTTATCAGACGGTGCTACGGCGATTGCTACGGTCTGCGCATGCGATTTCTGCGGCCAGCCATGCCGGCGGCTGCCAAATGGAGCTGCCATCTGTGGCGCATGCCGCGAGGCGTTGATGGAGGCTGTCTCATGAAACGGCAGGCGCTATCTCACCCCAAGCTTCGGCGTCTGATGAGAGCGCTCGGGCTCGCCATCTATGAGGCCGCCGGCATCCTTGAAGTGCTTTGGTGTTCGGCCGAGGAGCACTATCACGATGGAGCACTGCGCGGATGCGATGAGGCTGACATCGCCGACATGGTCGGGTGGCGGGGCGAAGCAAAGCAACTGGTTGCGGCTCTTGTGGATACTGGTTGGCTTGACCGGTCCGAGGACGGCACCTATCTGATCCATGACTGGGCGGACCATTGCGCAGACCATGTCCACATGCGCCTGGCGCGATCCGGCCTCTGCTTCGCTGATGGGCGTCTGCCGAGAGCTACCAGGCTGCCTCGCGCACAGCGAGCGCTTACTGAGCACACGCCACCTGACCCGGACAAACCGCGAGGAGCACGTCGTGCGCACTCCGAGCGCACACCGAGCGCAGAATGTGCGCATAAAGTGCCGACACCGAGCGCTCCGCGTGCGCACAGTGAGCGCACGCCAAGCGCCGAATGTGCGCACAGTGTGCGCACAGTGAGCGCACAGCAAGCGCACGACGAGCGCACTACCCAAGACCCAAGACCCAAGACCCAAGACCGTGTAAGCGGCGTATCGGTAACTCCCAACACCCCCCTTACCCCCCACGACGGAGCGCCGCCGCCGCTCACGCCTGTGGAAAACCCTGTGGAAATCTTGCCTCATCCGGCAGACGCACGTCAGGCTCCGGACGATGGAGCGCCGCTGAAACAAATCCAGCCCGAAATGTACTCTCACTCTGCCGCAGGACGGCCTGACGCTGGCGCTGGATTGGCCCAGGACGAGCCGGTAGAGGCATGGCATAGGTCTACCAGCCAGCAGCCCATTCCGATCGCTCACGAGCGAATTGTGCGCAAAATAAGCACGGCTGATACTGGCATGCAGAGACTCGGCGACTACGCGCTCCAGATCGCCCGCCAGATGCTCACCGAGTGGGTCGATGGGCAGGCCGGCCGGCTCGGGCCGCCAGACGACGATCTGTGCCGTCGTCTGCTGGTGGCTCATGGCATGAGCCTGGACCGCTTGCGCGACTGGCTCCTTGAGCTGAGGCGCCGCGGGAAGCGCCCTGAGTCAGTGCAGTCGTGGGGCTGGTTTGCGCATATGGCCGAGTCATGCATCAGAGCTGGGCCGAAGATGCAGGCCGACGTCTGCGGCGCTGCCGCTGGAGGACGCTGGTGATGTCGGCCACCGTGGAATCGATCCGCCATGAGCACTGGATCACGACCGGCCAAGCTGCCAAGCTGCTCGGTGTGAGCCGACAGACAGTCCGACGCTGGTGCAGGTCCGGCAGGCTGGAGTGGAGGCGGTTTGACGATTCGTCTCACATCCGCGTCTCGCGCCTGTCTATCGAACGCATATTGGAGCGTTTGGAGCGTTTGGAGCGTTTTTGACATAGGAACACAATCACTGCATTCTGTGTGCGAGGACTCCATCGGGCGCCGGGGCGCACGGCCTGCGAGGGCGAATACCCCGCAGCTGTCGGCGGCTGGCTCCGACCAGCCGCCGCATCTGAGGATGACGTGTCAGTCCAGCTCTATGCAGCAGATGGCCGGCGGGTAGACATCATCAGCCGGCACGACATCGAGCGCCTGGACGCCGCTGGACGGCTATCGCGCATCGTGCGCAGACGCGACGGAACTCCTGTGCGGGCCTACCTGTATCCGCGAGACGGTCTCGAGTGCCCGGTGCGGCCGACGGCATATATGGGCCAACGATACTCCTTCTCTGAGTGCCTCTCGACTGGCCGTGTGTGGACTCTGCGGCGGCTGGGGCGGGGCAACGAGCTCCGCCCCATTTTTTTGGCCGTCATGACATCGTGCATTCGAACCGGGTCCTTCCCAGAGGCCGGCCCGGGCGGGTAGATCGGATTGCACGATCGATCTAGCTGCAAGTCCCAAAAAGTGAGGGACATAGGCGGAATTGCCGAGATTCTCAAAGGCAGACCTGGAGGCGAAGGTCAGTGCCAACGAAGCCCGGCGCCGGAAGGAGGTGGCACTCGCCGGACTGCGCGAGCTGGAGCTGGCTGAGCGGCAGGGACTGCTGCTGCGGCGGGACGACGTGGAGAGGACATGGGCGGAGGCCTCGGCCATGATTCGGGATGCAGTGCTCCGCATCCCGGATGCTGCGGCACCGCAGTTGGCGGGAGTGAGGGACGCCGCGGAGGCCAGGGCAGTGCTGGCGGATGTCTGTGACCATGTGCTCAGGACGCTCGGCGCTCGAATCGCTGCCGCCGGCGGCGAGCCTGCTGCCGATCGTGGCTCAGTCGTTGCGACCGCCCGAGCGGGTGAGTCTGTCGCGGTGGGCGGACAGGTACAGGCGGCTATCCAGCGAGGCCAGCGCCGCGCCAGGGGCTTGGACAACGCTCCCATACCAGCGGGACGTGCTGGACGCACTGAGCCCGCACAGCCGGCACGAGCGAGTCGTGCTCGTGTGGGGAAGCCAGCTCGGAAAGACTGAGATGCTGCTGACGTTGATCGCATACATCATCGCCTGCCAGCCAGGGCCGATCCTCGTGGTCCAGCCGACGCTGTCCATGGCCGAGGCGTTTTCAAAGGACCGGATCTCGCCCATGATCCGCGATATGGAGATCCTGCGTGGGCTAGTGGCTGATCCGAAGGCGCGCGACGCCGGTAGCACGATTTTTCACAGGCGCTTCACGGGCGGGCATCTGACGATCGTCGGCAGCAATTCGCCGGCCGGCCTGGCGTCCAGACCGATCCGCTACCTGCTGATGGACGAAATTGACCGGTGGGAGGCATCGGCCGGCGCAGAAGGAGACCCAGCGACGCTGGCCATAGCACGGACCAGGACGTTTTGGAACCGCAAGATCGTCATGGTCAGCTCTCCGACCACGCGCGGGGCATCGCGGATCGAGCAGGCGTGGCTCGAGAGCGACCAGCGCGAATATCATGTGCCGTGCCCGCACTGCGGACAGTACCAGCGACTGATCTGGGGACGGGTGGAGTGGCCTGACGGCCACCCGCAGGAGGCCCGATACCGGTGCGCCAGCTGCGAGAGCCTGATTCACCACAGCCAGAAGGCGCGCATGATCGCTCGTGGCCGGTGGGAGCCAGGCAATCCAGATGTGTCGGTCGCGGGCTTCCATCTCAGCGAACTCTATTCGCCATGGCGCTCCTGGGGCGAGCTGGCTGCGGAGTGGATGACGGCGCAGGGCAATGTCGAGCGGCTCAGAGCTTTCGTGAACACATCGCTGGCCGAGCTGTGGGATGACCAGGTCGTCGGACAGGTCAGCGAGGACGAGCTTCTGGCGCGCCGGGAGAACTATGGGCCACAGCTGCCGGATGGTGTGGCACTGCTGACCGCTGGTGTCGATGTCCAGGACGACCGGCTGGAATGCTCTGTGTGGGGCTGGGGCCGAGGCGAGGAATCCTGGCTGATCGAGCACCGCATCCTGCCCGGCGATCCGACGCTAGGGACGGATCAGGGACCTTGGCTCGAACTCGACCGCTACCTGGCGCAGCCGTGGCAGCACCCGAGGGCTGGCGCGCTGCACGTCGCAGCGGCGGCGGTCGATGCCGGGTACGCGACGGCAGTCGTGACTCGGTTCTGCGATGCCCGCGCTGGCCGCAGGATCTGGGCGGTCAAAGGCGCGGCCGGCGCCGTGCCGCCATGGCCTCGCCGGCAGAGCCGGGCACCGCGAGGGCGGATGTATGTGATTGGCGTCGATTCCCTCAAGGCGACGATCACTGGGCGGCTGAGGACGCAGCAGGGACAAGGGGCGATGCACTTTCCAGTCACGGTCGACCGCGAGTATTTCGAGCAGATCAATGCAGAGTTCGTGAAGACTACCTACAGCCGCGGCCGGCCAGTCAGGGTGTGGGAGCGGCGCAAGGGACGCCGGGCCGAGGCCTTGGACTGCGCGGTCTACGCCTATGCTGCTCTGCACGGCCTGATGCATCAGGGAGTGCACCCAGACCGCGAGGCTGAGAGGCTATCCCTGCTGGCGAGCTCTCGGCCGCAGGAGAGTGTGCCGGTCGGCACGTGGCTCGGCGACAGGTCGAAGGGGTGGCTCAGACGATGACCATCGAGGAGTTGCGTACGAAACGGGAGGAGATCCTCGCAAGCATCGGCATCATGCGCGTCCAATTCGGCGACCGAAGCATCCAGTACGCCGATGCTCAGCGCGCGCTTGCTGCGATCGATCAGGAAATTCAGAGGCTGACTCAGTCGTCGCAGAGGTCAGTCAGTTACGCGGAGTTCCGTAAAGGATGAACTGGCTGGACAAAGTGATCGGCTGGTTTGCCCCAGCGCGCGCCTATCGGCGAGTGCATGCCAGGATGAGCATGCAGGCCGCAGAGCGCTTCGCCTACGAGGCGGCCAGGTCGACGAGACGCACCTCAGGATGGCTGGCGCCGGGCACAGGTCCGAATGCGGAAATCGCTGGGGCCGCGGACAGGCTGCGCAATCGGAGCCGTGACCTGGTCCGGAACAATGCCCATGCTGCCAGGGTGGTGGCGGCGATCTCACACAACGCCGTAGGCACAGGCATCGTGGCCCGCACACCGGCGCGCGAGGTGGCAGAGGCCTGGCGTAGCTGGATCGAGGTATGCGATGCCGATGGAACGCTCGACTGGTATGGCATCCAGACATTGGTCGCCCGGGCAGTGGTCGAGTCGGGAGAGTGCCTGGTCAGATTCCGGCCGCGACGCAGAGAGGATGGCATCTGGCCGCCCTTGCAGTTACAGGTGCTCGAGCCGGATTACCTCGACGCGTCGAAGACCGGGCCTACCGACAATGGATATGCCATCAGCGGCATCCAATATGACCTCATCGGCCGGCGAGTTGGTTATTGGCTCTACCAATCTCATCCAGGGGAGCGCTTTGCTCCGTCTTCAGGCCTCACAAGCTCGTTTGTACCAGCATCGGAGGTGCTGCATATCTACCGAAAGGATCGCCCGGGGCAGGAGCGAGGCGTGCCATGGCTGGCTCCTGTGATCATGCGCATGCGAGACCTCGATGAGTACGAGGAGGCTGAGCTTGTCCGCAAAAAGATCGAGGCCTGCTTCTCGGCCTTCGTGGTCGGCGGGGACCCGGCCCGCACGCTTGGCGCGACCCGCACAGACGGCACAAGCGGTCAGCGTATAGAGCAGTTCGAGCCGGGGATGATCACGTACCTCTCTGATGCCGAGGACGTGCGATTCGCAACTCCCCAGCCGAACGCCGGGTATGCTGACTACGTCCGCCACCAGTTGCGGGCGATCGCTACCGGGCTCTCGACGCCATACGAAATCCTGACAGGTGACCTCAGCCAGACGAATTACTCCTCGATCCGGGCAGGGCTGTTGGAATTCCGGCGCATGATCGAGCAATTCCGCTGGCAGGTGCTGATCCCGCAGCTGTGCCAGCCGGTCTGGAACCGATTCACGCGCGATCTGGGCGTCGAGGAACGTGTGCCGGTGACCTGGACGCCGCCGAAGTGGGAGTGGGTTGATCCACTGAAGGAGAGCGCTGCCGTTACAGCGCACATTCGGAGTGGGCTGTTGACATGGCGAGAGGCTGTGAGCGAGATGGGCTACGACCCGGACGAGCAGTTGGCCGAGATCGCTGCCACCAACCAGGCATGGGATGAGGCCGGCGTGGTTCTCGATTGCGATCCGCGTCGCGTCACGCAAAGCGGAACCCAGCAGAAGGAGGATTGATGGACACTGCATCGAATCAGACGGCGTCGTCGCGACTGGAGTCCGTGACTGTCGCACTCGAAGATCACAGACCTCAGCCGAATCAAGAACACCTGGCTCTGGCCGCAGTTGCCCCGCCCGAGACCGCTGACGCTGCCACCAGGACGGTAACGGTCGTGGCCTACAGCGGTGAAGCAGTCCAACGGCTGGACCCATGGACGGGCGAACTGTACCAGCTGCGCTTGGGACTCGAGGACGGACAGGTACGACTCGGGCGAATGGTCGGCGCTCCTGTTCTGGACTCCCATGCCAATTTCTCGATCCGCGACCAGATTGGCGTGGTCGAACGCGCATGGGTCCAGAGTGGGCAGCTGCTGGCGCGGCTGCGATTCAGCGAGCGCGACGATGTCGAGCCGATTTGGCGCGACATCCTGGCCGGCATCGTTCGCAACGTATCAATCGGGGCGCTGATTTACAAACGGTCGAAGCAGCCTGACGGCACGTGGCTGGCGGACGACTGGGAACCCATGGAGATCTCAATGGTTCCGGTGCCGGCCGACGCCAAGGCGACAGTGTTGTCACATTTCACGCGGGCTGACGCCCGCAGCCAACCCAAGGAGGTGGACATGCAGGAGACGATTCATGCGGGCCAGAAGGAGGCCCGCGAAACGGTGGACATGGCAGCGTTGCGGGCGCAGATCGCAGAAGAGCACGTGAAAATCCGCAAGGCAGTGCGTGCGGCAGGACTCGAGGAGAGCTTTGGCGAGGAGCTGTGCCAGCGCGCCGCAAGCCTCGATGAGGCCCGTGCGGCCATCTTTGAGGAGCTGGCCGCGCGCTATGAGCGGACGCCCACTCGTTCTCAGGTGGCCCAGATCACCCACGACGCCGTGGATAAGCGCATCGATGCGATGACGGCATGCCTGATGCGGCAGATCAATCCGTCGAAATATGAGGACGATCCCGGCAACGAATGGCGCGGCATGCGTCTGTCTCGCATGGCCGAGGAGTGCGTGCGGCTTGCCGGCATGCGGAGGCCGACTTCTCCGCACGAAATGGTCCGGCTGGCTCTCAGTACATCCGACTTCCCGAACGTGCTGGCCAATGTGGCCAACCAGACGCTACTGGACGCCTACCAATACGCATCGCCCAGCTACCGGCGATGGTGCCGCCAGTCGACCGCGCCGGACTTCAAAACCATCTACCGGGTGCGTATCGGCGAGTTTCCGTCTTTCGAACAATTGGCCGAGGGCGGAGCCATCCGTTTCGGATCCGTCGCAGAGAGCAAAGAGCAATATGCCATCGCGACGTATGCCCGGGGCGTGGTGATCACGCGCGAAATGATCATCAATGATGACCTCGGGGCCATCAATCAGCTCTTTGCTGGCATCGGAGTGCAGGCCGCCGTACTCGAAAACAGGACCGTCTACGCCATCGTGACGACCAACCCGACGATGAGCGACGGAGTGGCTCTGTTCCACGCCACTCATGGCAACCTCGCCGGGAGCGGCAGCACAATCGGCGTGGACGCCGTGGGCGCTGGGCGTGCGGCCATGATGGCGCAAAAGGGCCTGGATGGCGCGACGCCGCTCAATATCGCCCCGCGCTTTCTGATTGTGCCCGCCGCACTGGCGACCAAGGCCGAGGCGTTCGTGACCGCAGGCAACGTGATCTACACGAAGCAGGCCGACGTGAACCCGTTCGCCGGCCGCCTTGAAGTCGTCTCGGACGCGATGCTTGACACGGCTTCGACGACCGCCTGGTATTTGGCGGCAGATCCGATGCTCGTGCCGACCATCGAGTACGCCTACCTGGAGGGTGCTCAGGGTCCGCAGGTCGAGCGCGTGGAGAACCCCGACGATACGCTCGGCCTGAAGATCAAGGCGTGGCTGGATTTCGGGGCCAAAGCGATCGATTGGCGCGGGCTGTACAAGAACCCCGGTGCGTGATCGTTGAGATCAAGGAGGTGAGCAAGCATGAGGAACTACCAGCAGGATGAAGACATCATCACGATCGCTGTCACAGATCCGGCCAGCCCGACATCAGGCAGTCCGGTACGGGTCGGTTCATTCTGCGGAGTGGCCATCGCCGATAAGGCTGCTGATGGGCGCACCACGCTGCGAGTGACCGGAGTGGTGAACGTGCAGGTGAAAGCGGTAGACGGAGCCGGCAATGCGGCTGTGGCAGTAGGAGACAAGCTGTATTACGTGGATGCCGACACGCCGAAGCTCTCGAAGAAAAACACCGGGACATTCTTCGGGTATGCTCTCCAGCCGATCGCCGCTGGTCAGACAGCGACGATCGACGTGCTTCTGGAGCACGCCTGATACATGCTAACCGACGTCTTCCGCCAGCTCGACGCGGCATGTCTTCGCGCCTTCGGCAGGGACGTCGTGTTCCTGCCGGAGGCCGGCGGCAGTGTCACGATGCGCGGCATCTTCGAGCGCACACGGGAGCCCGAAGATGCCTCGCCGGGAGTCTATGCCGTGCTGTTTGTGCGTTCGGCCAACCTGCCGGCGGCGCCCGTCCGCGGAGATGAGGTGGAGATCGACGGCACTCGGTACAAGGTCTTCGATATCGAGGCCGACTCGGAAGGCGGGGCCGTGCTGCGGCTGCGAAGGATCTGATGCCGACAGTCCGCGTCTACCAGAAGCGCCAACTCCGGCTCGACCTGCTCAACTTCCGCCAGCGGCAGATGTATGAGCTGGGCACGGCGGGCGTTGCGGCGGTGAAGGCGCGGCTCGCTGCGGCTCAGGGCCCCGAGGACTCCCCGGCCAAGCCGCTCACCAAGCGCTACGCGATCTGGAAGACCCGGAAGGGCAAAGGCAACCGCCGGAACCTGACGTTCACCGGCGACTTGCTGCGCAACTTCCAGGTCCGCACCGTGAGCGAAAACCGCGCCAGGGCCAACGTCTCGACCCGCAAGGACCGCATCAAGGCCTGGGCCAACCAGAAGCGCGAGGCGTGGATGGTGTTCTCGCCGAAGAACAAGGCGGTGGTCCTTGAGGCAGCGCGGAAGATGCTCGAGGCGATGAAGCCAAGGCTGCTGGTCGAGCGCAGCCTGGGAGGCAAGCAGCGATGATCAACCCGGCGGAACTGGTCGACAACCTGGTCGCTATGCTGCGGGACATCCCGGAACTCGTTGCCGAGATGGAGGGCGACGCCGGACGGATCTTCGCCTATCACGATCAGTATCCGAAGCGGGCGAGCCTCGCGGCGGCAATCCACGACATGCCCGCGCCGGGCATCATGGCCGCCTGGCAGGGGACGCAACCGTCGAGTTTCGGCGGCGTGGATGTTTGGCGACATCAGGTGACGCTGTATCTGCGGGCGCGGGAAACCTTCGAGGGCGACCCGCCCACGGCCTACTACCGGTTGTTTCGGCTCATCGTAAAGGGTGTGCCGTCGACACTTGGAGTGCCGATGCTCCAGGCGACCGTGCACCCTCACTGCTATCCGATGGACGTGCCGTCCATCAGCAGACAGACAGACGCCGAAGGCCTCGACTATTTCGAGGTACCAATCGGCTTCGTCGAATTTGGGGACGAGTAGAGATTTACGGAGGGATCCAGAATGCCCATCAGGATGCAGGAGCAGCAGTACGGGCTGGCGTTCCGGCCGCAGACAGACATCGCGACCGCGAACACGGACGCGCAGTTCTGGCGGCTGAGGAAGGTAAATGCACAGCTTCCGATTCCGGCGCTCCAGACTGAGAACGACGCGGCTGAATACGGGAAGGGGAACCCGTATGCCAGCCAGGTATTTCCAATTGCCTGGAGGTCTCAGGGCTCGCTCGAGAAGTATTTGAGCGCTGAGATCGCGGCTTGGGCGATGGCATTCGGGCTCGGCAAGGCCGTCAAGACAGGAACGGCGCCCAATTTCGTCTACACATGCACGCCGCTCAACCCGAGCAATGGCACCGACCCGGCCGAGCTCCCGTACTTCACTGTCGCTGCGCAGATCAGGCCAGGAGCGAGCGCTGCGGCCGATTATGCCGTGGTTGGCTGCGCTGTCAACAGCTGGCAGATCACACTCGGATCCGGGCCCGGCCGGGACAACTCCAAGATCGCCATCGAATACGCCGGCAGCGGCAGATTCACAGAACCCAGTGGCATCAGTCTGCCTACCGACACGCTGGCTGAGAAGCTGCTGCTCAGCGCATCGCTCAGTTTCGCAGCGCACGGGACGGACTACATCACCGCACGGCGGCTCGTGAGCCTCGAGGTCGGCTGGCAGAACAACTTGATGGTCGACATGGGCTACTACCCGGGCTCCGGGACTCAGAACGGTGCGGCCGTGGCCGGCAGGCTGATGTTCGGCGTGCAGAGCGCCAGTGTGAGGTTTACTGCGTTGCTCGAGCAATCGTCACCGGAGTTCGCGCGCCTCAAACAGCAGACCGAAGGCACTGCCGTCATCATGCTGACCCACGATGTCAACAACTCTCTCCAGCTAACGTTTCACCGGGTGGTAGTGAGCGCGCTGGAATTTGGTGAGACTGATGGGTTCGCAACGATCCAGTGCGAGCTGACCCCGCTGTGGGACAGCACCAACGGCCTGCTGACAGCCGTGGCCAAGTGCAACATCGACAACATCGGAGTGTGAAATGTTTGATGCCACGCAACCCATCACCATCCGGCTGCGTACGCCCGAAGGCGTGAAGCAAGTCCGCGTGCGGTTTCCAACCGATGAGGAGTGGATCGAGCGCCAGCGGAAGCGCAAGGTCATCGTGAAGCAACTCGGGCGCGGGGTGTCCGAAACGACGATTCCGGATTCGGCAGACGCCGACGCCTCGTTGCTCGCCAAGATCCGCCTGCCCGAGGAGAACGCGCCCGAGGTCGACGCCTTCGAAGCCAGCCGCATCATCGAGCAGTTAAGCCAAGCTGATGTGGACGACGTGGTCCAAGTGGGCGACGGCTTCCGCGTGACATTGCGCGTCCTCGGGGGCGCGGTGAGCCTCGTGCTGCGAATGCCGTCAGCCAAGGACGTCTTCGAGTACCGCCGCAGCTTCGCGCGGGTGCTCGATCTGCCATACAACCGGCAGGAGCTGATCATCAACCTCGCGCCGGCGGGCGCGCTGTTTAAGAAGCTGCTCGAATCCACTGAAGGCTACGCGGGCGATGTGCCGATCATTCACCAGGCCGTCGCCGTGAAAGCTGTGATTGATGCGCTGGACGGCGCGTTTCAGGAGTCCAGCGACCCAAACTGACGCCAGGGGAGTGGCCCGAGCGGCCCTCCCTGCGGTTTTTGATTCACTGGGCGATGCGCCGCGAGGAACTCTGCGATCCGCGCCTCTGCCCGGATGCCCCCGATGATGGCGGCCGCTGTGACCACTGCCCGCTGGACAAGCTCGATGCGGCGCAGTCCTCCGAGGCGGGTCTGTTGCTGCGGCGCGCCATCGACCTTCGGGCGGCGCTGAAGCTGGGTGTTCGGATCGGCCTTGACGAGATTCGGGCAGACGAGTTCTCGGCGCTTCTGATTCTGGAAGCTGAGCAACGCAGGCGTGGGGGCGAGATATCACATGGCTGCTCAGGCATTGGGCCGACGGAATAGAAAATATGGCAAGGCGCCAGTCCTGCGCGCCATCCGGGCCAGGTTGGACGATCCGAACTGGAAGCCGCGGATCGAACACCGGCGCAGTATCCAAGGGCCAGACATGCCGGCAGCGTGGTTTTCGCCAGGCGCGCTGGCCGATCACCATTGCACACAGTGCTATGGGTCCGGTATCTGCACCAGCGAGGGTGGTTGGAAGCAGCATATATGTGCCTGTGTCTATCGGGCTATCGCGCGCAGGTGCGCGCACGAATATATGCGCGTCGAACTCATCCCATCCCCGATACCTCGCCGGCGGATGGGAGTCGTGTATGACATGCCCAGGCATGAATGGGCAGCAGACTTCTGGTCTCTGCTCCATGCTACGCTCATGCATCCTCACCTTGAGATCTGGATAAGCACGCGCCTGTTTCAGATGAGATCGGAAGTCATTCAAGAACGGCTGCGTCTCGACAAAGCGTCGATTTTTCACAAACTGTACCAAGCCGACCGAGACATTGGGAAAGCCGTAGTGTGGCTTCAGCCATATCCTCTCTGGCCTCCGAGTCAATACCGTGGCTGATAACAAGCTCGAACTGGTTGTCGAAATCGACACCAAACAGGCCAACGCCTCCATCAAGAGCGTCAATGCCAGCCTGACCAGCATGGAGGCTGCGGCGGTGAAGACAGCGCGCGGCGCCGCGCAGGGAATCGATGGCATGACCGCCTCGATGGCGAAGGCCGTGGCCGCCGGACAGCTGATCTATTCAGCTCTCTCGGCGGCAGCGCGCGCGATGCGCGAGATGACCGTCGGCGCCATCGAGACCCAGGACCAGATCGGTAAGACGGCCCAGCGCATTGGCATGAGCACGGAGGCTTTCAGCGCTCTACGCCATGCGGCCGAGCTCTCCGATGTGACGATGGATCAGCTGACTGGGTCTCTGGCCCGCTTCGCTCGGAATATTGCCACCGGCTCGACGGCGCTCGATGCTCTGGGAGTCGCTGTGCGGCGATCAGACGGCGCGACCCGCGACATGGATCAGATCCTCTCGGACGTCGCCGAACGCTTCTCCAGCATGCCCGACGGCGTGCAGAAAACCGCGCTGGCGGTCGAGCTGTTCGGCCGCGGAGGCGCAGCACTCATCCCGCTGCTCAACCAGGGAGCGGGCGGGCTAGCTGCGATGGCTCGCGAGGCGCGCGAACTTGGCCGCGTAATCGACACAGAAACGGCCACGCAGGCCGAAGAGCTGAATGACAATATCACGCGACTGAAAGGCGCGGCAGAAGGACTCGCGTTCGAGTTGGCGCGCCAGCTCGTGCCACGCGCGATCGATGTCACGCAGGCCCTGCTCCGATGGGTCCGCGATGGGGGATTGGATCGGATCGCAGGCTATCTCCGCGATGCTGCCGAATGGGCGCGCAATATCGGTGCGTGGATCATCCAGTACGCCGTCGTTCGGAATGTGCTCGAGCTTGCCGCAGCGCTCCGGACCGCAGCCGTGGCTGCAGGCGCGCTGAATGCGGCCCTCCTGGCCAATCCTTGGGGCCTGGCCGCCGCCGGCGTGGCTACGCTAGGAGTCGCCCTGTGGCGGGAGAAAGAGCGGCTCGACCAGTATCAGGAATCGATGACCAAAGCGGCCGAGAAGGCCGCCCTTCTAAAGCAGATCAGCGAAGGGGCGACGCTCGAAGAGCTCAAGCGCAAGGGCTACGACGAGGCTGCCATCCGCGCTGCGATTGGCGCTCCAGCGGCGAGTGCCGCTACCAGGCCGAGGATTGCCTTCGACATGGAGGATGTGCAGGCGCTCGATGAGGCCCGTACGAAGGCCGCAGAGGCGGAGAAGCGCGCGGCTGACCTGCTGCGTGAGGCGCGCGAGTCGGAGCTGTCTGGCCTGGCGCGCGTGATCGTGCAATATCAGCGCTACCGCGAGGAGCTGGGGCTGAGCGCAAAGGCGCAGAGGGACGTCGCCGCTGCTGCCGAGATCCGCATCCGCGCCGAGCTCGAGGCCGAGCGTAAGCGCAGAGGCGATGAGATGGCGGCGGACATCGACAGACAGCAGGATCTCCGCCGCAGAGCGTTGGCTGATGAGGTGCGCGCGCAGATCGAATTTCAAAATGAAACGCTCCAGCGCGAGATGGAAACGGCTCGGGCGCGCCTCGGCTACGAGGAGACGGTTGCAGAGCAGATGAGGGATGCGCGATTGCGGGATCTCGATACGATTCAGGCTCGCACGGTCGAATCTCAGATCGCCGTCGTCCAAGAGCGGCTGCGCATTGAGGAGGACTATCTCATGCGCCGCTTTGCGCTACGCGCCGACGAGTTGCGGCGTGAAAGTGAGATCGAGATCGCGACGATCGAGACCATCGCCCGGGCGCGTGGCATCGCTGAAGAGGAGATCGCAGCTCGTCGCGACGCTATCCTGCAGAACTATGGGGAGCGCGCCCGTCAGCTGGAAGCCGACACACGAGCCGCGATCGACGCGGCACGTCAGAACGCTGCCGTGCGCCAGGCGCAGCTGATCCGCGACCAAAACCAGCGCATCTTCGCTAGCTTCAAGCGTCAGGCGGAGGGCGTCTTCGATGCGCTGCTCACCAAGTCGCAGTCTGTCTGGTCTGCCATCGGCAATGCGCTCAAGACAGCCCTGCTGACGGCCATCAAGGAAGTAGTCAGCTCGAATGTAGCTGCGATGCTGATGCGGCTGTTCACAGGTGCTCGCATCCCGGTGGCCGGCGGAGGTCTCGCTGGACTGCTCGGGCTCGGAGCGGCTCCCGCGTTCGGCGCGACAGGTGGCATTGTGCCAGGTGTGACGCCTGGAACCACGCCACCGTTCATGCCCTCCGGCGGGCTTGGGTCACTTGGAGGCTTTGGCTTCAGCCGCGCTGGACTGGCAGCGGCTTTGCCGCAGATCGGGCTGCTCGGAGCGGGATTCGGTCTCATGGGAGCGTTCCGGCTCGGGCAGGGCGGCGGCGTCGGGAGAGCGTTCGCGCCAGCAATCGGAGCCGTCAGCGGCATGCTTGGCTTCGGCGCGCTTGCGAGCATGTTCCCAGTGCTGGCGGCCGCCGGACCGTTCGGGCTCATCGCGGCGGCCGGCATTGGCGCGTTCGTGGGCTTGATGGGGCTGTTCCGCAAGTCCGCAGAGCAGAAGGCTCGCGAGAAGATCAAAGCCACCTACGGCGTGGACATCCGCGAGAAGAACATTCTCACCCAGATCGTGAACATTGCCAAACAGGGCTTCGGCGGCAACCTCGATATGGCCATCCGCAGCCAGCAGATCCGCGACCTGGTCGAACTATACGCGATGTCGACTGGTCAGAGCACATCGGGGATCCCAGCCACCGTGCGCCCGGTCTCGCTGCTCCAGCTAGGCGGGAGCCTGTTCCAGTCGAGTTCCAGCGGGCTGACGTTGGATCGCGTCGGCAGCGGCGCGCCGTCGTCCGCGGCCGCGCCCACGGTGATCAACATCACCGTGCCCGGAGCGAAGGAATTCTTCGAGAAAGAAACCGTGCGCGTGGTGGTGGACAATCCGCGCGCCGTGCAATCGGCTGCAATGACGGCGTTGCGCAGCAATGCCGGGCGCCGTGAAACTGCGGCGCTGCAACTGACACCAGGACTGATCACGTCATGACGGACATCTGGCGGCTGTTCAAGCTCGTCACTGCGGCCCTGATTTCTGCGTTTTTGGGGCTGCACGTCGTGATTCAACTACTGGTATATGCGATTGCCTTTGACATCGCTACCGGCGTCGTCGCCGGATGGGTCGAAGAGCGAGTGTCATCTGAAATTTCCAGGAAAGGGATGGCCCGAAAGCTGATGATTTTGCTTGGCGTGGCTGCTGCCGAAGTTGCTGGACGGCACGCGCATCTCGAAATTGCTGTGCCGTGGGGCGGCACATGGGGTCTTGGTGCCGCCATTGCAGCGTACTACTGCATCCACGAGGCAATAAGCATCTGCGAAAATCTCGCGCGTGCTGGCGTGCCTTTGCCAGAATTCGTTATGAAACGATTACAAGAATTGCAACGACTGGAGGGGAAATGAAAACACTGATTGATGCCATAAAGTATTGGTTGTCCCGCCTCTTGTCACGCGATCTTGTACGGAATGTGCTCGATGGGATTGAGAGAGCCGCCCCATATCTGGATACGGCCTACGAGCTCGTCCAGACCGCTGCGCGCCTGGCGCCGAACAGGACCGTTGCCGAGCTGGCATCAGTAGCCGATGCACTGGGAGTGCCGGCGGTCTGGCGGTCTGATGACAAAGGGGCAGCCATCAGGGAGCTCGTGCTCGCCGCGCTGCGCTGGAGGTTCCCGCAGGTGCCGGATCGAGTGCTCAATCGCGCGATCGAACTCGCCTACGGAGCGCTGCGGCCATGACGAGAGCAGAGCTGATCGAGCGCATCGCGCAGGCGATCGCGGAGATGGAGGGTTTCTACGCCACCGGCACAAATCCGACGCTTGCCCAGCGCAACGCGAACCCAGGCAATATCCGCACGTGGCGTGATGCGAATGGCAAGCCATATCCCACCTACCGCGGCTACGTGGATTTCGTGCAATGGTCGGCGGATCGCAATCCTGGAGCGTCGATGGATGAGATCAGTCGTAAGGCGCTCGAGGAAGGCTGGCGCGTGCTGCGCGTGCTGGTAGGGCAGTATCTGGATGGGCGCTACACGCAAGGCAAGCCGCCGACGCTCGAGGAGATGTTCCGGGTCTACGCGCCGGCCGCGGATGGAAATCATCCGGCCAACTATGCCCGCTTCGTCGCGGGCCGGATCAACGCGCGCCCGGACCAGCCATTACAGGAGCTGATCGATGAGCGTGCGTGACCGCATCCTGCTGGCGTTGCTGGCGGCCGTGGCAGCGGCGATCTGCTGGGCGGCGGCCGAGGCGGCCCTGGCCCTGCGTGCGTGGGGGAGGCTGCCAGAGGACTTGGCCGCCGAGGCGGCGGCGGTGCGATCGGACCTCACTGCGCAGGTGGATATTCTCCGCGAGGATGCCCGCGCTGAGCTGGCCGCGACCAGGCGAGACGTGCTGGCGCAGACGGAGATGGCGCTCAGGCTGGCAGATCAGCGACTCGCGGACGCGATCGAAAGGGCCGACAACAGGACAGGCGAAGCTCTGGCGGAGGCTCACCGGGTGAGCGTATCGGCCGCCTCCCTGCTCGACGAGGCACGGGCCGGAGTGGCCGAGGCCCGCGCCGGCGGCCGCGAGGCAGCGGCCCGCATCGACTACTGGACGGACTGCGAGCGCAACGGGCTCTGCTGGCAGGGCGCGATGACGGACACACTGCTCGCCGGACGCCGGGCGGCGCTCGCGATCGACCGCGCGATGCCCCAGATCGTGGCCGCGACGGAGGCGTCGGCGGCAGGAGTGCACCAGACGGCCGCCGCGAGCGCGCAGACGGCGGCAAATCTCGCACGGCTTACGCAGCCCGGGCCGCGCTGGCTGCGATACCTCGGAATCGGCCTCAGTGTGGCCGCGCCGGCTAGTCAGGTGGCACTTCCATTCGTCGTGCGGCGCGCGGAGTTACGGTAATGCCCGGCTCAGTCCAAAACGCGGCACCGCTCACCGTGCTGCCGGCAAGCCTGTCGCGCGCCTTCGTCCACGAGCGCGAATACCCGGTCATCGACAACGAGTACCGCAATGGCGAATCGCAGCGATTTGTCCAGGCGACCAACAGCCGCAGACGATGGCGGCTGGCCAAGCGGCTGACCGCGGCGCAGCTCTCGGCCCTGCGTGATTTCTATGACGCCCGCAAAGGCCCCACCGAGCCGTTCTACTTCTATGACCCCTACGAAACCAGCCCGAAGTTCTCGCACGATCCGACTGGCCAGGCTTTGCCCGGTCGCTATACCGTGCGCTTCGCCGGCTCGTGGGAGCAAAGCAGCCTGGTAGCTCGCACCGACGTCTCCATCGAGCTCGTGGAGGTGGCATGATCCGCAGACTCACCCTGCTGTGGCTATCTGCGCTTTCCGTCGCTGCGCAGACGATCATCCAGGACACCATCTATTCCGGTACGACGCCGTTCCGAGGCCGCATCGTCGTCATTGGCCCGGATATGACGACAGCGAGCGGTCGCACGGTCGTGCGATCCAGGCAGGAGATCAACGTCACCGACGGCCAGATCTCGGTCCAGCTTGAGCCGAACGATACGGCGACGCCGGCGAACACCTTCTACGTCGTGCAGTACTACCCCCAGAAAGGGCAGAACTGGTCGGAGCAATGGATCGTGCCCACGAGCGCTACGCCGCTGAAGGTGCATCAGGTGCGGATCATCAGCTCTGGCGGCCTGTGGCCCGTGCCGCCGCCCCAGCAGCAGATGCCCAATTTTGCCGACTCAGAAGTTCCGCTCGGCGTGATCGACGGCAGCAATCGCACGTTTCAGTTATCCTTTTCGCCATCCCCGCCCAACAGCCTCATCCTCACCCGCAACGGGCTCGTCATGAAGCGTGGCCTCGATTACACGCTCGCCGGCAAGACGATCACCTTCATTGCCGAGCAGACTCCGCAGGTCGGTGACGTACTGCTAACCTGGTACCGCTACTGACATGCCCGATTACATCGGCAACATCATAGTCCCTGAGATCGTCCCGAGCGGCGTGTTTCCGCTCACGCCCGATTACCCGCTCGAGGTGCGCCGCGACCATGAGGTCGCTGTGCATCAGTTCGGCAGCGGCAATGCCAAGATCGAGCAACGATTTCTGATTGGCACAGGTGCGCGGCGATTCACCATCCGCAAGCGATGGCTGCGTGATGCCGACCGCATCGCTCTGCGCAACTTTTGGGAGTCGAAATACGGACCCTATGGGGCCTTCACCTTCAATGTCCCGAACGATAGCGGCACAGGAACCACGCCCGTCACCTGCCGATTCGCCAACGAGCCGCTCTCTTGGGAGATGGTTGCCGACTGGGCGTGCTCGCTCGGCGTAACGCTGATCGAGATCCCCCAGACGAGCCCGTCGTATCCGCTGAATCAGACCGTCAATCGCTTCCCGCCGGCCGCGCTCCAGACCGCTCTGCTCTCCCAGGTCCAGGAGATCATCCCGCTCATCCGCATTCAACCCCTCCAGCCTGGTTACCCGGCGATCTACGTCTCTGACCGCCGCTGTACGATCGGCGGTCAGCTCTACCAAGCGCGGCTTCTGGAGTTCGACGGCATCTCGCAGTCCATCGGAAACGAATCCGACGAAGCCCAGTTCACCTTCGGAAACGCTGACCGCGTAATGCGCGATCTCTCGAATGACGTCGACCTATTCCGCGCCGAGATCGCCTTCAGCCTCTTCCACGTCGGAACCGGCATCAAGCTCGATCTCTGGAAAGGCAACATCGTGAACTGGACCTGCGACTCGGGGCCCGAGTTCCGAGTCACTGCCGCCGACGGCCTCTATGAGCTGAACCTGCCCTACCCAACGCGCAAGATCTCCCGCACTTGCTGGAAGCGCTTCAATTCTGCGTCATGCCCTTTTGCCTCGCAAGGTGCGCTCGATCTGGTCCACTTCCCCGATGCCGACCCGACCCGCTGCGATAAAGGATACGATACTCCGAATGGGTGCCTGGCGCATGGGATGAAGCGTTACTACGGCGGCATCTATGCCGAGCCGCAGGGCGTGCGCATCAAGGACAACTCCACTGGCGTCTGGGGCTTCGGCCGCTCGACGCTCACCTCGGTGTCGCTGGTCGCCGACTCGATCTACGATCAGGTCCTGCCGGAGATCTACACTGACTCGCCCATGCCGGTCAACGCGAAGATAGCTGCCGGGCGGGACGAGAGCGACTTCTACGAGGCGCTCGGGATCGTCGGAGAAGGCCCGCTGGGCGCCTACGGCACGGGCCACAAGCTCGACGGGCAGTATCATCACGGCTATCCGGGGCCGTTGGGGCTCCGCCAGGTGCTGGGCTCTGACCCGGCCGGCGAGCAGGACTGGTTCTCGCTCGACCAATCTGGTGATCAGACGAACGGCGATTGGCGGAAGGTGTTCTACGGCAACTCGACATATAAGGATAACTTCGCTGCCGGGACAGCATTCCTCGTCATCCGCCGCTCTGACGCCAAGGGGCTGCAGCTTTCGCGCCTGAGCGAGCACGCGATGGAAGCCGTGGTCGCCCAGGGGCTCGGCGGCTGGAAGTGGACTGCGCCGGGGAGCCGTTCATGGCAGACGGCTCTGACCAATCCCATCTGGATCGCGGTCAACATGCTCCTCCGCGCCCGAGGCCTGCGCCTGGGTGCGGGCGCCACCACCGAGCAACTGGACTTCGCGGAGACCCTGTTTGACGTGGATGCGGCGATCGCGGCGGCGGCGATCTGTGACGAGCAAGTGTCGAAGCTGGTCGGCACAGGCACGGAGACCCAGTGCAAGTTCCGCGGCGTGCTTCAGGAAGAGAAGCCGCTGCGCGACTGGCTCCAGGAAGTCTTGATGAACTGCCTGGGCTACTACACATTCTCGAACGGCAAGCTCAAGCTCGGCGTGCGGGTGAACTCGTCAGCAGTCGAGGCCTTCACCGAAGGCAACATCCTTTTCCGCAGCCTGCAACTGGCGCCCCTCAAGCCATCCTTCAACCATCTCACCGCCAACTTTGCTGACGAGGACTTCGAGTTCGTCGCCAACTCGATCTCGCTCTACGATATCGACCACGCCACGCTCATCGGCGGCGGCGCGGGTCCGCTGTTCCTGAAGTCGACGGTGAATCTCTCCGGCACAGCATCGAAGTCGCAAGCGGCGCGGATCATCACCGTGCGGCTGCGGGAGGAGTTGGGCGGCATCACGCCGGAGGAGTGGAAGAAGGCGCGCCAGATCGCATTCAAGACCACGGTCCTGGCGCTCAACACCGAGCCCGGCATGGTCTGCTCGCTGACGCACCCCGACATGCCCGGCGGCACAGGCGAGTTCCGCGTGACAGGGTGGCGGCTGAACCGCGACTACTCGATCGACATCCAGGGCCGCACGACGACGGACTCCATGTACGACCTGGTCGCTGGCCCGAAGCCGGCGGATGTGGTTCCGGCACCGCCAACTGAGGAGGTCCTGATCGATACTGGCGTCCCAGGTACGCTGGCCGGCACTCCTCGCCTGGGCGATTATGGCACGTTCATTCTCGATGACATCACGGTCAACGCCGACGCCTCTGGCAATCAGAATATCGCCGGTGCGCGCGAGATCACGATGGAGCTCTACTACGTCGACGAGCTTTTGACCGATCTCTGGGGGCTGGTCGGAGTAGACCTCAATGCGACAGCAGATCAGGTCTCCGTCTACTGCACGGTGAACCCAAACACGCAGCAGACCTTCCGCGTCGGCGACCTGATCATATTCAACGACGAGGCAGCTGACCCGAACAACGCCGGCCGCCGATCATACGAGGTCGCCCAAATCGTCGGACCAGGCGATGACGGCGACCCGGTCAGCACCGGCACTTTCGTGATCCAGCGCGGCGCCGGCAGCGACGGGATGCTTGGAACGAAGAAATGCCCGCATCTGGCTGGGGTGCGCTTCTACAAGATCGACACGAAGGCGTTCACTTTCTCGGTCACACGAGAGTTCTTCCGCACGCCCGGGCGGCCGGCACGGATCGAAGCGAAGCTGCCGAGTGCCTGCATCGTGGCGGCGCGCGTAGGCCTGGCCAACAATTTCGGCTACGGGCCGTTCACCGTCTTCCCGCTCTCGCGGCACAACGAGCCCTACATGCCGGGCCTCCGGACCTGCAATGGCGGCGCCTACGTCTTCCAGGTGCCGGGGCCGCTCACGGTGCAGGCTAACGTTGTCATCCCGCTCAAAGTGCAGGATGCCGCCTCGGTGCGCTGCATCTACGGATATCTCCAGCAGGGGACGAGCGACGGCAATGTGTCGATCCTCGTCAAGCGCAGTCGTGACGGCGGCGAGACCTGGGAGCCGCTCGAGCTGATGGGCATCCCGGCGCATTCTCCGGAGCCATATGTCAACAGCTACGACGCCCTGGTCGATCAAGGCTACGGGACCCCGGCAACGCGAAGGCTGCCGTACGCCGACTACGGTCTGGCTCTAGCGCAGGCTGTGACGGCCGATGCAGGGAACCTTCAGACTGTGGCGACGAGCAGCTATGGAGCGAACCAACTCGGTCTGGAACAGTGGACTGCGATTCATATCGATCCAGGCGGACCAAACGAGGAATACACCTATGTCTGGGCTGCTGATCCGGTGGCCCAGACCATTACGGCCATCTTCCGCAGGAGCCACGCCGTCGGTGAGCGCATCCGACCGACTGTCTGGCCTACTCCGGTGCTGCACGAGGAGGACGATCTGGCCTTCGACGTGCTCGCTGTGGGTTCGCCAAACCCAGGGTCTGATCTCACTATCGTGATCCAGACCTGATGTCCGGGTCGTGGAAGTCGCGATACCACTTCATCTCGCGCTCATCGGCAGCATCCCGCCTCCCGCTCCGCTGGTTGCGCTGGCTTCTGTCAGGCAAGAGCGTGATGAGCAGAGAAGCGAGAACGATGATCACCATGAGGATGACATCCCAAGGCACGACCATGCAATTTTCTCATAGTTCAGATGCCTGAGCTACTGCGTCTCTTTGACCCACGCCGCACCATCCAACTCCAAGGCTTCTCCGGCCGCGCGGCGACCACCACGCTCCACGACGCCACCGAGACCGGATTCCAAATCTCCGGCATCTTCCAGGCAGCCGAAGACTTCGCCAATGTCCAGCTCTTCTCGGCCTACGACTACTTCAACCACCTGCGTCTGAAGCCACTCCCGGTGACGGACCTGTCTGGGCTGACGCTCCAGTACGACATGGAGATCTTGCCCGTCAACGGCGAGGAGGGCAACGTCCGCCCGGATTGCCCCCGCTACGCCTCGGTCGGCTGGGACAAGCTCACTATCACGACCGGATCCGGCGACATCTACGAAGTCCCGTTGATGGCTCACGCTCAGGTGATCTCTGGCATTGTCACGCCTGGAGAATTTGAGTTTGCGCTGGCAGACCGACGCGAAGCGAGCCTGGACGCTCTCCTCATTGGCAAGCCTACGCCAGCCCTCACAGACAAGGTCTACGTCTACTTCATGGGCACGCGCTGGTCTTGCTCCTCAGCCGAGGCGATAGCCTTCTGCGATCTCGAAACGGTTCTCACCCAGGACATCGGCAATCCAGATAATCCATCCACCGATCAAGCCATCTGGTGGCAGGGCGATCCGTATTTCTATCACAACTTCTTCGTCAACAACTCCACCGTGGCGGTTCCGGAGCACCTGTTTGCCAGCTCCGCAGAGATCGCTCAGTTCTTCGCTGCCTGGTTCAACAACCAGCCGGGCATCAATGATCTCGTCACCTGCTCGGCCTCGGGCAACGTCGTCACTGTGACGCTTAAGCCCGGAGTCAGCGGCCCTGTGATGGTATGGTCGAACAGCGGGTCGGCGCCCACCACGCTGAGCCGATTCGTCCCGGGCGTCTACACGGCGCGCGTGGCATCGTCGGCCGAGATCAGAGCGGGTGACTACGTGGGGCTCGACATCGGCGGAGGCGGAGACGAGGTCGTGAAGGTGCTCTCCGTGGCAAGTGGGAGCTTCACAGCGCACTTCAGCCATCGCCACCTGGCCGGGGCGGTTTGCCGCGTGCTGCCTCGTGCGCGGCATTTCGGGCGCGTGCTGAAAGACCGCATGGTCGACGCTCCGGCGCCCGATTATGGCGAGCAGCCATCGAGCCTCGCCGTCGAGCAGTTCACTACGACGAACACGTCTTGCAAGCTGAAGCTGCGACTCGTTGGGCAGTTGGGTGGGTATGGGCGCGACGCTAACGGGATGCCAGTGCGCGTTTCGGTCGATCTTGGGAATCAGATCGTCGGTCTGGAGGAAGGTGGGGCTGTGCTTGCGACGGCCGTACAGGGAGCCAGTAACACGCGCGTCTACCGCTTTACATTCCCCTTCGCCTCGCTCTACGGTTACAAGAATGGCGATCGCAACTCGTTCGTGCCTGTCCCGGCCGACGACATCGTGAAGATCCACCTCACCTTCGCGCCGCGCTTTGAGGACGTCGAAGCGGGCCTGCGCGAGGGCGGGCGTTTGACAGTCGGCGTCGTGTCTTCGCCGCCCGGCACCGAAGAGGAATGGCATCTGACGGACGCCGAGGAGATGCTCGCCGGCCGCAAATACTACGTCGGCACATCGGCTCTTGAGGAGCGGATAACCTGCATCGCCAACTTCGGCCTCATAAAGCCCGACCCAGGCGATCCTGCGACCTGGTACTATCGGGTGCTCGTCCGCCGCGGCGAAGACTCTTCCACGCCGCAGGCCTGGCCGCCTGGCACGCGCATCCAGCGCATCTCGACCATCACCGGCACACGCTCGGACATCGAGTGGCAGGTGAAGATCTCGAATCTCACCGTCACCGGCGATCGCACACTCAAGGTCGGCGGCGAGGCGCCGCGCATCGAGGAATCGGACGGCCGCTGCCGGTACGAGGGCTACTGGGAGGACTACCGTTACGGCGCGGGCTGGCCGACGCAATGGTGGTCGCTCGGCCACGCCAAGCGCTGCGCTCCGAACGACGCGCAGGATCATCGGGCTGTGACGATCCGCTACTCTTACCCGCGCCAGCACGATCTCTATCTCGGCACCTGGCTCGGCCGCGACGCCGGACGGATTCAGGTCACAATCGACGGCGGCGCGCCTGTCGTGCATGACCTGTACTTGAACGACTACAACGGCCTCGCGGCGATGAAGAAGCTCGCCGCGGCACTGCCTGGCGGGACGCATACCGTCGAGATCCGGGCGCTGTTCGACAAGCACCCGGCGAGCACGGGCTACTATTTCTACTTCGATTACCTGTGGCCTTTGGAACCGCAAGACCCGCCGGACCCGCCAAAAGTCTATCCGGATGTCTCGGCGGCCATCGACTTCGACACCGATCATGGCTACAAGAAGCCGCCAGCCTGGCACGTCTGGCACCTGAAGAAGCTCGGCTTCCTGGGCCATGCCGATGTCTACATGGGTGTCTTCTGGAACAACAAGCGACGCCGCGTCGGGGCCACCTACCCGAACTGCACCGTGAGCATTGGCGCATGGGAGCCGGATGAGCCGTTGTGGATCAATCTCTCCGGCACCACGCTCTACTTTTCGCCCGGCGCAGGCCTCACCACGGAGGACATTGCCGCGCACATGCGCGCAATGATCAACGTGACCTTCCCTGGAGTGTGGTGCACGAGCGACGGCAACTCCGTCCACATCCGCTCCCGCGCGCCGAGCTACACCTTCACCATCTCGGCTAGTCCGCAGGTGAGCATCACTCAGGGCACGCCGCCGCTCGACCAGCCGGGCGCCGAAGGCGACTGGGAGATGATCGACTCGATCTCGCCCGTGATGACCCACGGCGCGCGGAACTGGATCCGGGATCTGGCGCGAGAGTTCAAGCAGGCCGGCATCCCGGCGAGCTTCGCCTTCTCGATGGAGTGCTACCTCCCGCCAGCTGAGATGCGGGCGCGATATCTCCACTACGAGAATGGCGTGGTCTCGCCCGGGCAGGAGGTATTCCTGCCAATCCCATCGCATCAGATGCACTTCGGCGCGCGCGTGCGGTCCTACATGAAGCAGATGTACAAGGAGTGTGCCGACGAGATCGCCGCTGCAGGGTTGCCCATCGTGCTCCAGTTCGGCGAGACGCAGTGGTGGTATTTCGACAATATCGGCTCTGTGGCAGAAGGTCTCGATCCGCTCGGCGGGATGCCATTCTACGACGCCGAAACGATCGCCACATTCCAGCAGCGGTTTGGCCGGCAAATCTGGCCGTTCCGGCGCAACACGGACTCTCCCTACGACGACATCCAGACGGCCAACTTCCTGCGCGATCGCATCTGGGAATACTGCGCCGAGGTTATCAGCTACGTGCGGCGGTTCCATCCCTCCGCAGTATTCGAGTGCCTTTGGCCGCTCGACGCCAACCAAGGCAAGCCCGCACCGGACCCGGCGTTCCGCGCGCTCAACTTCCACGTGAACCTGCCCCACGAATGGAAAACTTCCGCCTACGGCGTGAAGTACTTTCGCGCGGAGGGCTTCGACTATGACGTCTGGCAGAAAAACGCGCGGCTCATGCGGCAGACGCTCGAGTTTCCGCTGAAACTCGGCCGCCCGGCCTCGGAGTGCATGTACCTGACCGGCATCTACGGGCCGCCCGACCCGCCGATGCGCGAAGCCTACCAAATGTGGCGCGGCCGCGGTCTGTACTCGTTCTGCTTCTGGGCGCTCGATCAGTTCTGCCTGAACTCGAGACCCATGCCGTTGGAGGAGGCGCTGTCTGGAGCGGCGGCGCGCTACCACAAACCGCGTGCAGCCCGCGCGATGGAGAAGCCAATCGCCGTGGCGTACGCACCTGAAGCAAGCAGCCGCCTGAACACGTTCCGCTTGAATGCGAGGAGGTTGAACGGATGAGCAAGTACCCGAACGCGATCGATGACGCATCGAGCCTATACTCGCCAGCCGATGCCTTCTCGGCGAAGCCGCTCGAGACAGTCACCACGATGGCGGTCAACGCTGGCGACACGACCATCAGCGTCGAGTCCACGGGCGTGGGCTTCCCCGATGAGTACGGCATCCTGTCTATCGACGACGAGCTGATCGTCTACACGGGCAAGACGGCCACGCAGTTCACGGGCTGCCAGCGCGGCGCTTTCGGCACCGTCGCGGCGCAGCACACGTCCGGCGCAACCGTGCGCGCCAACATGGTCTCGGCGTATCTGAAGGCGCTGCAAGAGGCCGTCGTCGCCATCGAGCAGGAACTTGGGGTCTCGTCCAACCGCAACTATGTGCGCAAGGACGGCGCGGTGACGATTACCGGCACGAAGACCTTCGTCGACGGAGCTGAGTTCGGCTCGGGCAACAAGGCCGCCACGGGCCTGGTGCGCCTGCCAAACGGCGGCGCCGTCAAGTGGCGCAAGTCGGACGGCTCCGGTGATCTGGGGCTATCTCTCGGAGCGAACGATCACCTGGTCGCCGATGCCATCATCGACTTCGCGCCCGGGCAGACGTTCGGCGCGTTCTCCTACCCGGACGCAGGTTACGGCAACAAGGGCATCGTGCAGGTCGATCCAGCCGGAGGCCTCGCCGTCGAGTCTGGCGTGCTATCGATGGCCCCGTCCGGCGCATCACCAGGCACATACTCGAAGGTCACTGTCGACGCGAAGGGCCGCGTGACCGCCGGGGCGAACCTCACGGCGAGCGACCTGCCCACTCACACACACACGGCTGCGGACATCGTCAGCGGCGAGTTCCCACACAAGGTCCAGAAGGACGGCGCCGACGTCGGAACGCGCCGCGCGCTCAACCTCATCCAGGGCACGCGCGTCTCGCTCGCCGCCGCCGATGATCCCGCGAACGACCGAGTCAGCGTGACCATCAGCGCGAGTCCGCCCGAGGCTGCAGAGATCACCAACGCTCTCGGCTACGTGCCAGCCAACCGCGCCGGCGAGCACTTCACCGGGCCCATCGACTGCGGCCCGTACCAGACCATCGGCGGACCGCTCGAAAACATGGCGAAGCACTCAGAGGACTTCTCCGCGATCGTCTGGGACAAGAACGGTGGCTCGTGCTCGGTTACTTCGAACGCTGTCATCGCGCCTGACGGCAACCAGACCGCCGATGTGATCACCGCCGTCACTTCGACGCCCGTCATCCAGCAGCAGATCGCGGGCCTTGCGGACGGCGGCACGTACACGTTCTACATCTGGGCTCGGGTCCCATCCGGCACTCGTAAGGTCTCGCTCGCCATCGTAAACAACGCCTACACGGCATATTTGGCTGGCCCGACGCAGATCACGCTCACGACCTCATGGCAGCGCTTCAAGATCACCGGCACGCTGGCGAGCGGCCAGACCGGCCTCTGGATCGTCGTGCGCCAATACGCCGCACACGGCGACGACTGGACCACCGGCGACATCCACCTCTGGGGCGCCTGCCTCCAGCAGGGCAACGATCCGCAGAAAGCCTATGCTCGCACCTGGGCGTCGCAAACGCCCAATTTCCAAGCCGGCCTCGCCGCCGGCCCTACCGTGATCGCCGCCCCGGACTCGACCACCTCGCCTCTCAAGATCCACGGCCCCGGCTCCAACCTCGCCGACAGCACGCTGCTCGAGCTCACCGCCAGCGGTGAACTCATCCTCGCCGGCGGCTCCGGCAACGGCTATCGCCTCGCCGACCTTGGCGCAGCCAACAACCCATCTGGCTGGGCGGGCACGATCAGAGTGAGGACCCCGGCCGGAACGACGATTGGCTACATCCTTCTGTATTCGAATCCATGACGATGAGTCGCCAGTAACCAGGCAGCGGCGGCGTGGCATGGGACGGGCTCACCGACCGGGCATGAGAAGCCGACGCCCCGACGGAGTGAGTCGAGGCAATGCGGCAGGCCCACCGGGGCGACGAGCACAGGGCAGTCCCTCCCTGCCAGCCGCCATCTGGAGCCGTCCGGGAGTTGGATCGCCCACACTCGCTCGCTCCTCTCACGATCCTGCCGATATTCCGATTCGGGATCATCGTGCCCCTGGTTCAGCCGGCCTTTGTTTGTTTAGCTGCTTGAGACCTGGCATATTCAATCGCTTCCAAAAACTGCTGCGCGTCGCTTTTGGGAACTGACAGTCCGGTTGCAAGCTTCCACGCAGTCTCAATGCAATAAGACATCGCGACCTGTTCCCGCCGCCGAGCCTGCAACCATCCACCCACGACTACGATCTCTTCGTAGATCCATGAAGGGACTTTAATTGTATGCACTTGCTCTTTCTTCTTTGGCACTTATGGCTCATCTCCGAAAGGCACTATTGACAAAAGTGCCAAAGTGCCATAGTATCCTGACTAGGTGCACACACGCACCATTCCAATGAGAACAGAAGTTGACCTCGCCCGCAAGATCTGGCTTCTCAAAAACCCGGGCATCGTCACGGAGATAAGCCGCCTGACTGGCCGATCGGCCTCGATGGTCTACCAGGTCCTGCGCGGAGACAAACGGTCCGCACCCGTGGCTGCCGCTCTGGCGGCGGCCGGTGCTCCCGGTTTCGGCAAGGAGTCCTCACATGGCAAGCGTTCCACAAAATCCATCTCTCCGAAAACCGCCCGCTCGTCAACTCGCTGAGCGCATGGCGATTTCGCCGCTAACGGCGCGCCTCGTCGAAGAGCGCGTCTCGGAGTTGCTCGCCGCCGGCGAGCGCACAGAATTCTCTCGCATCCTAGCCCGCGAGCTCGGCGCCCCAGAGGCTTACATCGACCGTGTTGTCGCAGCATTGATGCTCCGCTACCGCACGGAGGCCGCCACGCTGCGCGCCGGCGTCACCGGGGCACTGGACGCCTCCCGAGAGGCTGCCAGGGACGTCTGGGAGGAAGTCGCGTGACGACGGAAATCCAGTTCGACGCTGCGGCCCACAGCTACACGATCGATGGCCGGCAGGTGCCATCTGTCACTCAGGTGCTGGAGGCTGTAGGTCTGATCAATTACAGCCACATCCCATGGGGCACCCGCCAGATGGCTCTCGATCGCGGGCGCGCCGTGCATGAGGCTATTGCCCTCGACCTCGAGGGCGATCTCGATGACGAATCCGCCGATGAGGCCGGGATTCTCGGGTACGTTGAAGCTGCACGGTCCGCCCGCGCGGCGCTGGGCATCCTTGTTCCGATCGCGCATGAGGAGCGGGTGTACCACCGGCAACTCGACTACGCCGGAACGCTCGACCTCAGAGTAGACGGGTTGATATTGGACTGGAAGACCAATCAGGCCGAATATTGGGTGCGCTTCCAGCTTGCGGCCTATGCCGCGGCATTGAGCAGCATGTGCCTCCGGTCAGGACAGACGCACTGGTCTGCCGGAATTGTCCGTCGGATCTGCGTCGAGTTACACGAGGACGGCACATACAGGCTGATGGAGATCCCTGCGGTGGACTGGAAGGACGACTTTCAGACGTTCGTGGCGGCGCTCAGGGTCTGGCGGGAGAGAACCCACAGGAGGGACATCAGGTGAACGATTTGGAGCAGCAGACCACCACAATGCTCCAGCGCGCCCAGGCGCTGGAGATCGTCGACCAGGCCTCATACGAGGCGGCTGTCGAGCTCGGCCGCGCGATCAAGGATTTGCGCGCCGAGGCCGATGCCCACCATCGGCCCGTAATCCAGGCGGCTCTCGAGGCCCACCGCCGCGCACTGGACGCATTCCGGCGCATCGACGAGCCACTGCGGGCGGCCGAGGCCGAGATCAAGCGCCGCATCGCTGCGTGGACCGCAGAGCAGGAACGTCTGCGGTTGGAGGCAGAGCGCCAACTGCGGGAGCAGGTGGAGCGCGCTGCAGCAGAGGAGCTGGAGCGGCAGATCGAGGAGATGGAGGCAGCCGGCGCCGCGCCGGAGGTGATAGAGTACGCCATCCGGCAGGCTGAAGCGGTGCCGGCGATCGCGCCGCGCGTCGCCCATCCACCTCAGCCGAAGGGAGTTACGACGCGCAAAACTTACCGGGCTCAGGTGGTGAGACTCATCGACTTGGTCCGCTGGGTGGCAGACCATCCGACGCACGAAAACCTGCTGCTGCCAAATCAGTCGGCGCTGAATGCGCTGGCACGCGCGCAGGGCGCAACCATGGCCATCCCTGGCGTGCGCGCAGTCGTCGAGGAGACGGTCGCTATCAGGAGGTAGATGATGGAGATCACACAATATTCTGGCGACGTTTCGATGGCGCGCCATCCGGAGACTGTATTGGCGGAGGCCTCGCTCGTTGCCAAGTCTGTGGATCGGCTGGTGAAAAACCGCCCTGACTTGATCCAGGTCATCGGTGGACGGAAGCACCCGCGATTCGAGCTGCTCCAGATCGTTGCGAGCATGTTCCGCGTGACTGTCAGGATTCGCGAGACCAGGCCCTTGCATGACCCGGACGGCTGGGAGGCGGTCGCAGAGGCATACCACGTGCCGAGCGGCCAGGTGATCGCTGTCGGCGATGGCATGTGCACGCGCGATGAGCCAACGTGGGACATCAGGCCGAAGTACCAATGGATCAACGGCAAACGTGAAAAGATCGGCGAGGAGCCTGTGACGAGCCATCAACGCCGATCGATGGCCCAGACTAGGGCATGCTCGAAAGCGTTGCGCCTCGCTCTTGGATGGGTACTCGGGCTCGCTGGGTACGAAGCCACGGCCGCCGAGGAAATGCCCGACGAACCGGCTGCGGCTCCGCAGGTGCGACGGAAATCGCAAAGGTCTCAGCACCAACAGACCGAACCAGAGACGACGGACACGATCTCTGCATACCAGCAGAAGATGCTCTGGGCTGCTGCCCGCGGTCGTGGCCTCACGGATGCCCAGGTGGCCGAGATCCTCGAGGTTCATGGATACAAGAAAACCGCGGACATCAGACAGTCAGACTACGACCGCATCATGCAAGCAATCACTACGGCACCATTGGCGGAGAAGGAGCAGTTCGATTTGGCAGGAGAAGATCCGATGGAGGAGGCCAGGCGATGATCCCGATCGCAATAGCTTGCTTCGCCTTGGTCTGCGCAGCAGCTGTGCATTTGGCCCACCAGCGCCGCTCACTGGCCGAGCGGGCCGTCGATGCGCTCTACCGACTGGCTGCCATAACGTATGCGACGGCACGCGCCGCCGACGGCGCTCTGTGCGCCTATCGCATGGAGCGGCAGCGCGCCAACGAGAGGCACATCCCGATGTATGCGGAGGTGGGACGATGATCGAGCTCACCCCGGCGGACATCATCCGGCTGCGCGCTCTCGGCGTGCGAGCCGAGCCTGATTGCACAGTTCGCCTCACGCGCGACGACGAGATCATCATCGCGCTCAACGACAGCCTGGCCGAAGCCGTGCGCCGCGAGCGCCGAGCATGGGCTGAGGCGCGGCGGTGGCGCCTGTGGGGCTACGTATGCCTGCTATGCACCACCGCCAGCATCGCAGCGCAGATCATCGGCGCGGTCGCGCGGAGAGGAGGATGGTGACATGAGCGACGTCGACCTCTGCGGCCATCTCTCTGGCAGCGAGCCAGAGACGTGCGAGTGCTGCCGACTGATGAAGCGTGCTCTGGAGTACGTGCCGCCCAGTGCTGACCACGAGCTCGCCGCCGCACGCTCGATTGCCGCCGAACCGCTGGCGCGCGGGCACTGGTGCCTGATCCGCGATGGTGGTCGCGGCATGCGCGTGATGTCTCATACCCGTGATGAGCAGCACGCACGAAAGCTGTTCGACCGCCACTGTCGCCGTATGCGGCAGGGCTCTCTGCTCCTGCTGCGTCCAGACGGCGCCCTGGCGGATTACGCCAGCGAGCCGATGTGCAGGAGGCGGTGGTGACCGTAGTCGGCTTCTTTACCGCCGGCACGCCGCGGCCGCAGGGCAGCAAGCGTCTCGCTCGCGGCAGGATGATCGAGTCCTCGCGCTACCTAAAAGCATGGCGCAATGCTATCGCTCTTAGCGCCATAGCCGCACGCCAAGGATCCCATGCGCTGTTTCCGATGCGCATTCATGCCAGTGTGCGGCTAATTTTCATCATGCCGCATGATCCGAAAGCCCGGCCGGACATCGACAAGCTCGCGCGGCCTGTGCTGGACGCGCTGAAGGACGCGCGCATCATCGCGGATGACGCAATCGTGGTCCATCTAAGTGCTACGAAGAGGCGTCCAGAGGATGGCGAGCAGCCAGGCGTGGATGTGCTTGTTGGAGGAGAGTGAGGATGAGGACAAATCAGCTTGTCGGCCGGCGCAGCGTTGGGTTTGCCAGGCGTGTGGCGCGTTCTGGTTTTTCCCATTTGAAGCTGGTCGGTATCAGTGCGATGAGTGCGGCGGCGCGCTTTCGGGAGCGCCGATCTGCGGATTACAGGAGAGTGATGAGATCGCATGATTCACGACGGATGTTACAGAACATCAGATGTCATCGAATGGTGGACAGAGCTCGAGCAGCTCGGTCGGCATGATCTGCTGGCTGTCGAGGCGCACTGGCTGCCCAGGCGCCGCTGGGACGGCGCCGGCATGCGCATAGACGTGGGTGCTCTGGAGGCGTGGATGGAATCTTACCGCCAGCGGCGTCTGGCGGCCAAGCTCACGGATCGGGAGGCGATCCTGTGACTCACGTTTGGCACTCTTCGCGCGCAGTTATCGATGAGATCGCGAGGCGCACTGGCGTACCAGCGTGGATCATCACTGGTCGTAGCAGACATCCTGTGGCGCGCGCCGCGAGGGTTGAGGCGATAGTCGAGCTCAGGCGGCATGGATACAGCTGGTCAGAGATCGGCCGAGCGCTCGGAGGCAGACACCACACGACTGTGCTCAGGCTCATGCATGAGGAAGGAGGCGCGGATGCCTGAGCATGGAGGACTAGGACGTCGCCGCCCGCCGGCGCATATCGCTGCGGAGATCGAGGCGCGGCGCAATCGGCGCGCCGCTGTGACGCGCGCCTACGAGCTATGGCGGGAACTATACGATCTGGCCGAGCGGCAGGGCTGGACAGATATGCGCCCAGTCCTGCAGGAGCTCGAGGCCATGATCCCTGATCCGGATGAATTGTGATGCCGCGGCATAATCCTGTGCTCGATCTGCCGGAGTGCAAGGAGCTGCTTGGACTGCCGGACGCGTCGCGCATCGCGCTGGCGCGTGCACTCTGCGGGCTGGCGAGCGCTGCGGACACAAAGGCTGACATCTCATGGCGGCGCCGCAAGGCGCCGATGGCCGCGTACTGGAGGGCGGTAAGCATATATGCACGGCACATTGCACGCGCGCTCAAGGGGGGACGATAGCAATGATTTGGTCGCCTTGGCAGAGGTAGCGTTGACAAATACTCGCATTATCGATGCCAGGCAGCTGGCCGATCTGCTCGGAATCAGCCCGAAGACGCTGGCGCACTGGCGAGCGAGGCGGTACGGGCCGGCCTGGCTCAGGATCGGAGGCCGCATCATGTACGACATGCGGGACGTGGAGCTGTGGATTGAGGAGGCGAAGTCGCATGGGCATCATCAAGCGCGGTCGGTTCTGGCACTACCGCATCTGGGTGCAGGGCCGCGAATACACGGGCACCACAGGTTTGGCCGCCACCGCACAAAACAAGAAGCGGGCTCTCCAGATCGCTGAGGAACGCCGGCGCGAGATCATCGCCAGACTGGCGAGCGGTCCGGAGCTGCCTGTGATTCCGTTCGATCAGGCGGCAGGTCAGTTCCTGGCATGGGCCCGGGATGTCGAATACAGGGCCAAGCCGAACACTGCCAGGCGAATCCAGACCAGCTTCGCCTCAATCATCGCTTGGTTCGCTGACCGGCCGATCTCCGAGATCACCCCTGGAGCAATCGAGGATTACAAGGCCTGGCGCGCGCGCGAGCACATGGTGAGGGACGTCACCATCAGGCACGACCTTCACGCACTGTCCCTGTTCTTCAAGTACTGCATGAAGCATGGCTGGGTATCCAGCAATCCGGTCGACCAGGTCGCGAAGCCAAGCGACAGGGATAGCATTGTGCAGCATGTTGTCACTCCCGACGAGGAGTCGGCGTACTTCGCGGTGGCGTCAGGCACACTGTATGACGTCGCTCGCCTGATCCTGTTGACCGGGGCCCGCCCAGAGGAGATCCTTTCGCTACGGCGCGGAGACGTCGACCTCCAGCGCCGTACCATCCTAATCCGCGGCGGCAAAACCAGAGCTGCCAGGCGCACCATGCACCTGCTCAGCGAGGCCTGCGCCATCCTCGAGCGGCGCATGGCCATGCTACGGGACTCGGGGCCGGACGCATGGTTGTTCCCAAGCACGAGGCGGCCTGGAGAGCACATCACGAAGCTCAACCATCAGCACGACGAGGCCTGCCGGCGGGCTGGTGTCAGTTTCCGGCTATACGATCTCCGCCACACGTTCGCCACCCGCCTCGCTGAAGCAGGCTGCGATATCAACACTCTCGCTGCCATCCTGGGGCACTCCGGGCTGCGATTGCTCACCCGGTACGTGCACCCCACAGAGCAGCATCGGGCGGCGGCGATGGAGCGGCTGGAAGAGCAGCGCCGGGCCTCGCTGAGGAGGGTCAAATGACCGCCGCGTGGAGTGCTACGGTCACTGCTACGGTGACTGCTACGGTCATTGCTACGGTACTCGGCGGGAATCAGTTGGAAAAACTGGGCACCATCGGGATGCCTGCGAACCCGGCGAAACGGCAACATCTGGAGGAAAAGTGATGAAGAATCAAAGAGATTGGATGGAGGCGCGGGCGGGATTCGAACCCGCGAATAAAGGTTTTGCAGACCTCTGCCTTACCACTTGGCTACCGCGCCAGCCTGTGCGTGTCTCAATTTTCACTATAGCGCAATGTGGCGCGCCGCCGCCCGTCTCATTTGCCTGCCACGAGCATTCGCAGCGAGATCATGAGGAGAAAAACGGCGTAGATTCGTTTGGCTACTTCCGGCGGCAGCCCGAGGGTGATCCGCGCGCCGAAATAGAAGCCGACGAAGAGGCCTGAGGCGACGAGCGCGGCGTAAACGAGGTTCATGTGGCCGTTGCGGTAGTATTCAAAGGCGCCGAGCAGGCCCACGGGCGGGATGAGCGCGGCCAGCGATGTGCCCACCGCGTCCAGATGGGGCATCTTGAGCAGAAGGATGAGCGCGGGCACGATGACGAGCCCGCCTCCAATGCCGAACATTCCGCCGAGCACGCCGGCGACGACGCCGATGGCGAGAAGCAACAGATACGGAGACATGCTGCCGACAGTGTACTGGATGGAAGGCGGACGACGCAGGAGGGCGTGCCGGGCCAGGTAATCCCTGAAAGCCGGGAGCTCGTCTGGGAGAGTAGGATGAGCACGATGGCCGAATCCCTGGCCGCCGCAGGAGCCGCTCGAGTGCCATCGGACTTTTCGTCGTGGATGCTGGCCGAGCAGGGGCGCATTTTCCGGCTTTGCCAGCGGATGCTGGGCGACAGTGATGAGGCGGGCTCGGCCACGCAGGATGTGTTTCTGAAGGCGTATCAGGCGTGGACGCGCTCGGCGGCGGAACTGGACGACCCGTCGCGCTGGGTGACGAGGATCGCGGTGAACACGTGCCTGGACCGCCTGCGGTCGCGGCGGTGGCAGTTCTGGCGTCGGCGCCCGGACGGCAACGACGAAGAGCTGATCCTGGCAATGACGCCGACGCTCGAGCCGGACGGCGAAGCCCAGGTGTTTGGGCGGGAGATCGGGGAGCGGCTGCGGGCGGCCCTGGAGCGGCTGTCGCCGCGGCAGCGGGCCGTGTTCGTACTGCGGCATTTCGACGATTGTCCGCTGGAGGAGATCGCCACACAGCTCGGGCTGGATGTTGGCACGGTGAAGGCCCATCTGGCCCGTGCGGTGGCGAAGTTGCGGGAGGAGCTGAAGGAACTTTACGGCATGAGCCGGGGAGGACGCGCATGATGGAGCCGATGGGACACCTGGACGAGGAGCGGCTGCTGATGGAGCTGTATGGCGCGGGCAGCGAGACCGACCAGCGGCACCTGGACGCCTGTCCCGCCTGTGCGGGCCGCCTGGCCCGGCTGAGGGCGCAGCGGGCGCGGCTGCTGGCGCAGCGGGCCGTGCCGCCGGATGCGGAGAGGCTGCGCGCGCAGCGGGCGGCGGTGTGGGCGGAAATCGGCAAGAGCCGCCGCCGGCCGGTGTGGCGTGCGCTCCAGGCAGGCGCGGTGGCCGGCACGGTGCTGGTGGCGGTGCTGCTGTATCAGCCGGTGCGGCCGCCGGCCGGGACGGCGCCAGCCCAGCCGGAACTGGCTCAGCTTGCTGATTCGCAGTGGTTCGAGGATCTGGCCACGATGGCAGCGCGCGAAACTCCGGTGGCGGCCGAGCCGCTGATGGCGCTGTTCACGGCGCCGGCTGAAGAGGAGGTGCACAAGCAATGATTCGCAGATTTCTTGTTTTTCTGCTGTTCGGCGGCACCCTGTTAGCGCAGGCGCCGGCCCAATATTTCAACTGGTGGAACTCTCCCATCGCGAGGGAGCTGAACCTGACGGACGAGCAGAGGAAACAAATCCAGTCGATTCTGAAGGAGTACCGCGACCGGCTGATCGACCAGCGGGCGGCGGTGCAGAAGGCCGAGGCGCAGTTTGGGGATCTGTTTGCCGAGCAGTCGCCCAATCCGGCGCAGGTGAATGACGCCATTGAACGGCTGGCGGCGGCGCGGGCCGAGCTGACGCGAACGATGTCGCAGATGGCGCTGCGGCTGCGCGCGGTGCTGACGCCGGAGCAGTTCCAGGAGTTGCAGAAGCGGCGGCCTCCGCTTCAACCGGGCCCAATGATGGGGCCGCGGATGCGGCAGTTTCAGGAGTATCGCAAGCAGCGCATGGAGCAGAAGCGGCCGCCGACGCCCGCGCCGATCTAGAGCGGCCAGGTGCGTCTGCGTCCAACTCTTCCACTGGCCATGCATCCGAGCCCCGCGGCGCGCGCCGCGGGCCTTTTTGTCGGAAGCCCGCCCGAATCTCTACGGAATATAATTGAATCAAACCAATGTGGCCCTGCCCGAGAGGGGCACATACCGGGAGGTTCGATGATGACTGCGTGGACGAAACTGGGACTGACTCTTGCGGTGACGGTGGCCATCGGCTGGGGCGCGTCGCCGTCCATCGAAGCCAATGGGATTTACGTGGAGGCGCGCTCGGCGGACGTCAATGCCGGCTCGTGCTTCATTAACAGCGAGGTGCAGCTTGTGGGCAACCTGGCGGTGTTCGGCTGGGTGATCGAGCACGGGCAGGTGGAGGGCGTGCGGCTGGACGGGCTGAAGATGGCTGCGGCGGTGAAGGCGCGCTCGACGCTGGGCGACCTGACCGGCGAGCCGTACCCCGTCTATTCGGTGCTGATCTACGATGAGCGCGCCACGCCGGAACAGCGGCTGGCGCTGCGGCGCTTCGCGCAGCGCATGACCGGCGACCTGCTGGAGCGCGTCGTGAGCGAGTATTCCATGCCGATTGAGTTCCGCGTGGACGGAGAGAGCATCCACGAAACGCGGGTATCGTTCACCGCGGGGACGCTGGCGGCGATCCGCACGCGCGCCATCGAGGCGGGCGACAAGGTGTGCGGGCACGAAGAGACGTTCTATCCGCCGCTGGCGAAAACCGATCACGCGATGGCGGCCTTTACGCTGGAGAACCGGTTCAACGGCGACTCGCGCCAGGACCTGGGTGTGCGCTGGTCGCTGCCCTACAAGCGGAATGCCTTTGTGGCGACGTTTCACGTCAGCGAGTAGAGCTGCAGTTCCAGGCTTGTCGCAGGCGGCCCGCGCCGGAATGGCGCGGGCCTTTCTGTCTGGCGGGCCTCCACCGTTTCACCGGGATTCGCTTCCGCCGAGAGGCGCGCGATCGAGGCGCCGGGCGGCGCGGTTCCAGATCCAGACCGCCTCGGCATCCATGCCGGCCAGGGCGGCGCCGCGCATCCAGCTCCTGCCCGCGAGGCGCCGCAGCCATCCGCGCGCGGTCCACTCATGGAGTCCGTAGGGGGCGTCGAGCCGTTCAAGGGAAGCGGCGGGCACAAGGGGAAAGAGCGCCACCAGGCGCTCGCCGTGGGCGGCAAAGCTGACCAGCGCACGCCGACCGGGCGGGAACGGGAGGGGAGCGGTTCGCATCTCGCCATTGCGCAGATTCACGCGGTAGAGCCGCATCTGGCGGGCGACGTAGAGCCAGGCGCGATCCGGCGCCGGCGCGGCCAGCCACCCGGGGCCGGGCGGCGTCGGCGGCTCCAGGCCGGCCGTTTCGGCCGGAACCCAGAAGCGCGGTCCTTCACGGGGGCCGGAGATGCGATGGAGCGCCATGCCTCCGGGCCCGGCGCCGAAGCACCAGAGCTCGGCCGGAGAAGCGGCGGCCAACAGGCGGCAGCGGACTTCGCCGAGATCGGCGCAGCGGGGCTCGCCGGTCGCCGGATAGGAACAGAGGAGGCGGGCGCTGCGTCCGAGCGGGAGGTCGGCGTAGATGACCGAGTGGAGCGTGCCCTCTGCATCGAGGGTGAAGTCGAAGACCTCGAACGCGCGAGCCTCGCCGAGGGGACCGCGCACGGGCAGATGGAGGAGGAGGCGGCCCTCGGCGTCCCACAGGAGCCATTCGGGCCCGGCGGCCGTGCCGGCCAGCGCCACTGCGCGTCCGTGCGCCCACTTGACGACGATGACGCGCGGCGGCAGCGGGACGGATTCGGCGGCTAGCAGGGCCAGCGGCAGAATGGCGGCCGGCAGGATCACACCATGCAGCCTAGCAGGCGCACCCGGGGCGCGGTTGACACGTCGAGGCGCGGTGCGGGACAACGGTGCGAGGATCGGGAAAGGAATGATGGACTACACCTACGAAGACATCGCCAAGATGATCGACCATTCGCTGCTGAACCCGACGCTCACGCGGCAGCAGTTGATCGAAGGCATTCAGCTTGCGCTGGACTATGACGTGGCGAGCGTCTGCATTCTGCCCTACGCGCTGCCGCTGTGCGCGGCCATGCTGCGCGGCAGCCGGGTGAAGGCCAGTTCGACGGTCGGGTTCCCGCACGGGGGGCACACGACGGAAGTGAAGGTGGCCGAGGCGCGGCGCGCGCTGGCCGACGGCGGCGAGGAGCTGGACATGGTGGTCAACATCAGCGCGGTGCTCAGCGGCGACTGGGGCTACGTGCGGCAGGACCTGAAGGCGGTGATCGACGTGACCCACGCCGCCGGGCAGAAGGTGAAGGTGATTTTTGAAAACTGCTACCTCAACGACGCGCAGAAGATCCGCCTGTGCGAGATCGCGAGCGAGCTTGGGGCGGACTGGGTGAAGACGAGCACGGGCTACGGGCCGGGCGGGGCGACGCTTGAGGACCTGCGGCTGATGCGGAAGCACGCCGCCCCGCAGGTGCAGGTGAAGGCCGCCGGGGGCGTGCGGACGCTGGACGCGCTGCTCGAGGTGCGCGCCGCCGGGGCGACACGATGCGGGGCGACGCGGACGGCCGAGATGCTGGATGAATGCCGGCGGCGGCTCGGGCTCGAGCCGGTTGTGCGCAGGTCGGCGGCGCCTCCGCCGGCCGGGTACTGAGCCTGCGGCGGGTTTGCTAAAGAAATTGGCGATTTCTGCCGATGCCAGGAGGGATGGACGAGCTGGTCCAGCCTGGCACGGAGCCGGCGGCCGCGCCGCCGCCGGCCATTGTGGCCCCGCCGTGGATGGACTCTTTGGGGCGCGCCACGATTCTGCTGGTGGACCATGTGGAGCTGAACCGGCAACTGATCAAGGGAATCCTGAAGGCAGGCCCGTACCGGCTGCTGGAGGCCCGCTCGCAGGAAGAAGCTTTCCGGATTCTGGACCAGGAGCCGGTGGACCTGATCATTTCGGAGTGGCTTGTCAGCGACTGGAGCGGACGGCCGAACAGTGGGCTGGAGTTCTGCCGCAAGATCAAGTCCAACCGGCGCACGCATCTGATTCCCATCCTGATTGTGACCAGCGTGCAGGGGATCGAGAACGAGGTGGCCGGGCTTGAGTCCGGCGCCGATGAGTTTCTGGTGAAGCCGCTCCAGCCGGCGGTTCTGCGCACGCGCATCCGGACGATGCTGCGGAACAAACGCGTGGTGGACTCGCTCGAAGAGGCCGAGACGATCCTGTTCGCGCTGGCGCAGACGATTGAACAGCGGGACAAGGAGACGGGCAACCACTGCCAGCGGCTGGCGGCGTTGAGCGTGGCGCTTGGGTCGGCGCTGGGCCTGCCCGAGGAGGATCTGCTGGCGCTGCATCGGGGCGGGTATCTCCACGACATCGGCAAGATCGCGGTGCCGGACGCGATTCTTTTCAAGCAAGGAGAGCTGACGCCGGAAGAGTGGGTGATCATGCGGTCGCACACGTGGAAGGGGGAGGAGATCTGCCGCCCGATGCGGTCGCTGCGCCCGGTGCTGCCGATCATCCGCAATCATCACGAGCGGTGGGACGGCTCGGGCTACCCGGACGGCCTGAAAGGCGAGGACATTCCGCTGCTGGCGCGGATTCTTCAATTGGCCGACATCTTTGATGCGTTGACAAGCCAGCGGAGCTACAAGGCGGCCTATCCGGTGGAGGAGGCGATTGCCCAACTGCGCCGCGAGGCCGAGCTGGGGTGGCGGGATCCGGAGCTGGTGAGCGTCTTCTGCGAGGTGGTGCGGCTGCCGTCGTTGCAGTACAGGCTAGGCGTAGGGCTGCCGGGGGCGGAGCTGCCGCCGGAGACGCCGGAGCTGGCGGCGATGCGCGAGTCGCTGCTGCGGATGTCGCAGCAGTTGCTGAAGTGACTGCCTGGTTTGCACCGCTACGGCCGCGAGGCGGCCCGGCTACTGGTTTTCCTTGCGCTGGTAGGGCTCCTGGAGGTACCTGGCCGCTTCTTCGAGCGCGCCCTGGGTGTTGTCCTTGGTGCGGAGCGCCTGCTGGTATTCGTTGCGGGCCCGGTCGCGCTGCTGGGTGATGTCGAAGATCTTGCCCAGGTTGATGTGGCTCCAGACGACCGTCCAGGAGGGCTCCTGGTCGCCGTTGAGCGCCTCGCGGAAGCTGTTGGCGGCGCTCTGGTAGTTGCCCATCAGGAAAAACACCTCGCCGACGCGGTAATGCGCGAGCGAACTGATCGGGTTCACCTCGAGCGCCTTCTGGTATTCCTTGAGCGCGTCGTTGTACTGGGCGATTTCAGCGAACTGCTCGCCGCGGCGGATGGCCACGGCCACGCGCATGTCGCGGCTGAACCGGAGCACGCGGCCGTTGGGGTCGATGATCACCTTGCGCGGCTTGCCGAAGGTGTCCACCGAGAAGTCGGTGGAGGGCCCGACGACGATGACGCGCTGAAACTCGGGGTTGCCCTCAGTTTCAATCTTCAGCTCCACTGGCATGCGGAAGGTGTCGAGGTCCTGCTGGATGGTGCCCATCACGCGGAAGCCTTTCTGCGTGCGGTAGATCGTATATTTCAGCCGGAACTCCGGGGCGTCGGTCGACTCCAGCCACTGGATGAAGAAGCCCTGGAGGTTTTCGCCGCTGATGCTTTCGGCGAGCCTGCGCACGTCGTCGGTAGTGACGGAGCGGTTGGCGAACTGGTCCGTGGCGGCCTTGAGGAATCTGAAGAAGGCCTGGTCGCCGATGACCCAGCGCAGCATGTGGTAGACGGCGGCGCCCTTGCTGCCGGTGATGGCGAAGAACTCCGGGCTGTAGTCTTCAAAGCGCGCCGCCTGGCGCACCGGGGCGTCGGTGACGGTGAGCGCGTCGACGTAGAGGTCGCGGATCTCCGGTTCCACGGCCTGCGCGCCGTTCAGGTGTTCGAGGTAGAGGATTTCGGCGTAGCGGGCCATTCCATTGGTGATCCAGATGTGATTGCGGTGCGCGGGGGAGAAGAGAATTCCATACCACTGCCGGGTGATCTGGTTGGCGAGCAGGCGCAGGTTGGGTTTGGCGCCGGCGGCCGAGGTCGAGATGAACAGAATGCCTGGTGCGGCGTAACCGTTCGGCGCGCCCTCGCCCGTTTCGACCAGTGTGAGATTGCGGTACGGCGGCACGCCGAAGACGCTGGTCAGATAGGCCATCACGCGTCCGGTCTCCTCGCCCCAGGCCTGGGCGTTGGCCTGCCGCTCGCCGCGGAACCACACCTCGGTGACCGAGCCTTCGGACTCGACGCGCCGGGGCTCGCCCTGAACCAGCGCGAGGCTGCCGTAGAAGCCGGGCGTGGTTGACTTGAACGTGATGCCCTGGCCGTCAGCGGCAGGCAAGGCCACGCCGCTTGAAGTGACGCGGAAGCCGGCAGGCGCGCGCACGGTAAGCTCCATCTGGTAGCGGTCCGTCGTATAGCCGCTCACCGGGAACCACCGCGCCGGGTAGAGCAGGAAGGCGTGGTCCGGGCGGATGGCCGCGAAGGTGATGCCGTAGACGGGCGACTCCTCGTCGCCGCGAAGGGCGCCGCTGATCTGAAACGTCACGGTGACGGGCCGGCCGCGCTCGAGCGGCTGCGGGAAGAACAGGTCGACGGCATGTTCGTTGAAGCGCCGGCTGGTCTGGAGGGCCTGCCCGCCTTCGGCCTCTGCGGAGATCAGGTTCAGCGAGTTGTGCAGTTCAAAAGAGACGGTCTGCACGCGGTCTTCGGTGGGGACGAAAGTCGCCTGCGCGCGTTCGCTGAGGGTCTGCTGCGCGGGGTCGATCAGCAGCTCGATGCGGTAGCTTTCGACGTCCACGGCGCCGCGGCGCTGCTGCGCGGAGGCCGGGGCGGCCAGCAGGAGTGCGGCCAGCGTCGATGCAGCCAGAAGGGCGCGTATCATGACAAAGCCTCGCTTCCCAGATATGCGGCGATGCGCGCCGCGGAGGTTTCGAAGGGATCTTCGCCGGCGTCGAGCGCGGCACGGACGCGGCCGAGCGCGCTCCGCATGCGCTCGCGGGCGTCGGCGTCGCCAAGCAGGCGGAGCGCTTCGGCGGCGAGCCGTTCCGGCGTCATGTCGTTCTGGATGAGTTCCGGCGCGATCCGTTCTCCGGCCACCAGGTTGACGATGGAGAAGAACGGCGTGTGCACGAACGGGCGTCCGGCCAGCCAGGTGAGTGGATGCACGCGGTAGAAGATGACCATGGGCGCGCCAAGCATCGCCGCCTCAGTGGTCACCGTGCCGCTGGCAGCCAGCACCAGATCCGCGTGCGCCATGGCGTCCCAGGTTTCTCCTTCACAGTATCGGACTCTTCCGCCCGCGACGAGGACATCAAAAAAGTCCTGCCCGAACCGGCTGCGGCTGCCCGTCGGCGCCGCCAGCAGGAACGTGCAGGCACGCTCGGCCAGCACGCGTTCGACAGCGCCGCGGAGAACCGGCAGATGCCGGGCGATTTCGCCCCGCCGGCTGCCCGGGCAGAGCGTGACCAGCGGACGGTCCTGCGGGATGCGGTGTTTCGAGAAGAACTCCGCGCGCCCGAACGACGGCCGCACGAGCCGCGCCGCCGGGTGCCCGATGTAGATGGCATTGACGCCGCGCGAGCGGAAAAAATCCTCCTCGAACGGAAAGATGCAGTGCAGTTCGGTTACGTTTCGGCGCAATTGGCGCACGCGGCCTTCGCGCCAGGCCCAGGCCTGCGGCGCCACCAGGTGAAAGACGGGCACGTCCATCGCCCGCAGCCGCGCGGCCACGCGAAGATGGAAGGCCGCGCTGTCGACAAGAAGCGCGGCCGCGGGCCGGCACCGGCGGGCCGCTTCCACCAGTGTTCGGTACTCGCCGTAAATGGCCGGGATGTGCCGGACGACCTCGACAAGGCCGACCACGGCGAGCTTTGCCTGATCGGCCACGGCGTGGACGCCGGCGGCGCGCATCTCCGGTCCCGGGCAGCCGAAGAATTCCACCGGCCCGAGCCGTCGCGCCAGCGCCCGCACGACGCCGGCGGCGTAGCGGTCCCCTGAAGGCTCTCCGGCGCTCGCAAGGATCTTCACGGCACACTCCAGTGTGCCATGGGCGTGGCGGGCGCGCGGGCGAAGGCTCATCAGGCCCTCTGCTATGCTGGAATTGCAGGGATTGATGTCGTCTCCCAGCCTCCCTTCCCGCCTGCAACTGGTTCAGTTCGCCGACCATTTCCGCAATGAAATGGTGCCGCTCGGCAACCGCATCTGTTACTTTGCCGCCGCGGTGCCGCTGACGGAAGAAGACCGGCGGGAGCTGATCGAGGAACCGATTGCAGCGCTGCCGCCGTCGCTGGCGGCGCTGCTGCCCGAGGTGCGCATCTTTCTGGTGCCGTACCTTTGCCGGACGCGCGGCCACCGGAAGCGCGAGGCCGAAGAGACCTTCATCGCCACCGAACCGCCGGAGGCGGGCGAAGCGGTGCCTTCGAGCACGCTCGTCGAGCGCGATGCCGCAGTGCTGGCCTTCGCGGTGAAGGACGCTGAAGTCGCCGACCACCATTACCGCTTTTACCGCGCCATTGCCGAGCTGGCGGCCGATTCGCTGCCCGGCGGCATCCCGAAGGAATATCAGGCGCTGCTCGAGGCGGAACTCAAGGCGGGCGTGCACGGGGAAGTGGACGACGCCTCCTGGCGGCTGAAGACCGAGCTGACGCGGCGAGACCGCAACTTCGCCCGCCCGAGCGAGCGGCTGCGGCGCTATATCCGGCAGAGTTTCATTGACACGCTGACGCTGTATCTGCACGGCATCTGCTGCGACATCGACGTGGAACCCGGGCCGCGGCAGATCCCGTCGAATTATCTGCGCAAGCGGCTCCAGCTTCTGAAGGAACTGTTCCCGCCGCCGCCGGGCTATGCCGTTTTCCCGGAAGACCTGTAGCGGCGCGCGGCCGTGATAGGCTGAAAGAAAAATCCCGTTTGATTTCCCGGAAAAAAGCTTGAAAATCGGATTCGTCAGTCTGGGCTGTCCCAAAAATCTGGTGGACACGGAAGTGATGATGGGCACGCTGGCCGCGCGCGGGCACACGCTCACGGCGGACCCGGAGGAGGCCGAGGCCATTGTCGTCAACACGTGCTCCTTCATTGACCCGGCCAGGCAGGAGTCCGTGGACACGATTCTGGAGATGGCCGAATACAAGCGCCGCGGCCGGGCGCGGCGGCTGATCGTCGCCGGCTGTCTGGTGGAGCGCTTCGGCGGCGAGATCCGCGCGGCGATTCCCGAGGTCGACGCGGTAATCGGCACGAACGAGATCGAGCGGATCGCCGATGTGTGCGAGGGGGCCGCGCCGGAGGGACCGCCGGCGGCCCCGTACCTTTACCACGAAGCGACGCCGCGCGTGCTGGCGACGCCGCGCCACTACGCCTACATCAAGATCAACGAGGGCTGCGACCATCCCTGCTCGTTCTGCGTGATTCCGCAGTTCCGCGGCCGCTTCCGCAGCCGGCGGCCGGAGAGCGTGCTCGCGGAGGCGCGCGCGCTGCTGGCGCAGGGCGTGCGGGAGATCAATCTCATCGGCCAGGACACGACGGCCTACGGCGACGACCTCGGCCTGAAGGACGGGCTGGCCGCGCTGTTGGAGCAACTGGCGCGGATGGAGACGCCCGGCCGCCGGTGGATCCGTTTCCTGTACTGCTATCCGAACCGCATCAGCGCGCGGCTGCTGGACGTTCTGGCCGCGCACGACGTGCTGGTCAAATACATCGACATGCCGCTTCAGCACGCCTCGGCGCGGATCCTGAAGCGCATGCGGCGCGGAGGATCGGGCGAGATCTTCCTGAGACTGCTCGAGCGGATCCGCCGCCACGTGCCTGGGGTGGCCATCCGCACGTCAATGATCGTCGGCTTTCCGGGCGAGACGGAGCAGGACTTTGACGAGCTGTGCCAGTTTGTCGAGGCGGCCCGGTTCGACCGGCTGGGTGTGTTTGGCTACTCCGACGAGGAGACGAGCGCGAGCTTCCATCTGGATGGCAAGGTGGACCGGCGCACCATTTACAATCGCAAACGGCGGCTGATGGCGCTGCAACGGAAGATTTCGCGGCGGCTGAACCGCGAACTGGTGGGGCGCGAGCTGGAGGTACTGGTGGAAGGGCCTTCGGCCGACAGCGAACTGGTGTGGCAGGCGCGGCTGGCCTCGCAGGCGCCGGAGATCGACGGCGTGTGCTACATCAGCGACCCCGGTCCGCGCGCGCCGCAGCCGGGCGAATTCCGCCGCATGCGGATCCGGCGCGCGCACGATTATGATCTGGTGGGAGACCTGGTGGACAACCCGCCGGCGGCGGTCGCGTGGATGGCGCCGAGTCCGTTCCGCATCCTGCACGGCAACGCGGGCAGCCCCCGCCAGCACGCATGAAGCGAACCCTCAAATGCCCCGTCTGCCGGAAGGACGTGCCGCTCGATTCGCCCGAGATGCCCTTCTGTAGCGAGCGTTGCCGGCTGATTGATCTGGGCCGGTGGGCGAACGAGGAATACCGCATCCCTGGGGAGCCCGTCTCGCGGCCGCAGCCGCCGCCTGAGGACGCCGATGACAAAGAAGCCTAAGGCCGCCCTCGTGCTGGCCACGTGGTTCGGCTGCGGGCTGTCGCCGGTGGCGCCGGGCACGGCCGGCTCGCTGGGCGGGCTTGCGGCGGCATGGCTATTTCATCTCTGGACGGCGCCGCCGATGTGGGTGTACGCCGGGCTGGCGCTGGCGTTGTGGCTGCCGGCGGTGTGGGCGGCAGGCGCGGTAGCAGGAGCGCGAGGCGAAAAGGACCCGGGCCTCGTGGTGGTGGACGAAGTCATCGGACAATGGGTGGCGCTGGCCGGGGCGTCATCCTTCTCGCTGTGGGAAACGGCGGCCGCTTTCGTGCTGTTCCGCGTGTTTGACATCGTGAAGCCGTGGCCGGTGCGTCCGGCCGAGCGTCTGCCGGGCGGATGGGGCATTGTCGCCGATGACGCGCTGGCGGGCGTCTATGCGGCCCTCGTGCTGGCCGGCCTTCGTCTGGCCGCGACAAACATGGTTCAATCGTAGGAGAAACTGGAGCCGGAATGCCTTCCATGCGCAATTCCACATCACGGCCCGTGATTGAGTCGGTGGCGCCGCAGGCGGCGCTGCCCGGCGGCGAGATCCAGATCCGCGGGAAGAATTTCCCGGTTGTGCCGCGGCCGGTGGTGACCATTGGCGGCTGCGCGGCGCCGCTGACGGTGTCTTCCAGCCGCTATATCGTGGCGCGCGTGCCGGCGGAGGCCGTCTATGGCGAGGTGCTCGTCCACAATGGGTCCGTTCAGAGCGAGGCGGCCGAGGTGGTGGTGGCCACGCTGGTCGCCGACAATCTTCACCCGGTGGCCAACCCGGCCATTGACCGCGAAGGCAACATCTATACGACCTTCAGCGGATCGCGCGGGCAGAAGACGCCGGTGAGCGTGTACCGGATCGACCCGCGCGGCGAGGTGACGCCGTTTCTGAGCGACCTGACCAACGCCACCGGGCTCGCCTTTGATCCGCAGGGCGTGCTCTACGTGTCGTCGCGCTTTGACGGGATCGTCTATCAGGTGTCCGAGTCGGCGATCATGACCGTGTATGTGGAGGGCATGGGCGTGGCCACGGGCATCGCTTTTGACGCCGAGGGGAACCTTTTCGTCGGCGACCGCTCGGGGACGATTTTCAAGATCAGCCCGAACCGCCAGATTTACGTGTTTGCGACGCTCGAGCCCTCGGTGGCGGCCTACCACCTGGCCTTTGGCCCGGACCGCTACCTCTACGTGACCGGCCCCACGACGTCGAGCTACGACTGCATCTATCGCATCGCGCCCACCGGCGAGGTGGAGACGTTTTTCCGGGGCCTGGGCCGGCCGCAGGGCCTCGCCTTCGACGCCGACGGCAACCTGTACGTGGCCGCCTCCTGGCGGGGGCGCAAGGGGATTCTGCGGCTGACTCCACAGGCCGGGATCTCCCAGTTTCTGTCCGGGCCGAACATCGTCGGGCTGGCCTTCGCGCCGGACGGGGACCTCTACATCACCACCACCGGAGCGCTGTACCGCGCGCCCGTCGGCATCCGGCCGTGGTGGCCCTACTGAGCCATGAACGCTGAAATCATCGCCGTGGGCAGCGAGCTGCTCACGCCAGCGCGAATCGATACGAACTCCCTCTGGCTGACCGGCCAGCTCAACTCACTCGGCGTGGAGGTGGTGCGCAAAACGGTGGTCGGTGACGACCGCAACCTGCTGGCGCAGGCCGTGGCCGCGGCGCTGGACCGCGTGCCGCTGCTGCTGCTGACCGGCGGCCTGGGCCCCACCGAGGACGACGTGACGCGCGAGGCGGTGGCTCAGGCGCTGCGCCGGCGGCTGCTGTTTTCCGAAGAGGTGCTCGCGACGATCGAAGAGCGCTTCCGGCGGCTGGGCCGGCAGATGGCGCCGAACAACCGCCGCCAGGCGTTCCTCGTCGAAGGGGCCGTGCCGCTGCCCAACCCGCATGGCACCGCGCCGGGCCAGTGGATCGACCTGCCGTCGGGCATCGTCATCCTGTTGCCCGGGCCGCCGCGCGAGCTGGAGCCGATGTTCACGAACCACTGCCTGCCGCTGCTGCGCGAGCGGCTGCCGCGCGCCTTCATCCGGACGCGCTTCTACCGTGTGGCGGGCATGGGCGAGAGCGACCTCGACAATCTGATCGCGCCGATCTACAAGCCCTATAAGAACCCGGTGACGACGATCCTCGCCGCCGAGGGCGACGTGCAGATCCATCTGCGGGCGCGCGCCGAAAGTGAAGAAGCGGCCGAGGCGCTGGCCGAGGAGCTGGGCGCGAAGATCCTCGCCGCACTGGGCGACCGCGTGTATTCGACCGACGGCTCGCCGCTGGAGGCGGTCATCGGGCGGGAGCTGGCGCGGCGCGGCGAGACGCTCGCCGTGGCCGAGAGCTGCACGGCAGGGCTGCTGGGGGCGCGGATCACTGAAGTGCCGGGTTCGTCGGCCTGGTTTGCGGGCGGGTTCATCGTCTATGGCGTGGCGATGAAGACGCGGCTGCTGGGCATCGACCCCGCGCTGGTGGAGCGGCACGGCGTGGTGAGCGAGGCCGTGGCGGTGGCGATGGCCGAGTCGGCGCGCGACCGCACTGGCGCCACGTACGCGCTGGCGGTCACCGGCGAGGCGGGGCCGGAACCCTCGGCGCCGGACATCGAGCCGGGCACGGTGTGGATAGGACTGGCGACGCCCGCCGCCGCTTCGGCGCGGCTGTTCCGCTTCGCGCCGGGCCGCGAACGCGTGCGGCGCTGGGCCGTGCAGAGCGCGCTGTATCTGCTGTGGCGATGTCTGCGCGAATCGGCAGCCGGCTAAAGCACGCTGCGGACGTGCGCCGGCGTCAGCGGCACTCGTAGACGCGCATGGGGCGGCCCGGCTCGGGCCCGTCGCGAATCAACGAGATGTCCAGCCCCAGGCGGTAGTACACTGCCATGCGGGCCTCGTAGGGGGTGAGCAGCGGGCAGCGCAGCAACACCGGCTCCCGCGGCTGCCCGGCCACCATGCGAAGAAGCCGTTCGGTGACCTCGGCGCGCTCCAGAAACTGCGTCCGCTTGTACGTCCACAGATAGACCGCATTGTGCAGGAGGAAAGCGGCGGCGAGCGCGCTGGCGGCGAGGCGCGGCCTGGGCGCGTGGCGGAGAGCGGCCAGCGCGGCGGCCGCGGCCAGCAGCGCCATGCCGGCCGAGGCGAGATAGTGGTGTCGGCTCGGGATGCGCGGCATGTAGGTAAGAAATGCGTAGGGCAGCAGCGCGCCGATGAACCAGACGGCGCCGAAGGCGGCCATGCGCCAGGGGGCGCTCCGGCGCCACAGCCAGAGAGCCGCCAACGACAGCCCGCCCCAGATCCACAGCCCGCGCACGGCGCTGTTGAGCAGGGTCCGCGCGAAATGCAGTCCGAGCCGGAACGTGCCGTCGTGGAAGTGCTGGTGCTGCGCCTGGCCGGACCAGGCGAGCCAGAAGTAAAGGGCGGTGGAAACAATACCCACAGAAAATGTGAGCACGGCGGCCAGCCGCCGGTCCGGATAGAGAAGCGCCGCCGCCGGCAGCAGCAACGTGAGGGCTACGCCCGACTCCTTCGACAGGAGCGCGAGCAGCCAGCCGGCGGCCACCGCTGCGAGCCAGGCAGCGCGGCCGCCTTCCAGCCAACGGATCCACCCGAGCAGCGCCAGCAGGATGAAGGCGAAGACCAGCAGCTCGTGCACGGAGGCGTACCAGATGACGGCCTCATGCGGCCGCTCGTTGACGGCGAAGACAAACGCGGCCACCGCCGAGGCTCGCCAACCCACCCAGCGGCAGGCGCCGAGCGCGTAGACGAGCCACGAGTTGAGAAGGTGGAGCAGCAGGCCGGTAGCGTTGAAGGCGGCAATCGAGTAGCCGAACAGGCGGAGCGTGGCGGCAGTGAGCCAGAGCGAGGTGGCGCGGCAGCGGTAGAGCGGATCGGCGAAGAGGTCCTTCCATCCCTGCGGCGTGCCGTAGAGCTCGGCCAGGCGCGTGTGGCCGTAGTCATCCACCAGCGGCGGCAGCGACAGATAGGGCCAGTAGACGAAGATCACGGCGAAGGCCGTCGCCGCCAGGACGCGCCAGTCTGGCGCTTCAGACAGAAAATCACCATGCGGCCCTGCGCCGCCCTGCTGCCGGCTCACCCCTGCCGGACCTCCCCGTTCTGATACAAGCGCCTCACAGTATAGCCCCGGCGCGGGCGATTTCGCCAACAAGAGCGCAGGCGAGGCCGATATGGATGTCAGGCGATGGCATGGGTGATGGAACATCTGACGGACGAAGACCTGGAGCTGTATTGCCTGAGCCGGGCCACCAACGAGGAGCTCGCTCCCATTGAGGAGCATCTGCTGGTCTGTTCCGACTGCGTCGCGCGGGTCGAGCAGATGCTGGCCGGCATTGACACGTTGCGGGCCGCACTGTGGCGGCTGGAGCAGGAGCGGCGGCGGAAGGAGCCGCATGACCCTGAGGGACATCAGCAAGGATGAAGATTGCCACCGGTGACTGGCCGCGGCGTTGGCCGCCCGTTCCAGCGGCCTGCGACTGCCTCACTGGGCGGCTCTGAAGCGTGGCACAGAAGAGCGCGCGCGGATGGCCGCGCGCCCGAACCTGCGCCACTACCGCCGCGCGGCCGTGAGCATTCCCTGAGCCGCCAGCCAGTCCCTGAGCCGCGCCGTCCAGCCGTCCACGGGCAGTCCTTTCGGCCGCATGCCGAAGCCGTGCCCGCCGCCCTGGAAGACATGGAGCTCGGCCGGGCGGCCGGCGCGGCGCCACATCTGAAACAGTCGGAGGCTGTGTTCGGCCGGCACGGTGCGGTCGTCGGCGGCATGCACCAGCAACAGCGGCGGGGCCGCGGCGGGCACGGGGCGTTCTTCAGGGAAATACGCGTAGATGGGCGCGGCGAAAGCGGGACGCGCGGTTTCGTCATCGGTCAGCGCCACGTTGGCGGTGATGTAGCCCCCGGCGGAGAATCCGACGATGCCGATGCGCGCCGGATCCAGGCGCCATTCGGAGGCGCGGCTCCGGAGGATCCGCATGGCCTGCAACGCATCGGCCACGCCGAAGGCCATTGCCTCTCTCATGCGCGCCTGCTGGACTTCGCGGGGCAGTTGCGCGAGGTCGTCGGATCGCATGACGCGGTACTTGAGCACGAACGCGGCAACGCCGATCGAGTTGAGCCATTCGGCCACTTCCGTGCCCTCGTGATTGAAGGCGAGGATGCGGAAGGCGCCGCCGGGCACGACGAGCATGCCCGCGCCAGTGGCGCGCTCTGTTTCCGGCAGGAAGACGCTGAGGGTCGGCCGGGTGACGTTCGAGAGGCGCAGGATGCCGGTCGTCGCGTCGATGGAGGACTGCTCCGTCCAGCTCCAGGACTCACTGCCCGGCGCCTGCCCTGGATAGAGCGGGATCACCTGCGGCCCGGCCGCGGGCGGAACCACGCCGAGAAAGAGAAAAAACAGAAACCGCGACACCTGTTTAAAACACGACGGGGCCGGCCCGTGGGCCGACCCCGCCCGTGCCCTCCGTCAGCGGATGCCGAGGATGCGGCGGTTGCGCTCCGTGTCGGTGGCGGCGCCGGCGAAGTCGTCGAAGGCCTTCTTCGGCGTCTCAATGAGCATGCTGGCGATGAACGGCGCGCCTTCCGCCGCGCCCTGCGAGGCGTCCTTGTAACAGCACTCCCATTCGAGCACGGCCCAGCCGCTGTAGCCGACGGCGGTGAGCCGCGTGAACACCTGCCTGAAGTCGACCTGCCCGTCGCCGAGCGAGCGGAACCGGCCCGGCCGCTTCTGCCACGGCGCGTAGCCGCCATAGACTCCCGCCTTGGCCGAGGGGCGGAACTCGGCGTCCTTCACATGAAACGCCTTGATGCGGGCCCCGTAGGTGTCAATGAAGCCGACGTAGTCGAGGCACTGAAGCACGAAGTGTGAAGGGTCATAGTTGATGGCGATTCGCGGGTGTCCGCCCATCGCATCCAGGAACATCTCGAACGTGTAGCCGTCGTGCAGGTCTTCGCCGGGGTGCAGCTCGTAGGCGATGTCCACGCCATGCTCTTCGGCGACGTCGAAGATCGGCTTCCAGCGCCGGGCCAGCTCGCGGAAGCCTTCCTCGACAAGCCCGGCCGGGCGCTGCGGCCAGGGATAGACATACGGCCAGAGCAGCGCGCCGGAAAACGATGGGGTCACCGAGAGGCCGAGGTTGCGCGAGGCCCGGATGACCAGCTTCATCTGCTCCATGGCCCACTCGGTGCGCGCCTGCGGATTGCCGCGGACCTCGGGCGCGGCGAAGGCGTCAAACAGTTCGTCGTAGGCCGGATGCACGGCCACGAGCTGGCCCTGAAGATGGGAGGCGAGCTCGGTGATGGCCAGCCCGTTGGTCTTCGCCCGCAGGTCGTCGCAGTAGTCTTTGGACTCGGCGGCTTTCTTGATGTCGATGACGCGGGCGTCCCAGGCCGGAAGCTGGACGCCGATGTAGCCCAGGTCCTTGGCCCAGGCGGTGATGTTTTCGAGCGAGTTGAACGGAGGCTGGTCGCCCATGAACTGGGCGAGAAAGATGGCGGGTCCTTTGATCTGCGGCATGTGCACCTCTCCGAGACAATATGACAGAAAACAGGCGGCGGCGGAGCGCCGGCTCAGAAGCGGGGGAGGGTGCGCAGGATGCCCATGGTGTTGGCGCCGCGGGCGTACTCGATGGAGTGCAGCGGCGTCCAGCCTTTGCCGTCCGGCCCGAGGCCCATGGCGCCGATGTATCGGGCGTCTTCGCGCTTCGTGCCCATCAGGATGACGGCGTAGCCGCGGTCGGGGTAGAACAGCGCACGGTACTGGAGCTCGCCGGAGCCGGGGCGCCAGCGGTCTTCGGCCGGCGGGCCGAGCTTGCGGACGACAGCGTAGTAGTCGTCGTCGCGGTTCAGTTCGAGGTAGCTCTGGTCGCGGGCGACGAAGGAGGGCCGCGTTTCTGGCGTCAGCCGGATGACGGCCCAGACGACAAGCACGAGCGCGGCCAGGCCAAGAAACGTGGACAGGATGAGCCGGGTGATGCGCGTGTCGGTGCGGTCCCGGCTGATGCCCAGTACGGCGGCGATGCCGCGCAGCTCCTGTTTCGAAGACTCCTCCGGAGGCGAGGGCGGAGGCGCCAGCACGGGCGCGGGCATTTCGAGCACGGGCTTGCGCACGGGCCAGACCGTGCCCATGCGGTATTCGAGCTCCTGCTTCAGCCCGACGATCATCACCGGCTTGTCGGTTTCCGAGACTTCGCCAAAGTAGCGGCGCGGGATGGCGACCTCGATGTCTTCGGCGGTGTTGCGGACCACCATTTCGCTCCAGGTGGCTTCTTTCAGACGCCACTCGTTGTGCCCGACGCCATGGATTGGCGGATAGAACGAGAAGGGACGGTCGAACAGCTCAGCCTGGGGCGGCGCCGGCGGCGTGCTCATGGTTCCTACCACAGGATACTCCGTGCGCCGGCCGGGATCAGCGGAGCTGAAATAGCCGGGACATTCCGGCCCTTTGGTGTCAGAATGAAGGGGAAAGGAGACCGGCCATGTCGATCCGGGACCAGGAAGCACTGGAATATCATTCGACTCCCCCTGCTGGCAAAGTCAGCGTCGTCCCCACCAAGCCCTGCCGCACGCAGCGCGATCTGAGCCTCGCCTACACGCCGGGCGTCGCGGTGCCTTGCCGCGAGATTCATCGCGATCCGTCACTTGTCTACAAGTACACGGCCAAGGGCAATCTGGTGGCGGTGATTTCGAACGGAACGGCCGTGCTTGGGCTGGGCAACATCGGGCCGCTGGCCGGCAAGCCCGTGATGGAGGGCAAGGGGGTCCTGTTCAAGCGTTTTGCCGACATCGATGTCTTCGACATCGAGCTGGCGACCGAGGATCCGAAGGAAGTGATCCGTGTCTGCCAGATTCTCGAGCCCACTTTCGGCGGCATCAATCTGGAGGACATCAAGGCGCCGGAATGTTTCGAAATCGAGGAAGAGCTGAAACGGACGCTTCAGATTCCCGTTTTTCATGACGACCAGCACGGAACTGCCATCATCAGCGGAGCGGCCCTGATCAATGCGCTGCTGCTGGTGGGCAAGAAAATCAGCGACGTCAAAATTGTTTTTTCCGGCGCGGGCGCCAGCGCCATTTCCTGCGCCCGGCACTATATCCGGCTGGGCGCGCGTCCGGAAAACATCCTGATGTGCGACACCAAGGGCGTCCTGTACGAAGGCCGCACCGAAGGAATGAACAAATACAAGGCGGAATTCGCGCGGAAAACGGAGGCGCGCACGCTGGCGGACGCCATGAAGGGCGCTGACGTTTTTGTCGGCCTCTCGGTGGCGAACTGCGTCACGCCGGAGATGCTGCTTTCGATGGCCGACCGGCCGATCGTCTTCGCGCTGGCCAACCCGGATCCGGAAATTCCCTACGACGTCGCCAAGGCAACGCGCAGCGACCTGATCATGGCCACCGGCCGCAGCGATTATCCCAACCAGGTGAACAACGTCCTCGGATTCCCGTTCATTTTCCGCGGGGCGCTCGACGTGGGAGCGAAGGCCATCAATGACGAAATGAAACTTGCCGCCACTTACGCGCTGGCGGAGCTGGCGCGCATGGACGTGCCGGACTCGGTGCGCCGCGCCTATGGCGTCGAGACGCTCGAGTTCGGCCCCGACTACATCATCCCGAAGCCCTTCGACCCGCGCGTGCTGACCTATGTGGCGCCGGCGGTGGCCCGGGCCGCGATGGAAACCGGCGTGGCGCGCAGGCACATTGATCTGAAGGTTTACCGGGACGAGCTGGAGAAGCGCCTGGGCAAGAGCCAGGAAGTGATGCGGATGATCATCCACAAGGCGCAGCGCAGCCCGAAGCGGGTGGTCTTCCCGGAGGGGACGCAGGACAAGATCCTGCGCGCCGCGCAGATCCTGATCGACGAGGCCATTGCCCACCCGATCCTGATCGGCAACCGCGAGCTCATCCTTTCGCGCGCGCGCCAGCTTCACCTGCACATCGAGAAGGACGTGGAAATTGTCGACCCCGAGACCGATCCGCGGTTCGACTCTTACACGATGGAATATCTGCGGCTGCGGCAGCGCAAGGGCGTCACCCACACGGAAGCGCCCATCCTGATGCGCAACCCGACGCGCTTCGCGGCGATGATGGTGCACGCCAACGACGCCGACGGAATGATCGCGGGACTCACGCAGCACTATGCGGACACGATCCGGCCCGCGCTGGAAGTGATCCCGAAAAAAGAGGGCATCCAGAGAGTGGCCGGCATGTACATGCTGATCACGCAGAAAGGCCAGCTCTATTTCATCGCCGACACGACGGTAAACATTGAGCCGACGGCGGAAGACCTGGCGGAAATCGCCATGCTCAGCGCGGACACGGTGCGCAGCTTCGACATCGAGCCGCGCATTGCCATGCTTTCGTTTTCGACCTTCGGCTCCTCGCGCCATCCGCTGGCGGCCAAGGTGGCCCAGGCCACCGAGCTGGTGCGTCAGCGGCGGCCCGACCTGGTGGTGGAGGGCGAGATGATGGCTGACGCGGCGGTGACGCCGGAGATGCTCGGCGACTATCCCTTCTGCCGCCTCACCGGACCGGCGAACGTGCTCATTGCGCCGAGCCTCGAAGCGGGCAACATCGCTTATAAGCTGCTGTGGCGGCTGGGCAACTGCGAGGTGATCGGGCCGATCCTGATGGGCTTCGCCAAACCGGTGCACGTGCTCCAGCGCGGCTGCGAGGTAAACGACATCGTTCACATGGCTGCGCTGGCGGTGGTGGAAGCGCAGGGGCTCGAGTCGCAGCAGCCGGAGCCGGCGCGGGTGGAGGCGTAACCGGCGGCCTAGGCGTCGATGCCGAGCCGCGCCAGCAGGCGCTCGGCCGCGGCAGCATCCACGCGCACGGGCGTCTGCATGCTGTCCGGACAGGGACGCTCATCGAAGGCTTCAAACAGCGCCATTTTGGCGATGGCGTACCGTTCATTGTCGGCCAGGGGACGCCCGTGACGGGCCGCCCAGGCTTCCACGGCGCGGTCTTCGACGGCCACTTCCAGTTCGAACCAGGTCCTGCGGTCGGCGCTGACGGTGAAATAGTGCCTCCGGAAGCCGCCTTCGTCGCGGAAGCCCTCGTAGAAGTATTCATAGGCGTAGCCGGTGGCGGCACTGTAGTTTTTCTGCCGGCGCACCACTGGCGTGCCGCGCAGCGGCGCCGGGGCCGCCCGTCGAAACAGCCGGCGCCACCAGCTCATCTTGCGGCGCTCCGCGGCAGCGGGTGCAGCTCGATCTTCCGGACGAAGATCTCGGCGCCCTCGCTCTGAATCTGGATCTTGCCGTGGCGGCGGTTGGAATCGAGCGCCTGGTTGACGATCCGGCCATTCAGATAGAACGTGAGCCCTCCGCCACGAGCGATGATCTCGCTGCGGTTCCATTGGCCCACGGGCTTTTCCAGGTCCGCCGCGCCGCGGAAGCCCTTGCGGTCCTGCCACGCCATGTCGCGCCCGTACCAGTTGATGCGGCCGCGGTCGCGCGTCACGCGAGGCGCGCCGGGCTTCCAGTAGAGCTGGCCGTCGGAGCGCTGCTCGGCTTCGACGGTGACCTGAGGGCGGCCCGCGCCCGCCACCAGGATCAGATCTCCGGTGCCGCCTTCGATGATCTGATATTCGATCGATTCCAGCCACCCGTTGCCGCCGGCCCCGTCCGCGCCGGTGCCGTGGATGAGAATGCCGCTGTCGCGGGCGTTGTTCTCGCGCGGTGGCCAGGTCTTTTCGCCCCACTTCCATTCGACGACAAGGCGGTAGTCGGCATACTCGCCCTCGGTGGTTAGCCCGCCCCAGGCCTCGCCCGAGATGCGAATCATTCCGTTCTGCACGGTGAAAACGCCACGGGGGTCGGTCCGGCCCGTGTCTTTCATCGACACATAGAAGCCGGAGAGATCGCGCCCGTTGAACAGCGCGATCTTCTTCGACGGGCGCACGGGCCCGCCGCCGGCCGCCAGCAGCGCGGGCACGAACAGCAGGCAAGAGATGAATCGCGTCACACTCTTATCATGGTGGATCCAGAGCGGCGTCTGGAGCGGGGTCTCGCGCTGTTCCACGAGGGGAGATTTCACGAGGCGCACGAGGAGTTCGAATGCGCCTGGAGGGCGGCGCCGCGGTGCGAGCGCTTTTTCCTACAGGCGCTGGTGCACTGCGCCGCGGCGCATCACCACGCCTCGCGCGGGAATCTGGCCGGGGCCATGGCGCAGGCGAGCCGTGCGGCGCGCAAGCTGGCCGGTTATCTGCCGGAGCACGGGGGCGTCGACACGCGCCGTCTGACGGAAGATGTGGAGGCGTGGATCCGCGCCTGGCAGCGCGGTCTTGCACCGGGGCAGGCTACAATCGGCGTGAAGCGATGAGGCTCTGGCTCGCATGGATGCTGTTTCAGGCCGCGGCTTCGCGGCCGCCGGCGGAAATCCAGCCGCCGGCCTGCGGAGATGCGGAGATCACCGAATTCGGCCTCGACTGCACGGTCAGGGATTCCTGCTCGCTGTTTCTCGAGCTCGCCGGCGTCGAGCAGGCAGGCGGCCGCCTGTATCTTACCGGCAACTTTCACACCGGCACGGCCACGCTGTGGTCGCTGCTGCTCGTGAGCGACGATGAGGGGCGCACCTGGACGGAGCCTCACGCGCGGATCCGCGGGGCGGCACTGGATGACATCCAGTTCGTGGACGCCGAGGCGGGCTGGGTGAGCGGACACATCGCCGGCTCACTGCCGCGCGACCCCTTCCTGCTGAAGACGACCGACGGCGGCCGCACGTGGCGCCGCGTGCCCATCTTCGAAGAGTCCGGCTACGGGGCCATTGACGCCTTCCGTTTTGAGAGCCGCACGCAGGGCGTGCTGCTGCTCCAGCGGCGCGGCGAGCCGCGCCAGCGCTATCAGCGCTGGGAGACGCGCGATGGCGGCGATACCTGGACCCTGCGTGAGGCCGGCGCGAAGCCCTTCCCGCCGCTGCGGCCGCGCGTCACCGGATGGCGGATCCGCACCGACGCCCGCATGCGCAGCCATGTGGTGGAACGCCAGGGCGAAAAGGGCTGGACGGCCGCGGCGCGCTTCCCCGTCCGCTTTGGCGAGTGCAAACCGGCGCCGGAACCCACAGAACCGCCCGAGGCCGCGCCGCCGAAGGAGCCACCGCCCCGATGACCCGGCCCAAGTCCGACGCCGTTGAACTGGAATTCTTCCGCCAGCTCCTCGTGTCCATTCCCGAGGAGATGGGCGCAGTGCTGCGCCGCACCGCCTTTTCGGCCAACATCAAGGAGCGCCGCGACTATTCGTGCGCCATCTATGACGCCAACGGCGAAACCATCGCGATGGGCGACCACATGCCGGTGCATCTTGGCGCGATGCCGCTGAGCGTTCGCGGCGTGCTCGACTCGATCCGCCTCCGGCCCGGCGACGTCGCCATCGTCAACGACCCGTTCCGCGGCGGCACGCACCTGCCCGACATTACCGCCGTGGCGGGCGTGTGGCTGGGCCGCGAAGAGCCGGATTTCTACGTTGCCGCACGCGCTCACCACGCCGACGTCGGCGGCATGAGTCCCGGTTCGATGCCGCTGGCCCGCGAGATCTATCAGGAGGGGCTGCGAATTCCGCCCGCGCTGCTGGTGCGCGAGGGACAGATCAACGAAGAGCTCCTCGGGCTGATCCTCGCCAACGTGCGCACGCCCGAAGAGCGCGAAGGCGACCTGCTGGCGCAATGGATGGCGATGCGGCGCGGGATCCAGCGGCTGGAGGAGGCCGTCGCCGCCTACGGACTCGAGCGGCTTCAGCGCAACATTGGCGCGCTGCACGCCTATGCGGCCTCGATGATGCGCGCCTGTCTGGCCTCGCTGCCCGAGGGCCGTTACACGTTTGAGGATTCGCTCGACGAGGGCGAACGGATTCGCGTGTCGATCCGGTTGCGGCGGCAGCGGGCGTTGATCGACTTCACCGGCACGTCGCCGCAGGCGGCCGCGCCGGTGAACGCGAACTACGCGATCACGCTCGCCGCGGTGTTCTATGTGTTCCGCTGCCTGCTCGGCGAGGACGTGCCAGCCAATGCCGGGCTGCTGGAACCGATCGAGGTGATCGCGCCGCCGGGGACGCTGGTGCATGCGCTGCCGCCCGCGGCCATGGCGGCGGGCAATGTGGAGACGTCACAGCGAATCACCGACGTGCTGCTTGGGGCGCTGGCGCAGGCGGCGCCGGAGCGCATCCCCGCCGCCAGCCAGGGCACGATGAACAACGTAAGCTTCGGCGGCGCGGGCTTTGCCTGGTATGAGACGATCGCCGGCGGCATGGGCGCCTCCGCGCGCGGCGACGGCCAGAGCGGCGTCCACACGCACATGACCAATTCGTGGAACACGCCGGTGGAGGCTTTCGAACACGCCTTCCCGGTGCTGGTGCGCAGCTACCGGATCCGCCGTGGATCCGGAGGCCGCGGCCGGTTTCGCGGCGGCGATGGCCTGGTGCGCGAGTTCGAGTTTCGCGCTCCGGCCGAAGTCACCATCCTCTCCGACCGCCGCCTGCGTGCGCCCTATGGGCTTGAGGGCGGCCTTCCAGGCAAGCCGGGCCGCAACACTCTTATCCGCGCCGGCAAGGCGCGCCGTCTGCCGGGCAAAGTTCGTTTCGACGCAGAACCGGGCGACTGCCTGCGCATTGAAACCCCTGGTGGAGGAGGCTACGGAAGGCCCGGCGGCCGGGACGCGGCGCAGTGAAATGCCGCGTGGCAGCGGGAGGTGCGTGCGCGCGGCACGCCGGCGGGTCGGCTGACATTGGCGCGGCAAGCGGGCCGCAGGGCTCTTGCCCGGCGCCACCGGCTTGCCTGGCCCGGCCCAACGGCGCGCCGGCCGCGTGGGTCAGGACGAGGCCGCCGCAAAGGCGTTGCGATCCGGCACTCCGGGCGGGACGGGCCGACGGCGGCGGCGCCAGAGAATCCATGCGAGCCCCGTGCCCACAAGCATCAGGGGCATGGCTTCTGCACTGTGAGCCATCTCGGCTTCTCCCCCATAAAGAAGCCCGAAGGGCCCCTTGCCCCGCTGGAAGACGTCGAAGCGAAGAATGGCCGGCCCGTGACGGCTCACATAGAATTCGAGCCACAGGCCCTCGCCCGGCTCGCAGCCGATGGGGCCACGGGCGCAGGCGCCGTCCTGCCGCCAGTGGGCGGACGCCAGAAGAAGGCCGGAGGGATGGTCGGCGTCGATCAGGTAGACAGCCGCCGTGTCGTCGGCAAATACGGTCAACCGCACAAGCTGCGCCTTCGCCGGCAGCAGTTCATAGAACGAGGCCGTGGGCGTGCGGGAGGAATTCGCGTTCGGGGGAGAGATGGCGCCAAAGCCTGCCCCCGTGTTCGCGTAAGAAATCCACTGAAATGGCGCAAGCGTCGCCCATGCCGGATGGGGCTGGATGGCCACGTTCGTGCCGGTGAGGCTGTTCCACTCATCTACGAGGTCCGACCCGAACTGGATGGTTGCCGCCGGCAAAAGGACGGGAAGGCAGAGCCACGCCACAGCCAGACGAGAGAGAGTTTTCATGCCGCGTGCGCTCCTGTTCACCTGACAGGTGCGCTTGGGTGGCGAAATTTCTCAGCTGAAGCCGTAGTCCACCCGGGTTGACAGTAGTAGACCAAGTCCTCTGGAGAGCTACGCCTCGGCAGTCTTAACGTCGTACAACGGCCCGCTACGCCATCTGCTGGATCAGACTGTAGACGGGCTTCAGCGTCGGATAGAGAATCGAAAAGACCTCATAGCCGCGATCATAGGCGGCGGACTCGTGGGCGTTCGGGATCAGCGACTCAACCTCGCGGATGGCCACGTCGCACAACTCTTCGACGCTGGCGTATTCTCCCGTGCCGGCCAAGGCCAGCAGGGCCGCCCCATAGGCCGAGCCTTCGGTATTTTCCAGCGTGGCCACGCTGCGGCCGAAGACGTCGGCGAGCATCTGGCGCCAGAAGCGACTGCGGGCGCCGCCGCCGCTGGCGCGGACGGAATGGATTTCGACACCCATGTGTTCGATGACGCTGAGGCAGTCCTTCAGGCTGTAGGTGACGCCCTCGACGATCGAACGGATCATCTCGGCGCGGCCGTGTTTGGCGGTGAGGCCGATCCAGCCGCCGCGGGCGATGGGATCGAGGTGCGGCGTCCGCTCGCCCATCAGGTAGGGCAGCCAGAACAGGCCGTGCGACAGCGGCGGCGCCTTTTTCGCCTCTTCCATCAGCGTGTCGTAGTCGGCGCCTGGGGTGAACTGGTTGCGGAACCATTGCAGGCTGAGCCCGGCGCCCTGCGTGACGCCCATCACGTGCCACTTGCCGCGCACTGCGTGGCAGAAGGTGTGCACGCGGCCATGCGAGTCGTAGTGCGGGCGGTCGAGATAGGCGAAGACGACGCCCGAGGTGCCGATGGTGCAGGAGGCGACGCCGGGCCGGACGATGCCGTTGCCGATGCCGCTGGCCGCCTGGTCGCCGGCGCCGCCGACGACGGGCGTGCCCTCCCTGAGGCCGGTGGCCTCGGCCGCCGCCCGCGTGATGGTTCCGGTAACGTCGGCGGATTCTTTCACCTCGGGCAGCAGCGAAGCGTCGAGACGGAGCTGTTCGATCATCGCCGACGACCAGCGCCGGGTGACGACGTCGAGCAGGCCGGTGCCGGAGGCGTCGCTGACCTCGGTCGCGTGGACGCCGGTAAGCATGAAGCGCACGTAGTCCTTCGGCAGGAGAAGCCTGCGCGCGCGCTCGAAGTTCTGCGGCTCGTTGTCGCGCACCCAGATGAGCTTGGGCAGCGTGAAGCCGGTGAGCATCGGGTTGGCGGTGTGAGCGACGACGTTGGCGCGGCCGATGGTCTGGTTGATCCAGTCCACCTGCGGCTGGCTGCGCTGGTCGCACCAGATCAGCGCCGGGCGGATGACCTGGTTGGCGGCATCGAGCAGCACCAGCCCGTGCATCTGCCCGCTGAGTCCGACGCCTTTTACCTGATCCCCGCCGACGCCAGCCTCCTTCAGAACGCCGCGGATGGCTGCCTGTGCCGCGTCCCACCAGTTCTCGGGACGCTGCTCGGCCCAGAGCGGGCGTTCCATGCGGATGTCTTCGTGAGGCGCGGTGAAGCCTGCCACGAGCCTGCCTTTCGCATCCACCAGCAGGGCGCGGCTGCCTCCCGTCCCGATGTCAATCCCAAGCCAGTACATGGTCGCTCGTCACTCCTCGGTATGCTTCCCCAGTTTGACAGACGCGCAAGGTGCAGGAAAACTCCATCCTGCCGGTCACGGCTGAAGGCGCGGACGTCCGGAACGGCCGCGCTGCACAGGTTCGGCCGGGCCAGGCGGCGGATCCAGACATCGGGCAGCATGATATCACACCGGGAAGTCCGATTTGGCGGCACACGCCACCACAGCGACTGACGGCCGCTTCACCGCCGGCCGGCGAGCTGCGTCTTCAAGTGGATCAGCAGATCCGGTGGACCGAACCCGCCGGCTTTGGTGATGAGCCAGCGGCGCCGCGGGCCGGCTTCCAACCAGCTTGCGACGACGCCGGGCGCAGGCTCGGCCGCCGGGTGCAGCGGCGGGTCGCCGAAGGCGTGAAGGACCTCGCGCGCGGTGTCGCCGCCGAAGACGACGAGCGCGCCGGGCGCGGCGGCTGCATCCTGGATCTGGCCGGGGCGCCAGCGGCCGCAAAAGACGCCGGCGGCCTCGGCGGCGGCCATCTGCGCGCGCGAGGCCGGATGGAGGCTCCCGTTGATGACGAGGCATTCCGGCATGGGCGGCAAGGGCTGGGGCCGACGCGCGAGTCCCAGCCTGCGGACGACAACGCCGAGCAGCCCGGTGGGACCGGCGCCGAGCCGCGGCGGCGGTTCGGCCAGCAGCGCGTCGGCGGCCCGTTCCAGGTCCTCATCGCAGGTGCCATCGTGAATCACGATGCGTTCGAGCGGCGCGCCCTGGCCTTCGAGCAGCCGGCGGACGTCGCCCTCGGCGACCGGCTCGCGGGGATCGCGCGCGAAGGCCGTCTGCTCCACCGGCACGCCGTCGACGTAGAGGCGGCCGCCGCGCACGGTGCGGCCCAGGCGGGGATAGGCGGGAGCGTAATGAATTCGGCCGGCCGGAAGGGCGGCCAGTTCGGCGCCGATGTTGCCGCGCAGGGTGGAGTCCGTCTTCTTATAAATCATTTCCGCCGGGAATTGTTCTGCAAGGCGGCGGACTGTTTCCAGGGCCTGCGCGGGCGGCACGTGGCGCGTCTCGGTGTCGACGACGGCCGCTTCGACCGGCGCCGGAGCGAGCAGCGTGACCACGGCGCCTTCGATCAGCACGCCGCATTCGAGCGCGCCGGTGAGATCGTCGGCAAGAACGAGGATGATCGGCATGCTATTTGACGGGCTTTGCCTGCGGCGCTGTCTGCGGGCGCCCGCGGGAGATCAGTCTAGAAATACCAGCGGAGACGCACGCCCGCGCTGAAGGGCTGGACGACGCGCGTTCCTACGAAGATCGACTGAAAATTATAGAGGGCTGTCCGGTTGGTGAGATTCGTGAGCTGCAAGGCGATGTCATACAACTTCTTCTGGTCGCGCGACTTCTCGAAGCCGAGGATGAGGTCGACGATGTTGCGCGGGCGGACTCGCGCCGGTGAGCGGTCCAGCCGGACGTAGGGGAGCAGGTCGAAAAAGTCGGGGTCGTTGGCTACCTCGGCGGGGTCGGAGGGGTTGGCCACCAGTCCGTAGTCGTAGCGATTGTTCACGGTGTAGTAAAAACCGCTGGCGTGCGAGTAATTCAGAACGGCATGGATGGAGAGGGGCTGGTCGTGGTCGATGCGGAAGGGTCCCTGGGACAGTGCTGCGACCGCCTCGTTGCCGAGGAAGAGGCCGCCGGTAAAAGGCGGGGTGGCGGTGGCGCGGGAGTGGGTCACGCTGAGAGTGTAGGAAAAACCGCGGACAGGCGGCCCGGTGAGGCGGCCTTCCAGGCCGTTGACGCGGATCCGGGCGAGGGTAATGGGAAGATGATGCCGGTGTCGAGAAAGTTGTTGTTGTCCTGGAGATTGCGCGCGTTCTTGTGATAGAAGGCGACGTCCAGGCTGGCCCGGCGTCCGAACGCCTGCTGGAGGCCGGTCTCCACCAGGTTCTGCTCTTCCGGTCGGATGGGAGCCCATCCGCCGAGCGCCTCCTGCACTGCCGGCGGCGTCAGCGCGGCCACCCGCGGAGAAGAAGACAGCAGGAGATTCTCGTTCGGCGGCGTCTGGTAGAGGCGTGAGTAGGAGGCGCGCAGGACAGTGCCCTGGCGCAGCAGATACGATGCGCCAAGGCGAGGCTGGAGCTGGTTGCCGTGGACGAGGAAGCGGTAGGCGTCGAAACGCAGCCCCAGGGAGAGACGGAGCCGTCCCGCGGAGAACGAATCCTGAAAGAAGCCCGAATAAAGCCCTCCCGCGCGGCGGTCGAAGAAATCAAACGGACGCCCGCCGCGAGTCAGGTCGTGGGCCACAAGATTGGGGTTGAAATCCGCGTTGCCCGGGGCATTGAAGCCGGGCACGGTGATTGCGAAGGTGAAGTGTTCGCTCAAAGGGTACCGCTGAATGTCGAAGCCGCCGCGCAGGACGTGGCGCCGGCGCAAGGCATTCATCCGGGCGCCGGCGACAATGGTGGCCATCTGCCGCGCCTGGCTGGCAGTGACGGGAATATCTCCCGGGCTGGGACGCAGCCAGGCCTGGGCCTTGCGAGCCGAGGCATTCAAGTCGAAAGTTGTCTGCGCATTGAGAGTCCGGACCCAGCCGAAGGAGATGGCGGCGTCACGCAGCAACTGGCGCTGGTCCATGCCATGGGCGTGCTGAGAACGCAGGTTGGCGAGCTGGAAGGAGGCGCGGCCGGCCATCAGGTTCAGGCGGAAGACATCGCGCGCTGCGGGATGCCAGTCAAAGCGGGAGAAAGCCCGCTGGTTGTTGCCGCCATTGTGCAGGTTGTCGAGCGAGACGGAATCGAGGTACCGGTGCGTCTTCGAGGCGTTGATGACGGTGGAGTAGCCGAAACGGCTGGTCTCGCCGGCCAGATGCGTGACCAGCCCCAGGAGGTCGAACCGGGCGGCATTCAGCACTGTGCTGCCGCCGAAGCGGCGGCCGGCACCGAGACCGGACTTCGTGGTGATGTTGGCCACGGCGCTCACCTTGCTGCCGTATTCAGCGGGGATATTGCCGGTGAAGAGCTCTACGGTCTGGACGATGTTGGGGTCGACGGCGTTGGCGAAGGCGCCGGTAAGCTGGTCCGAGACGGGCATCCCGTCGATGACATAGGTCATCTGGTTGTGAGCTCCGCGGGGATGGATTGCCCCGTTGGCGTTTGGGCGAAGCCCGGCATGGAGACAAGGATGCTCTCCAGGCCCCGGTTGCCCGCCTGGATGGCGAGCCGCTCGATATCACCCTGGTTCATCTGGACGTGCGTCCCGGTCTCTTCCGGATCGACGAGAAGGCCGCCGGCAGCGGACACCGTGACCGACTCGCGGACACCGGAGGGCACAAGCCGCACGGAGATGGTGCGGGGGACGTTGGTGCGCAGCGACAGAGTCTCCTGGTACGGCTCGAATCCCTCTTTTTCGATGCGGAGCGTGTAGCTGTGGAAGGGGATGTTCCGTATTCGAAGGAACCGTCGGCGGCCGTGCGCGCCTCGAGACGCAGACCAGTGAGCGGATTCTCGACGCGGACCCGCGCCTCGGGGAGGGCGGCCCCGGTTGCGTCCAGCACCTCGCCGACAAGCGCCGCAGTCGACTGCGCCTGCGCGCCCATGCCGGTCGCCAGAATCCATAGGAGACACTCGAATCCCTTGCGCATGGCCGGTCTGGGGAGAATCTGAAATGGTTTACTCAGTAGTCAACTTATCACCGTTTGATGGAGCGGGGCCTGCACAAATAGTACGGTTCCGGCTCGTGTATACTCCCTGCGAATGGCTGCTGAGGACAAGGGGCTGGGCCGGGCGTGGGCCGGGATGGCGATTCTGGCCGCCATCTTTCTGGGATTCGTGTTTCTGGCGCCGCGGCCGGAGCAGCTCACGCCGGGCGCCTGGCGCCTGGCCGGGCTGTTTCTGGCCACGGTGGCGGGGCTGATTCTCCAGCCCGTGCCCGGCGGCGCGGTGGTGCTGTTCGCCATCACGATTGCCCCGCTGCTGACGCCGCTGAAACTGGCGGACGCGCTCGGCGGCTATGCCGATCCGACGGTGTGGCTGGTGATGGCGGCGTTTTTCATCGCGCGGGCGCTGATCAACACGGGCCTCGCGCGGCGGATTGCGCTCCTCTTCGTCCGGGCCTTTGGCCGCAGCACGCTCGGGGTCTGCTATGCGCTGGGGCTGTCGGACATGGTGCTGGCGGGGATCATTCCATCGAACGCGGCGCGCTCCGGCGGCGTGATCCTGCCGATTGCGCGCTCCATCGCCGGCATTTACGGCTCCGAGCCCGGGGCGACGGCCCGGCGCGTGGGGGCCTATCTGATGGCCGCCGTCTACCAGTCGATCTGCGTCACCGCGGCGATGTTTTTCACCGGCCAGGCGAGCAACCCGCTGGCGGCGCAGATGGCGGGCACGTTCGGTTATCCGGTGACATGGGCGAGCTGGCTGGCGGCGGCCTGCGTTCCCGGGTTGTGCTCGCTGGCGCTCGTGCCGTGGGTCGTGTCCAGAATCTATCCGCCGGAGATCCGCCAGACGCCGGAGGCGGCGGAGTTTGCGCGCGCGGAACTCGAAAAGATGGGTTCGATGTCGCGCGACGAAAAGATCCTGCTGGCGGTGTTTGTTTCCGTGTGCGGCGCCTGGGCGACGTCATCGTGGACGGGGCTGGACATCACCGTGGCGGCGCTGGCCGGAAGCGCCGCGCTGCTGCTGGCGCGCATTCTGTCCTGGCAGGACGTCTGCGGCGAGCGCGCCGCCTGGGACATCTTCATCTGGTACGGCGGGCTGTTGCGGTTGGGCAAGGCGCTGCATGAGCAGCACGTAACCGAAGCGTTCGCCCGGAAATTCGGCGGAATGCTGGCGGCGCTGGACTGGTTCGCGCTGCTGGTGGCGGCGCTGGTGGTCTTCTATTATGCGCACTATCTGTTTGCGAGCATCACCGCGCACCTGCTGGCGCTGTATGCGCCGTTTCTGGCGCTGCTGGCGGCCAAGGGCGCGCCGCTGGGGCTGGTGGTTTTCAGTTTCGCCTGTTTCGCCAACCTGAGCGCGGGGCTCACCAACTACGGCACCACGCCTTCGCCGATGTACTTCGCGCAGGGCTACGTGCCGCTGAAGGACTGGTGGCGCGTGGGATTCCTGGTCTCGCTGTGCCACCTCGCGGTGTGGGGCACGGTGGGCTTCGCCTGGTGGAAGCTGCTGGGGCTGTGGTAAGACGGGCTAGCTGACGGCCTCGACCTCCACTTTCCGCGCCGCGCGCTCGAAGCGCAGCCGCGCCTGATGTTCCTGCCAGAGCGTCGAAATGCCGGCCCAGAAATAGCCGGAGACAAAAATCATCAGGAACGGCAGGGCGAAGAAATTCATCACCTCAATGCAGTAGGCCACCATGCCGAGGAAGAAGAAGCCCATGGCGATCTCGGCAAACGGCAGCCAGCCGGACTTGCGCCGGTAGACGACCGCCACCTGGCCCCCGCTCGCCTTGGGCGCATATTTCGGCGTGCGCACGAAGCTCGACTGTTTGCCGAGCAGCGCTTCCAGCACGGCCTTCGTGTTCGAGATCGTCAGCGCCACGCCCATCGCCAGCAGGAAGGGCAGAATCAGGACGGCGCGCTTCCAGCGGTCCGGATAGAGCTCTTTTTCGGCCAGCAGGTAGAACGAAACGACGCTCCAGAAGGAGCAGATGATGAGCGGCACGTCCACCATCAGGAGCTGCTGCCAGCCGATGTAAAAGCGGACGATCATCACCGGCAGCATCAGCGCGGACACGCACACCATCATCGGGTAGCTGATGTTCGGCGTCAGGTGGAACCACGCCTCGAGCTTTTCGCGCCAGCCGATCTCCTTCGAGCGCAGGATGCGGGGCAGCAGCTTCAGAGCGACCTGCGTCAGGCCCTTGGCCCAACGCTGCTGCTGCACCTGGAACCCGTAGGTGTCCACCGGCAGCTCGGACGGGCATTCGATCCACGGCAGGTAGACGAATTTCCATCCCCTGAGCTGCGCGCGGTAGCTGAGGTCGCTGTCCTCGGTGAGCGTGTCGTGTTCCCAGCCGCCGGCGTCCTCGATCATCTGACGCCGCAGGATGCCGGCGGTGCCGTTGAAGTTGAAGAAGAGTCCCGTGCCCCAGCGGGCGACGTGCTCGAGGGCGAAATGGCCGTCCAGCATCAGCGCCTGCACCTCGGTGAGCAGGTTTTGGTGGCGGTTGATATACGTCCAGCGCGTCTGCACGAGCCCGACCTGAGGGTCGGCAAAGAAATGAATGGTTTTTTCGAGAAAATCCTCGGGCGGGATGAAATCGGCGTCGAAAATGGCGAGGAATTCGCCCCTGGCGCGTTTCATCCCTTCCTGAAGAGCGCCCGCCTTGAAGCCGGTCCGGTTGGTGCGGTGGATGTATTCGATCGGGTGGCCCTGGGCGCGCAGCCGGGCGACGAGTGCTTCCGTGTAAGGGTGAGTATCGTCGGTGGAGTCGTCCAGGACCTGGATCTCAAGCAGCTCGCGCGGATAGCGGATCTTCAGTACGCTGTCGAGGAGCTGGTCGACGACGTTGCGTTCGTTGAAGAGCGGAAGCTGGATGGTGACGCGAGGGAGCTCGGCGAAGCGCTGCCGGGGCTCGCGCGGGATGCGGCCGCGCACGCGGAGGTAGCGGATGATGGTGACGAACCGGTGCGCGCCGTAAATGGCGAGCGTGCCGAGCATCAGGAAGTAGGGGATGAGCAGTGCCCAGTCGAACCAGTCAAGCTGGTGGATGCCGGCGAAGGTGTCATCGGTGAGGATTCTCGCCCAGCGGCTCGCCGCCGACGGCGCCAGCGATAAGGCCAGCATGATCATTCTCCTGCGTGTGAACGCGAACCAGAGCCCGTGCGGAAAGCGGCTGGCCTCCCCCGCGGCCGCTCGCCCCGATTCTCTCCTCCGTGCCCGCCATTTCTCATGATACCCCGGCCAGACTTCGGCAGAGAGCAAATTTTGGGCGTAGAATACGGGAGTCGCCATGAGCATGGAAACTCACGTCCGCATTCTCGCCTGGTTCAATCTGGTGCTTGGAGGGCTGGGCGTACTGCTGGCCGCCGTGACTTTCGCCACGGGTTCGCTGATTCCGGCCCTGATCTCCGCCGCCGCGGGCGAGGCGGGCGTGCTGCCGGCGTCGATTCTCCAGGCCGTGGTGACGGTGATCGTGGGGGTGATTCTGGTGCTGTCGCTGCCGTCGCTGATTCTTGGTTACGGCCTGTATCACTTCCGCCCGTGGGCGCGGATCCTGGGCATTGTGCTGGCGGCCATTCATCTGCTGAACGTGCCGGTGGGGACGCTGATTTCGATTTACGCCTTCTGGGTGCTGCTGAAGCCGGAGACGGCGGCGCTGTTTGAGCGCCCGCAGTCCTGAGCCGGCATACAGGCCGTAGGGGTGTTCTTGAACCACGCCTCGGCGGTTCCCTATCATCGAAATGAGGGAGCAGACGGCTGCTTCCCGGGTCCCTATGGAGCAGGTTCTCAGCCAGCGGTCGGTGGAAATCCTGCACGCCATCGTCCAGACCTATGTCGAGACGGGCGAGCCGGTGGCTTCGCGCACGATCGCGCGGCGGCGGAAGGACCAGCTCAGCCCGGCCACGATCCGCAACATCATGTCGGACCTGGCCGAGATGGGTTATCTCGAACAGCCTTACACCTCGGCGGGCCGCGTTCCAACGGCCAAGGCGTTTGAACATTATGCGGCCAGCGTGGCCGCGGCGCTGCGCCGGGTACCGGCCAGCGAGCGGCTGCGTCAGGAGCTCGCTCCGTGCACGACGCCGGATGAATGCGTGCAGCAGGTCTCCCACCTGTTGACGTCGCTGACGCGCAACGTGGGCATCGCCGCCGCCATCCCGGCCTCGGCGCAGACGCTGGACCAGATCGACCTCATCCGGCTGCCGGACCGGCGCATTCTGATGATCGTGATCACCCGCGACGGACTGGTGCACAACCAGGTGGCCCAGCTTCCGGAGCCGGTGACACAGGACGAACTCCAGTCGATCCGCAATTACGTCAACCAGCACTTCTCCGGATGGGCGCTGCGCGACATCCGGGCCGAGCTCGACCGGCTGGTGCTGGAAGAACGCACCGCCTATGACCTGCTGCTACGGCGGCTGCAACTGCTGCACGCGCGCGGGTTGCTGTCGTTCGAGCTGCCCCCGCGGATCTACATGGAAGGCGCGTCGAACCTGCTGGGCCTGGACCTGCACATCACGCGGGAACGGCTCCGCGAACTGTTCCGGGCGCTCGAGGAGAAGCAGAAGCTGATCGAGCTGCTCGATCAGTTCCTGGACGCGCGGCAGACCGGGCTGCAGGTGCGGATCGGGCTGGGCGAGGCGCATGCTGCGCTTCGCGATTTCGCGCTGATCGGAATGACCGTGGAAGGCCCCGGGGGTCTGGAAACGCGGCTGGCGGTTCTGGGCCCGATGCGGATGAACTATCCACGCGTGATGTCGGCGGTGGTGCAGATGCGGTCTCTGCTGGAAAGCCTGCCGCAATAGCGGTGCTGCCTGCTACCCTGAAATTAAAACAACAGGATCCGTCCAACCATGCCTGAGCAGGAACTGCCCAACGCCACACAGGATGTGGCTGCGCTCTCGCCTGAAGCGCAGGCGGCGCTCGAGTCCGCCGCAACCGCGCCGAAGGAAGGCGAGGCAGCCACAGCGCCGGCGGCGGAATCGCTGGCCGCCGAGCGGGACCGCCTCGCGCAGGAGAAGGAGGAGTTGCAGGACCGCTACCTGCGGCTGGCGGCCGAGTTCGACAACTTCCGCAAACGCAGCGAGCGGGAACGGCTCGAAGCACTCGAGTACGCGGCCATGGGCGCGGTGAAAGCGCTGCTGCCGGTGCTCGACGACTTCGAGCGCGCCCTGAAGTCCCGTTCCTCCGATGCCGAATTTGCGCGCGGCGTCGAGCTCATCTACCAGCGGATGTATGATGCGATGAAGAAGCTGGGACTGGAGCCGCTCGAAGCCGAAGGCAGGCCGTTCGATCCGAACTTTCACGAGGCCGTCGAGCGGGTAGTCGACCCGAACGTCGAGCAGGACACCGTGGTTGCCGAACTGCAACGCGGATACCTGTTCAAGGGACGCCTGCTCCGGGCGGCGCTGGTTCGCGTCGCCGTCAAGGGCTGATCCGTGACTCAGCGCGACTACTACGAAATCCTCGGCGTTTCCCGCAACGCCACCGAGCAGGAGCTGAAAAGCGCCTACCGGAAACTCGCGCTGAAATACCATCCCGACCGCAACCCCGGTAACAAGGAGGCCGAGGAGCGCTTCAAGGAAGCCGCGGAAGCCTACAGTGTTCTCTCGGATCCCGAAAAGCGGCGCATTTATGACGCCTACGGCCACCAGGGTCTTTCCGGCTCGGCAGCGCCGGGCTTCAACCCGGACGCGTTTGCGGATTTCGCCGACATTTTCGGGGACTTCTTCGGATTCGGCGACCTGTTCGGCACGTCGTCGCGGCGAAGGAACCGGCCGCAGCGGGGCGAGGACACGCGGTTCGACCTCGAGATCAACTTCGAAGACGCCATCTTCGGCAAGGAAGTCGAGATCCAGGTTCCGCGCCTGGAGGTCTGCCCGGCCTGCCAGGGCTCGGGGGCCGAGTCGCGCGACGGCTGGGCCACGTGCACGCACTGCCACGGCCGCGGCGAACAGTTCTACCGCCAGGGATTCCTCACCATCCGCCGGACGTGCTCCTACTGCGGCGGCTCGGGGCGTGTGCTCCGCCGCCCGTGCCGCAACTGCCAGGGCGAAGGCCACGTCCAGACGACGCGCAAGCTGAAGCTCCAGATCCCCCCGGGCATCGACAGCGGCAACAAGATGCGCGTCGCCGGCGAAGGCCAGCCCGGCATCAATGGCGGCCCGCCGGGCGACCTCTACGTCTACATCATCGTCAAGCCCCACCCGGTGTTCGAGCGCCGTGAGGACGACCTGCATTGCACCGTGCCGCTGAACGTGGCCCAGGCCGCGCTGGGCGCCGAGCTCAACATCCTCACTTTCGACGGGCTGGAAACGGTGAAGGTCCCCGAGGGCGTGCAGAGCGGCGAGACCATCCGGCTCAAGGGCAAGGGCGTGCCCCATCTGCATGGCAAGGGTCGCGGCGACCTGGTCATCCACCTCGATGTCCGCATCCCGCGCAAGCTCACCCGCGAGCAGCGCCGCCTGTTTGAGCAGCTCCGCGAAACGCTGCCGGACGAAAGCGAACCGCAGCAGAAGTCGCTGCTTGAAAAACTGAAGGATTATCTGGTCTGATCCGCGCCTGGCTTTCGGCCGACCGCGATCAGCGAGACGCCGGGCCACGGCAGCCAGCCATCGATCCGCTTCCACAGCCACACCAGGCGGTCAAAGGCCCAGAGCTGCATGCGGCTGAACGTGCGCCGGCGGAGCACGCGGCCGTTCCACCACCAGCCGGGGCGGGTGACGCGGTTGAAGCCGAACAGCCGCTCCAGCTCGAAGCCGGCCTCTTCCATCCGGATCCGCAGTTCCTCGGCCGAATAGCGCCGCCAGTGGCCGAGCACGCGGTCCAGCTCTCCGTAGATCCCCTGGCCTTCCGGCACCAGAATGATGGCGCGGCCGCCGGGCGCCAGAACGCCAAAGATGTTGCGCAACGCCTGGCGGTCGTCTTCAACGTGTTCCACCACGTTCAGGCAGACCACGGTGTCCACCTGTCCGGTCCAGGGCGCAAAGTCCTCCGGCCGGCTCAGGTCGATGCGCGCCACCCGCACCCGCGGCCGGTGAGCCAGCCGCACTGCCAGGCGCGCCAGGTGTTCGGTGTCGATGTCGGAGGCAACATACAGCTCGCGCTTCGGCGCAAGTCTGCGAGTGAGATTGCCGATACCTGCGCCGATTTCCAGCACGCGGCGGCCGACGAATGGCGCGATGGTCTCCGCCATCCATGCGTTAAAGCGGCGCGCGCGGGCCAGCCGGTCCAGGATTTCGGCGCCCGAGTCGGCATAGATGTCCCGCTGGACAAGAAAGCGCAGGATCACGAGCAGCCCCAGCAACGCGTCGCGCCTGCGGATCTTTTTTCCTTCCTCGTAAGTGCGCCCGTGATAGCGGATGGGCACTTCGTAGATCACCGCCTCGCGCTGCGCGAGCTTCAGCGTGATTTCCGGTTCAAAGCCGAAGCCGGAGCATCGCAGCGGCAGGCTGCGGACGAGGTCCGTGCGGAAGGCCTTGTAGCCGGTCCAGACGTCGGTCAGGTTGAGATCGCTGGCAAAGTTGGTCAGCGCAGTGAGCCAGCGGTTGGCCACCGCATGCCAGTAGTAGAGCACGCGCCGCTCGGTGCCAACGGCGAAGCGCGTGCCAAAGACGGCGTCGGCACGTCCCTCGACGAGAGGCCCAAGCAGCCTCGGATAGTCATGCGGGTCGTATTCGAGATCGGCGTCCTGAATGATGGAGAGCTCGCCGCGGGCCGCAGCGAGCGCGGTGCGAACGGCGGCGCCCTTGCCGCGGTTCCGTTCGTGGCGCAGGACGCGAATCCGGCCGGGGTGCTCGCGCTCGAGCTGCCGCGCCGTCTCGCCGGTGCCGTCGGTGGATCCGTCGTCAACAATGACGATCTCCCGCTCGAGCCCGTCGGGCAGCCGCGCCGCGACAGCGCGCTCGACGACCACCGGGAGGAACTCCTCCTCGTTGTAGGCGGGAATGAGGATGCTCAAAAGCATGCCATTTCGGCCGGATGTCTTTTCATGCTGCCACAGGAAAGGCCGCGAGTTTCCGGCCAGTCTGGAGATCCCGGCCACGGGTTCCATCAGATGTAGGGGCGCGATATATTGTGGGCGGAGCCAAACCGATGTGGACCCTCAACCGCCGTGCGTTGCTCGCCTCACTGGCCGGAGCGCTGCCGTTGCCGTTGCATGCCGCCGACCCCTGGACGAAGCCGCCAAACACCTGGACCGAGAAAGACATTCAGCGGATCCTGACGGATTCCCCTTGGGCCCGGCAGGTCTCGATCACACTCAGCAGTGGCATGGCGCCTGGCGGCGGAGGACGCCGCGGCGGCCGCGGTGGCGGAGGGCCGTTGGGAAGCGGCATGCCCGATGCGAGCATCGGCGCAGGCAGCGAAGGTGTCGGCGGGATGGGCGGCAGGCCTGGCATGGGCGAAGGCATGGGTGGAACGATGGCGCCATCCATCACCTTTCAGATCCGGTGGCAGTCTGCCAAACCCATCAAGATCGCCACGGTCCGGGCGCGGATGGGCGCTGAGGCGGAGACATCGCCGCAGGCGCGGGAGTTCATTGAGAGGGAAGAGCCGGACTATGTGATCGCCGTGATCGGCCCACCCTTAGAGCCGGCCGAGGCAGGCGGGATGCGCCCGGGCAGACCCGGATCCAGTGGCCAGCCCCCTGCGGGCCCTGGCCCGGTGCCTGCCGGCGCCCGTCCTGGCGCCGGCCGCGGCGCCGATTCCACACAGTGGATGGCCGCGCTCAAGGAGAACACCTGGCTCGCCTGGAAGGAGCATGAAAAGCTCCATCCTTCCTCGGTCACGCTGCCGCCGGAGGGACAGCGAGGCGTGCTGATTTTCCACTTCCCCAAAGATCACCCGATTGAACTCGAGGACAAGGAAGTGGAATTTTGCATGCGCCGCGGCCCGATTGAGGTGAAGAAGAAGTTCCGCCTCAAGGACATGGTTTACGAGGGCAAGCTCTCTCTCTGAGACGGAAGGCGTAACCTGAGCAGGCGTCTTCTGCCCTCCGGCCCGTGACTGGAGCTCGCCCGCAGGGCGAGCGGAAGGAGCGGGTGCCACCACCGCCCCGCAGGCTCAGGCTGCGCCGTTGGCGGCTCGTTTTCGGGCGCTTTGCGTCCTTCACTCGCGGCTCTGAGGAGCGCATGCGGTGCCGTCCGGACCGCCATGGGGCGCGACAATGGGATTGGAGCATTCCATGAAGGCCATCGCCGATGTGTGCATCATACCGCTCGGAGTCGGAGCAAGCGTGTCGAAGGAGGTGACCGAGTGCGAGCGCATCCTGCGCGAGTCCGGCCTCAAGACACGACTCCACGCGTATGGGACCAACGTCGAGGGCGAATGGGACGAAATAATGGCCGCGGTGAAACGCTGCCATGAGGCCCTGCACGCGATGGGCGTGCCGCGCATCTCGACAAACATCCGCATCGGCACGCGCATCGACAAGAACCAGACGATGGAAGACAAGGTGCGGAAGGTGGAAGAGGGGCTGGCCGGACGCACGGGCAGCTAACCGCATATCCGGCTCAGGGCAACATGTCCGCTTTCAGCGCGCGCAGGTCGGGAATGTAGAGGTCGGGCCGCCCCTCCAGCAGGGGCCCGCCTGAGACGACGCCCGTGCCCACGGCGACGATGCGCACGCCGGCCTCGCGCGCGGCCTTGATGTCGTTCGGATGGTCGCCGACATAGACGACGCGTGCATCGCGCCGGACGAGCCCCGCCCGCCGGGCCCGCGTCATGGCGGTGCGGAGAAGAGCGGCGCGGGTGGGGCCGTCGCCCGAAAACGCGCCCAGCCGGAAAAACCCGTCGAGCCCGGCCCGCCGCATCTTGGTCCAGGCGATCCGTTCGAGATTCCCGGTCACCAGCCCGCAGGGCACGCCGCGGCGAGCGAGCGCGCGCAGCAGCCGGCGCACCCCGGGGCAGACCTTCCGGCGCAGGTCAGGACAATTGCGCAGAAAAATGTTTTCCGCCGCCCGGCCCGCCGCATCCAGTTTCCGCAGGGCCGCGGCCCGGCCGAGGCCGGCGCGGGCGAACATCTCCAGCAGGATGTCGCGGTCCAGCATGCCAGCCACCGGAATGCCGTCGATGGAGACGGCGACGCCGGTGACGCGCTCGACGGCCCGTTCGAGCGCGCGGCGGTGGGCCGGACCGCTGCGCCGCAGCAGCGTGCCGTCAATATCAAACAGGACGAGCGTCGAGGCCGGCTCCATATGCCTCCTTCAGCATAGCGGGCGTTACACTGGTACTGATGCAGGTGCTTCAGGCGGGGGGCCGCCATCTGGTGCGGCTGGAGCTGGATGCGGACCTGCTGCGGCAGGCCGCCGAGGAGGCCGGATTCGTCTGCCAGGCCCATACGCGCGAGCGCAGCATCGTGCTCGACCTGGTGGCCGAAGACCGCGAGGGGCCGCTGCTCCTCTTTGATGGCGCCGATCCGGGCAACACCGGATGGTTCGCGCGCTGCCAGTTTTATGTGGACGCACGCAGCGGGACGGTGATGCAGACGCCGATGGTTCTGGCCAATCTCCGCGACGCCACGGGGCGGCCGAATCCGCGCGCGGTGCGCATTCAGATCCTGACCGAACTGCCCCTTCATGCGCGGCTGCCGGGACGGCAGCCGGTGACCGAGAAGGCGCTGCTGGCGGTGTTCGTGGCGCTGCTGCGAGGCCTGGTGCAGAACGGGGTGGCGGTGTGCGGCCGCGGCAGCCTCCAGCCGCTGGCGGGGCGGACGGAACTGGCGCGGCGCTGATCAGCGCAACACGCGCAGAATCGAGTTTTCGTCGTCGGTCCACAGGAAGCGGCGGTCGGGCGGCGCGGTCGCGGGCCGCGATGTGTCGGCCACCATCCAGACGGACGCCAGGGCCGCCAGGCGCGAGTCGGCAGGCGAGGCCAGCCGCGTGCACGCGACACCGGCCGCGGAGGCCAGGGCGCGGATGACGGGCGCCAGGTCGGCGTACTGGTTCGAGATGTGGAAGGCGAGGACGCCGCCGGGCGCCGTGTGGCGCAGGTAGAGCGCGAAAGCCTCGCGAGTGAGCAGGTGGGCGGGGATCGAGTCCCCGCTGAAGGCGTCGATAACCAGCACGTCGTAGCGCTGTGGCGGCTCGGCGGCCAGTGTGAGCCGCGCATCGCCTTCGGCGATTTCGATGCGCGCCCCCGAGCGGGCCAGGTAGGTGAAGTAGCGGCGGCTGAAATCGATCACCATCGGGTTGATCTCATAGAAGCGGAACACGTCGCCGGGCCGTCCGTAGGCCGCCAGTGCGCCGGCGCCGAGCCCGACGACGCCCACGCGGCGGGCCGGCCCGGGCCGGCTCAGCAGCAGCCCGGCGGCGCTCGTGCGGCCGTAGTAGGCCGTGGGCGTGTCTTCGAGTGGAGATCCCACGAACTGCGACCCGTGGACCACCAGCCCGTGCAGCATCTTGCGCAGGCGCGGCCGTTCCGCCGTGGCCGGTTCGTCTACAACGCGCAGGCTGCCGTAGAAATTGCGCCCCGCATCCACGAGGTTCGAGTAGTGGTTCTGCACCAGCGCCAGCGAAGGCGTGGCGGCGAAGATGGCGGCCATCCAGGCCGCCTGCGTGGCCCAGCGCGGGCCGCGGCGCAGTTTCCACAGACAGAGCGGTGCGGCGGCGGCCATCAGCAGCGGCAGTTCGAAATAGCCTTTGAGCAACGCGGGCGCGATGACGCCAGCGGCCAGCGAGCCAAGCGCACCGCCGGCGGCGGCGTGGGTCCAGAAGCTGGTGAGCCGCGCGGGATCGGGCTTGCCTGCCGCCAGCATCCCGTGGGAGAACAGGCACACGAGGAAAAGCCCCAGGCAGTAGAGGGCCACTTTCGCCACCAGCACGGCCTGCAAGTCGAGGAAAAGCATCGAAAGGGACATGGCGAGCAGGCCGATCATCGCGTGCCGGGCCAGCCGCCGCCCGGAGTGGCTCTCGCGCGAAAAGGCGATCACCCAAGTGAGCAGATAGGCGAGCATCGGCGCCACCCATAGCAGGGGCGCTGGGGCGACCACCTGAGTGATGTGCGCCGTCGTGGCCACCAGGAACGCCGAACCCAGCGCGGGCCAGCCGAGCCAGGCGAGCCTTTCGCTGAGGCGCGCACCTTCGACGAGCGGCCGCGGCGGCGCCAGCGGGTTCCTCTGCCAGAGCAGGAACGCGGCGGCCCACAGCAGCGCTGTCTGCACTGAGAAAAGCGCCCGCCATGCGCGCTCAAGCGCCGAAAGGCCGAAGCGGGGCTCGAGTGCGAAGGGGAACGCCACCAGCGCCAGGGCGCAGGCGGCATTCGACCAGGCCGAAAGGCGGTAGGGGCGCGAACGGGGCTCCACCAGCGCCAGCCAGTGCTGCAACAGCGGCGACGTCGTCGAGAGAAGAAAATACGGCAGTCCGACCGAGCCCGCCAGGGCAACCAGCACGTGGAGCGAGTCCGCGCCCGCCTTGGACGGCAGGCGGGGCGCAGCCAGGCAGGCCAACCCGACAAGGGCGTGTACCGCCGCCTGCTGGCGGGGTTCCAGGCGGCGGGCGACCACGTGCGCGTAGAAATAGCCGAGCAGGAGGACGGACTGGAAAAACAGCAGGCAGGCGGACCATACCGCTGCCGAGCCGCCGAACAGCGGCAGAAGGCGTTTGCCCTCCATCGGCTGGACCAGAAACAGCAGGAACGAGCCCAGGACCACGCCCGGACCGATGAGGAAAAGCGGGGACAGCCGCCTCTGTTCCCGCTCCTCGTTTTCAGGCATGCGCTTTCATTGTACCGGCCGCACCGATCCCTCCTCGCGGCTGGTATGCTGGCGCCCATGGTGCGGCTTGTGTGCATTCTGATCGTGGCTGCCTGTGCTGCGGCGCAGCCGCGCCGCAGCATTCCGCTGATTACCGACGCCGAGGGGGTGGCCGGCATCTGCCGGCAGGAGCAGACCGACCCGAAAGATGCGGAGCTGCGGGCGCTGCTCACTGGCGAAGTGAACGCCGCCGTCGACGGCTTTCTGGAAGGCGGAATCGAGGACGTTTATGTCTGGGACGGGCACGACGGCAGCGCGACGCTCTCCGCGCTGACCATCCATCCGAGGGCGCGCCTGATCATCGGCGGGCTGGGTCGGACCATGACGCTCGAAAGGAACTACAGCGCCATCGGCTTCCTCGGCCAGCACGCCATGGCCGGCGCCCGCGGCGCCATCATGGCGCACAGCTACAGCTCGCTGGGCATCCAGAACCTGCGGATCAACGGAAGGAATGTGGGCGAGATCGAGACGCGCGCGGCGCTGGCCGGCGCGTTCGGCACGCCGGTGATCTTTCTCTCCGGAGACCGGGCGGCGGCGGAGGAACTGAAGGCGATCGTCCCGGAGGCGGAAACCATTGCGGTGAAAGACGGGCTGGCGCGCCACACGTGCATCAGCATGTCGGCGGAGATGGCGCGGCGGGTGATCCGCGAAGCGGCGCGGCGTGCCGTGGCGAAGCTCGGCGAGGTGCGGCCGTACCGTATCCCAGGGCCCGTCGTGATCGAGATCGAATACACGACGCGGAACTCACTGCGGCTGGACGCCGCGCACGCGCTCGGCGGGGAAGTGATGGACGACCGCACCGTCCGCTTCCGCGGCGCTGACTTCCTCGATGCCTGGACCCGCGCGCGCCTGTGGTGACAGACGGGCAGCGGCGGTGCTATTTCGGCAGAGAATCGGAAACCCTCACCAGCCGGTTCATCTGGCGGATTACGAGGAAGATGGCCAGCGCGATGATGAAGAACTGGATGACGTTGTTGAGAAAGTTGCCGTAGGTGAGCACGGCCGCACCCGCCTTGCGGGCCTCCTCTGCGGTGGCATAAGTCTTGCCGTCGAGCGCGAGGAACTTGTCGGCCAGGTTCACGCCTCGCGTCAGCAGCCCGATGAGGGGGTTGATGAGATCCTCCACCATCGAGTTGACAATTTTGCCGAAGGCGCCTCCGATGACGACGCCCACAGCCAGATCAATCGCATTGCCTTTGAGGGCGAACTCCTTGAATTCCTGCACAAATCCCATGGTAGGGTTCAGTATATCGCAGCAGTTAACGGGCGCTACAGTTCGCCGCGGGCCAGCAGACGTTTTTCTTCGCGGTCGAAGCGCCGCTTCAGCCAGCGGCGCGCCAGGCGGGCCTCGTCGGAAGATGGGGCCGTCTGGATGGCGCTGCGGTAGGCGGCGAGCGCTTCTTCGCGCCGGCCGAGCAGATCGAGGCACTGCCCCAGGCGCAGCCAACTGGTGACGGCGGAGTTTGGATCCAGACGATCCGCGCCAGCGGTGGCGCGGCGCAAATGGGCGATGGCCGCCTCCGGCTCGTCATACCAGAACAGCAGGTTGCCGCGGGCGAACTCGATGCGCTCGTAGGGCAGGTGGACGAAACCGGGCGCGCCGGAGCGTTTCAGCTCCTCGATCCTGTCGAAAGTGCGCAGGGCGTCCTCCCTGCGGCCCAGATCGGAGTACATCTGTGCGAGCTCAAACAGCAGCAGGTAGTTGCGGGGGTAGCGCTCCAGCAGGTCGAGCAGGAGAGGGACGGCGTCCTGCGGACGGCGCTCACGGCGGGCCACGGCGGCCAGCAACACTTTGGCGTCCACCCGGTTGACACGTCCCCTTTCAGCGACCAGCTGCACGGTGCGGATGCCGCGTTCCCGGTCGCCGCGGAAGCCGATGAGGAAGCCGAGCATGCGGTATTGCCAGGGGAGCGAGCCGACGATGTAGTCATGCACGCCCTGAAGCATGAGCGCGTCCACGTTGGACGGGTCGAGCTCGGCGACGCGGTTGTGGAGCTTGCGCGCGTCGGTGATGTCCCGCAGCGCATCGAGCCATGCGCGGCGGACGAGGAAGTTATAGGTGCCACGGAAGCCGAGGGCCACGCCCCGCGCATACAGGGCGGACGTGTCTTTCGGGTTTTTTGCGAGCGCCTCTGATGTCAGCGAGAGGGTCTGGCCGATGGCCCACGCGAAGAGTTTCTGCTCTTCCGGTGTCGGCTCCATTTTCGGCCGGCGGAGGAAGGGGTTGCCGCCGGTGACCATCTCGGTCTCGAGCGCCCCGGCGCGGAACATCATCTGGAACAGCACGGCCTGAGCGAGGTGGTTGTAACGGTTCGGGTCGCGCGGCGAGGCGTCGATGGCCCTCTCGAATAGCGCGATTGCCTGGGGATACTCGAGGTTGTAGAAGTGGTCAAAGCCGCGGGCGATGAGCGCCTCGTCGGATGGGGCCGCCAGCAGGGCGGCCAGCAGCAGGATCATGCCGCAGCCTCCAGGCGGCGGATGGCCCAAAGGGCGTGCTCGCGCACGGCGTCGTCAGGGAAGGCGGCCAGATGCCGGAGAGCCGCCAGATACGAGCGGTCGCCGGAGTTGCCCATGGCGGTGGCGGCGTTACGGAGCAAGCCGGCGTAGCGTGTGCGCCAGATGGGAGTGCGGCGGAAGCGGGTCCGGAATTCTTCCGGGCTGAGGAAGGCCAGCTCGGCAAGGTCAGGATCCGGGTGGAGAGGCTGGAATTCGGGCCGCGCCGTGAATGGCGCGCGGCGGTTCCAGGGGCAGACCTCCTGGCAGATGTCGCAGCCGAAAAGAAGCGTTCCGCAGGCAGTGCGCTCGGCCGGCTCGAGCGGGCCGCGCTGTTCAATGGTCCAGGTGGAGATGCAACGCCGGGCGTCGAGCCGGGAACGGCCGTCGGGCCCGGCAACCAGCGCCTGGGTGGGACAGGCGTCGATGCAGCGCCGACAGGTGCCGCAACGGTCAGGCGGCGGCGCGTCCGGGGGGATCTCCAGCGACGTGAGAACTTCTCCGAGGAAGAACCAGGAGCCCAGGGGCTGGTTGATGAGGCAGGTGTTGCGGCCGATCCAGCCCAGGCCGGCCTGGCGCGCCAGGGATCGTTCCAGAACCGGCGCCGTGTCCACGCACACGCGGTAGTCGAAAGGCCCGAGGCGCTCCGTCATTTCGTCTGCGACGCTCTGGAGCAGGGCCCGGACCACGTCATGGTAGTCGCCGGCGCCCCAGGCGTAACGGGAGACGGAATGGCGAGCCGGGCCGGGCGTGTGATAGAGAAGCCCGACGCAGAGCACCGAGCGGGCTGAAGGCAGCAGGTGGCGCGGGTCGGCGCGGAGGTTGGCCCGGTGGTCTGTCAGGTAGCCGAGCGGGCCCGCCAGCCCGTCTTCAAGCCACTGGGAATAAAGGGGAAAATCCTCGATTGGGGCGGCCCGTGCGACGCCGGCCAACTGGAAACCGGCCTTGCGGGCGGCAGCGAGGAAGATCTCCCTGGAGCGGGCCGGATCCGGCACGGCTATCCTCTCGACCATCCTACTACGCGAGCCGCCTGGAACCGTTGAGCCCGCCCCTTTCGCCATTGAGGCCTCCGGATACGCAGTTCACTGGATATGTTTGGGTTGCGAGCCCTGATTTGCCTACAATATGGGCTGAGAGAAAAGTGTCTCCGTAAGGGATTTGGCGGAGACGCGACACCGGGTGAGATCTCTGGCGGCGCCCGCCGGAGAAGTCCGACACAGGAGACAAGGACGAACGATGCACAAGCCGATCAAGTATGTAGAGAAGGCCGTGACGCTGGCGGCCAAGGCCATCTGGCCCGTGTTCGACACGCTGAACTCGATCAAGCCGAACCCCAGCTTCACGCCGAAGTGGTCGGACAAGCCCCTGCTGAAATCGTGGGAGAAGATGAAGCCGCCGCTCGGGTGGCCCCGCGAGACGGACTCGCTCTGCCCCAGGTGCATCCCGGAGATCCGCAAAGAGATCCTGGACGGCAAGAAAGACGTGAGCGTTCTGATTCACGAGCGCCCGGGTGAAATCAAGGCGAAGATCATCGAGCGCGACGGCAAGATCCTGATGGTGAAGGACTGCCCCATCCACGGGCACTTTGAGGACGTGATGTCGATCGACCCGGCCTTCTTCCGCCACCTGGAAGAAGTGTTCCCGGGCCGCGACATTCGCGCCCACAATGACGAGGATCTGCACCGCCACGGTTCCTCCACCATCACGCACGGACGCGGGTCGGTGCTCACGATCGACCTGACCAACCGCTGCAACATGATGTGCGATCCGTGCTTCATGGACGCCAATCAGGTCGGCTTCGTTCATGAGCTGACCTGGGAAGACATCAAGACGCTGCTCGACAATGCGCTGAAGATCAAGCCGCGGCGCCAGATGTCGGTGCAGTTTTCTGGCGGCGAGCCGACCCTCTCGCCGTACTTCCTGGACGCCATCCGCTACTGCCGCAAGGTGGGCTACAACTCGGTGCAGGCGGCCACCAACGGCATCGAGTTTGCCAAGAGCCCCGAGTTTGCGCGCGCGGCGGCCGAGGCCGGCCTGCGCTATGCCTACCTTCAGTTTGACGGCATTGGCAATGCGGCCAATTCGCACCGCGCCGTGGGCAACCTGTTCGACGTGAAGCTCCGCGCGATCGAGAACCTGTACAACGCCGGCGTGGACATCGTCCCGGTGATCACGATCATCAACGGCATCAATAACGAGCAGGTGGGCCGCGTCATCCAGTTCGCGCTCGACAACCCGAAGAAGATCAGCTTCCTCAGCTTCCAGCCGGTGAGCTTCACCGGCCGCGACGAGGAGATCAGCGACGAGCGCCGCATGGCGCAGCGCTATACGCTCAGCCACCTGGCTCATGACGTGAAGAACCAGACCGGGCTGGGCGAGCCGGTTCGCGACTGGTACCCGATCTCGTTCATGTCGACCTTCACTGACTGGGCGGATCTCGTGCACGGGCCGAGCGCGCCGTGGGGCCAGTTGAGCTGCGGCTGCCACCCGAACTGCGGCGTCGGCATGGCGGTGATGGTGGACAAGGAAACGAAGGAAGCCGTGCCGGTGACGAAGTTCCTCAACGGCGACCGGCTGGCCCGTGACGTGGCGCGCATCAATGACGCGGCGCGCGGCAAGTTCCTTTCGGTGCTTGGCATGGCGCTGGCGCTGATGCGGAACTACGATCCGTTCCAGGCGCCGAAGCACTTCCGCCTCACCGACCTGCTGATGAAGTTCGACAAGACCTTTGGCGCCACTGGCCGCAACTACGGCAGGGTGAGCGGCGACCGGACGATGGAGGACATCCAGAAGCGGCGCGCCGACCGCTGGAACTTCCTCTTCATCGCCGGCATGTGGTTCCAGGACCTGTTTAACTACGACTTCCGCCGCACTGAGCAGTGCATCATCCCCTACGCCACTCAGGAAGGCGAGATCAGCTTCTGCGCCTACAACACCGGCGTGGGCTGGCGCCAGATCGTCGAGAAGATGCACATGACCGCCACGCTCACCCGCTGGTACGAGGAGCACGGGCGGCATGAGATCTTCGCCGGCAACAAGCACGTGAAGCTGAACTCGACCGAGCACCACCTGGTGCTACGCGACGAGATTGTCACCAAGGAGCGCCAGACGGATCTCGACCGGCTTGGCATCGCCAAGACGGCCCGCGAGGAGAAGCTGCGCGAGCGCGACCTGAAGCTGCGCATGCAGCAGCAGGCCGAGCACGAGCGCATGATGGCGCTCTACCGCAAGCACGTGCTGAAGGAGCCGGACACGGGGCTGGTGCAGATCAGCGGCATCGCTCCGGCGGCCCCGGCCAAAGAGAAAGTGGAAGAGAAAGAGACCGCCGGCGCCCTGGGCGACTGAGCGCTCTCATCCATTCGGCTTGAATCCCGCCGGCCGGCCCGAGGAGGGCCGGCCGGTTTTTTCATGCAACCCGCTCACAGCGTGACCAGCAGAACGCCCAAACGTGGAAATTGGGGGATTCGTCCGTCCAGGCGGCCGCCGGCCAACATGCGGACGTCCTCCAGAAGGCCCTTTGCATCTGCCTCGCTGACGGCATGGAAGCCGTGAGCGAGGATGGAGTGATTGCGGGCCTGCAACGGACTTTTTCTGCTGTCCGCCAGACGGGAGTTGAAGAAGCGGCGGCCGAGATCGTCGCCCAGGGCGTGAAGGAGCTGAAAGCTTCTGTACAGCGGGAGTGCGAGCGTCTCCTGCCCGTCCTGGACGCGCCACTCGGACCGCAACGGTTCCGGAATGGACTGCACCGGCACTTCGGCAGTGGAGCCGATGCCATGCGATGCCAGCGCCAGCTGCGCCAGGCCCTCAACGCAACGATAAAAACGCGCCACCGCATCGTCAAAACGGCGCTCATGGAGGCGGCGCAGGCCGTTGGAAAAGATGTCGGCGAGAAGAAGCTCATTGCCATCGGCGCCGGATCGGAGCTCCTCCAAAACACGCACATCCGAGCAGACGCGCCGGTGGAAGTCGTCCACGCGTTCCGTGGAAATGAAAAACGACAGGGCATCCACACTGGCAAGAAAGTCCCTGGCCGCCCTCAGGGCGTCCTCGTGACGGAATGCGTCCCATTCGTGATAGATGCGGCAGAACTGGAGGAGCGCGCTGAGTGCGCGTTTCAGGCGCCCGGGCTCTGTCTGGCGAAGCGCCCCGTCCAGCACCGACACGGCGCCGCCGGTTTGGCCCTCATCAAACAGCGCTGCCGCCCGCAGCACGTGGCGCCAGGCCAGCGTGTCCCATGGATTGCGAGGGTTGACGATCTGCTCTCTGCCACTGACGACGATCCCGATCCCGCCCTTTGTGCGCTCCGTGCCTCCGACGTACTGCCAGTGGCACGGCCAGTCCAGGCTCGCAAGCACGATGCCGGCCGACATGCACTTGGTGCCGCCGGTGAAGTCGACCACCACGCGGTGAGCTTCGGAGTGCTTTACCCACTTGCGGATCAGCGGTTCTATTTCCCGCCGGGCCTTCTGCACCAGTCCCTCCAGGTCCTGGGCATCGGGGATCTCGATGATGTCATAGGATCCCGGCGGCACCTCGAATCCGCCCTGCCGCACCAGCTCGAGAATGGCCGGATCGCCCCGTTCGCTGGGTTGCTCCACGGAGGCCTTTGTCTCTGGACTGCACACGAAGAGAATCCTTTTCGGCTTCACGTGCAGGATGCCGGCGGCAATGGCCGCAGGCGAGCCGCCCACCGTTGTCACGAGGAGGAAAGAGGGGGAGCCACAGGAGATCTGATCCATACGCCTTTTCATTTTGCTTCACTGAGGCCGTCATGCCCACCACGGCTTTACAATCAGTCTTATGAGCACTGCCGCGCCTCTGCTGGCGACGCCGGAACAGCTTGCGCTCTATGAGCCGGTGATCGGGCTGGAGGTTCACGTCCAGCTCGGCACTCGCACCAAGATCTTCTGCGGCTGCCCAAATGAGTTCGGCGCCGCGCCCAACACCAACGTCTGTCCCGTCTGTCTGGGCATGCCGGGCGCGCTGCCCGTGCTCAATCGCGCTGCCGTCGAGCTCGGCATCCGCGCCGCCCTGGCGCTGCATTGCGAGGTGCGCCGCCGTAGCGTCTTTGCGCGCAAGAATTACTTCTATCCGGACCTGCCCAAGGGCTACCAGATCTCGCAATATGACCAGCCGCTGGCCGAGCACGGCTGGATCGAGATTGCCACCCCTCAGGGCGCGCGCCGCATCGGCGTGCGCCGGCTGCACCTGGAAGACGACGCCGGCAAGAGCACGCACGATGGCTACCGCGACAGCGACCGCTATTCCTATGTGGACCTGAACCGTACTGGCGCGCCGCTGGCCGAGATTGTCAGCGAGCCGGACATCCGCAGCGCCGAGGAGGCCTACGAGTATCTGACCCAGCTCAAGCTGGCGATGCAGTTCGCCGGTGTCTCCAACTGCGACATGGAAAAGGGCAACCTGCGCTGCGACGCCAACGTCAGCGTGCGCCGCAAAGGCGCGGCGGAGTTCGGCACGAAGGTTGAAATCAAGAACCTGAATTCGTTCCGGTTCCTGCGGCAGGCGATCGAGTTTGAGATTTCGCGCCAGGTGGCGCTGCTTGAGTCCGGTGGCACGGTCATCCAGGAGACGCGGCTGTACAACCCCGAACTCGACGAAACCTTCGCCATGCGCAGCAAGGAAGAGGCGCACGATTACCGCTATTTCCCCGAGCCGGACCTGCTGCCGCTGGTGGTGAGCGAGGGGTGGCTGGAGGAGATCCGGCGCACCATGCCGGAAATGCCGGCCGACATGCGGCGCCGCTTTGTGGAGCAATACGGGCTGCGCGAATACGACGCGCAGGTGCTGACCGCATCGCGCGAACTGGCTGGCTATTTTGAGACGGTGGCGCGGGCCTGTGGCGACGCGCGAGCGGCCTGTAACTGGGTGACCGGCGACCTGGCCGCGCTGCTCAAGGCCGATGGACGGACGATCGAGACCTGTCCGGTGGCACCGGAAGCGCTGGCTGAGCTGATCGTCCAGGTGCAGAAGGGCGAGCTGACCGGCAAGCTCGCCAAGGAGATCCTGCCGAAGATGTTCGAGACGCGCGCAAGCGCCCGCGCCATCATGGAGCGCGAAGGGCTGCGGGCGATGTCGGACACGGGCGAGCTGGAAAAGATCGTCGATGGCGTGATTGCGGCCAACCCGAAGCAGGTGGAACAGTACCGGGGCGGAAAGACGACGGTGCTTCAGTTCTTCGTGGGGCAGGTGATGAAGGCGACCCGCGGCCAGGCCAATCCGGCGGCCGTGGCGGAGCTGCTGCGGCAGAAGCTGGGCTGACAGTCTCGAGGTGGGGCCCGGCCGCATGTGACAGCCCTCATATGGTCTCTACACGCCCATGAGGATGGCCAGGCCCACAGCAAAACGAGGCGCTGCCGGGCCGCGACGACCGGCGTCAGCGCGCGGCTGCTGATCTGAACGAGGTGATTGCCAGTGCATAGATTGTTGCTGATCCTTGCCGCGGCGGCGACGGCGCAGCCGCCGGAGCGATTCTTTTTCGATGAGGGCAGGATCCGCGTTCTCATCCTGACCGGCCGCAACAACCACGACTGGCGGACGACCACGCCCGTGCTGCGGCGCGTGCTGGAGGCTTCCGGGCGCTTTGACTTGCGCGTCACCGAAGAGCCTTCGGGGCTCGATGAAAAAACATTGCAGCCCTATCATGTTCTGGTCTCGAATTACTGCGGACCGCGCTGGGGCGCTCCGGCCGAAGAGGCGGTGGAGCGCTTCGTCCGGGAGGGCAAGGGCCTGGTGGTGGTCCATGCGGCCAGCTATCCGTTCGGAGAGGCGGAAGTGCTGGGGGAGAAGATGACCCGCACGGGCGTGCATGAGGCGCCGTGGCCGGCGTGGGGCGAGATGACGGGCGCGGTGTGGAGCGAGAAGGAGCCGCGCACGGGGCACGGACGGCGGCATGTGTTCCAGGTGGAGTGGACGGGCGCGGCGCACCCGGTGAGGGAGGGGATGGCGCCGTTTCTCATTTCGGACGAGCTCTACCACAATTTCCGGCTGAAAGCAGGCAACGTCGTGCTGGCGGAGGCGTGGGACGACGCGGCCCTGGGAGGCACGGGAAAGCGCGAGCCGCTGATCTGGACGCGTGCCTACGGGCGTGGGCGCGTGTTCCATACGGCGCTGGGCCACGATGCGGACGCGATGATGGCGCCGGGATTCGTTTCGTCTTTCGCCCGCGGCGTGGAGTGGGCGGCGACGGGCGCGGTGACGCTGCCGGCGCGCATCGACGTGAACGCAAAAGACCCTCAGGCGGTTCGCGTGCTGCTGGTGACGGGCGGGCACGACCACGAGGCCTCGTTCTACCAGGTGCTGGAGGGGTGGCGCGACATCCGCGTGAACGTGGACCCACATCCGGCGGCCTTCCGGCACGATCTTCGGGAGACGTACGACGTGCTGGTGCTGTACGACTCGATTCAGGTGGAACAGCTGCCGGAGAAGCACCGCGAGAACCTGCGGGCCTTTGTGGAGTCCGGCAAAGGCCTGGTGCTGCTGCATCACGCGATCGTCGATTTCGCCGACTGGGAATGGTGGTGGCGCGAGGTGATGGGTGGACTGTACGTGTTGAAGCCGCGCGAAGGCATGCCGGCGTCGAGCTACCAGCACGATGTGGAGCTGACGTTGGAGCCGGCGGGCGATCATCCGGTGACGCGCGGGCTGCCGCCGATGCGGCTGTTCGATGAAACGTACAGGAACGTATGGCGGCGCCAGGACGTGATCCCGCTGCTCAAGACAAACCATCCGACCAGCGATGCCGTGATCGGATGGGTGAGTCCGTACCCGAGGTCCCGGGTGGTGTTCCTACAGCCTGGCCACGGGCGCGAGACGCATGAACTGCCCTGGTACCGGCGGCTGGTCCGGCAGGCGGTGTTGTGGGCGGCCGGGCGGTGAGGCGGCGGCCGGGGGCGTGATGGGTGGCGGCTGAGCGCTGCCGTTCAGCGCGCCTGATAGATGTCGTGGAGGCGCAGGAGGCCGAGCGCGAGGCCGCCGGCGTCGACCACCGGCAGGACGCTCAACTGGCGCGGGCGGCGCTCCATCAGCACGAGCGCTTCGGCCAGCAGCGCTTCGGGCGAGACCGTCACCGGGTTGCGCGTCATGACCTCGGCGGCGCTCAGGGCGCGGATGTCGTCGTGACGTTCGAGGGCGCGGCGGAGGTCGCCGTCGGTGATCAGCCCGGCCAGGCGCCCGTCTCCGCCGAGCACGCAGGCGGCGCCCAGCGGGCGCTCGGTCATGGCGATGACCACGTCGCGAAGGGGCGTCTCCGGGCGGACCCAGGCCACTTCGTCGCCTGAGTGCATGGCATCGCGCACATGAAGGCGCAGGTTGCGGCCCAGCTGGCCGCCCGGATGGAGGCGGCTGAATTGTTCCGGTTGAAACTGGCGCGCCACCATCAGGGCCACCGCGAGCGCGTCGCCGAGCGCGGTGGCGACGATGGCGCTCGAGGCGGGGATGAGGTTGTAGGGGTCGCCTTCTTCCTCGACGCCCGCATCGAGCGCCACGTCGCAGAGACGCGCCAGCTCCGTGTCCAGCCGGCCGAGGATGCCGATGCGCGGCACGCGCGCTTCCTGAAGGCGGCGGGCCAGGCGGACGAGTTCGCCGGTAGCGCCGCTGCGCGAGACCAGGACGGCCACGTCGCCGGGCTCGACCAGGCCGAAGTCGCCGTGCTCGGCCTCGGCCGGGTGGAGAAACACGGCCGGGACGCCGGTGGCACAGAGCGTGGCAGCGAGCTTGCGGGCGGCGGCGCCGCTCTTGCCCATGCCCGTGGTGACGACTTTGCCCGCGCAGTCGGCCAGCAGCCCGACGGCGCGTTCAAACTCCGCGCCCAGACGCGAGGAAGCCCGCTCGATGGAGCGGGCTTCGCAAGCCAGAAGGCGAAGAGCGGCGTCGATCATTCTTCCTTCGAAGTTTCCGCTGCGCCGGCCGTCTCCGGCGGCACCTTCACCGCGTGATCGAAGAGGAACTTGAGCGTCTTGTCGGTGATGATGCGGTTGACGATCGTCTGGAGTCCGCCCTCCTTTTCCAGCTTGAGGCGGACGGCGGCCACAGGCTCGCGGCGCTGGCGCGCGATGCGCTGCACCTCCTGGTCGATTTCCTCTTCGGTGGCGTGGATGTTTTCGCGGGCGGCGATCCTGCCGAGCAGCAGCGCGGCCTTGACGTCGTGCTTCGCCTGCTCGTACTGGTTCTGCTTCAGCTTCTCCCAGTCGATGCGGATCTTGCTGATGTCGACGCCCTGGGCCTGCATGGAGCGGAGCTGGCCGTCGAGCATGTGTTCGATGCGGTCGTCGATGTAGGCCTCGGGGACCGGGAAGTCGTGCATGGCGACGATCTGGTCCACCAGATCGTTTTTCGCCTTGACCTGGGCTTCGTAGTCCTTCTCGCGGAAGATGGCTTTGCGGATCTCCTCGCGGACCTCGTCGATGGACTGGAAGTCGCCGAGGTCGCGCGCGAACTCATCGTTGAGTTCAGGCAGCTCTTTCCGGCGGATCTGTTTCAGCGTGATGCGGAAGCGTACGGTGCGGCCGGCCAGGCGCTCCACGGCATAGTTTTCCGGATAGGCGACCTCGGCCTCGCGGACGTCGCCGGGCACGGCGCCGCGCAACGCGTTGGAGAATTCTTCGAAGGTGTCCCTGCCGCCGACTTCGATATTGATGTCGTCCTGACGGAGCGGTTCGCCCTCGACGCCCGCGATGGTTTCCAGCGAGACGAGGCAGTGGTCGCCGTCTTGCACCGGGCGCGGGTCGATGTTGACGAATTCGGCCCGGGACTCGCGGATCTGGTTCAGCCGCTCTTCGACTTCTTCCTTGGTGACGACCGGCTCGGCGTAGGCGACTTTCAGGCCGCGCACGTCCTTGAGCTCGATCTCCGGCGCCACTTCGAATTCGGCGCGGAAGTGGACGGCCTCGCCCTCGTGGAAATGGAGGTCCTTGATGGTGGGCCGGCTGACGACGCGAAGATTTTCCCGTTCGCAGGCCTCTTCGAGATACTTCGGAATCAGATTTTCGAGCGCCTCCTGGCGGATCTCGCTGCCATAGCGGGCGCGGATGATGCTGGCCGGCGCCTTGCCGGGACGGAAGCCCTGGATGCGGGCCTGGGACCGGACCTTTTCGGTGACTTTTTCGATTTCCGCCGCCATGGCTTCGGCGGGGATGGTGATTTCAATGGAATGCTTGCAGCCTTCAATGAGGGCCAAGGGAACTACCTCCGGACGCACGAAGGGCGCGCCTCAACAGGGGAGGCGCGCCCGGAGACCACTTGCTAGCGGGCAGCGGACGCAATGCGTGCGTCTTCCCGCAATGCGGCGGCCTTGTCGACCGCCTCCCAGGTGAACGTTTCTTCCCTGCGCCCGAAGTGGCCGAACGCCGCCGTGGGGCGGTAGATGGGCCGGCGCAGTTTCAGGTGTTCAATGATGCCGCGCGGGGTGAGCGGGAAGTGGGCGCGGACGAGTTCGGTGAGCCGCTCCTCATCGATGATGCCGGTGCCGAAGGTATTGACAAGCACGCTCACCGGGTCGGCGACGCCGATGGCGTAGGCGAGCTGCACTTCGCAGCGCGTGGCGAGACCGGCGGCGACAATGTTCTTGGCGATGTAGCGGGCCATGTAGCAGGCGGAACGGTCGACCTTCGTTGGATCCTTGCCGGAGAAGGCGCCGCCGCCGTGGCGGCCCATGCCGCCGTAGGTGTCGACAATGATCTTGCGACCGGTGAGGCCGGTGTCGCCGTGCGGCCCGCCGACTTCGAAGCAGCCGGTCGGGTTGATGTGGATCTTCGTGTTCGCGTCGAGCATTTCGGCCGGGACGACGGCCTTGATGATCTTTTCGAGCACTTCTTCCCGCAGCCCGTCGGGCATCGTGTTGGGTTTTGTGGGGTGCGGGTCGTGCTGGGTGGAAACGACAATGGCATCCACGCGCACGGGCCTGCCGTTGACGTATTCGACGCTGACCTGGCTCTTGCCGTCCGGGCGCAGATGGGCGACCTCGCCGTTGCGGCGGGCCTCGCTCAGGCGGCGCACCAGGCGGTGGGCGAGCATGATGGGCATCGGCATCAGCTCTTCGGTCTCATCGCAGGCGTAGCCGAACATCATGCCCTGATCGCCGGCGCCGCCGGTGTCCACGCCCATGGCGATGTGCGGGGACTGGCCGTGAATGAGGTTGATGACCGCACAGGATTTGTAGTCGAAGCCGTACTCGGAGTTGGTGAAGCCGATGTCTCTGACCACGCTGCGGACGAGGTCGGGCAGGTTCTTGAAGAAGTGCAGGTTCGTCGTGGTGATTTCGCCGGCGACGATGACCGTGCCCGTGGTGACCAGCGTCTCGCAGGCGACGCGGCCATTGGGATCTTCCTTATAGATCTCGTCGAGAACGGCGTCGCTGATCTGGTCGGCGATCTTGTCGGGGTGACCCTCGGTGACGGACTCCGAGGTGAAAATGTGACGTCGAGAGTCAGGCAACTGCAAGCCCTCCTGCTTGTGGGGATACGCCGCGCGAGCTCACACAGAGATCCGGCCGGCGGGAATCAGTCAAACTCCAGTCTATCGGACGCGTTTTCAGGCCGTCAACGCAACGGAAGGGAACGGGGCGGTGGGGCTGGCGAACGGCAGGAGCGCGGCGGCGGACGGCAAGGGCATAGGATAGGACACATGAAGTGGGCGTTCCTCCTCTTGACGGCCGCCGGCCTGGCGGCGCAGACGAATCCTTTCCCGCACAGTGGCGACGTGGGCCGCACCGGCGCGGCCGGCCGCACCGAATATGACGCCGCCCGGCGCGAGTGGCGGATCACCGGGTCCGGCGCCAACATCTGGGGCGCGGAAGACGCGTTTCATTTTGCCTGGACTCAGGCGGCGGGCGACATCGCCATCACGGCGGACATCGACTGGGCTGCGCCGGGCGGGCACGCTCACAAGAAGGCGGGCCCGATGCTGCGCGCCTCGCTGGAGGCTGACTCGCCGCATGCAAGCGTCTTCGTCCACGCCGATGGCCTCATTGCGATGCAATTCCGGCGCACGCATGGCGGACCCACGGAAGAGGTCCGCACGCCGGTGAAGGCCCCGGCGCGGGTGCGGCTCCAGCGCAACGGCGACGTGATCTCGTTTGAAGTGGCGCGCCCGGGCGGCCTGTTCCAGCCGGGCGGAGCGCTCACGGTGAAGCTGCCGGAGACGGTGTATGCGGGCCTTGCCGTGTGCTCCCATGACAACGCGGACTCGCAGACGGCGGTCTTCCGCAACGTCGAAGTGGAACGGGACGGCGTGGTGAGTGAGAAGGACCGCGTGGTGGAGTCGACCCTTGAGGTCGTCGATATCCGCACGGGCGAACGGCGGATCGTGCGGCGCGCGCTGGAGCACTTCGAAGCGCCCAATTGGACGCCGGACGGAAAAGCGCTCGTCTACAACGGCGGCGGGCGGATCTGGCGGGTTCCGGTGGAGGGCGGCGCACCCGAACTGATCCCGACCGGCGAGGTGCGCTGCAACAACGACCACGTGATCTCGCCCGATGGAAAATGGCTCGCGATCAGCGGCAGCGTGGGCAGGGACCCTTCAAAGATCTACATCGTCCCCATCAGCGGCGGAACGCCGCGGCTGGTGACCGCGAAAGGGCCGTCCTACCTGCACGGATGGTCGCCGGACGGCAAGAGGCTCGCCTATTGCGCCGATCGCAACGGCAACTTTGACATTTACGAGATCGGCGTGGAAGGCGGCGAGGAGAAGCGGCTGACCGATGCGCCCGGACTGGACGACGGGCCGGAATACTCACCGGACGGGCGGCTGATCTACTTTAACAGCGAGCGCACCGGACTGATGCGGATCTGGGGGATGAACGCCGACGGAAGCGGCCAGCGGATGATTTCCCAGGGGCCGGAGTCGGCCGACTGGTTTGCGCACTTCTCGCCCGACGGCAAGTGGATCTGCTACCTAAGCTACGAAAAGACCGTGCAGGGGCACCCGCCCAACAAGGACGTCGTGATCCGGCTGGCCGAGGCAAGCGGAGCCAACCCGCGCGTGCTGGTGACGCTGTTCGGCGGGCAGGGGACCATGAACGTGCCTAACTGGTCGCCCGATTCGACACGGTTCGCCTTTGTCAGCTACCGGCTGGTCAAGAAGAAGTAGCCCGGCGGGGAAGGAGGCGCGGAGGAGATACGCCCCGTTCCAGGCGCCGGGCTGTCGGGAGTGCTCTGACAGACTGGCTGTGTTTATGTGCCGCCCGCCGGGCGGCATGCAGCTCAACGCGCTCAGGAGAAGCCGCCACGGGGAATGCAGCCGCCGCCGCCCGACGAGGACGTCGAAGAGCCGCCAATGGCACAGGCAGAGACTTCGCGCCGCACGTTCCGGCTCCCGCAGACGGGACACTCCAGGTTCAGATCCGCTTCGCTCATGCGGCGAAGCTGTTCATACTTTGCGCCGCATTCCTCGCAGCGGTACTCGTACATCGGCATAGGCTGACTACTTCTCCTGATGCCGCGGGTGCGGGATTGGTGACAGGGCCTCCTAAATCGCCTCTTCGCCAAGTTTGCGCATGTCGCCGAGAAAGACGTGGACGCACGTCCAGCCGATCAGATGGAAGCTGCCCATGATGACGAACACCGGCAGGTATCCGAAATAGGTAATGAGGTAACCGGGCAGGAGCGCCGTGAAGATGATGCCGCCGAAGCCCCCGAGGAAGCCGCCCAAGCCGGTGACGGAGGCCACGGCGGACTTGGGGAAGACGTCCGAAACCGTGGTGTAGAGGTTCGCCGACCAGCCCTGGTGAGCGGCGGTGGCCAGGGAGATCAGGGCGACGGCCATCCAGGTCTTTGGAGCGACCACGGCGGTGGCGGCGATGGGCATGCACAGCGCGAACAGGCCCATGGTCAGCTTGCGCGCCTTTCCGTTGGGCCAGCCGCGGCGGATGAGGAAACCGCTCAGCCAGCCGCCGAAGACGCTGCCGAAGTCCGCCATCAGGTAGATGACCGGCAGCGCCCAGCCGATCTGCTCCAGGCTCAGCCCCCGCGCCTCCTTGAAATACAGCGTGAGCCATGTCAGATAAAACCACCAGACAGGGTCGGAAAAGAACTTGGCCAGCGCGAAGCCGTAGGTCTGGCGGATTCGCAGGGCCTGCGCCCAGCCGACTCGCGTCTCGACCCGTTCTTCCGGGTCGCTTTCGATGATGGCCAGCTCGGCCTGGTTCACCCACCTGTGCTCGCGCGGCACCCGATAGAAGAACCACCAGAGCGCCAGGCAGATGGCGCCGGTGGACGCGGTGATGAGAAAACAGGTGCGCCAGCCGAGGTGCGAATTCATCCAGACGAACAGGGGCGGCCCGATCATCGTGGCCACGTTCGTCCCGGCGTTGAAGATGCCGGTGGCAAAGGCGCGGTCGCGCTTGGGAAACCACTCTGTTACCGCTTTGATGGCGGCGGGAAAGTTGCCGCTTTCCCCGAGCCCGAGCAGGGCGCGCCAGAAACTCAACTGGAGCCAGCTTGTGCTGAAAGCATGCAGGCCGGCAGCGATGCTCCACAGCGTGATGGCTCCGGCGTAGCCGCGGCGCGTGCCCACGCGGTCGATCCACCAGCCCATCAGCAGAAAGCCGCCGGCGTAAGCGGCTTGAAACGCCGCGCTGACATACCCATACTCGATCTTGGTGAAGTGCAGATCATCGAGAATGACCGGGCTGAGAATGCCGAGGATGATCCTGTCGAGGTAGTTGTTCGTGGTAATCAGGAACAGGAGGGCGAGGATCCACCAACGGGTCTTCGACGGTTGCGGATGCACGAACCCGATTATACTGAAATGTCAAATCCGGTGGCGGTGATTCTGGCGGCTGGCCGGGGCACAAGGCTCCAGGAAGTGACCCGGGACCTGCCGAAGCCCTTGCTGCCGCTGCACGGCAGGCCGCTGGTGGAGCATGTGCTGGACAGCCTGCGCGCGGCCGGCTTCGCGCGGTTCCTGATGGTGGTCGGCTACCGGCACGAGCTGTTCTACGCGCGCTTTTCCGCGGATCGCAGCATTCATTTCGCCCTCCAGGATCCGGTGGACGGAACCGGGTCGGCGGCGCGGTTGGCGGAGCCGTTTGTCCGGAACGAACCGTTCCTGCTGATCTTCGGCGACATTCTGGCGTCGCCGGAGGATATCCGCGCGGTCTATGGGCGATTGCTCGAAGACGGGCAGGCGCAGGCGGTGGTGGCGGTGAAGGAGGTGGACGATCCGTGGCAGGGCGCGGCCGTGTATGAGACCGGCGGCGTGGTCAGGGAAATTATCGAAAAGCCGCCGATGGGAACCAGCCGCACGCGGTGGAACAGCGCCGGCATTTTTGCATTCCGTCCGGGAATTTTTGCCGCGCTCGCCCGGATCGAAAAGTCCCCACGCGGCGAATACGAGCTGACCGACGGACTGAAGAAGCTGCTTGAAGACGGGGCGCGTGTGCTCGCGCAGCCGCTCAGGCACGCCTGGCGGGACGTGGGGCGTCCGGAAGACGTGGCGGCGGCGCTGGAGCTTACCACTGTGCGGCCTCGCGAATGACCGAGGCCATGCGTTTGCTGACGACGGCTTCGATGCCGCCGGTCAGCCGCAGCAGGTAGCGGCGGGACGACAGGGGCGTGATCGAGCGCAGGTGCGAGGTGTTGATCAGCACTGCGCGGTGGATGCGCCGGAACTGCGGCGGGGGAAAGCGGCGCTCGATTTCCCTGAGCGGGTGCAGGGCGCGGTAGCGCCCGCTGGTGGCGACAACCTCCACGCCGCCCTCGGCGGCACGGAACAGGATGACGTCGCCCGTGTCGAGCAGGTGGATCTCCTCGCCGAGCCGCGCGGCGATGCGCTGCGGCGGCTCAACTGCGGGGCGGGCGGCACCGAGGGTGTCCAGCCGGGCGCGGGCGCGGTCGAGCGCGGCGCGGAGCCGTTCCGGCCGGACGGGCTTCAACAGATAATCCACCGCATCGGTTTCAAAGGCAGCCACGGCGTGCTGTTCGAACGCGGTGACATAGATGACCAGCGGACGAGGATGCGGACGCAGGCGGCGGGCGACGGCGAGCCCGTCGGTGTGCGGCATGTGGATGTCGAGCAGAACGACGTCCGGCGCCAGCCGCTCCACCTGACGCAAAACCTCCGGGCCGGAAGCGGCTTCGCCGACAATGGCGACGCCCGGGCACTCTTCGAGCAGTTCGCGCAACACCTGGCGGGCGATGGGCTCGTCGTCGGCGATCAGGACTTTCATGGGACGTTCTCTCCGGGCGCGGGGGCCGGCGCTGGCGCGGCGATCGGCACGACAAAAGCGGCCACGGTGCGGCCCTCCTCGTGGCGCAGCTCGAGGCGGGTGCCGGGACCGAAGTGCAGCGCGAGCCGACGGCGGACATTGTCCAGCCCCACGCCGTGCGGGTTGGCCTCGGCCGCCGGTCCCGGGCCGGTGTCACTGACTTCGATGCGGCAGGCGCCGCCCTCGATAAGGGCCATGATCCGCACCTGGCCGGGACGATCGAAGGGCGCCACGCCGTGGCGCACGGCGTTTTCGACCAGCGGCTGGAGGCTCAGCATGGGGATGGGCGTCGGCAACGCTTCTGGCGGGACGTCGATCGTCCAGGAAAGGCGCTCGCCCAGCCGCAGGGTCTCGATTTCCAGATATGCCCCGACAATTTCCAGTTCCCGTTCCAGCGGGATGAGGTCCTCGCTGGCCCGCAGGACGTAACGGAAGATCTCGGCCAGATGCAGGACAGCGCGGCGGGCCTGAACGGCCGGGCGCGGAATGGCCCCGTAAAGGGCATTTAGGGCATTGAAGAGAAAATGCGGATGGATGCGCGCCTGGAGAGCGCGGAGCTCGGCCTGCGAAACCAGTTCCCGCAGGTGTTGTTCACGCCAGTGTTCCAGTTTTTCGTTCACCAGCGACTCCAGCTGCGTGAGCAGGGCCAGGTCTTCGCTGAGGTAGGGCCGCCCGCCGGCGCGGCGGCCGAGGCCGAAGGGCAACGGCGCCGGGCCGGCCGGCCCGCCGGACAGCTCTGCCTCGAAAAACGCGGCGATTTCCCGGCGCGCGGCGGCGAAGAATTCTTCCTCGCCGCGCACAGGCATGCGGCGGACGCGCTCCAGAAGCGCTTCCGCGTCGTCCCGGCGGAACACGAGCCGCGTCAGCAGCCGCTGCACGCCGTGACGCAGGGCGGAGAAGGCCACCAGTGCCAGCGTGACGCCGCTGCCGAGCAGCACGACCTGCGCGGGCGCGAGCCTCCGGTAGTCATACCAGCCAATGCGGGCCGCCACAATCGCTCCCGCCCAGGCAAACAGCGCGGCCAGGAGGATACTTGCCAGGAAGCGGAGGAACGCATCGAGCAGCAGAAACCGGTAGTCCTGCATCAGCACCCACAACGCCAGCGGCACGCCTGCATGGTGGATGAGCAGCTCCATCGGCCAGGCGTGGGGAGCGTCCTGCTGATGCAGGTGTGTAAAAGAGAGCGAGAACAGCAGCAGGGCCATTGCCGCGGCGGCGCGCCGCGCGGGCGTCTGGCGGCGGAGATGGATGAGCGCGCCGAGGGTGAGCGGCGCGAAGCCGAGCGCGGTGAGCTGGAGCGTCCGGTGATGCAGCGGAAATCCCGGGAAGCAGGGTTCGAGGGCGTGCATCGCCATCGAGGCCACGCTGACGGCGTAGCCGCCGGCCACGAGCCGCCGCGCCCTGCCTTCGACGAGCAGGTCCAGCAGCAGCGCCGGCAGCAGGCTGAGCGCGGCGGTGCTGACAAGCCGCAAAAGGAAGGAGTCGTAGAAGAGATTGGAGAGCGCTCCGGCATTCCACAGGAACGCCATGCCGGCGGCGGCCAGCGTGCGCCAGCCGGCGCGGAGTCCACGGCGGGCCAGATCTCTGGCAAGAAGAAGCAGGAAGATTCCAAAGATGACAGAGCCCGCAGTGTAGCCGATCCAGTTGGCAAGCAGCGGCTGGGCGGCAGGGTTCATGCGGGCGATGCGGCGCGGTGGAGCCGGTCGCGCACGGCGGCCCACTCGGGCAGTTCGGGCGGCTCCTCCACCGCAATCCAATCGTAGCCCTGTTCGTCGTAGTGATGGAGCGTCGCGTAGAGCGCGGCGGCGTAATCGCGCGGCGTGGCGGGCATGTTGTCTCCGTGGCGCAGATAGATGCCGCGGCCTCCGGCAGGAACGGCGGCGTTGCGGACGAGGTACAGCGGCGTGCGTGGGCTGTAATGGCGCGGGTGCATGCCCGGGGCCGGATGCGCGGCATCGCCGGCGGAAGTGCGCACTTCCACGGGGCCGATGAGGGCTTCGATCTCCTCCCGTGTGATCATGCCGGGGCGCAACAGCACCGGCGGATCTGCGGCGAGCGACAGCACCGTGGATTCGATGCCCACGGGCGTCGAGCCGCCATCGAGGATCAGGTCCACCGCATCGCCCAGCGATTTCCGGACATGCTCGGCCGATGTGGGCGACAGTTCGGTGAAGCGGTTGGCGCTGGGCGCGGCGATGGGGCAGCCGCTCGTCTCGATCAGCGCCAGGGCGAGGGGGTGCGCCGGCATCCGCAGGCCGGCGGTGGGCAGCCCGGCGGTGACGTTGTCGGGAATCAACGGCTGTTTGGGAAGGACGAGGGTGAGCGGGCCGGGCCAGAAGCGTTCCGCCAGCAGGGCGGCCTTTTCCGGCCAGGCGGCGGCCAGGCGGCGGGCCATCTCGACCGAGCAGACATGCACGATCACCGGGCTCGACGAGGGGCGGCCCTTGACCTCGTAAATGCGCGCGACGGCGCGCGCATCGAGCGCGTTGGCGCCGAGCCCGTAAACGGTCTCGGTGGGGAACGCCACCAGCCGGCCGGCGCGGATCAGCGCGGCGGCCTGCTCGAGATGCGGATGGATCATTCGGAGTCTTCGTCCTTCGAGTCGCCGAAGGTCTTGCCCGTCTTCTTCCACACGAGGTAGGCGTGGATGAGGTCGTTGAGGTCGCCATCGAGCACGCGGTCCACGTCGCCGATGGCGAGCCGCGTGCGCAGGTCCTTCACCAGGCGGTAGGGCGCAAGCACATAGGAGCGGATCTGCGAGCCGAAGTTGATGTCGGCCTTGGACTCTTCCAGCTTGCGCTCTTCGGCGCGGCGCTTCTCCATTTCATATTCGTAGAGGCGCGCCTTGAGCTGCTTGAGCGCCGAAGCGCGGTTCTTGTGCTGGGAGCGCTCGTTCTGACAGGTGACGACGATGCCCGTGGGGATGTGCGTGAAGCGGACGGCGCTTTCAGTGCGGTTGACGTGCTGCCCGCCGGCGCCGGAGGCGCGGAAGACGTCGACGCGCAGGTCCTCCGGGCGGATCTCGATCTGGATGTCGTCGTCGATCTGCGGAATGACGAAGACGCTGGCGAACGAGGTATGCCGCCGCGCGTTGGCGTCGAAGGGCGAGATGCGCACCAGCCGGTGGACGCCGATCTCGCTCTGCAACAGCCCGTAGGCGTTTTCGCCGTTGATCTCCACCGTGGCGGACTTGATGCCCGCCCCCTCGCCTTCCTGCCGGTCCGTGACGATGGCCTCGAAGCCGTTGCGCTCGGCCCAGCGCAGGTACATGCGCAGCAGCATCTCCGCCCAGTCCTGGCTTTCGGTGCCGCCGGCACCGGGATGGATGGTGAGAATGGCGCTGCGGTGGTCGTTTTCGCCCGACAGCAGCATCTCGGTTTCAAGCTGCTCGGTGAGTTTGCGGAGCCTGCCGATTTCACGCTCGAGGTCGGCCGAGACGTCTTCGCCTTCGTTGGCCAGTTCGATCAGCGTGTCGATGTCGCTGATGAGCGCAGCCATCTGGCGGTCCTGTTCAATGGCCGCCTCCAGCTTCTTGCGCTCCTGCATGATCCTCTGGGTAGCTTCCTGGTTGGACCAGAAGTCAGGGGCCGCAATCAGTTGCTCGATTTCTTCCAGGCGCTTCTTTTTGGCGGGGAGGTCAAAGATAGCTCCGCACAGCTTCCGATTGCCGGCGGAGCTCGGAGTACGCCTGGCTGAGATCTTCCAGCGTCATACTTTCATCCTAGCAGCCCTTGCGGAGGCGTCCGGCTGGCATATAATGTGAAAGTTTCGTTGACAACGCTCCGGTTGAGGCTGTTTTGCGAGTTCAGGTTCTCCTCCTCCTGCTCCTGATCACCGGATGCGCCACGGCAACGGCGTGGGCTACTGCCCGTGTCTCCGCGCGCACGGCCGCAAGAAAAGCGGCCATCGCCGGGGCGCCCCATGCGCGCCAGGCGGTCGCGAAGACGGCGTCGAAACCCCGCGCCACCGCCCGCAAACCGGCCAGCCGGCGCCGGGCGCGGCGCGCTCCTCAGAAGGCCAAGCCAACCTTCGAGCCCTACGTGGTCCAGAACTGGCCCGAAGTGGCCCTGGAGCGGATGCCGCGTGTTTTCACGGAACTGCCCCCGCCGCCGGATCTGCCCTCAAACTGCCGCCTGTGCGAGACGCGGCTGCTGGCCTCGGCCTATGAATTGATTGGCACCAGATACCGGCTGGGCGGCACCCGGCCGGAGACCGGCTTCGATTGTAGCGGCTTTGTCCGATACCTGTACGAGCAGAACTTCGGACTGCCGCTTCCGCCCTCGGCGCCGTTGCAGTACCGGGTGGGCTTCCGCGTGGAGCGCTGGGAGCTGGAGCCGGGCGATCTGGTCTTCTTCCGCACGCGCCGCGGCTGGCACGTGGGCATGTATGTGGGCAACGACTCGTTCATCCACGCGCCCAACCGCCGCAAGACGGTAAGCGTGAGTCCTCTGTTCTCCGATCCCTACTGGCGCCGCGCGTTTGTGGGCGCGCGGCGCATCCTTGTGCCCGAGCCCGCCGAAGCGCTGCTGAGCGACGATCTGGCGGGGAACAACTGACGCGCCCAATGAGCCCCACGGCCAGCGGGGCACCGCCCGGTGGGTAGAGACATCCGGCACAGCTCCGACATTCTGTAGTGACCCACTTGCCGGCGTCCAACGGATCCGGATGCCCGCTCCGGGCGAGCCCCAATGAGAAGGCGCTCAACTGAGACCGTGCCTTAGAGACTTCCTTCGGAGGAGGGCCATTGTCATCAAGCCGGCGCCCAGAAGAACGAAGCTTGTTGGCTCCGGCACCACGCCGCCTGCACTTTCGACCTCCAGGTATGCGCCGCCGCCGCCGAAAGGCGAGGACGCCGCGAACACGTTCACGGAATGAGAACCAGGACCGAGCACAATGGAAGCATGACTGTAGCTCGGGTCGGCAAAAGCCTGGTCCGGATCGCTCACGCCGAAGGGGCCTGACGCAACTGCGGGCGTGGTAAACGTGATCGATCCTGCGTCAATGTCAACCAGGAAGCTATCCCCTTTCAGGTACGCGTCGGTGATTTTAAGCAACACAGGTCCCGGCGAGCTGAACGTAAAGGGATTCCCTGTCTCACCTACCCCCAAGCCCTGGCAGCCGCCTGCATAGGCCGCAGATCCAGCCTCGCCGAAGCAGAAGCCGTACCAGCCGGCATCCACTACAATCGGTCCCGCGAAAGCTGGCATCGTCGCTGCCAGACAGGTGCAGAATAGAGCTCCCAACACATGCTGCTTCATCTCGGTCATCCTCCTCTTTTGCCGACGTCTTTCGGGAACCAGAGTGACGCCGACTCGGCGCTTCGTTACAAATGTACGGGAGATCTTCGCATAAGATCAACTACAGACTGTATTAGTACAGACAGTTTCTTCGCTCTCCTGTTGCAGGAGATTTCCGACATGGTCGGACCACCGACGGTGCCCCACCTGTAGTTGAAAGTTGAGGCGGCGGCTGCCCTTGATTCTGAATAGAATCGGGGTGATCAAACCGGAAAAGGAGAACCGCCGTGAATCGAAACTACCATACGATTGACAAGCAAGGGAAGGTGGGCGAGCGCAAGCTGGCCGAGTTTTTGGTGCGCAACGGCCAGGCGCTTCTGCCGATGCTGGAGTTGATCGAGCAGAGCCGCTTGGCGATTGACGAGCTGATTGAGGTCATGGGCCGCGCCAGCCTGGAAGCGGTGCTGGAGCTGTCGGCGCAGCAAGTGGCTGGACCACCGCAGCAAGGCAAGGCGCGCCAGGGCGATATCGTCTGGCACGGAACGCAGCCCGGCCGCGTGCGTCTGAAAGAGCGCCAGCTCAAGGTGAACAAGCCGCGTCTGCGGAAGAAAGGTCGCGGGGCCAACAAGGAAGTGCCGATTCCGGCCTACGAAGCCATGCAGCAGGACGCCACCGGCCGACGCATGCTTCAGATTCTGTTGAACGGTGTTTCCACACGCCGATATCGGGACGTGATTGCGGAGATGGCCGACACGGTGGGCGTATCCAAATCGACGGTGAGCCGGGAAGCCATCGAGGCCTCCGAAGCCGCGCTGAAGCAACTCATGGAACGGCGCTTCGATGAGGTCGATCTGCTGATCATCTACATCGATGGCATGAAGTTTCAGGATCAGTGTGTGCTGGCCGCGGTGGGCGTGGATGTTCAGGGCCGCAAGCACGTGCTGGGGTTGCGCGAAGGAGCCACCGAGAATGCCGAAGCCGCCAAGGATCTGCTCCAGCATCTGGTGGATCACGGGGTCGATCCGAAGCGCCGGCGTCTGTTCGTCATCGACGGCTCGAGAGCGCTGCGCACGGCCATCAACGCGGTGTTCGGTGCCGAAACCCCGGTGCAAAGGTGCAGGAATCACAAACTGCGCAACGTGCTGGGACGGCTGCCCCGCCAGCAGCAAGCGCAGACGGCATCGCTGATGCGGGCGGCCTGGAAGCTGAAACCCGACGAGGGCATGGCCAAGTTTCGCCAGATCGCCGGCTGGCTGGAACACGATTATCCGGATGCCGCCGCGGCGCTGCTGGAAGGCTTGGAGGAGTGTTTCACCATCAACCGGCTCGATATCCCGCGCTCGCTGCACCGCTGCCTGGCCACCAGCAACATCGTGGACAACCCGCATTCCGGGGTGCGCGAACGCACGCGCCGAGTTTGTCGTTGGCGACCCGGCATGGCGGCTCGCTGGTCAGCGGCCGCGTTTTTAGAAATCGAGAAGTCCTTTCGCAAGATCATGGGGTATCGCGATCTGTGGGCTCTCAAGGCGATTCTTGAGGAATCGCAGCCAGCCACCCGGCAGGCGGTGGCGTAGAATCATCATGAACCGCCGTTGGCAACTTCCAACTGAGCTTGGGACACCGTCTGGTCGGAGGCAGCGGTCGAAGGGTCGTGTTCGAAGCTGATTTCCCAAAATTCGCCATCTCGGGCCGTATCTTCTGGGAAAGAGGGAATGGGATGAATCCCTTGCGAAGACACAATGTGTCCAAGGGTACATGCTTTTAGAAGCGTCCTGCTCCTAGTGAGCGAAAGTACCACCGCAACGCGTGGCCCCCGCCAGACGAGGCGCGTCTGCCAGAAGATCCGATTCGGAGCTTAGCACTGAACGACTTGCGCGCCCGCCGAGTCCTTGCTGAGCGACGATCTGGCGGGGAACAACTGACATGCCTCAGGTGCCTTCGACGGGCGCGAATTCCACTTCCGCCCGGCTCTGTGTGATGCGGGAGTGTGCGCGGAAGCCGGGCGAGCTCTCCGGGTAGTCCGTCCGATAGTGTGCGCCGCGGCTTTCCTGGCGGGCCAGGGCGCAGCGGGCGATAAGCGTCAGCACGATCCGGGTATTGGCCCGCTCAAGAGACTCGCGGTCCGCCGGCAGCGCGCGGCGGCACGGGGCCTGTTCGAGCTCGCGTAGCGCCGAGGACAGGCTTTCGGCACAGCGGACGATGCCCAGCTGGCTCGTGGCCAGGCGGCGCATCGAATCGAGCGCCAGCTCCGGGATTTCCAGCGGTTGCGGGGGCTCGAAGCGCACAGGCGGGCGGGCCGGCGCGGACTCGCGCATGTGGATGCCGGCGCGGGCGCCGTAGACGACACCTTCCAGCAGGGAATTCGATGCCAGCCGGTTCGCGCCGTGAACGCCGGTGCAGGCGGCCTCGCCGGCGGCCCACAGTCCTTCGAGCGACGTCCGTCCGGAGAGGTCCGTCCAGACGCCGCCCATGGCGTAATGCGCCGCCGGGCAGACAGGCGCGGGCTGGCGGTCCAGGTCGATGCCGTAGGCGAGGCAGGTGGAATGAATGCGCGGGAAGCGCCTTCGGACGAAATCGCCGCGGCCGCTGATGTCGAGCAACACATGGGGCGCGCCGGTGCGGCGCATCTCGGAGACGATGGCGCGCGAAACGACGTCGCGCGGAGCGAGCTCGGCCATCGGGTGGTAGCGCGGCATGAAGCGCTCGCCGTGCACGTTCAGCAGTTGGGCGCCCTCGCCGCGCAGCGCCTCGGAGAGCAGGAACCGGGGCGCGCCTTCCAGGTGAAGCGCGGTCGGGTGGAACTGGACGAACTCAATGTCGCTGATGACGGCTCCCGCGCGCCATGCCATGGCCACCCCATCGCCGGTGGCGACGTCCGGGTTCGTCGTGTCCGCGTAGACGCGGCCGAGCCCTCCGGTGGCGAGCAACGTGGCGCGGGCCAGCACCGGCACGAGCAGGCCTCGGCGGGCATCGAGAAGAAGCGCGCCGGCGACACGGCCCTCCTCCACGAGCAGATCGACGACCGCCGTGAATCCCTCAAAGGACACGTTGGGCCGGGCCGCCGCGGTGCGGTAGAGCGTGCGCGCGATCTCGCGCCCGGTGGAGTCGCCGTGCGAGTGCAGGACGCGGCTCCGGCTGTGCGCGCCCTCGCGGGCGAACAGGAGCTTCGGGCCTTCGCGGTCGAATTCGGCGCCCCAGGCGATGAGCTCCTCAATGCGGGCCGGGCCCTCGCCGACCAGCACGCGCACGGCCTCCGGGTTGCAGAGTCCGTCGCCGGCGGCCAGGGTGTCGGCCTCATGGAGCGAGATGTCGTCCTCGTCGCTCAGGGCGACGGCGATGCCGCCCTGAGCGTATTCCGAGGAAGATTCCTGGAGGCTGTCCTTGGCGACAACAAACACGCGCCCGGCCCCGGCGAGTTCGATGGCCGCGCGCAGGCCGGCCACGCCAGCGCCGATGACGAGAAAATCGGTCCGAATTGTTTCCGCGAGCCTCTCGATACCCACATGGTACAACCGTAGATATGCCGACGTTCATGGTGGACACCGGCGCGCAGCAATATCCTGTGCTGGTGGAGCGCGGCGCGCTCGAGCGGCTCGGCGCGTTCATCCCGCCCGGGCGCGGCGTGATCTTCGTCGTCAGCGAGGAAGGCATCTGGCGGATGCATGGCGCGACGGTGGAGCGCGCGCTCGCAGGCCGCGCCTGGCGGCTGATCCTGTTCCCCGGCGGCGAGGAGAACAAGCGCCTGGCCCAGGTGGAGGCGATGGCCGAGCAGATGGTGGAGGGCGGCGGAGACCGTTCGAGCCTCGTCATCGCCTTCGGCGGCGGCGTGGTGAACGACCTCGGCGGATTTCTGGCGGCGATCTTCATGCGCGGCGTGCCGGTGATCCAGGCGCCGACGACGCTGCTGGCGCAGGTTGACGCGGGAGTCGGCGGCAAAACGGGCGCCAATCTGCGCACGGGCAAGAACCTGGTGGGCGCCTTTCACCAGCCGCTGGCCGTGGCCGCCGACCCGGACGTACTGGCGACGCTGCCGGAACGGGAATACCGCGCCGGTCTGTTCGAGGTGATCAAGCACGGCATCATCCGCAGCGAGCCGCTGTTCCGCTTGATGCAGCAGCAGCGGGAGGCCGTGCTTGCCCGCGAGCCGGCCGTGGTGGAGCAGATGGTGGCCGAAAGCGTGCGCATCAAGTGCGAGGTGGTCTCTCTGGATGAGAAGGAGAGCGGCCTGCGGCGCATCCTGAATTTTGGCCACACGGTGGGCCATGCCCTCGAGGCCGAGACCGGCTACAGCCGCTTCCTCCACGGCGAGGCCGTCGGGCTGGGGATGCTGGCGGCGCTGCGGCTGTCGCAACTGGCCGGCCGGCTTGCAGCCGGGCCGTGCGAAGAGATGAGCGAGGTGGTCCGCGCCTACGGGCCGCTCCCCTCCACCGAGGGGCTTGCCGTCGAGGGTATCCTCGCGCGGCTGCGCAAGGACAAGAAGGCGATCCAGGGCGCGGTGCATTGGGTGCTGGCCACGGGGATCGGCGCGACGGAAGTGACCGCGGAGATTGCGGATGATCTGGTTCGCCAAGCCGTGGCATCCATTCTGAAGTGAGCCTTGTGAAGGGAACCACGCCGCCAGGAGCGCGAACTGAGCAGGAGGCCGCGGCCATCGTCCGGCGGATGTTCGCGGGCGTGGCGCGCCGCTACGACCTGCTGAACCATCTGCTGTCCTTCCAGACGGATCGTTACTGGCGGTGGCGGACGGCGCTCGAGGTGGAGCCCTTCCTCCGCCGGCCGCAGGCGCGCGTGCTCGACCTGTGCTGCGGCACGGGCGACCTGACCCTCGCGCTCGAGCGCCGCGCCACGCCCGGCGCGTTGGTGCTTGGGGGCGACTTCTGCCGCCCGATGCTCGAAGAGGCTCGGCGCAAGCAGCTCCGCCGCGGGGCGCAGATCGAGCTGCTCGAATGCGACGGTCTGCAACTGCCTTTCGCCGACGGCGTGCTCGACCTGGTGACCATAGCCTTTGGTTTCCGGAATTTGGCCAACTACCGGGCGGCGCTGTCCGAACTGCGGCGCGTGATTAAACCAGGCGGGATGCTGGCGATTCTTGAGTTTTCCACTCCGCCGAACCCGGTCCTTCGCGCTCTGTACCGGCTCTACTCCGGCACGTTGCTGCCGGCGCTGGGCGGCTGGATCTCGGGCGACCGGAACGCATACGCGTACCTGCCGGACTCGGTGAAAAAGTTTCCGGGCGCCGAGCTGCTGGCGGCCGAGATGGAGGCAGCCGGATTCACGCGCGTGCGGTTCCGGCGGATGACGTTCGGCATCGTCGCGCTGCACACCGGACTTTCCGGCTAGCAGGCGGAAGCCTGGAGGCGGGCCGTCCACGCAAAGAGGCGGCGGCAACTCACTGGGGAGCTGCCGCCGCGCGGCTGGCGAGAGAGTCCGGCGTCAGGCCTTGACGATGTAAACCCGTGTGTCGTAGAAGACGGCGCTGCCGCCTACCACGTCGCTTAGCGGCGAGCGCAGGTACGGATCGACCACCATCGCCGAATTGGCATGGATGCCGCGCCCGCGCCGCACGTCCGGCACGACGATCTGGCCGTCGATGGACTGTGGCGATGCGCCGTAGGCGAAGTGGCCCCAGCCGAGCTCGAAGGTCACCACGCCGGGGCGGATGCGGCTGGTGGTGCGCACCTTGCCCCGCAGCGGCTTGGTCTGCCCGCCGCCGAGATCCCATTGACCTTCGGGGTTCCACGCGGAGAGCACCCAGACCTCATCGCCGTCCTTGAGCCCGAGCTTTTGCGCGTCCGCGGTGCTCATCTCGACGTAGTTCTCCGGCTGGATGTCCGTGAGCCAGTAGTTGGAGATGGTCCGGCTCTTGGTCTGAAGCATGTTCCGGTTGGTGATGAGCTGGAACGGCGCCTCGCGGTAGTCCAGCGGCCGACCGAGCGAGTCGGCGATGGGCAGGTAGGTCGGCACGCCAGACAGATACTGACCGGTCATCGAATTTCTGGTCGTCGCCGCCTTCTCGTGATAGAGATTCACGAGCTTGCCATACTTGTTGACGACCTGTTCGCCGGACCAGGCCTGCTGATAGGGCAGCCAGCGCCCGCCGCGATTCAACACATAGACGACCTTGCGCCACCACTGCGGGCCCACCGCCTGTTGCCAGCGCTCCGGATCGAAGACGCTCTTTGGCAGATGTCTGCGGGCGTTGAGGAAGATCCGCATCTCCTCATCGCTGGCATCGGGGCAGACGTCCGAACCGGAGCTCGAGTTGCCGAAGGCGATGTTGGCCACCATCCGCAGGTAGTAGTCCTCGGGACGCTTCAGGTCGCCGTTGCCGAACCCGCCCGGTCCCCAGCCGGGCAGTTGCAGCCGCTCAGCGATGGCGAGGAACAACGCTTCGATGGAGACAGGCATCTCTTCGCCAAAGACGCGCACCGTTTCGTTGGGCGGGGCCACCGCCGGCTGCCGCACGGGCGAGACCCGATGCGCGATGGACGGGTGCGTGCGGTGGAACTCCCAACGCTCCAGGAAGGTGAGGTCCGGGAAAATGTAGTCGGCGTACATCGACGTTTCGCCGATCGTGATGTCGCTGGCGATGAACAGCGGGATCTTGTCCGTGTCGCGCAGGATCGGAATGAGCGAGTGTCCCGCCGGCAGGGCGTAGACGGGCGACCCCATATAGAGCATGAGAATCTTGATGGGGTAAGGATAAGCGTCGCCGGCCGAGGGGATGACCTCCTGGTAAACGTCGCTGGCCAGCGGATACCAGGGGCGCTTGGCCGGATAGCCGGCGAAGATGGTGCTCTTTTCATAGCTCGCCCCGCCGCGGATGATGTCGATGCCAAACGGTGTTTTCTTTGCGGGATGATCGCCGAGCTGGAAGGGCCTCCCGGTGCCGCCCGTTTCGCCGTAGGTGCCGCCGCCATAGATGAGGCCGCCTTTCCAGTCGAGATTGCCGATCAGCGTGTTCAGCGCCCCCATGGTGAGGAGCGCGTTATAGAAACCGTTGGTGTGCTGGGAGACGCCGCGATGAATCTCGACCACCGCCTTCTTGCCATGCGAGGTGAACTCGTTGGCCAGGGCGATGATGTCGCTGGCGCTGACCCCGGCGATCGAAGCCCACCCGTAGATGGTATTCTTCAGCGCCTCCTCCCGCAGCAATTGCAGGCCGCTCTTGACGCGAATGCCGTTGATCACGGTGTCGACGAACAGGTCGCCTTCCACGCCATTGGCCGCGTCAGCGCTCTTGAAAGCGACCGGCTGACCGTTGCGCATGGCGACGAAGGTGTCGGCATCGCCGCTCAGGCCAATCTCCGTGGCCCGCAGGAAGGCGCCCGGCGTGCCGTCTTCGCGGATCTTGACGAGCCAGGCGGCGTTGCTCCAGGTGGGCTCGCCGTCGGCGGTGGCGGCCGCCCTGTTGCAGTTTTCCAGGTAACGGCGGTCGAACCGTTCATTCTCGATGATCCACTGGATCATCGCCAGGGCCACGGCCGCGTCCTGGCCCGGTTTCACCGGCAGCCACTTCCAAGCCTTGGCGGCAATTCTGGAATGGCGCGGGTCGATCACGGCCACCTTCATGCGCCCGCTGGCGATGCCGCGGGTGATCTTGGGGACTTTCAACGGCGGCCCGTAGTTGCCCTCGAGTACGTTCGCGCCCCAGAAGATGACGAACTCGGCGTTGGAGAGGTCCGCCATCCAGTAGGCCTTGGCGCCGCCAGTGAAGGTGCCGCCGCCTGGCTGCTCCGACATGGCCTTGCCGGCGAAATAGATGGATCCCTGGCACACGGTCGTGTGTCCGTGCGTGTTGTTGGACCCGAAGCTGTCTCTGACGAAACGCAGGAAGAAATCCTGGCGGCCGGCCTTCAGGCGGCCCCAGTTAAAGACGAACTGGTTGTTTTTCGGACCGAAGTCCGGGTGGTCCGGGTCGATGAGCGTGTCGAGCAGGTCCTTGTATTTCTCCTTGAACTCGGCCACGGTCATCTTCTTGCTTTGGATCAGCGCAACGTCAGCCGCCATGGCCTTGATATGCGGCCGGATCTTTGAGCGCATACAGCTCCCGGAAGCCCGCCACTCGCTTGCCGCCGTCCTGCGGGAACAGCACGCCCCCTTCGACGATTTCGGTGACGGCCTGCTCGAAGGGGATCGTCACCCACTTTCCTTCGCCGCGCGCGCCGGCGCGCTTCAGTACCTTGGTGACGCGGTACGGGTCGTATGTCGTCTGGATGCCGGCCTGGCCCTTCGGGCAGATGTAGCCGTGAATGCGCGCCGCCTGGGAAGCCGGCGTGCTCCAGTCGATGTGGGGATCCATCGCCCGCGGCCCGTAGGGGTTGCCTTCGATCTTCACCGCCAGGCCGTCCTGAATGCGCACCTTGATCTCGCATCCGGTATTGCACTGGAGGCAGGTCGTATAGATGTATTGGGAGGGATCCACGGGCTTCAACGCGCCCGGCGAAGCCTCAGCAGCCTGAGCCTTCTCCAGGCGGGCCAGCATCGCGCCGCCCAGCAGCGCGCCAGCCAGCATTTCCCTGCGGGCGGTCTTCGGTTCCTGATTGGCGGGACGGTCGGTGTCTTTCCTCATGGCATCCTCCTCAGCGTCCGTGGCAGGCTTCGCAATCCACGTGGACCGCGGCTGGCATGGATTCCTCGAAATAGATCACCCGGGGCTTCACTCCGAGGTTGGCGTGACCCTGGAAGACCCGGCGGCCCTGCGTCACCTCGTAGACCAGAGTGGATGGATCGCTCATGTCGCCGAAGTACATGGCGCCGCCGATGCAGGTGGTCACACAGGCGGGCAGCTCGCCGCGCTCCAGCCGGTGGGCGCAGAAAGTGCACTTGCGGGCCCGGTCGGTGATGTCGAGGGCGCCCGGTCCGCGGCGGTAAGTGCGGCCCCATTCCTCGAAGCTTCGGGTTTCGTATGCCTGCGGATGCGGCGTGTTCTGCGTGTAGGTGGCGCCGCGATCCACATGAATCAGGCCCCACGGGCAGGCCTTCGCCGCCGCCTCGGCGTAGGGTCCGACGAGCTGGTTATGGTCGAACTCCACGATCCCGTCCGGCCGCTTGCGAATCATGCCCGCCGGCACCGCCTTCGCGCACGGCGGATCGTCGCACTGAAGGCAGTTCACCGGCTTGAAGATGGCGAACGGCCGCGGCCCGATGGGCAGCTCCTTCTGAATGACACGGCGTGCGAATCCGCCCGGCCCGGTCGGCACCTCGGCCTTGCAGGCCACCGTGCAGGCGTTGCAGCCGATGCACTTCCGCGTGTCGACGACCATCATCCAGGATGGTGTCCGGCCGCTGGTCAGCGCGCGTTCCAGGTCTACCTGCATGCGAACCAGTACGTTGCCGGTGCTTTCGGCCAGCGGGGGCGGAATCTCGGCCGCCTCCGCCCGCTGGGTCTCCAGAACCGGCACGCCAAGGCCGACGGCTGCCGCTCCAGCCCCAATCCCGGCAAGCGCCTGAAGGAAGGTGCGGCGCGGATTCGGCCCTTGCCGCTGTCTTTGCTCTCTCGCAGCCTTTTCCTCTGTCATGAAGTCTCACTCCCTGGAGAAGGACAATGCTCACCCCATTGCCGGGAACGCCCCGGCGAATCAGCGACATTTGAGCAAGCAATCACCATGCCAATGCTGGCTCCTCCAGGGGGCAGCGTGCGGCTGCCAAGTCCATGTTTCTGCAATCATGGAACTTCAGACCCGTTGGTGCATTTCTTCAGGCGTCTCCGGCGGACATGGAGGACCCTGCGGTGGGCGTTTCGAAGGGGGGCACAGTCACTCACACAAGGGGGGAGGAGCACACGACTGGGTGATGTCACCCAGCCGGGTCACGTCCTTGCGGCCACAACATTCTCCATACAGAAATGTGACCACCTCGCGGAGGGTGTCGATGTCGGCCGTATAGCGAAGGAAGGTTCCCTTGCGGTGGGCCCGAACCAGCCGCTCATGCTTCAGCTTCTCCAGGTGGTGGGACAGGGTGGACGCAGGAATGCCGAGCGCGGCCTGGAGCTCGCCGGCGAACATCCCGTCCGGATGGGTGGCCAGCAGCAGCCTCAGGATGCGGAGCCGCGCTTCCGTGCCGAGCGCGGCGAAGACGTCGGCGTAGCGGGGAACCGGATCGTCCTGGACCGGGCCATTCATCGGGGTTGTCTGGTGGGCGGTGCAGGGCTCGAACCTGCGGCCTCGTGCTTGTAAGGCACGCGCTCTGACCGGCTGAGCTAACCGCCCATCGCTTTGAGTGTAACCCGCCGGGGGGCTCTAATTGCCGACAAAACGCGAATACAGGCTCCGCGCCAGCCCTGGGTCCTGCGTGCCCTTGATGATGGCGCGGCCGTCGGGGAAGATCATCATCTCGTGCGGCGGGATGGTGAACCGCAGCGCGAATCCGTTGGAGCGCACCTCGCCGAGCGGGGTCAGGCGGCGCGCCAGCTCGTCGAGATCCAGCGGGCGCCTCCGGTCGTGGATCTGCACGGCATTGCGGCCGCAGAGGCTCACCGGGACGCGGTGCTCGCCGTGCAGATAACGGCAGGAATGCAGGCCGCAGGCGGGACACTGCGGGTCGCGGGGCGGCATGCGAACCTGACGCACGTCCCCGCTCCAGGCGTCGAACGTCGTGATCATCGGCTCGGGCTCGCGGCCGCAGAGGATCTGAAGCGCGAGCGACACCTGCCAGGAGGCCACCAGCGAGGTGATCGTATTGAGGACGCCCGCGGTCTCGCAGGTCGGCTGCGGCCCCGAAGGCGGCTCGGGGAAGACGCACTGAAAGCAGGCGCCGCGGGCCGGCAGGACAGGCATCGAGATGCCATAGGAGCCCACCGCGCCCCCGTATACCCACGGGATGGCGCGCTCCACGCAGTAATCGTTGATCAGGAACCGCGTCTCGAAGTTGTCCGTGCCGTCGAGCACCACGCGCACATCCTCGAGCAGCTCGCTGATGTTGTCGGCGGTGAGGTCGGCCACGTGCGGCTCTACCTTGACCTGCGAGTTGATGCGCCCGATCGCGCGGGCCGCCGCCACGGCCTTGGGCAGGGCGTCGCGCGCGTCGGCCTCTTCATAGAGCCATTGCCGCTGGAGGTTGCTGTATTCGACGTAGTCCCGGTCGATCAGCACCAGCCGCCCGATGCCCGCCCGCGCCAGCGCGCCGGCCTGAAACGAACCGAGCGCGCCGCAGCCAACCACCGCCACAGCGGACTCGCGCAGCCGCCGCTGCCCTTCCTCGCCGATTCCGGCAAACAGGATCTGGCGGCTGTAACGCTCCCGTTCGGCCTCGTTCATCCCAACCAAGATGGTAGCAACCCGGGGGCGGCGCGGAATGAGCGCGCGCGACCTCCGGCGCGGACCGCAAGGTAAGATGACATTCAGTGAACGGGCTTCGCACAGCCTTGGCGCTGCTCGTGTGTCTTGCCGCAGGGATGCCGGGGCAGATCACGCCCAGCCGGCTGTACGGAAAACGGATTTCGGACATTCTGTTTGAACCGGCGCGGCAGCCGCTGACGCGGGACCAGCTTGGCCTCTCGCTTCAGCTCCGACCGGGGGACACGCTGGAAGAGACGGCACTCTCGCAGGCCATCCAGCGGCTCTGGGCCACCGGACGCTTCTCGGACATCGCCGTGACGGCAGAAGAAGACGAAAACGGCGGCGTCGCCCTCACCTTCCGCACGCGGCCGGCGATGTTTGTCTCCGCTGTCACCGTGGACCGCGTGCCGGAGCCGCCCAGCGTGGCACAGCTTGCCAACAGCGCACGGCTCGGCCTGGGCGAGCCGTTCGATGAACGAATGTTGCCGGAGGCCGCCTCCAGTCTCATCGAACTGCTCCGCTCGAACGGATATTACAACGCCGCTGTCCGTTATGACGTGATTTTTCGCGAGGAGACCGGCGAGGCCGACATCCGTTTCCGCATCGAACCCGGGCGCCGTGCCCGCTTCACCCGCCCGGAATTTCAGGGCGAGCTGCTGCGCTCGGAACGCTCGCTGATCCGTCGCAGCGGCTGGCAGCGCTGGTTCGGTCTGCGCGGCTGGCAGGAATTGACTGCGGCACGCCTTCAGCGGGGGCTGGAGCGGATGCAGGAGACCTACCGCAAGAACGGTTACCTGCGCTCGTCGGTGCGCCTGGTGGAGCTGAGCTTCGACGCGGACCGGACGGCGGTGAAGCCGGTGATTCAGATCGATCCCGGGCCGCGGGTGCGCGTCCGCATGGAAGGGGCGCGCGTCGGCAGCGGCGAGCTGCGCCAACTGATCCCCATCTACCAGGAGCGTACGGTCGACCGTCAGCTTCTTCTGGAAGGCCAGCAGAATCTCGAAGAGCGTTTCCGGAGCCGAGGCTATTTTGATGCGCGCGTCTCTTTCAGCCTGTCCAATCCTGGTTCCTCGGGCGAACAGGTCATCATCTACCGCGTCAACCGCGGCCCGCGCTACCGGTTGGCCGCCGTGCTCATCAGCGGCAACCGCTATTTCAGTGACGGGACGATCCGCGAGCGGCTGTCGATCCTGCCGGCGAGTTTTCCGCGCTACCGCAACGGGCGCTTCAGCCCGGAGATGCTCGACAACGACCGCGCCGCCATCGAGGCGCTGTACGTGTCCAACGGATTTCGCGATGTGCGCGTCCGCACCCGCATTGAACACAACTGGCGCAACCGCGCCAGCGACATCGCTGCCCGCTTTGAAATTATCGAAGGCCCGCAGTACCTGGTCGAATCAGTGGAGCTGACGGGCGTGGACCTGCGCCTGTACGGGCAGATTCTCTCGCTCATCAGCTCCACGCCGGGCCAGCCGTATTCGGCCGCCACGGTCGCTGCCGACCGCGACGCCGTGCTCGGCTGGTATTTCAACAACGGCTACCCGGAGGCCGCCTTCGACGCGACCGTGCGGCCGGCCGCCGCGCCGCACCGCATGATCCTGCGCTACCAGGTGCGCGAGGGCCGGCGCAATTTTGTCCGCGACGTGCTCGTTCGCGGCCTGGAGGCCACGCGCCCGGACCTGGTGCGCAACCGCATTCTGATGCGGCCGGGCGATCCGCTTTCCCAGAGCGACATGGTGGAGACGCAGCGCCGCCTCTACGACCTTGGCATCTTCGCCAAGGTGGATGTGGCCGTGCAAAACCCCGACGGCCGCGAGCGCAACAAGTACGTGCTGCTCTACCTCGAAGAGGCGCGCAAATATTCGCTCAGTCTCGGCCTTGGGGCGGAAATGGGCCGCATCGGCGCGAGCAACAACTTCGATTCACCGGCCGGCACGGCCGGCTTCGCCCCGCGCGGCCTGCTCGGCATTACACGGTCCAACCTTTTTGGACTCGCGCACACGGCCAGCGCGCTGGTGCGCGTGTCCAACATCCAGCAGCGGCTCCTGCTCAACTACCTCGCGCCCCAGTTCTTCGGCAACGACCGGGTCAACCTCTCTTTCAGCTCGCTGCTGGACCGAAGCAAAGACATCCGCACGTTCACCTCCCGCCGCAACGAGACCGCCGTCCAGATCGGCCAGCGGATTGGCCGCGACATCACCATCCAGTACCGCGCCATCTCTCGCTTCGTCTTTATCGACAAGAACACGCTGAAGATCGACCCCAGCCTGATCCCGGTTTTTTCGCAGCCGGTGAAGACCATCGCCCTCTCGGCTTCCCTGATTCAGGACCGCCGCGACGATCCCGTAGACTCGCACCGGGGCATCGCCAATACCATCGACTTCGGCTTCGCGCCGCGCTTCGCCGACTCGAGCACCCACTACACGCGGCTGGTGGCGCGCAACTCCACCTATCATCCGCTGCGGCGCGAACTCGTCTTTGCGCGTTCGACCAGCCTCGGCTGGCTGCACAACCTGACGGACCGCCCGGTGCCGCTGCCGGAGAATTTCTACGCCGGCGGCGCTTCCACCCACCGCGGCTTTCCAGACAACCAGGCCGGCCCGCGCGACCTGGTGACCGGCTTCCCCATCGGCGGCAAGGCGTTCCTGTTTTTCCAGCACGAGCTGCGTTTCCCGTTTATCGGCGACAGCGTCGGCGCCGTGCTCTTCCACGACATGGGCAACGTGTACTCGTCACTCGACAACATTTCTTTCCGCTTCCGCCAGCGAAACCGGCAGGACTTTGACTACATGGTTCAGGCCGCCGGCCTGGGATTCCGCGTCCGCACCCCGGTCGGCCCCATGCGCATCGACTTCGCATACGCGCCCAACACGCCGCGCTTCGTCGGTTTTCAGGGCACTCGCGATCAGCTGCTTCGCGGCGAGGGCCGGTTCAACGTCCCGCAGCGGGTGAGCGTGTTCCAGTGGCACTTCTCCATCGGACAGACGTTCTGATGATGCACCGCATCGCCATTCTGGTTCTCGCCTCGGCACTGACGGCCCCCGCCCAGGCGGTGCTCGACCGCGTGGCCGTGGCCGTGGAGCTGGACGCGATCACCCTCAGCTCCGTCCTCCGCCACCTGCGCTTCCGCTCCGTTGTTTCCGGCGCACCGGTCGCGGACACGGAGGCCAACCGCCGCGAGGCTGCCTCGCAGTTAATCGACCTGCTCATTGTCCGCCGCGAACTCGAGCTCAGCCGCTACACGCCGCCGACGATGGCCGAAACCGACCAGGCCATCGCGACGTTCCTTGAAGAGATGAAATGGACGCGCGAGCGGCTGCTGGCTGAACTTGCCCGCTACGGCTTCACGGAAGATGAATTCCGCCGCGAGATGCAGGCCCGGCTCACCATCACGCGATTCATTGACTACCGCTTCGCGCCTGGAGTCCAGGTGACGGACGAGGAAGTGGAGCAGTATTACCGCAGCGAGTTTCTGCCCGCGTTCCGCCGGGAGAACCCGGGCGGCGCGGCGCCCGAACTGGCCGCCATCCGCGGCCGTATCGAGCAGATCCTCTCTACCCGCAAGGTGAACGCCGCCATGGAGGACTGGCTCCAGCAGATGCGGCAGACGCTGCGCGTCCGCTGGTTCGACGAGGCGTTCCACCCGCCACAGGGGGGCGCACCATGAGAGCGCGCCGCCGGCTGGCTGTGGCCGCTGCCACCTGTCTTCTGATTCTGGCGGGCGCGCTGGCCGTGCTCCGCTCGTCGTGGCTGGCTGAACAGCTCCGGCGCGAAGCTGTCCGCGCCGTCGAACGCGGCACGGGCAGCCGCGCCTCGCTGGAACGGCTCTCCATCCGGTGGTTTCCCCTCGCCGTGCGGCTGGAGGGATTCACGCTGGAAGGGCTGCGCCGCGACGGCGAACAACCCCTGTTCTCGTCCCGCGCCATCACCGCGCGGCTTGCGGTTTCGCCGTTCTCTTCGCGGCCGGTGCGGCTGAAAGAAGTGCGCGTCGAACAGCCTCGTGTCTCCGTCTATCACCGGGCCGATGGCACCACGAACCTGCCGCGGCCGAAGGCGCCGCCGAGGCGGGAAACGCCCGTGGCTGACCTCGTGCGGCTGCGCGTCGGGCTGCTCGATCTGCGCAACGCGCACTTTGAGCTCGACGACCGTCCCGTGGATTTCAGCCTGGTTCTGGACGACTTCAGCCTCGGCCTCGCCTTCGATTACCGCCGCGCGCAGTACCGTCTGGAGCTGGGTGCCAGCCGCGCGCGTCTGCCCTGGCGTCTGGAGCCGGCGCTCCGCCTCGAGGCGTGGCTCGGCACGGACGAAGTGCGTGTGACGCGCGGCGAGGCGCGCCTCGGCGACAGCCGCGTGTTGTTTACCGGAACGGTGGCCGGGCTGCGCCAGCCGCGCGTCGCCATCGAATACCGGGCCGCCGTGCTGCTGCGGGACATCGCCCTCAGCCCCGTCCGGCAGGGCTTCGCCGTGAGCGAGGGCAGCGCGCGTTTCGCACCCGGCGAGCCGCCGCGGATCGAAGGCAGCCTGCGCGCCGAACAACTGGCCTGGGCGGATGAACACGTGGACGTTCGCCGGCTGGAGGCGCGCGGAGCGTTCGTCTGGACGCCCGCCTCGCTCCGCATCGAACCGCTGGACGTGCAAAGTCCGTATCTCAATTGGCGCGGACGTCTGGCGCTCGAGAACAACCGGCAACTTTTCCTGGATGGTGAGCTGCTGGACTCAAGCCTCGCCCGGCTTCAGGCAGCTCTGCGGCGTCCGGTAACGGAGCTGGACGCAAGAGTCGCCGGACCGGTCTCCGTGCGCTTGCGGCTCGCCCCGGCCGGCCCGCAAGACGCCGAAGTACAAGCCGGCGTCGCGGTATCGCCGGCCGAGGGAGCGTTTCCGCTGGAAGGCAGCGTGAACCTGCTCTGGCGGCAGGCGTGCGCCTGCGCCGAGTTCGCTGACTCGTGGCTGGCCACGCGCTCGCTGCGAGCTTCTTTCCGCGGCGTGCTGGGCCGGCGGCTCGAGGCCGGCTTCTACGCCACCAGTCTCCAGGAAGTGCCCGCGCTGGCGGCCGCGCTCGGCGCGGGAACCAAACTGGAAGTGCCGGTCAGCTTCGACCACGGCTCGGTGATCGGCTCGGCCCGGCTCGAGGGCCCGGTGGAAGATCTGCGCATCAGCGGCTCCTTCACGGCCACGAACACCGTCTACGAAGGGATCCCGCTGGACCGAGTGCAGGCGGATGTCACCATCCACTCCAGGCGGCTGGAGGTTCCATCTTTCACGCTCCGCCAGACCGCCGGACGGTTGTCTGGGTCGCTTTCTCTTGGCCTGCGGGACTGGCGGCCGCACGCGGCGGGCGCATTGCGCGCGGCCGTGCAACTGGAGCGCGCCGACATCGCGCAGGTGCTCCGGCTGGTGAAGATCGATGCCGGCCTGCGCGGTGCCGTGGCCGGCACGGTTGCTCTCGACGGAACGCTCGCCGATCCGCGTGGCTCGCTGCGGCTCTCGGTGGAGCGGGCGGGCTGGCGGCAGCAGGAGCTGGGCCGCCTGTCCATCGCGGCATCGCTTGCGCCGGACGGGGCGTTGCAGGCTTCCATGGAACGCAACGGGACGCGGCTCGCCGCCGCCGGTGCCTGGAAGCGCACCGGGGCTGACGCCCGCAGCGGCGTGCTGACGCTGGATGCTTCGTTGACCGGCTTCCGCACGGCCGATTACGCCATGTTCCGCGATCTGGCTCTCCCTGTGGACGCAACCTTTCAGGGCAGGGCGCGCGTCCGCCTGCGCGTGGAAGACGGCTCGCCGCGCCTGGAAACCCTGGATGGCGCGGTGACCGCGGAGGAGGTCCGGCTGGGCGGGACCGTCCTGGGGCCGTTGCGGCTGGAAAGCCGCACCTCGGACGGCGCGCTGGCGCTGGAGGCAGCGTTGGGCGCCAGGCCTTCTCCCCTGAAACTCACGGCCACCGTCGGTCTTTCAGACAAAATGCCTTTGGAGGCGCGCGCTGAGTGGCCGGCCGTACAGGTTGCCCTGCTGCACCGGCTGCTGGCGGATGCGAAGCTGGCTGCGCCGGAAGCCTGGCCCGTCTCGGGCGCCTTTGATGCCGAGCTCCACGCCCGCGGAGACCTGGCCGCCCCGGAGAGTCTGTCCGGCCGCCTGGTGATCCCCAGGCTGGAACTGCGGCCGGCGCCGGAGGAGCTGGATCGCGAGCGTCCCCTCCCCGCCGAGCTTTTCCTGCGCAACGCCGGGCCGCTGGAGCTCGACTTTGATGCCCGCGCCGCGCGCGTCCGCCAGGCCCATTTCACTGCGCTCGAAACGGACATTGCGCTGAGCGGCTCCTACGAATTCGATTCGCCCGCCCCATGGAACCTGGAGGCCCGCGGCACCGCCAACCTTGCCGTGCTTGGATCGTTCTATCCGGAGATCATCGCTGCCGGTTCCGGCCGTCTGCGCGCCGTGGTGCGCGGCCCGGCGGCTGAACCCCAGGTGAGCGGCCAGATGGACATCCAGAAAGCGAGCGTTTTCCTCAAGGGTCTGCCGGCGGGCGTCGAGGACATCGAAGGCACCATCTTCTTTGACCGGAACCGCGCCAACATCCAGAAGCTCACTGGAACCTCCGGCGGAGGCACGCTGACCATCTCCGGTTTCGCCGGCCTGACGCGCGGAGACCTCGCCTTCCGCCTCCAGGCGCAGCTTCAGAACGTCCGCCTACGCTATCCCGAAGGTGTGAGCAACACCGTGGATGCCGACCTAGCGCTCACCGGCTCCCTGTCGGCCAGCATTCTCTCCGGGGTCGTGACCGTGAAGCGCTCCGGCTTCATCGTTACCGGCGACGTCGGCAGCATGATGGGCGGCGTCTCGAACCCGCTGGCGGCGGCCACTCAGAACGAGTTCCTGCGCAATCTTCAGTTCGATGTCCGCCTGCGCAGCGCGCCGAATGCCGTTTTCATCACCTCCTACACGAGCGATCTCCAGCTCCAGGCCGACCTGCGCCTCCGCGGCAGTCCGGCCAAGCCCATTCTGCTCGGTTCCATTTACGCCAGCCAGGGCGAGGTCAACTTCTTTGGCAACCGCTACACCATCAGCCGCGGCGAAATCCTCTTCTACAACACCGCCGCCGTGCAGCCGCAGCTCGACCTGGACCTGGAAACGCGCGTCCGCGGCATCACCGTGTATCTCAATGTCAGCGGGCCGCTGTCACGGCTCAATGTGACCTACCGGAGCGAGCCGCCGCTGCAGTCGTCGGAGATCCTCGCGCTGCTGACCGTCGGAAGAACGCCGGCGGCGACCTCCACCTCGGTCGTGTCGAGCGACAGCATCCGCAGCCAGACGGTGATGGAAAAAAGCGCCGGCACGAGCACGCTGCTTGGCAGCGCGCTCACGGCCGGCATCAACAGCCGCACCGAGCGCTTCTTCGGTGCCTCCCGCCTGCGCATTGACCCGTCCAATGTCGGCGTCGATGCGCTGCCGCAGGCGCGCCTCAGCATCGAGCAGTCGATCTCGCGCGACGTCACCATCACTTTCATCACCAACCTGAACCGCTCCCAGCAGCAGGTGGTGCGGCTGGAATGGGACCTCTCGCGCCAGTGGTCGGTCATCGCCATCAAAGACGAGAACGGCGCCTTCGCCGTCGACTTCCTCTACCGCCGGAGGTTCCGCTGACCATGCGGCTGCGCGCCCATCAGAACAAGCTGAAGATCGAACACTCGATCCTTGACGGCCTGCGCGCCGTGCTGGAACGGCTGGCGGCCGATCCGGACATCCGCGCCATCATCCCCGGCGTCATCCGGCCCGTGCGGGACGCCAGAGGCACGGTGCGCATCCGCGTCACCGTTCCGGTGCAGAACGGATGGAAGGCGATCGCGTTGGCCGCTGGCGCCCGCCAGGAGCTCTTCATCAGCACCGCGCTCGGGCAGGCGGAGCTTGAGCGGCGGATCGAAGCAGCTCTTCGCGGGCGCTGACCGGCCTGGCGTTTTTCCCGGCTCCGCCCCCAATTCGGGCGCTTCATTCTCCTGGAAAAGTAACATACGAACGGGAATTGCTCAGGACGAACTTCGGCCGCATTTTATCGGCGGCATGTAAAAAAAGACCAGCCAAAACGCCACGTGGCGCGTCAGAATTCGCACAGCGTTTCCACCCACGCGGCCGAGCCCTCCCGCAGCCAGCCGTCCAGTTGCGCCACCTCCTTGAGCTGTTGGCCGCGGCGCCGTTCGACGGCGGCGTAGGCGCAGTGCCAGTCCGGCAGCGCGGTCATGTCGCCCCAGATCCTTTCGTACTGGCTCACCGGATAGATGTCTTCCTGGCCCTTGCCCCAGCGCCTCTTCACGTCCTTCAGCGTCACGTAGGCCGGCATGCGCGCCGCCATGCGCCGCACCGCCTCGCGGCACCGGCCTGCGTCGGCCAGGTCTCCGCGCGCGAGGCCGAAGACCGCCAGCAACGCGTCAATCGTGATCCACATCGTGTTGGTGTTGTACCAGGTGAGTTCGAACTCCAGCCGCTCCTCGGGCAGGGCCAGCCCTTCGACGAGCCGCAGGCGCCCGTCGACGCGCGCCAGCCCGCCGCCGCGGTCCTCCATCTCGCGCGCGATCACCTCGCAGGTCATCGCCGCGCCGCTGTCGATGTGCAGGCCGAGCAGCGCCGGGTCTGCCCACGCGCCCAGCGTGTCGATGTTGTGCAGCAGCAGGTAGCGCAGGCCAGGGCGTTCTTCCAAGAGCCGGTGCAGCACGCCATTGAGAAGCAGATTCGGGATCTCATACCAGTGTCCCACCGGATGGACGCACTGCGCGGGAACGTTGTCCGTGTAGTCAGCGCCCTCGCCCGCCTGGATGGCCCACTGGATGAGCGCCGCCCGGGCGCTCTCGCGCACCTTCTGTTTCTGCTCGTCCAGCAACTGCTGGGGCATTTCCTCCCAGGCGAAGCGCAGGTCGCGCGCCATCGGAATCAGGCGCAGCCCGATGGACCGGCCGGCCGAGAGCGCGACGCGGCCCGTGTATCCGTAGAAATTCTCGCGGCGCAGCCAGGATTCGATGGGCCCGTGCGTCATGAAGCTCGTGGTAAAAACGTGCACCGGGCCCGTGCCGAAATGCCGCATAGTATTCCGGCTCTTTGCGAGATGAATTTCCAGAAAATTCCGCCAGCGGCCGCGCATCTTTACGAACGGGTTCAGCGCCTTCACCACGCCCGCCCCGCGCGTCCAGCGCGTGCCCATGCCGCCAGCCAGGGTGACGATGGCCAGCGAGCCGGCGGCAAGGGCCTCCTCTCCCAGGTGCCGCAGATGGGCGGGAAGCCCGCGTCTGGTGTCCGTGACGTCTCCCTCCCTGGCGTCTTCGATGCGCGTGGAAACCGGCAGCCGGTTCTGCGCCAGTCCGATGCGGCCGCTGCGCAGGTCGGCGCGGATCTTTTCGTGCTGGACGGGGTCGAACCCGTTGGCGGCGAGCAGCTCTTCCAGCGCCTGGCGGCTGGCGCCGGCGGCCGCATCGGCGGCGGGCAGCAGCCGTTCAAACAGCGCGTGGGCCATGCCGCTCCAGGCCTCGCGCGAGCGGCAGGCGGCGGCAAAGGCCTCCAGCTCGCGCCGCGCGCCCGCCGTCAGCGCACGCGCCTCGCGCCGCAGCAGCGACGGCGCGCGCAGCGTATAGTAGCCGGGCGGCATCAGCGCGTCCGCGCCGGCGTGCAGCTCCGCCCAGGTGCCCCGCTCGTTGATGGCAAATTCATAGACCACCGGATCCATGGCGAACGGCACGCCGCGTTCGAGCTCGCGCTTCGTTGCAAGGAGAATCTCGCCCAGCGTGTCGCGCCCCGTGGCGGCGGCTTCCGGGTCGAGCAGGAATCCCATGCCGCCGCCCGCCATGCCTCCCAGCATCCAGAAGCCCCAGTAGCCTTCGCCGAACGCGCGCCGCGCGCGGGCGATGAGCAGGTCCGTGTAGTGATTGCCGGCCCAGGGGATGATGGTCTGGATCGGCCCGTCGAAGTTGCGCTGCGTGCAGGCGCCCAGGCCGCGGATGTCGCCGCGTTTCAGGCATTGGATGATTTCGTCAAGCAGCACGCCTGCCTCCAGCCGCGCCTTCCACTCGGCCTCCAGCCGCAGCAGGTATTTTTCGGTGACCATTTCCAGCACCGGTCCCACGTCCTGGGCCATGCCGCCGTGTACAAGCACGAGGCTCTGCTGGAGCCTCTGCCGCGTGTCTGGAGTGATCTCCTCCGGTGAAAAAACCCGATGGCGCGGCAGCAGGCAGCCGCGGCTGATGCCGAACTCGACGTCTCCTTCACCGGCGCGCACGCCCTCGATCAGCTTCATGCCCGGCCAAACGCCGCCCGAGTCCTGCCAGCCGCCTCCGCTGCCGCCGAGCCATTCGCCGAGAATGGCGCGCGCGGCCACCGTGCGCCGTTCGTCCTCTTCCAGGCCTCCGGTGAGCCGGCGGATCTGTCCGGTGGCGCGCATGCAGGCGGTGATCAGGCAGGCCAGCAGGCTGGTGGAAACGGCCAGGCGCGAACCCTTCGGAATGTCATTGACGCGGCTGACCAGTTCGACGCCCAGCCCGCGGCGGCCGGTGAGCCTTTCGAGCAGCCCGGCCAGATCGAGGCCGCTGCCCTCCATGCCCGGCGGTACCAGCCCGGCGGCAATCACCGCGGCCTTCAGCAGTCCGAGATAATCGCGGGCGAAGTCGAAGACCTCGGCGGCGGAGCGGATCTCCGTCTCCGCGCCCAGGTCGACGCTCACCAGCCGCAGGACCGGCTCGTCGATGACACGCAGGGACGCCTCGACCGGGGGCCTCGGGCCGCCCGCGCCGCGCACGGCGAGGTCGATGGATGTGTTGAAGACGCGCGCCCCTTCGGGATAGTCCATCCCGAGGAAGAAGATGTCGCTCCAGGCGCTGTGGGAAAAGTCCATCCGCACGGGCGTCGATTCGCGGAGCACCGGGTACAGGCCCGTATGCGGGTCCGGCGCGAGCAGCTCGCGGCGCAGGCGCAGCGGATCGTCGAAGGGATGGCCGGTGCGGAACATCCATTGGTTGCCGCGGGTGCTGCGCACGCTGCGGCGCACCTGGTCGGCGAGGGTCTGGAAGCCCAGCCCGCGGTAGGCGGCCGCCAGCGCGCTCGAAAGCGCCGCGCTCGGGCCGTGCCGCTGCTGCGCGGCTAGGAATTCGCGGATTGCTTCCTCAAAGCGGCGCTCCAGCAGATGAAGATAACCGGAAAACGGAATGCGGCCTTCAGCGCGCACGCCATCGCGGAAGGGCAGATGAAAGCGGTGGATCGAGTGGAGAAAGAACAGCGCACGCACGCGCTCGTAGAGGTTGTCCGAGCGGAGACGGAACGCCTCCAGCGCGGCGCATTCCTCCATCAGTTCAGCCGCGCCGAGCGGCCGGCAGAGTGCGTCGAGCGGCTGGTTGCGGATCTCTTCCCTGTCCGCGACGATCACCGGGACCAGCCGGTTCATCCGCGTCCTCCTTCCTGGGCCGGCTGCATCGCGAGCAGCTCCACCAGGCCCGCGAGGATCTCCGCGCGGTCCGTGCCCGCCAGCGCCAGCGCGAGTTGCGCATACAGCAGTCCGTAACGCGCGCCGAGGTCATAGCGGCGGTCCGTCATCTCCAGCGCAAGATAGCGCTCCTTCTGCGCAAGCAGCGCCAGTGCGTCCGTCACCGGACGCCCGGCCCCGTGGTCCCTCATGATCTGTTCCACCAGCTCCATCACCAGTGGCGTGAAGACGTGCATGCCGAAGAAGCACAGATACTGGCCTGCGCGTAGTCCGGGCACGAAGAGTTTCTGCTCGGCTTCCGTGGGCGTGGGCTTTTCGAGCACCGCGTCGATGCGATACAGCCCTTCGCGGCCGGGCACGCGCGCCCCGCCGACGGCGCCGAACTGCGTGAGCTGTCCCTCGCGCGTCGCCTGCACCGCCGAGACCGCGCACTTCTCCTGCTGCGCTACCCCCACCAGCCGGGCCGCGCAGCTCGCGCTGCCGCGGCTCACGTACAGGTGATCGCCCACCATGTGCAGGAACGGCTCGCCGGCGGTGAACTGCCGCGCGCAACAGAGAGCGTGAGCGTAGCCGCGCGGCTCGGGCTGGGCGATGAAGCGCACGCGCGCGGCATGCTCGCCCGCGGCGGCGGCATAGACGGGCTCGTCGCCCGGAAAGACGATGACGGCGATCTCTTCCATGCCCGCGCGTGCGGCTTCTTCAAGCAGGATGGCCAGCACGCTGCGCTCCACGCCGTCGCGGTCGACCAGCGTCTGTAACGGCAGCCGCCGCTGCGACGGCGCGGCGGCGGTGAGGACACACTTCCTGACGCGCATACACCCTGTGTACCATCGAATCGATGTCCGCGCCGAAGACCAACGCCATGCGGCTGCTTGACAGTCTGGGCGTCGAATACGAAGTGCGAACCTACGAAGTGGACCCGGACGATCTCTCCGCCGAGTCGGTGGCGCGCAGCATCGGCTTCCCGCTCGAGCAGACGTTCAAGACGCTGGTTGTGCGCGGAGACATCCACGGCGTCTGTCTCGCCGTGCTGCCAGGCAACGCCGAACTCGACCTGAAGGCGCTGGCGCGCGCCACCGGCGACCGCCGCGTGGAAGTGGTCCCCCTGAAAGAAGTGCAGCCGCTCACCGGCTATGTGCGCGGCGGAGTGACGGCGCTGGCCTGCCGGAAGGACTACCCCGTCTACCTGGACGAGTTCGCGCAGCTCTACGACCGCATCTCCGTCTCCGCCGGCGCGCGCGGCATCCAGATCCTGCTCCGGCCGGAGGACTACGTCCGCGCCACCGGCGCCATTTACGTCTCCATCGCGAAGGACCGCTGAGGCGTGGCCAGGCGTCACACGGCGCCGAGGTGCGTGGCGAGCAGCCGTGCCAGCCGTGCGATCAGCAGCAGCCCGGGGTTGTCTTCGGTCCAGTCCGGCTGCTTCATGCCGTCAACGGTGATCGCCATTGCCACCTTCCCCTTTGGCGTGGTGACGATGCCGACGTCCGAACGGAGTGCGTCCAGCGCCCCGCTCTTGCTGGCCACCCTGAATTCGGACAGCTTCCGCCCGATGCCGTCTTTGTACTGCTGCCGTTCGAGGATCGCCAGCATCTCGCGCGAGTCTTCAGCGGAAACGACCCTCCCCTGATCGAGCAGCGCGAGCAGCTCCACCATCTCGCGCGATGTGGAGACTCCCAGGCCGAAGCGGCGATTCTCCTCGAGCAATCCGGCCCGGCTCCACCCGGAAGGCGCCTTGAGGTCGACGCCATCGCCGCGCACCTTGCGCAGCGCGCGCGTCTGCCGCAGGCCAAGCGAATCGAGAAAATCATTCACGGCGTCGGCGGAGACGCGGTCGAGAACAAGGTTCGTGGCGGTGTTGTCGCTGACGACGATCATCAGCCGCACCAGGTCGCGCAGCGGCAGTTTCAGACCGGCCGACAGTTCGACAAGCACGCCGGAACCGGACACCTTGTCCTGTTCGCGCAGTTCGATGAGTTCGTCCCAGCGGGCCTGGCCGGCGCGGACCTTGTGAAAGACGGCGGCCATGATCGGCAGCTTGATGGTGCTGGCCGTGCGGACGCGCTCGTTTTCCCGGTGGCCGACCGAGGCGCCGCTCGTGAGGTTGCGGGCGTAAAAGTACACTTCAGCGTCCAGCAACCGGATTTCGCGCTGGATCGCGTCTGGCAGCTCCGGCGGTGCGAGGGCCGCGGCGGGGAGGCTGAGGAACGTTCTTCGGCGCAGGGCCATGCCGCCATGATACCGGCCGCCGCGGCGGGCCGTGCCGGCGGCTATTTCCGCCCGCTCCTGCCGGAGGAGGTTTCCGCCAGCAGTTTGTCGAGGATCCGGAAGAGTCCGTCGCCTTCAAAAACGTTCTTCCGCGTCTCGTCGTAGACCAGATCTTCGCGGATGATGCCTTCGGGGTCGACGACCAGCAGCGTGGGCAGCTTGATGGTCGGATTCTGCGGGGTGATCTGAAGCATCGCCGCCACGGCCTGACCGAAGTCGAACAGGATCGGATAGGAGACCTTCTGGCGGGCCACGAAGCTCGCCACGGTCTGCTGATTGTCCGGAGGATTGACGATGGCGAGGATGCGGATGCGGTCACCGTAGCGTTCTCTCGCCTTTTCGAGCGTCCTGGCGAACGGAATGCAGTGTGGGCAGTCCGTTTTCATGATGTCGATCAGCAGGACCTTGCCGCGGTAATCGAGCACGTCGTGGTAGCGGCCCTGCGAGTCCGGCAGGGTGAAGCTGGCCACGCGTTTTCCGGCGAGCGGACCGGCCCAGAGGCTGGAGCACAGCAGCGTCAGGGCAGTGAAAAGGGTTCTCATTGGCGGACCTCCTCGGGCCGCGCTGCGGCCAGCGCGGGCAGGCTCTCTTCAAAGGGCGGGCGTGCGACGCCCCGTTCGGTAATGATGGCGGTGATGTAGCGCGCCGGCGTCACGTCAAAGGCGGGGTTTTCCACCTCGACGCCCTCCGGCGCCAGCGGCACGCCGAACACATGGGTCACCTCGGCCGCAGGCCGCTGCTCGATGGGAATGGCATCGCCGGAAGCGAGCGTCAGATCCAGCGTCGAGATGGGCGCGGCGACATAGAACGGCACGTTGTTTTCGCGGGCGAGCACGGCCACCGAATACGTCCCGATCTTGTTGGCCGTGTCGCCGTTGCGGGCGATGCGGTCCGCGCCCACAATGACGCAGCCGATGCGCCCGGACTTGAGAAAGTGTCCGGCCATGTTGTCGGTGATCAGCGTCACCGGGATGCCGTCCTGCATGAGTTCCCACGCGGTGAGCCGCGCGCCCTGAAGAAACGGCCGCGTCTCATCGGCGAAGACGTGGACGCGCCGGCCCGCCTCGACGGCCGCGCGGATCACGCCCAGCGCGGTGCCGTAGCCGGCGGTGGCGAGCGCGCCGGCGTTGCAGTGCGTCAGTACCGATCTTCCGTCCGGAACCAGCGGGGCGCCGTGCGCGCCGATGGCCCGGTTGGTGGCGATGTCCTCTTCGTACACGCGCAGTGCCTCTTCGACAAAGGCGGCGCGGATCTGCTCCATGGGCCGGCCGCGTATCGCCTCATAGAGCCGCTGCATGCGCTCAATCGCCCAGAACAGGTTCACCGCCGTGGGCCGCGTGGCCGCCAGCGCCGAACAGATCTTCGGAAACTCCCGCTCCAGCTCTTCGGCCGGAGTGCCCAGGACGCCCAGCGCCACGCCCATCGCCGCGGCCACGCCGATGGCCGGCGCCCCGCGCACCACCATGTGGCGGATGGCGTCCGCCACCTCCGCATAAGTCCGGCAGGTGACGAACTCCACCGTTCGCGGCAGCTTCGTCTGATCGATCATGACGACGCCTTCGGGCGTCCACTTCACTGTTTCCACCATGGGGAAAATTCCATTGAACCATGCGGCCGCGGCCGAGCGCCCGTCAGGAGAGCAGTTCCCGGTGTTGCGTGAGGTAGCCAACGAAGAAGGTGAGGTTGTAAGTGGCGTGCACGATCGTGGACGCCGCGGTCGATCCGGTCCGGTGGCGCGTGTAGCCGAAAACGAACGAGGCGAGAAACAGCAGCAGCATGTGCTGCCAGTTCCAGGCGTATTGCGGGCCGTGGAGCAGCGCGAACGGCAGGCTTGCCAGCGTGATGCCCCCCCACGGGCCGAAGGTGCGCACAGCCAGCGGCTGAAAGAAGCCGCGGAAAATGAGCTCTTCGGCCAGCGGGCCCAGCGTGACGGCGAAGGAGCCCACCAGAAGGACGGACCAGCGGTCGCGAAGCAGGCGCGCCACCGCGTTGTCGATTACCGGGGTGTGCAACACCTCGCCCAGCACGGCGATGAAGATCACAAGCGCCGGCCCGAGCACCCCCGTCAGCATCATGTTCGGCCAGGGGAAGCGCCAGCCGAGCGAGCTCCAGAACGGCGCCTGATATCGCTCCCGGAGGATCAGCCACAGCGAGCCGAACCAGAAACCATAGGCGGCAAACTGCATCGTCAGCGCGCGCACGGCCTCGCCGGGCATTCTGGGCAGCAGCAGAAAAAACCCCTGTGAGAGCACAATGGCCAGCGCCAGGCAGGGAAGAGCGAGCGCCGCCAGAAGAGCGGCGTCGATCCAGTTCCAGAACGGCTCTTCGCGGAGCCGCGGAACCGCGGACCCGTTCATGCGTCCGCCTCCGCCAGCAGCGCCGCCACCAGGGGTACGAGGATTTCGTGGTGGCCGGTGATCGAATGGCCCGAGCCGCCTGAGCGCGCATGCGGCCGCTCGACAACATTCAGGCGCGGACGATAGTGCTGGATGAAATCAAAATTGGCGGTGGTGAAGCCGGCCAGCGGGAAGCCGAGGTTGCGGACCACCGAAACGGCCTTGAGAAACACCTCCGGCAGGACGACCGCCGAGCCGACGTTCACATAGACGCCCCCATCGTGGAGGCCGCGCACGAGCGAACAGAACAGGCGGAAGTCCTGATGCGAGGCGGCGCCAATGCCGGCGCCCGAAGCGGCCGGATGCGTGTGCGGCGTGTCTGTGCCGATGGCGACATGCACGGTGACGGGAATCGAACGCCGCCAGGCCTGTAGCAGCAGTGAGAACGGTGCGAACTGCGCCGGCGCCAGCCGGTCCAGCGCCGCCCCCAGGGCTTCGCCCATGCCGATGCCATCGCGCGCGGCCGCGGCGATCGCCTCGTTCATCAGCCGGCCCGTCTCTTCCGCCGACCCAAAGCGCCCGTCAGGCAGCACCGCCTCCACGTCTTCGCTCGTCGCGCCGGCCAGCCCAATCTCGAAATCGTGGATGGAAGTGGCGCCGTTCATGGCCAGCGCCGTGACAAAGCCGCGGTCCATCAGATCCACGAAAACCGGCGCGAGGCCGCATTTCACCACATGGCCGCCCAGGCCCCACAGGATGGCGCGCCCGCGGCGCCGCGCCTCGACGACCGCCGCCACCACCGCCCGCAGCGATTCGGCCGCCAGCAGGCGCGGCAGCCGCTCCAGCCATTCACCCAGCGAGGTGCCCGGGCGGTGCGGCGTTGCCATGTGCTCGATGCGCACCTTGCCGCCCCGGTCGGCCAGCGGAATCGTGGAGAGCGATGAAAAATCCAGAGGCGACTCGCGGTACTTGCTCAAGGCGGCTCCTATCCAGCTTTGCCGTTTTTGAGCACTTTTTCAAGCGCGCGGGCGGTATGGCTGCGGCGGAAGCGGAGGATGTGTTCGGGCGGCCCCGCGGCCACCACCGTGCCCCCGCGCTCGCCGCCTTCGGGGCCAAGATCGATGATCCAGTCGGCGGATTTGATCACGTCCAGCTGGTGCTCGATGACGAGCACGGTGTTGCCGAGATCGACAAGCTGATTGAGCACGTCAAGCAGCTTGCGGATGTCGTCGAAGTGCAGCCCGGTGGTGGGCTCGTCCAGAATGTAGAGCGTCTTGCCCGTCTGCCGCCGGGAGAGTTCGCGCGCCAGCTTGATGCGCTGCGCCTCGCCGCCGGAGAGCGTCGTCGACGACTGGCCCAGGTGCAGGTAGCCGAGGCCGACATCAACCAGCGTTTGGAGCTTCGCCTGGATTTGCGGGATGTTCTTCAGCAGCTCGAGCGCGTCCTCGATGGTCATCTCCAGCAGGTCCGCGATGGAGACGCCCTGGAACTTCACCGCCAGCGTTTCGGAGTTGTAGCGGCGGCCGCGGCAGACGTCGCAGGGCACGTAGACGTCCGGCAGGAAGTTCATCTCGATCCGCTTCATGCCGTCGCCCTGGCAGGCCTCGCACCGGCCGCCCTTCACATTGAACGAGAAGCGGCCCGGCCTGTAGCCGCGCTCGCGCGACTCGGGCAGCATCGCGTAGAGCTCGCGGATGGCCGTGAAGACGCCGGTATAGGTGGCCGGGTTGGAGCGCGGCGAGCGGCCGATGGGCGTCTGATCGATCTCGATCACCTTGTCGATGTGCTCCAGCCCTTCCATGCGGTCACACAGGCCGGGCGGCGTCTTGGCCCCATAGAGGTGCTGGGCCAGCGCGCGGTACAGGATGTCGTGGACGAGGGTCGACTTGCCGCTGCCGCTGACGCCGGTGACGCAGACAAACATGCCGAGCGGGAACTCGACGTCAATGTTTTTCAGGTTGTGATGTCGCGCGCCGCGCACCACCAGCTTCAGCCCGTTGCCCGGCCGCCGCACTGGCGGCAGCGGAATCACGCGGCGGCGCGCGAGATAGGCGCCCGTCAACGAGCGCGGGTTCGCGGCAATTTCGGCGGGCGTCCCGGCGGCAATCACTTCGCCGCCAAGACGGCCGGCGCCGGGGCCGAGGTCGATGACATGATCGGCGCGCTCGATCGTCTCTTCATCGTGCTCGACAACCACCACCGTGTTGCCGAGGTCGCGCAGCCGGATGAGCGTCTCCAGCAGTCGCGAGTTGTCGCGCGGATGAAGCCCGATGGAAGGCTCGTCCAGCACATAGAGCACGCCGCGCAGGCGCGAGCCGATCTGCGTGGCCAGGCGGATGCGCTGCGATTCGCCGCCGGAGAGCGTCGCCGCGGAACGGTCCAGCGAGAGATAGTCCAGGCCCACCTCGACGAGAAACGAGAGGCGGTGGCGGACCTCTTCGAGGATGCGTCCGGCGATCTGCTGTTCGCGTTCACTCAGCTCCCAGGAGCGCACCGTTTCGAGCGCGCGCGCCACCGGCAGTGCGGTGAAGTCGGCGATGGAGAGACCTTTCAGTTTGACGGCGAGGCTCGAGGGGCGCAGGCGGCGGCCCTGGCAGGCCGCGCATTCCACCGGCGACATGAAATCGGTGAGGTATTCGCGGTAGTTCTCCGTGGAGTCCTCCCAGGCCCGCTGGAGAAGGGCCAGGACGCCGGGCAGGTTGCTGGCGCCATACAGCAGCGCCTGCTGGTGCTTCTCCGGCAGCTCTTCGAACGGACGGTTGAGGTCGATGCGGAGCTGGCGGGCCAGCGCCTGCAAGGCGTGGTGCATCATCACCGAGGAGCCGCCGGGACCGAGGCCGCCATCGAGCAGCGGGCGCGACGGGTCGGCGATCACCTTGAGCGGATCGAAGGACCAGGAGGCGCCGAGCCCGTGACAGGCCTCGCAGGCGCCATACGGGCTGTTGAAGGAGAACGAACGCGGCTCGAGTTCGGGCACGCTTTCGCCGCAGTCCGGGCAGGCCAGTTTCAGCGAGTACAGCTTCTCGGCACCGCCGACATGGGCGACCACTACCAGGCCGTTGGCGAGCCGCGTGGCGGTCTCAATCGATGCTTCGAGCCGCCGGGCCGAGTCCGGCTTCAGCGGCAGGCGGTCCACGACCACTTCAATGGTGTGGTTGCGGCGACGGTCCAGCCGGATCTCCTCGTCGAGCGACCGCAGCTCGCCATCAATGCGTGCGCGCACGAACCCGGCGCGGGCAAACTTTTCCAGTTCTTTTTTGAACTCGCCCTTCCGCCCGCGGACGATGGGCGCCAGAATCATCACTCGCTCGCCCGCCGGCAGCGACATCACCTGCTCGACGATCTGCTGCGTGTTCTGCCGCGTGATCGGGATGCCGCAGTTGGGGCAGTGCGGCGTGCCGATACTGGACCACAGCAGGCGCAGGTAGTCGTAGATTTCCGTGATCGTGCCAACCGTGGAGCGGGGGCTGCGGCTGGTGGTCTTCTGCTCGATCGAAATCGCCGGCGAGAGGCCGTCGATCGAGTCGACGTCCGGCCGCTCCATCTGGTCGAGAAACTGCCGCGCGTACGGACTGAGCGTTTCCACGTAGCGGCGCTGCCCTTCCGCATAGATCGTGTCAAAGGCCAGCGAGCTCTTGCCCGAACCCGACAGGCCGGTGATCACGGTAAAGGAGTTCCGCGGGATGACAACGCTGACGTTTTTGAGATTGTGGACCCGCGCCCCGTGCACGGAGATGCGGTCAATCATCGAAATTCCATTGTCCCGCAGCAGGCGCCTATGAAGCGGTCTGGACGGCGGCCATGCGGCGAATGGCGGCCTCGGCCAGCACATCGAAGATCTGGCGCGTCTCTTCCAGATCAATGCAGCCGTCGGTGATGGACTGGCCGTAGACAAGCGGCTGGCCGGGCACAAGATCCTGGCGGCCGGCGACGAGGAACGACTCGAGCATCACGCCGAAGATGCCCGTCTGGCCGGCGGAGATCTGCATGGCCAGATTGCGCGCCACGGCGCCCTGGAGCCGATAGTTCTTCAGCGAATTGGCGTGAGAGCAGTCCACCACCACACGGTCCGGGAGCTTCGCGCCACGCAGGCTGAGCAGGACCGTCTCGATGGACTGCTCGTCGAAGTTGGGCAGCTTGCCGCCGCGCAGGATCACGTGGCAGTCGCGGTTGCCTTTTGTGCAGACAATGGCGGAATGGCCGGCCTTGGTGACGGAGAGAAAATGATGCGAAATGCGCGCGGCGCGCACGGCGTCGATGGCGATTTTGAAGTTGCCGTCGGTGCCGTTCTTGAAGCCGACGGGACACGACAGGCCGCTGGCCAGTTCGCGGTGCACCTGGCTCTCGGTCGTGCGCGCGCCAATGGCCCCGTAGGAGATGAGGTCGCCGATGTACTGCGGCGTGATCATGTCGAGGAACTCGGTGGCGCAGGGCACGCCCATCTCGGTGAGCCGCAGCAGCAGGCCGCGGGCGCGGCGCAGGCCTTCGTTGATCTGGAAACTGCCATCGAGGAACGGGTCGTTGATCAGCCCCTTCCAGCCCACCGTGGTGCGCGGCTTTTCAAAGTAGACGCGCATGATGACGAACAGCGCGTCGCGGTACTGCCGGGCCAGCTCGAGCAGCCGCCCCGCGTAGTCTTCGGCGGCGGCGACGTCGTGAATGGAGCAGGGGCCGGCAATCACGGCCAGTCTCAGGTCGCGTCCGTACAGCAGGTTGTGGATGGTCTGCCGCGACTCATACACCAGCCGGGCGCCTTCCTCATGAAGCGGGAACTCATCGAGCAGCGCCTGGGGCGTGATGAGCTCGTAGATCTGCTGGATGCGGACGTCGTCAGTACGGTAGGGCATGGCCTTACGACACGGGCGGCTCGCCGCCGGGGCCGGAGGGCCTCTTCCGGAACCGGGCTGCTTCGTCTTTCACCCTGGCTTCGGCCCACCGAAGCAGCCGCCGCAGCGGCGGAAAAAAGTCGGAAAGGATGATCAGCCCAGGGATCATGAAAGCCCACCCCGGCAAGACCGGCAGAAGCCACCCGATGATGCCTAGGATACACAATCCGAGGCCTGCCAGCAGCTTCAGGAATCGTTTCACGCGCGGGAAATTCCAGTGTAGCAGCCGCGGGCGGCCGCGCGATTGACCGCACCGGCGGGAACCGATAGACTGGCATCATTGCAATCGTTTGCAGGAGATTCCGTCCATGAAAAAGCAGACCTTCGGCGTGATCGTTGGCAACCGGGGATTCTTCCCGGACCACCTGGCAAAGTCCGGCCGGGAAGAGATGGTTCAGGTGCTTGAAAAGCTCGGCTACGGGGTCGTGGTCCTGTCGCCGGAGGACACCAAGTACGGGGCGGTGGAAACGCGGGCAGACGCGAAGAAATGTGCGGAGCTGTTTGACCGGCACCGCCACGAAATCGACGGCGTCATCGTGACACTGCCGAACTTCGGTGACGAGCGCGGCGTGGCCGAGGCCCTCCGCGGCTCCGGGCTGCGCGTGCCGGTGCTCGTGCAGGCGACGCCGGACCGGGCGTCGAACATGACGATCGCCGACCGGCGCGACAGCTTCTGCGGCAAGATGAGCGTCTGCAACAACCTGAAGCAGTTTGGCATCCCGTATTCGCTCACGCGCCTGCACACGGTGTCGCCTTCGAGTCCCGAGTTCGCGGCCGACCTCGAATGGTTCGCCGCCGTCTGCCGCGTCGTCAACGGCCTGCGCCGCTGCCGCGTGGGCGCCATCGGCGCGCGTCCGGCGGCCTTCAACACCGTCCGTTACAGCGAGAAGCTGCTGGAGGCGGCCGGCATCGACGTCGACACAATCGACCTGTCGGAGGTCTTCGGACGCATTGGCCGGCTGAAGGACGACGACGCCGCCGTGCAGGCGAAGCTCGCCGAAATCAAAGGCTACGTCAGTACCGAAGGCATCGACGCCACGGCGCTGCTGAAGATGGCCAAGCTCGGCGTCGTCATCGACCGCTGGATGGCCGACAACGACATCACCGTCACCGCGGTGCAGTGCTGGACGTCGATGGAAGAGTATTTCGGCGTGGTGCCCTGCACGGTGATGAGCATGCTGTCCAACCGGCTCCTTCCAAGCGCCTGCGAGGTCGACGTGCCGGGCGTCGTCTCCATGTACGCGCTGGCGCTCGCCTCCGGCACGCCCAGCGCGCTGCTTGACTGGAACAACAACTACGGCGAGGATCCTGACAAGGCGGTCTGCTTCCACTGCTCCAACCTGCCGAAGCACTTCTTTGAGACGGCGCGCATGGACTATCAGGAGATCATCGCCGGCACGGTGGGCAAGCTGAACACGTTCGGCACCGTGGTGGGCCGCGTGAAGGCGGGGCCGATGACCTTCCTCCGCCTGTCCACCGTGGACACGGAAGGGAAGCTGAAGGCCTACGTCGGCGAGGGCGAGTTCACCAGCGATCCGCTCGAGACCTTCGGCGGGGCCGGCGTCGTGCGCATCCCGAACCTCCAGGGGCTGCTCCACTACATCTGCGAGAACGGCTTCGAGCACCACGTGGCGGCGAATCTCTCGCGCGTGGCCGCGGCCGTGTACGAGGCCGGGCGCAAGTATCTCGGCTGGGAGATGTACTGGCACCAGGGCTGAGCCCGGGCGGCTCAGCCCGCCGAGAACTGTTCAACCAGTTTTTCGGCGTGGCGGAGTGCTTCCGGAGTGAGCTTCTGCCCGCTCAGCATGCGGGCGATCTCGCGGATGCGCTCCTTCCTGCCGAGCAGTTCCACGCCGGCGGCGGTGCGGCCGCCGGCTTCGCTTTTCGAGACCAGATAATGGTGGTCGGCGAAGCCGGCGATCTGCGCCAGGTGCGTGACGCAGAGCACCTGGTGGCGCCGCGCCAGCTCGCGCAGGCGGCGGCCGATCATCTCGCCGGCGGCGCCGCCGACGCCCGCATCCACTTCGTCAAACACCAGCGTGCGCGCGGCGCCCTTCTCGGCCGGGGCCATGCACGTCTTGATGGCGAGCGCGACGCGCGACAGCTCGCCGCCGCTGGCCACGCGGTCCAGCGGGCGCGGCTCTTCGCCGGCATTGGCGGAAAACAGAAACTGCACCGCGTCCATGCCCTCCTCGCCCGGCTCGCACGGCTCCACCTGGATGCGGAACACCGCGCCCGGCATCGCCAGCCCGGCGAGCTCCTCCTGCACCTTCCTGCCCAGCCGCCGCGCTGCCCGCAGCCGCGTCTCCCGCAACTGGCCGGCCAGCTCGCGGTAGTGCGCCTCGTGCTCCGCGATCAGCCGTTCCAGCTCCGCACGCCGCCCGCTGGCGCTCTCGAGCGCCGCCAGCCTGGATGAGACGTCTTCGAAGAAAGAGAGGATCTCCTCGATCGTCGTCCCATACTTGCGTTTCAGACGCTCGATGAGCGCCAGGCGGGACTCGACCTCCTCCAGCCGCCGCGGGTCGGCCCCCAGCCGGCCCAGGTAGTGGCGCAGCTCATGGCTCGCCTCCTGGATGGCGATCTGCGCGGGCCGCAGCGTTTCCACCAGCGGTTCGAGCGTCGCATCAATGCGCGCGGCCTCTTCCAGCCGCTTCAGCGCCTGGCCGACGGCCGACGCGGCGCTCTCTTCCGACTCTTCCAGCAGCGCGTAGGCCGACGCCACGCTCTCGCTGAGCCGCGCCACGTTGCGCAGGACCCGGCGCTCATTCTCAAGCTGCGCGTCTTCGCCGGGCTTCAGCGCCGCAGCGGCAATTTCGTTGCGCTGCATCGACCAGAGGTCGGCCAGCCGCGCCCGTTCCTGTTCGGCACGGTCCAGTTCGGCCAGCTCCCGCTGCGCGCCGCGCCAGGCGCGCCAGGCCTCGCGCAGTGCGGCGAGCAGTTCGCGCGCGCCCGCCGCCTCATCGAGCATTTCGCGCTGCGCCTCCGGCGAAAACAGTTTCTGCTGGTCATGCTGGCCGTGGATGTCGCCGAGGAATGGAGCGATCTCGCGCAGGAAAGCGATGGTAACGGGGCGCGAGCCGGCCCAGGCGCGGGACTTGCCGGACGCCGTGATTTCACGCTCCACAAGCAGCTCGCCGTCTTCGGCGGCAACGCCCGCCTGCTCGAGCAGCTCGCGGAAACGGTCGTCGGCGGGCGCCTCGAAAATGCCGGAGACGAACGCGCGCTCTTCGCCGGTGCGGATCATGTCGGCCGAGGCGCGGCCTCCGAACAGCAGGCTGAGCGCGCCGACGATGAGGCTCTTGCCGCTGCCCGTCTCGCCGGTGAGCGCGTTGAAGCCCGGATGCAGGCGCAGGCGCAGCCGTTCGACCACGGCCAGGTTTTCGACGGCGAGTTCCACCAGCATTCAGCACAAGTATAAAATCCCCGCCGCCGGCCGGACCGACGTAGCGGAAACAAATCCAGGAGGAAATGATTCAGGCCCCGCGGCGGCGCGCTTCGATATGATGGTCGGGTAGAGCCAAACAGGGAGCGTGCATCTTGTTCCAGACGTTGCCCGCGGCCCTGCTCCAGCAGCATTCGCTGCTTGAGCTGGTGCTGGCGGCTTCCCCCGTTGCCAAGGTCGTCCTCGTTCTTCTGCTCGCCGCTTCGCTGATGAGCTGGACGGTGATTTTCGCCAAATGGTCCCAGTTCCGCCACTCGGGCGCGGCCAACGCGGCGTTTCTGCGGGCGTTCCGCAAGGCACCCGGGCTGGATGCGGTGGCGGTGGCGCTGGAGCAGTTCCGCGCCTCGCCGCTGACGGGCGTCTTCGATTTCGGCTACCAGGAAGTGGCGCGGCAGTTGAAGGCGCGCGGGCGCATCGTCAACAAGAATGCGCTGGAGCGTGCGCTCCAGCTCGGCATCAGTGAAGAGATCGCACGGCTGGAGCGGCGGATGAGCTGGCTGGCGACTACCGCCTCCGTGTCGCCGTTCGTCGGCCTGTTCGGCACGGTGCTGGGCATCATTGATGCGTTCCAGGGGCTCGGCACCGCCGGCAGCACCAGTCTCCGCGCGGTGGCCCCGGGCATCAGCGAGGCGCTGGTGGCCACGGCCGCCGGCCTGGCGGCGGCGATCCCGGCAGCGGTGGCCTACAACGCCTTCGGTCACGCGATCAAGGAATTCGCCGCGCGCATGGACGACTTCGCGCTCGAGTTTCTCAACATGGTCGAGCGGCAATACGAGGAGTAGGGCGATGGGCTTTTCCCTCAACGGCGGAGGCGGCGGCGGTTCGCGCCGGCGCCGCCTCGACGCGCTCTCGGAAATCAACGTCGTCCCGCTGGTTGACGTCGTGCTCGTGCTGCTGATCATCTTCATGCTCACCGCACACGTGATGGAGTTCGGCCTGGAGGTCCAGGTACCGAAGGTGAAACAGGTGCGCGACAGCGCCGAGGAACTGCCCGTCGTCACCATCACGCGCAGCGGCGAACTGTATCTGAACGAGACGCCCGTGAACATCCACCGTCTGGGAGAGGAGTTCCGGCGGCGCTTCCCGGCGGCAAAGTCCGTTTACCTGCGCGCCGACGCGCAGACGATCTGGGACCCGATCGCCCAGGTGATCAGCGTGCTCGGCGACAACGGCCTGTATGTCCAGGTAGTGACGCAGCCCGAAGATGCGGGACGATGAAAACGGGGAGCCATGGAGCTGCGCCATGTCGATGTGCTCGAGGAGCGGGACGAGCTGCGGCGTCCGCTGCTCGCCTCGCTGGCGCTGCACGCGGCCGTCTTCGGTTTGATCGCCGTGCTGAGCCTCGCGGGCGTGGGCCGGCGCCAGAGCTGGGGTGATCCAAATTCGTTCGGCGGGGGCCGCGCTTACGGCGTCACTCCGGTGCGCAACATCCCCATTGCCGGCCGCGGCGGGCCGGTGAACCGCGTGGCGTCTGACACGCAGTCGGAGGTCCCCACGCCGCCGAAGGCCGAACCGAAGAAGGCGGCCAAGGAGCCGGAGCCGGACGCCATCGCGATGAAGAGCCGCAAGGCGCAACGCAGCGCGCGCAGCCGGCGCGAAGAAGTGGCGCGCCGCGACGTGCGCGAGTTCGGCGAAAACCAGGTCTTCAGCCGCGCCGGACAGGCGGCGGCGAGTCCGATCTACGCGGCTGCGCCCGGATCGGGCGGCGTCGGCCTCGCGAGCGGCGCTCCCTTCGGGGCCCGCTGCGGCGGCTACGCGGCCGTCCTGCGCGACCGCGTCGCCCAGCACTGGCGCACCGAGCAGGTGGACCCGCGCATCCGCACGCTGCCCCCGGCCATCGTCGTCTTCGAACTGCACCGCAGCGGGCAGGTGCGCAACGTGCGGCTGGTGCAATCCAGCGGCAACGTTGCCCTCGATTATTCGGCCCAGCGCGCTATCTTGGAGGCAAGCCCGTTCGAGCCCATCCCGCCGGGCTGTGAAGGCAATCCCGCGATCGTTGAATTCTGGTTCGAGCTGAAACGATGAGGAAGAAAACCGTACTGCTGTTGCTGCTGGTGCTGGCCGCGGCTGCGGCCGCCTTTACCCAGGTGCAGAGCGACATCATCATCCGTCTCACCGGCGGCGCCAGGAAGGTGATCGCGCTGCCGGATTTCCGCGGCGCCGGCGCGTCGGCACAGTTTGCCGACCTGTTCAACCGCACCGTGTTTGAAGACGTCGAGCGCTCCGGCGTCTTCACCATGGCGCCGAAGAGCTTTTATCCGCTGAATCCGCCCCAGGTGGATCGCGACCTGCGGCAGCCCGCGCCCGGGCAACCGGACTGCGGCGGGCGCTGCCTGGCGGATTGGGCGGGCGCGCCGGTCAACGCCGACTATCTCGGCTTCGGCTATCTGGCCGAACAGGGAGGGCAGCTCGTCGCCTACGGCAATTTCTTCAACACAAGGATCGCCGAAGCGGGCGCGGCGAGAGTCTTCACGAAGCTCTACACGGGCGAGCTCAGCGAGGCCGGCGCCCGCCGGATCGCCCACGAATACGCCGCTGATATCCTCCAGCAGTTCGGCGTGCCGTCGCTGGTCGGCACGAAGATTTACTTCGTCAGCGACCGTCAGGGCAAGGGAACAAAGGAGATCTGGGTGATGGACTTCGACGGCTCCAACCAGCGCCGCCTCACCTACTTCAATTCGATCAGCACCATGCCTTCGGTCTCGCCCGACGGGCGCCGGCTGGCCTTCACCACCTATGCGAAGGGCCAGCCGCAGATCATGATGTATTCCACTGAAACCGGCCGCTTCATTCCGTTCCGCAATTCGGCGGCGCCCACCAACGCGCAGGCCTCATTCACGCCGGATGGCCGCCATGTGCTTTACGCGTCCTCGGTGAGCGGGTACATGCAGATCTACATTGCCGAGCTCGACGGCAGCAACCCGCGGCGGCTCACCAACACCCGCGCCATCGAGGCGGAGCCGAAGGTGAACCCGAAGACCGGCGCCGACATCGTGTTTGTAAGCGGGCGGGGCGGACTTCAGCAGATATATAGAATGAATATGGACGGCGCGGACGTCGAGCGGCTGACCAACGGAGAAGGCGAGGCGGGCAATCCGGCCTGGCATCCCGAAGGGAGGCATATCGCGTTCGCCTGGACCAAGGGCTACGCTCCGGGCAACTGGAACCTGTTTGTCATGGACGTGGCCTCGAAAGAAACGGTGCAGCTCACCTTTGGCCAGGGTAGGAACGAGAATCCGAGCTGGGCGCCGGACGGGCGCCATCTGGCTTTCTGTTCCAACCGCACCGGTTCGTACCAGATCTTCACCATGCTGGCCGACGGCACGGGCGTCAGGCAACTGACGACGGAGGGCAACAACTGGATGCCGGTCTGGTCGAAGTGAGCCGACAAGAGGGAAGAAGAGGACAAGAAAACGCCTCGGCTGAGAATCAGAAATAAGGGAGGCTGATCGCCCATCATGAAGCGCATGTTGAAACCCCGGCACATCGCCATCGGACTGTTGAGCGTGTTCCTGCTGCTGTTCGCGGCGGGCTGCAAGAAGAAGCAGCCCGCGCCGCCTCCGCCTCCGCCGCCGCCCCCGCCGGCCAGGGAAGAACCGAAGCCGGCCGCAGCGGTCATCCGTTCCTTTGTGGCTGAGCCTTCCACCATCACCCGCGGACAGAGCTCGACGCTGCGCTGGAGCGTGGAGAACGCGAGCGAAGTGGTCATCGACCAGGGCATCGGCGCGGTTCCGCTGCGCGGCGAGCGGATCGTGTCGCCCAGTTCAACGACCACCTACCGCATGACCGCGCGCAGCGCCGGCGGCGATGCCGTGGCCGCCGCGACCGTCACCGTGACCGCTCCCCCGCCACCGCCGCCTCCGCCCGCCAAGCCGAAGCCGAGCCTGTCGGAGCGGATTGCCAAAGAAGTTCAGGATATCTTCTTCGATTACGACAAGAGTGAAATCCGCGAAGACGCCCGCGCTACCCTCCAGCGCAATGTGGAGGCGATCAAGGCGATCCTGAACGACTTTCCGTCAGCCTCGATCCTCATCGAGGGCCACTGCGACGAGCGCGGCTCGGCCGAATACAACCTCGGCCTCGGCGACCGCCGCGCCAACGCGACCAAGGAGTTCCTGGTCCAGCTCGGCGTCCCGGCCGACCGGCTGAAGACGATCTCCTACGGCAAGGAGCGGCCCTTCTGCACCGAGTCGAACGAGAGCTGCTGGCAACTGAACCGCCGCGCCCACTTCGTCGGCGTGGAGTAAGCCTGTCATGGCCGGGACGCTCCCCCTGCGGACGTCCCGGCCCATTCGCCTGGGAGGAAGTCCGATGCGAATTCTCCTGATTGCGGCCGCCGTGCTGCTGTCTTCCGGCGTCTCGATGGCGCAGAGAAGGGACGCACTCGTTGAGCTGAGCCGCGACGTGGCCCTGCTCCAGGAAGAAGTGCGCCTGATGAACAAGAACCAGAACGAGCGGCTGGCGCAGATGGAAGAGACGCTCAAGGCGATGCAGGAGCAGCTCGCCGCCGCCAACCGCGCCCTCGCAGTGCTGGACAGCGGGCTGAAAAAACGGCTGGAGGATTCGATGGTCAAACCGCTCTCCGGCGTCACCGGAAAGGTCGACTCGCTCAGCCAGGACTTCGGATATGTGCGCGAGACGCTGGCCGAGATCAATACCCGTCTGGGCAAGCTGGATCAGCGCATCACCGATCTTGAGAACACCATCCGGACGATGCAGGCGCCGCCCGCGCCGCCCGCGGCCGCAACGCCTGCCGGCCCGCCGCCGGGCGTCTCCGCCAAGAGCCTCTATGATTCGGCGTTGCGGGATAAAATGGGCGGAAATTTCGACCTGGCCCTGAAGGAATTCAACGATTATCTTGCCTGGTTTGGCGACACGGAAATGGCGCCAAACGCCCAGTATTATATCGGAGAAATTCTCTACAACCAGAAGCAGTATGAGGAGGCCATGGCGGCCTTTGACAGGGTCCTCGAGGCTTATCCGAAAAATCCCAAAACGAATGATGCCCGGCTGATGAAGGCCCGGGCTCTGGCGCAACTGGGCCGCCGCGCCGAAGCCGAGCAGGAGTTCCGCGCGCTGATCAGGGCCGCGCCGGGCAGCGATGCCGCACAGCGCGCCCGCGCCGAGCTCCAGAAGCTGACGGGCGGCCCGGCGAGGAAGCGTTAGCCCGCAGGACCACATCATTCCAGCGAGCTGATCCCACAGAACAGATGAGAAGATGACGTCCCCTGCACAGCCTCGGCCCGGCCCATCGACCGTCGCGGAACTGGCCTCCGCACTCTCGCTCTGGCTGTTGCGGCCGGAGCTGACCGATGCTGCGGTGCTTGACCTGTGCCGCGAAGCCTCGGCGCGCCGGCTCGGCTCGGTGATCGTGTTTCCGTGTGTAGCCGAAGCGGCCGTGCGCGCCCTGGAGGGATCCGACACCACAGTCGTCGCCGTGGCCGGCTACCCGCATGGGGCCTCCACAACCGCTGCCAAGCTGTATGAGGCACGGGACCTGCTGCGGCGCGGCGTGCGCGAGGTGGGCTTTGTCATCGGCACCGGCAAGCTCCTGGGCCGCGAGTTCCAGCACGTGGAGACGGAACTCCAGCAGATGGGCCGCTCCTGTGAGGAACAGGGCGCGCGTCTTCATGCCATCGTCGAGTCCGGTTGGCTGGGCGAAGACCTGCGCATCATCGCCACGAAGATCGCAAAGCGCTGCGGCGCTTCCGTTCTTTCCATCACCAGCGGACTGCCTCCGGAGCCGGACTGGCCGGAGGCACTGGCGCAGTTTGCCCGCATTGCCCGCGATGAGATCGCCCTCGGCGTCATCCGCGGCTCAATGGGTCTGGACGAGGCGCTTGCCCTCTGGCGCCTGGGAGCATCGTATCTCGGCTGCGGCAACGCGGCTGAGCTCGTGCTCGCCTGGAAGAAGCGGCTGGAAGAGGAGGCACAGGGCGGCGGGGCAGCCGGATGAGCGGCGCGCGGATGTGAGATGATATCGTCTTTCCAAAGCGCCACGCGGCCGCTTTCAAGATGATCACACGCGCCCCATTGCCAAAGATCTGCATCGCGCTCGGCCTCCCCACCCCGGAAAGGCTGATGGAGCACGCCTGCCGTGAGGCCGACGCGGGCGAGCGCTTCCTCGAATTCCGGCTGGATTACCTGCCGAGGCCGGAAGACGGCCTGCCGGTCATCCGCAAATTTCTGGAGAAATATCCGGACGCCACGCTGCTGGCCACCTGCCGCCGTCACCAAAACCACGGGCGCTTTAACGGGAGCATCGAAGAAGAATTCCGCATCCTCTCCGCCGCTGTGGACGCCGGCGCCCGCGCCGTGGACGTCGAAATCGAAAGCGCCGAAACGCCGATGGCCCCGCTCGACCTGCTCGCCGGCCGCGCCCACATCGTGCTCAGCTACCACAACTACGAGGGAACGCCGGCGCTCGACCCCATCATGAAGCGGATGCTGAAGGTCCCGGCCTCCATCTACAAGATTGTCACCACGGCCAGGAAGCCGTCCGACAATCTGCGCGTTCTTTCCCTGGCCCGCGCCTGGCCCAAGACTCCGCTGATCCTGCTGGCAATGACGGAGATGGGATTCCCGACGCGCGTGCTGTGCACCGTGTTCGGCGGCGTGTATACCTACGCTGCGCCCTCTTCGATGGAGGGCACCGCCGCCGGGCAGGTGACGGCGCGTGTGCTGCGGACCCTCTACCGCGTCGACAGGCCGCCCGCCTCGCCGAAACTCTTCGGCGTCATCGCCGATCCGGTGCGCCACAGCATTTCGCCCGCCGTGCACAACCGGGCCATGCAGGCCCGCCGGTACTCCGGCCTGTATCTGCCATTCCTGGTGACGCCGCTTCAGCTCAAGGATTTTTTCTCTCTCGCCGAGAACCTGCCCCTGGCCGGCTTCAGCGTCACCATTCCGCACAAGCACCGCATCATCCGCTATCTGGATTCCATCGACCCGCTGACAAAGCGCATCGGTGCCGTCAACACCGTCTACCGCAAGGCCGGCCGCTGGCGCGGCACCAACACGGACGTCGAGGGCATCCGCGTGCCGCTCGAAAAGCGGGTGAAGCTGGCCCGCTCAAGCGTGCTCGTCGTGGGCAACGGCGGCACCGCCCGGTCGGCCGCATTCACGCTGAAAGACGCCGGCGCGCGTCTGGCGATCACCGGCCGCAACATCGACCGCGTGCGCGCGCTCGCCAAACTGGTGGACGCCGAGGCGCTGACGCCCGAGCAGGCCGAGTCGCGTTTCTTTGACATCCTGATCCATGCCACCCCGCTCGGCATGTGGCCCCATACGGAAACCTGCTTCTTCCAGGGCGCGATCCCGGCTGCGCTGGTTTTCGACCTGGTATACACTCCCATGGAAACGGTCCTGCTGCGCCGCGCCGCGGCGGAGGGCAAGGCCGTGATCCATGGACTGGAGATGTTCCTGGAGCAGGCGGCGCGGCAGTTCGAGATCTTCACCGGGCTGACCGCTCCGCGCGCGGCGATGGAGCGCGCGGCCATCGAGGCGCTGCGCGAGCAGGAGACGCAGCTCCACCTCCACGCCGGCCGCCAGGGAGGAACGTTATGAAGCAGCCGCTGCGCATCACCCGAAGAGCGCTGGCCGGAGCGCTGGCGGCGGCCGGCCTCCGTGGAGCGCCGCACGCACGGCGCGAGGAACAGGCGCCAAGCCGGGCGCCGATCCGTCTCCGCCGCGCCATGGCCCGCGTCCGGAGCATTCCGGCACCCCGAAACATTTCTCCTGCATTCCGTTTCATTCCGTAAACGGCCATGCCTCCCCCGGCGCCGCTTCCCGAGTTCGCGAGCCTGGTCGAGCTGAACGGCGCGCTCCGTGCGGGCAGGCTCAAGGCGCGGGACGTGGTCCGCCAGGCGAGCCGCCTTCTTGAGGAGGAAGTGCGGGGTGGAACGGTCAGGGAACTGCTCGAAAGCGAGGCCCTGCGCACGGCCCGGGACGTCGAGCGCGAGCTGAGCCGCGGCCGCACCCGCGGCCTGCTTCAGGGCGCGCCTTTCGCCGTCAGCGAGACGTTCGCCGTGCGCGGCCGGCCGGCGCCCTGGAATCCGGAAATCAACGATCCGCGGCGCGCCGAAGATGCCGCCGTCGTGGAGAGGCTGCGCCGCGCCAGGGCCCTGCCCCTGGCTGTTGCCGTTTCGCCGCCGCTTGGCGGCGTCACCGAAGGGCCCGCTGCCGCCGAGACCGCCTGCGCCTCGCTCGTCGCCAGAGGTCTGGTGCCATTCGCCGTGGCGGCCGATTTCAACGGCAACGTGCTGCGGGCCGCGCTCGAGCAGGGCTGCTGCGCGCTGCGGCCCACCTTCAGCCTGACGAGCGGGTACGGCGTGGCGCCGCTCGGCTGGACCCTTGTGACGGCGGCCGTGCTGGCCATGGATGCCGCCGACTGTGGCACGGTTCTCGACTCGATGAGCGGTGGCGACCTCCGCAGTCCGTCTTCCCCCGGACGCGCGTTCCACTTCGCGCCTCAATACGCGCTTCCCCCGGAGCAGCTCCGCGTGGCGTTGGCGCCCGGCGGAGGGCCGTTGCGTCCCTGGCTGGCCCGTGCGCGGGTCGCACTCGTGGATCTTCCTGCCCCGGCTCTGCCTGCCTGGGCCGTGCTCGAAACCATTCTGGCGGCCGAGGCAGGCGAGGCGCTCGGAGACCTCCTGGACGCTCTGCCGGCTGGGCGCGACTTCCTGGCTGAAGTGAGGTCTCTCACCGCAATCGACTACCTCCACGCCATGCGCCTGCGCCGGCAGATCCAGGAATGGCTCTCGGCGGTTTTCGAAAAGGCAGAGATACTGGTACTCCCATGGGACCCGCACCACGCCAATTCGGCACACGCCATGGAAGAAAGCAGCGCGGATTGCCGGACTTGCGACACGCTGGCGGCGGCGCTGCTGGCGGGAGCGCCCGTCTTTGCGTCCGCCCGCAGCGGCCGGCCCCGATTCTGCATGGTCGTGAGGCCATGGTCAGAAAACACGATGCTTCGCCTGGCGGCATTTCTTGAATCCATTCCAGCCGGCGCGCCCACGGGACAGGTCTAGTGGTTCTAGGTCAATCGTCCGAGAAAACCGGCTCTCCGGTGCCACTTCTATGGGTGAAGATAGGACTTGACGCTTGTTTGAAAATTTACCAATGACACAGCCCTCTCCTCCCAGGCGTCCGCCACGGCCGAAGGCGGAAGCAGTCCGGATGCATCCGCGGCTGCTCAGCGGTGGCGGGTTTGAGACGGCCCTCGATCGGCGCATTTTCGCGAACGAAAAAAAACGGTTTGCCGTGGGCGTGGTCGGAATCAACCGCTTCCGCCGCATTAATCAACTGCTGGGTTTTTCAGGAGGCGACCTCGCCCTTCACGAAATTTCCGTCCGCGTCCTCGCCTTCCTTCCCGCGGACGGCCTGGCGGCCCATCTCGGCGGCGATGAATTCGCCGTATTGCTCGAAACAGGCACCCGGCGCGGCGTCGAGTCGGCCGCAGAGCAACTGCTGGAGCGGCTCGGTCGTCCGCTCGTGATCCAGGGGCACGAATTCCACATGACGGCCAGCCTGGGGCTGGCGATGTATCCGTCGAGCGGCGCCGACGGGGCGACGCTTGTCCGGCGCGCCGCAGCGGCCATGGCCCGCGCCAAACAGCGCCGCGGGAACGCCATCGAATGGAGTCCCGCGGCCGAGTCCGAGTCGGCGAGGGATCGCTTCCGCCTCGAAAACGCCCTGCATCGCGCCATCGACCGCAAGGAACTTCGCCTTCGCTACCAGCCGCAGGTGGACCGCGAAGGCAGGGTGCGCGCCGTGGAGGCCCTGCTCGTCTGGGACTCCGCCGACTTGGGCCATGTGGACACCGAGACATTCATCCGTCTGGCCGAGGAGACGGGCATCATCACCGCCATCGGCGAATGGGTGCTCCGCGAGGCCTGTCTCCAGGCCGGCCGGTGGCAGGCGGGCGGGCGCCGCGCCCCCTGCGTTGCCGTCAATGTCTCTCCCCAGCAGTTCGCCTCGCCGCGATTCGTCGATACGGTGCGGCGAATTCTCCAGGAAACAGGCATCCGCGGCGATCTGCTCGAACTGGAAGTCACCGAAAGCTGCATTCTGGCCGACATCGAGCAGTCAGCCAAACGGATGACCGCGCTGCGCAGGCTGGGCGTGCGCATCGCGATTGACGACTTCGGCGTGGGCTACTCGCCGCTGGCTTACCTGCACCGGCTGCCGCTCGACAAGATCAAGGTGGATCGCTCCTTCGTCCGGCAGATCGCCCAGCCGGGCGGCACGCTGCCGGTCGTGCATACCATCACCGTGCTGGCGCATCACCGCGGCCTTCAGGTGGTGGCCGAAGGCGTGGAGACGGAAGAGGAGTTCGAGCTCGTCCACGCGGCGCGGTGCGACCTGGTGCAGGGTTTCTACGTCGGAATGCCATTGTCTGAAGAAGAGATCACCGCGCTCCTGGCGGACCAGAAGTCGTTCGCCCGCTACGCCGTGGCCGCTTCTCACTGGAGTTATTGACCTCCTGCCGCGCGTCCGCATGACGTCCACGAGGCTCGGCGCATCCGCCTGCAACGGCATCCCCGGCGAAAATCAGCTACATTTTTATGGAGCAGCGCACGCCGGCCCTCCGGCCTGCGCACCAGGTTCCTTATGGACGTACCCAGGCAGGGAGTGGCAAGGAGAAGATGGTTGCGGCTGGCCGTGGCCGCGGCCGTGGCGGCGGCCGGATTGTTCGCCGCCGCATGGCGCCTCAGCCGTCAGAAGCCGGCCGCGCCCGTCATCGAGCGCGCAGGCCTCTGGATCGACACCGTCCGCCAGGCGCCGCTGGTCCGGCAGGTGCGCGGGCTGGGGACGCTCGTGCCGGAAGAAGTGCTCTGGATCCCCGCACCGCGCGAAGGACGCGTCGAGAAAATTCTCCTTCGCCCCGGCGCCCCGGTGAAACCGGACACGGTTCTCGTCGTGCTTTCCAACCCGGAGCTGGAGCTTGAGGCGGAAGATCTGCGCTGGCAGCTCCGGGCCGCCGAAGCCAACCTGAAAGATCTCCAGGTGAAGCTCGAGTCCGCGCAACTGGATCTGCGCGCCGCCGTGGCCCGCGTCGAGAGCGAGTTCGTGCAGGCGCAGCTCAAGGCGGACAACGACGCCGCGCTCGGCCGGGAGGGCCTCGCGCCGGAGCTGAACGTGAAGCTGTCGCGCGCCGTGGCCGACGAGGCGCGAAAGCGGCTGGAAATCGAACGCAAACGCCTGGAAATCAGCACTGCCAGCGCCGAAGCCCAGCTCTCCGCGCAGCGCGTGCTCATCGAAAAGCTCCGCGCCGCCTGGGACCTGAAAAGAAAGCAGGTGGAGAGCCTCAAGGTGCGGGCCGACGCTGTGGGCGTGCTGCAACAGTTGCCCGTGGAAGTGGGCCAGCAGGTGACGCCTGGCACCATCCTCGCCAAGGTGGCCCAGCCGGAACGGCTGAAGGCGCAGATCCGCATCCCGGAGGTCCAGGCGAAGGACGTCGCCATCGGCCAGCCGGCGGTGGTGGATACGCGCAACGGCACCGTGCCGGGCCGTGTGGTGCGAATTGACCCCGCCTCCACGGGTGGCAATGTGCTGGTCGACATCCGGCTGGAAGGGCCGCTGCCGCCCGGCTCGCGGCCGGATCTCAACGTCGAGGCGCTGATCGAACTCGAGCACCTGGCCAGCGTGCTCCAGATCCAGCGCCCGTCCTTCGCGCAGCCAGACTCCCGGATGACCATTTACCGGCTCTCGCCGGATGGGACCGAGGCCGTGCGTGTCGCTGTGCGCACCGGGCGCGCCTCCGCGCAGACAATCGAAATTGTGGAAGGGCTGCAGGCCGGAGACAAAGTCATTCTTTCGGATCTGTCCGCTTACGAGAATGCGGAGCGGCTGCTCATTCGCTGAGAAATGGTGATAATATAATGCCGACCAGGATCCGTCAGTTCCTTCGTTTCGGAGGCGCCAATGAGTGAAAACGGCTCGCTAATCCGCCTCAATGGCATTTCCAAAGTATTCCTGACCGACGAGGTGGAGACCCACGCCCTGGAAGGAATTGACCTGGAAATTGAGCCGGGCGAGTTTCTCTGCATCGCCGGGCCATCAGGCTGCGGAAAGTCGACGCTGCTGTCCATTCTCGGCCTGCTGGAAACGCCGACGGATGGCGAATACTGGCTGAAAGGGCGCCCCGTCCACGGGCTGGGGACCGCCGAGCGGGCGCGCATCCGGAACCGCGAAATCGGCTTTATCTTTCAGGCATTCAACCTGATCGGCGACCTCACCGTGCTGGAAAACGTGGAGCTTCCGCTGGCCTACCGCGGCCTCGGCGCGCGGGAGCGCCGGAAGCTGGCGCTTGAGGCGCTCGAACGCGTCGGCATGGCTCACCGCCTGAAGCATTATCCCTCGCAATTGTCCGGCGGCCAGCAGCAGCGCGTGGCCGTGGCCCGCGCCCTCGCCGGCAGGCCCGCCATCCTGCTCGCCGACGAGCCCACCGGCAACCTAGACTCCGCCAACAGCGAGTCCGTGATGGATCTGCTCGAAGACCTGCACCGGAGCGGCTCCACCATCTGCATGGTGACTCACGACCCCCGCTATGCGCGGCGGGCGCGCCGCACCATCCACCTCTTCGACGGCCGCATTGTCCCCTCCAGCCAGGCCGCCGCGTTCTGAAGCCCGCGGGAGGCCCGTTCCGTTTTCGGAAAAAAATCACCTTCTTTATTCCCGATCGCCGGAACTGCGCTAGCATTCCCTTGTCGGGATTCGTCATGCTCGTGGGGTTGTGGGAAGACATCCGCTTCGGCCTCCGCCAGCTCGCCAAGTATCCGGTCTTCACCGGCGTGGCGGTCCTCCTGCTGGCGCTGGGCGTCGGGGCCAACACCGCCATCTTCAGCCTCGTCGACAGCGTGCTGCTCCGGCCAGTGCCTTACCCGGAACCCGAGCGGCTCTACTTTGTGCGCGTTCGGGATCTGGCGGGAGGCCGCGGCGAACTGGTCCCCAATTTGGCGGAATTTCTCCGGCTGGAAAATGGCATCGCCGGGGCGGAGGCCGTGGGGGCCATGCTGGGCCAGATGTTCAACGTCCGATGGAACGGCCGTACGGCGCTGGTCTTTGGCGGATTCGTGAGTCCGCAGTACTTTCGCGCGCTGGGCGTGAAACTGCTTGCCGGGCGTGAATTCTTCCCCGACGAATACCACTCGGGGCGCAATCAGGCGGTCTATTTCACCGAAAAATTCTGGCGCAGATGGTTCGGCGCGGACCGGTCCCTCATAGGCCGCACGGTCGAGCTGGAAAAAGAATCCCACGTCGTGGCCGGAATCCTGCCTTCGCTGCCCGGCGAATTCCGTACTCCGGACGCCATCGTCCCACTGCCGATCACCCGGGAGATCCTCCAGGCCTACGACCGGCGCTCGATGATCGTCGCCGTGCGGCTGAAACCGGGCGTGAAAAAAGAACAGGTAGACGAGGAAATCCGGGCCATTTATCAGCGGATCGCCGAGGAAATTCCGCAAAGCAGCCAGGGCAAGGTTGGCTATCTGGAAGACGCGGCCACGTTCTACCGCGGCAACTCCCATGAGCCGCTGCTGGCGCTGGGGCTGGCCGTGGCGCTGGTGCTGTTGCTGGCCTGCGCGAACCTGGCCGGGCTGCTGCTGGCCCGTGCGGCCGCCCGGTTCCGCGAAATTGCCATCCGGGCGGCTCTGGGCGCCTCCCCGTGGCGGATCTTCCGCCAGATTCTCGTCGAAAGCCTTCTGCTTTCCGTGACCGGCGGCGCCGCAGGCGTTGGCGTGGCCGCCTTCGCCATCCGCTATCTCCGCGGCTGGCCCCGGCTGCGGCTGCCAAGGATCGAACAGGCAGAGCTGAATCTGCATGCGCTCCTGTTCGCCCTGGCCGTGTCCATAGCGGCCGGTCTGGTCTTCGGTTCCGCCCCGGCCTGGAGCGTTCTGCGGCTGCGTCTGGCGCCCGCGCTGAACGAAGAGTCGCGGGGCAGCTCCGGCGGCCCCTCGCGGACCTGGCTCCGCCGCCTGCTGGTCGCTGCCGAAGTGGCCGTGTGCGCGGTGCTTCTCGTGGGCTCCGGGCTTCTGTGGCGAACCTACCAGCGGCTCACGTCGGCCGACATGGGATTCCGGCCGGAGGGCGTTCTGCTGGTTCGGATCATGATGCCCACGGCGGGCTATCCCAGCGATGAAGGCCGCAGCGCCGTCCAGCGGGCGGTGCTTGAGCGGCTGCGCGCATTGCCGGGAGTGCGGCATGCAGGCATCACCGCGTATCCGCCGCTGGCAGGCGTCAACTGGCCGTGCCAGTTTCGCGTCCCCGGCAGTGCCGCGAGCGCAGAGATGCGGCCTTCCTCCTACAACACGATCTCACCCGGGTATCTGGCGGCCATCGGCGCGAGGGTCGTGGAAGGGCGTGACTTCACCGACGCCGACACCCTGGGCGCGCCGCGCGTGCTTCTCATATCGGAAACATTCCGCCGCCTCCATTTTCCCGACGGGAGTCCGATCGGGCGCACCATCGAATTCGAACTGCTCGGTGAAAGGCGGGAAGGCACGGTCGTGGGCGTCGTCAGCGACGTCGCCTTCGAGCGACCCGACTTCGTCCGCCGCGCGGTAATTTATGAATCCTTTTTGCAGAGCCCCTGGCAGATTCCGGTCTTTACCGTGAAGGCCGAAGGGGCTCCGCAACAGGTGGCCGCGGCCATGACGCGGGTGATCTCGGAACTGGCGCCCGATGTGGCCGTCGACCAGGTCAGCGAGCTGCGCACCCGCGTCCAGCAGGCAACCGGGGAGCAGGCCGCCGCGCTCCTTCTCTTCGGCGTGTTCTCGGCCGTTGCCGTACTCCTTTCCTCCATCGGCCTGTACGGGGTCCTGGCCCTCGCCGTGGCGCAGCGCCGGCGCGAGATCGGCGTGCGCATGGCGCTCGGCGCCACTCCAGCGGCCATCCGCATCATGGTTCTGCGCCACGGATTGCTGCTGGCGTTCACGGGCGTCGCCGCCGGCCTGGCCGCGGCCCCGTTTGCCGGAATGACGCTGGAGCGGATGATCTACGGCGTCCAATGGTTTGACCCCGTTATCTACACGGGTGTCATTGCCCTGCTGACTACTGTCAGCCTCGCGGCGGCGGCCGCGCCGGCCCTGCGCGCCGGCTCGCTGGACCCCGCCGAGGCCCTCCGCGACTGAAACCATGGGATCGCCCGTCAGGCAGCGGCTTGCCCGAAGATCACGCGCTTCAGGGCCGCGGCTGGAGCGAGCCCGTCACAACGCTTCTGAGCCGCCGCGACGCGAGCCTGCCTGAAGGGCGAGCGGCAACGGCCCCACGACCCCGCTCGACATCAGAGAACACGAAAATGGCTACGGGGGACGCGGTCGTGCTTCGTCCGCTCGTCCTCGGGCGCTCCGCGCCCTTCACTTGCGGCTCAGAAGAGCCTGATTCTCGAAGGAGCAGACTCTTGCAACGTAGCTGGACCTGTCGGCCCTGCTGTGCCGTGTCCACCCCTCTCGAAAATCGTCCGCGCCCGAGGCCATGCTGGCCTGTGCGGCAACCGCTGACTCCGGCCGCTGGCGCGGCCTTCGTCTACGGCTCAGGCCCCGCGCCGCTCCTGGCCATTTTCGTCCTTGCCGGCGTTGGGGCTCAATCCGGCCCGCCGCGGCGGCGTCGATTCGCCCGGGCGCAGCTCACACCGCAGCACGATGTGGCGCGGCTTTGAGGGATCGATCTTGCCCTCCAGCCGGTCCATCAGCAGGTGCGCTGCCTCAGAGCCAATCTGATATGTCGGCTGCGCCACGCAGGTCAGTTGCAGGCCGAACGACTGCAACAGTTCCACGCAGTCAAACGTTGCCAGCGCCACGTCCTGCGGGCACCGGAGCCCCAGCTCGCGCATCCCCTGCAAAATGCCCGCCGCCGTCAGGATGTTGGCCGCGAATACCGCTTCCGGCCGCGGCGCGGTGCTCAGCGCCTGAAGCGCCACCTGCCGCGCGCCGGGGACGCGGAAGTCGGCGCAGTAGTCCAGCGGCTCCAGTCCCAGCCGCTTCATCGCCCGCCGGTAGCCGCGCAGCCGGTCCGAGGCGACATACATCGACGGCCCGCCGCCCACAAAGGCGATGCGCCGGTAGCCCAGCCCGACCAGGTAATCGATGGCCTCCTCCACCGCCTCCGCGTTGTTGACCGTCACCGAGTCCGCCTCCAGCCCGCTCGGCCGCCGGTCCAGGCATACCACCGGCGTGCCTCCGCGCAGCGCCGCCTCGATGTGCGGCCGCCGCCCGCGCTCCACCGCCGTCACCACCAGCATCCCGTCCACGCGCCAGGACTCGAACAGCTCGAACAGCTTCCGCTCGCGCTCCAGGTTGTCATCCGTGTTGTACGTCGCCAGAAAATACCCGCGCTCCAGCACAGCGTCCTCGGCCCCGCGCACGATCTCCGAAAAGAACGGGTTGGTGATGTCGCTGATCACCATCCCGATCATCCGCGACCGCCGCGCCTTCAGGCTCCGCGCGATCGGGTCCGGCCGGTAGCCAAGCTGCCGGATCGCCTTCTCGACGCGCGCCCGCGTCGCCTCGCTCACCCGGGCCGTCCCGGCAATAACATGGCTCACCGTGCCGACGCTGACCCCGGCCAGCTCGGCCACGTCCTTGATCGTGGGCATGACGCTCGCGCGCGGCCGGCCGCCGCGCCTTCGCGAAAGAATATCATAGCCTCCGCGCGTTCACAGTGCGCCCTCGAGGAAACTCCACCCCTGCTCCCGCGCCGCCGCCGGAAAATCGTGCCCGCACGCCGGGTACACGGCCTTGAGCTTCCCGGGCGGAAACCGGCCGCGCACCGCCTCGAGCACCTCCCGCACGCCACGCACGTCGAAGTTGTCGTCGCCCGTCGGCGCGTTGACAAACACCGGCCGCGGGGCGATCAGTTCGAAGACGTCCGTGAAGTCGAATGGCATCCGCGCCGGGTCGCTGCCGAACTCGCTCGCAATCCGCGGCATGTAGCCCGCATGGCTCCAGCCGCGCAGGTCGCCGCCCATGTAGCGCCGGAAGCTCGTGAATCCGCAGCTCGTCACCACCGCCGCCACCCGCGGCTCGAACGCCGCCAGAAACAGCGCGTTGTGCCCGCCGAGCGAATGGCCCACGGCCGCGATCCGCCGCCCGTCCACCCCCTCCAGCGACGCAAGCAGCCGCAGCGCCCGCGCGTGGTTCAGAATGCCCTTCATCGTCGCGCTCGCGTAGCCGCGCGCGTACGGGTCGCAGCGGTACTCGCCGAAGTTCGGATAGTCCGGCGCCAGCACCGTCCAGCCGCGCTGCGCCAGCTCCTTCGCCAGATGCAGGTTCGGCCGCCCGCCCAGTCCCGCCGGCTCGTCCTTGCCGATCTTCGTCGTCTGGTGAAGGCACAGCGCCGCCAGCCGCCGCGGATGCGGCCGGTCCGGCACAAGGAGCCAGGCCGGAACAAGATCGCCCGGTTCCGCTTCAAACAGAATCTTGCGTCTTTGATATCCCTCCCCGCGCTGCTCCTCCACCGTCTCCTGCCGCGGCGGCCCGTCCGGGTCCGGCATCGGCCCCATCACGCGCTCCAGCGCCTCCAGCCGTGCGCGCCGCCGCTGCACCATCCCCAGCAGAAAGGCCCGTCTCGTAGCGCTCATCGCCCGTATCATCGCGCAACCGCCCGGCCGCCGCAGCCGGGCGCCCTCGGACGGCCGTCTTCCGGCCGGCGGGCGCTCTCCGGGCGGCGTCATGCGGACGTCGCGCCCGTGGCCGGTCCGGCCCGCGCCGCCAGGCCTGAACAAGATTGCCCGGTTCTGCTTCAAACAATTTCCCGCGTCTTTGCAACGCCTCCCGCACCGCTCCTGCAATGCGCCCCGCCCCGCCGGCCTGGCACTGGCGCCATCGCCTGCTCCAGCGCTTCCCCGCCGCGCGCCGCCGCCCGCCCTTCCCCCGGCCCTGCCGTCCGGCGGAAAATGTTTCCATGCGGCCCCGGTTTCTCCTCCTGGCTTCCCTGGCGGGCGCTTCCGCCCTCTGCGCCCAGGTGCTCATCCTCCACAAGGGCGACGACTCGCTCGGCCTCTACGACCCCGCTGCCGGCAAACTCATCACGAAGATCCCCGTCGGCTCAAAACCCCACGAGTTTGCCGTCACCCCGGACGGCCGCTTCGCCTTCGTCACCAACTATGGCGTCGACTCCTGGACCGAGGACAAACAGGGCGGCAACACGCTCACCGTCGTCGATCTCGCTGCCCGCAAACCGGACGGCGAAATTTCCCTCGGCGGCCATCACCGGCCCCACGGCATCCAGCTCGGCCGCTCCGGCCGGCTTTACGTCACCTGCGACTTTCCGCCCTCCCTCGCCGTCATCGACAGCCGGCGGCGCCGCCTGTTGCACGCCATCCCCGTCTCCGGCAAGCTACCCCACCTCGTGGCCGTGACCGCCGACGAACGCCAGGCCTGGACGGCCGACTCCGGCTCCGGTACGGTCAGTGTGATCGACCTGCGCACCCGGCGCCAGCGCGGCTCCATCGACGTCGGCGGCGTCCCCATGGGCATCGCCCTCTCGCCCGACGAGAAGACGCTCTATGTCGGCACGCGTACGGCCAACACCGTCGTCGTCGTTGATGCCGTCACCAACACCGTGAAACGCAAGATCGGCGTCCCGGGCCAGCCTTCCCGTACCGTCGTCTCGCCCGACAACCGCTGGGTCTACGTCTCGCTGATCGAGTCCGGCGAGGTCGCCATCATCGACGCGTCCACGCTCCTCGAAGCCCGGCGCGCCCGCGTCGGCTCGCACGCCGAGGGCATTCGCCTCCATCCCGAAAGCAACACCCTGTTCGTTTCCGCCCAGGGCGACAATCGAACCGTCCGTTTTCGGCTGCCGTCGCTCGAGCCGATCACCGTCTTCGAGACGGCCTCCAGGCCCGATCCCGTCTACCTGCTGCGCGACTCAGGCAAATAACGCCCTTCACCGCGACATCGCCGCCCAATAACCGGCGGCGAACGCTCCCATCGCGCCCAGCAGCACCCCAAGCCAGAACGCCGCATACCTTCTCCTGTCCAGGCGGATTCCCGGCTCGGCCTCCGCCTTCCGGCCGGCCGGATCCGCTCTGTCTTCGCGAGGCGCAAGCATCGCCTCGATCTCCTGCGCCATTTCCTCGAACGCCTGGCGGCTCTCGTCCAGCCGGCACAACGCCTCGGTGACAGACTCCCCAAACGCCTCTGCCTGACGCTCCACCGCCTCCACGGGCGACCGCTTCATCCTGCCTATAGGTGGCCTGCGCCGCGGAAAAATCTCCGCCGAACTGCCGGTCACTCAGGATGAATCCTCTTTCAGACTCCCGCCCCGCCGTCAACGGTAGAATGGCTGCTACGATGACGATTGCACAATGGCTTTCCACGGCGGCCGTTCTGGGCCTCGCCGCCGCGTCCGCGCAGCCGGTCAAGCTGCCTCCGCCCTTCCACACGCCTTCGGCCTCGAATCCGCCCCGCGTGATCGAACGCCCCGACGGCGCGCGCCTTCAGGTGCCTGCCGGCTTTGACGTCCAGGAGTTCGCCTCCGGCTTCGAACGTCCGCGCTATATGATTTACGGCCCGGCCGGCGAAATCCTGCTCTCGGATTCGATGCGGCCCGGCAAAGTCTACGCCCTCGTCGACCGCAATCACGACAACCGCATCACCGACGACGAGAAAACCGTCCTCCTCGAGGGACTCGACCGCCCCTTCGGCCTCGCCTTGTGGAAGGAGTTCCTGTATGTGGCCGAGACCACTTCGGTCAAGCGCTATAAATACGACCCGAGAAAGCTTCAGGCCTTCAGCCCCGAAGAGATCGTTCCCCTGAAAGAGGCCGCCACCGGACATTGGACCCGCACCATTCTGTTCGACCGCAAGGGCGAAAAGTTCTACCTCGCCGTCGGCTCGCAGTCCAACGTCAGCCCCGGCGAGCCCGAAATCCGCGCCGCCATTCTCCGCTTCAATCCCGATGGCTCCGGCCGTGAATTCGTCGCCACCGGGACGCGCAACCCCATCGGCCTCGACTTCTACCCCGGCACGGATACCCTCTGGGCCGCCGTCCAGGAACGCGACGGTCTCGGCGACGACCTCGTGCCGGACTACTTCACCTCCATCCGCTTCGGCGGCTTTTACGGCTGGCCCTACGCCTACATCGGCCCCAATGAGGACCCGCGCAACCGCGGGCAGCGGCCGGACCTCGTCGCCAAAACCATCGTGCCGGACGTGATCCTCCCCGCCCACGTCGCCGTGCTCGATGCCCGCTTTTACACCGGGAAAATGTTCCCTGAACGATATCGCGGAGGCGCTTTCCTCGCCTTTCACGGATCCTGGAACCGCTCGCAACGGATCGGATATTCTGTGGCTTTCATCCCTTTTAAAGACGGAAAACCGGCCGGTCCGCCCGAGGATTTCCTCACCGGTTTCATGCTCGATCCGTCGCGAAAGGAGGTCTGGGGCCGGCCCGTCGGCCTCCTCCAGATGAAGGACGGCAGCCTCCTCGTTTCCGATGACGGAGGTAACCGCCTGTGGCGAATCACCTACTCAAGACCCTGATTCCTCTCCTGATCCTCACGGGGGCGGCGGCCGCGCTGTCCGCTCCCCGCCGGCCCTTCTCGCACAAATACCATCTCAAACAGGTCACGTCCTGCGAAAACTGCCACCGGGACGCCACCTCTTCCACGAAGGCCGCCGACAATCTTCTGCCCGACACTATGGCCTGCGTCACCTGCCACGACGAGGTGGAAATCGGCGAACCAAATAAAACCGGCGTCGATAAATTCAACCACTCCATTCATGTCCAGATGGGCAATATCGCTGCCGTTATTTCTGCGGCCGTGAAGGCAAAAACCTATCTCGGAGACCATCCGCCTTCCCCGGAATTCCTCGCTCAGGTCAAAGATCCCTGCACCGCCTGCCACCGGGGAATTCCGGAAAGCGAAAATGTCCCGCACGGCCAGAAAACCGCCGCCCATTTCCCCCAGATGGCCGATTGCCTCGTCTGTCACAGCCGCATCAACCCGCCGGACTCCTGCCTGAAGTGCCACGTCGAGCCGGCCCAGGGCTTCCGCCCCGCCAGCCACACCCAGGAGTTCGTGGACAAACACGGCGACAAGGGCTTTCCCCGCCAGGGTTGTGCCGTCTGCCACGGCCGGAAGTTCACCTGCAAGGGCTGCCACTGACCTCCGCCCCGCTGGTATCATCGGACGCATGACACGGCGTGAATCGGCGCGGCTCCTCGCCGCGGCGGCGGCCGCCCTGCCGCTCGCCACCTGCCAGTCCGGCTCGGACCCCCGGCTGGCCGGCTCTCACCGCGGCCAGACCACCAACGGATGGATCCCCGTCCGGCTCTCCGGCAGTCCCGAGCGCATCGGCTTCCAGCACGGATTCCTGCTTGCGAAGGAGATTGAAGACGCGCTCGCGGTGACAAAGCTCAACCTCGAACACGATACCGGGCGGAACTGGGCCTTCTTCCGCCAGGCAGCCGAAAAGATCCTCTGGCCGAAGCTCCCGCCTGAATATCAGCGCGAGCTCCGTGGCATGGCGGACGGCCTCGCCCGCGCCGGCGTCCAGGCCGACATCTACGACCTCACCGCCCACAACGCCAGCATCGAGCTCGGCTACTACACGGCCTCGCTCGACGCACAGAAAAAGTCCGCCGCCCCGGACCGTTGCAGCGCCTTCGTCGCCACCGGAAGCTGGACCCGCGACGGCCAGCCCGTCATCGCCCACAACAACTGGTCCGGCTACCTCGAGGGCGCACGCTGGAATATCATCTTCGACATCCGTCCCGAACGCGGCCACCGCATCCTCATGGACGGCTTCCCAGGCTTCATCCACTCCGGCGACGACTTCGGCATCAACTCCGCCGGGCTCGCCATCACCGAGACCACCATCACCGCCTTCCACGGCTTCGACCCCGAAGGCGTGGCCGAGTTCGCCCGCGCCCGCCAGGCGATGCAGTACGCGTCATCCATTGACGAGTTCGCCGCTTTCATGATCCGCGGCAACAACGGCGGGTACGCCAACGCCTGGCTCGTCGCCGACGTCCGCCGCAACGAAATCGCCCGCCTCGAACTCGGCCTGAAAAACGTCACCCTTGAACGCACCCGGGACGGATATTTCTCCGGCGCCAACTTCCCCGTCAACCCGCGGCTCGCCGCCGAGGAAACCACGTTCCCGGTGAACGACCCTTCCGTGAGCGCCAACGCCCGCCGCGCCCGCTGGGAACAGCTCCTGGCCGAATACCGCGGCCGCATCGGCCTCGAAGAGGCCAAACGCTTCCTCGCCGATCACTACGACACGTTCGACAAGAAAGACGCCTCCCCCAACGAGCGCACCCTCTGCGGACACGTCGACTTAAGCCCCCGCGGCATGAAGCCCTGGCAGGACGAGTTCGGCCCGGCCGGCGCCGTGCAGGCCAAGGCCGCCGATGCCGGCATGATCCGCCGCATGGAACTCGAGGCCGCCATGGGCCACCCCTGCGGCATCGGCTTCCGCGCCGACGAGCATCTGGCCAGATATCCGCAGTTCGCCTGGATGAAGCCGCTCCTTCGCGACCTCCCGGCCCACCCCTGGACGCGCTTCCGCGCCGGCTGACACTCTCGCCGAAAGCGCCGTCACAGCAGTTCGCAAGACGCGGCGCCGCCGGAAACCCGTACAATTCCAACGTCTTCCGCTCGCTGCCCGCAGGCCGGGCGCCGCCTGTGCCCGCGCGGCCGTGGAAAATCCCGGCCATGGCGAACACTCTCATCGAGACACCCGACTGGATTGACTCGAAGACCTTCCGTCTGCCCGGCTCCTGCTATTGGGCCCAGCGCGTCCCCAAGAGCCTCATCGTCCTGCACGCCACCGCAAGCTCGAACGCCCGCAGCGTCTTCGACACCTGGAAAAGCCCGTCCAACGGCCGTGTCGCCACCGCCTTCGTCGTCGAACGCGACGGCCGCATCTTCCAGATGTTTCCACCCGACTGCTGGGCCTACCACCTCGGCATGCGTGAACGCAATCCCGGCCACTACAATGACCGCCGCTCCATCGGCATCGAAATCGTCAACCCCGGCCCCCTCCGGCCCGACCCCGACGGCGGCGACACCCTCAACTGGTGGCCCAAAAACTTCCGCACCCCCTGGTGCCGCCTCTCGGAAACCGACAGATACGTCCGAAGCGATTTCCGCGGCTACGCCTGGTACGCCGCCTTCACCCGCGAACAGGAGCAGGCCGTGCAGCGCCTCGCCGCCTACCTGTGCCAGAAATTCGGCATCCCCTTCACGCTGCCCCCGGCCTCCCGCCGCCCCATGTACGACCCGGACTTCTTCTGCCGGTTCTCGGGCATCGCCGCCCACCAGAACTTCCGACCGGACAAGCTCGACGTCGGCCCTGCCTGGAACTGGGACTCGCTCCTGCCTCCCGCCGAAACATGGCCGCAGGCCGCCTGACCGCCGGCATGCCGCCAGAAAAAACAAAACCGGGCGGACCCGTTTCCAGGTCCGCCCGGGAGATCCCCGCCGAATTGCGGCAGCTAGCGCGTGGCGGGCTTCAGCGTGTAGCTCGAAAGGACCTTCATGTAGTTGGCGCGCTCGAACGCCGCCGGCTCGGCCACCGACTGCGCGCTCATCGAGCCCCGCATCTGGCTGATCGACTCGTACTCGTGCTCCTCCATCCAGTCGATCAGGTCCTCTTCCACCTTCTCCAGATACGGAATCCCGTGCCGCAGCAGCGCCGACGTCATCATCGTGCAGCGCGCCCCGGCCATGATGCCCTTCACCACGTCCTCGGCCGTGTGCACGCCGCCCGTGATTGCCAGGTCCGGCCGGATCCGGTTGTACAGCAGCGCCACCCAGTGCAGCCGCAGCCGCAGCTCGTCGCTGTCGCTCAGCACCAGGTTCGGCACCACCTCCAGGTTCTCGATGTCGAAGTCAGGCTGGTAGAAACGGTTGAACAGCACCAGCCCGTCCGCGCCCGCCGCGTCCAGCCGCATGGCGAAATTGCCGAAGGCGGTGAAAAACGGGCCCAGCTTCACGGACACCGGGACCCGCACGCTCGCCTTCACGTGGCTCACCAGGTCGCAGTAGGTGTCTTCGATCTTCTGTGCCGTCAGCTCCAGGTCCGTCGGGAGGAAGTAAATGTTCAGCTCCAGCGCGTCGGCGCCCGCCTGTTCCATCATCTGCGCATAGCGGATCCAGCCGCCGGTCGAGATCCCGTTCAGGCTCCCGATCACCGGCACGTCCACGCTCTCCTTTGCCTTGCGCAGATGCTCCAGGTAGGGCTCGGGGCCTAGGTTGTACGTCGTCAGCTCCGGAAAGTAGGTCGAAGCCTCGGCGTAAGACTCGGCCGACTCCGACAGGAAACGGTCCAGTTCGCCGCTCTCCAGCTGGATCTGCTCCTCGAACAGCGAGTGCAGCACAATCGCGCTGGCCCCGGCGTCCTCCAGCCGCAGAATGTTGCCAATGTCCTTGCACAGCGGCGACGAGGACGCCACCAGCGGCGAGCGGAGCCGAAGCCCCAGATACGTGGTCGTCAGATCAATGGACATGACTTACTTTCCTCCCTGAGCGGTCTCTGCCGGAGCGCCCTGCATGGCGGCCATCTGTTCGTAGATCCGCCAGCGGTTCATCACGTCGGCCTGGGCCTCGGCCAGCAGCCGCCGCGCGTCCTCCGGTTTCGAGTGAACCAGCATCGTGTACCGCGTCTCGTTGTAAATGTACTTCTCCAGCGGCAGCGCGGGCGGCTTCGAATCCAGCTGGAACGGATTCTTGCCCTCCGCCGCCAGCGCCGGATTGTAGCGGAACAGCGGCCAGTAGCCCGTCTGCACCGCCAGCTTCTGCTGCTCCAGCCCGTAGCGCATGTCGTAGCCGTGGGCAATGCAGTGCGAGTAGGCGATGATCAGCGACGGCCCGTTCCACTTCTCCGCTTCGAGGAACGCCTTCACCGTCTGCATGTCGCTGGCTCCCATGGCGACCCGCGCCACGTAGACGTTGCCGTAGTTCACCGCCATCAGCGCCAGGTCCTTCTTCGCCGTCGGCTTGCCTCCGGCGGCAAACTTCGCCACCGCCGCCCGCGGCGTCGCCTTCGAACACTGCCCGCCCGTGTTCGAATACACTTCGGTGTCCAGCACCAGCACGTTCACGTCGCGCCCGCTGGCCAGCACGTGGTCCAGCCCGCCGTAACCGATGTCATACGCCCAGCCGTCGCCGCCGACGATCCACACGCTCTTCCGCACCAACGCGTCGGCCACCGCCAGCAGGTCGCGGTACAGCAGGCTCTGCCCGTTCCCCTTCGGCATCAGCTCTTCCACGCGCTTCTTCAGCTGCGCCACGCGCTCGCGTTGCGCGAAGATCCCGGGCTCGGTGCTCTGATCCGCGTTCAGCAGCTCCTCCACCAGGTTCTCGCCGATCTGCGGGGCCAGCAGCCGCAGCAGGTCCGCCGCATAGCGCGCCTGCTGGTCCAGCGCCAGCCGCATGCCAAAGCCGAACTCGGCGTTGTCCTCAAACAGCGAATTGTTCCACGTCGGGCCGCGCCCCTCCGGGTTCACCGTGTAGGGCGTCGTCGGCAGGTTGCCGCCATAGATCGACGAGCAGCCCGTCGCGTTGGCGATCAGCGCCCGGTCGCCAAAGAGCTGCGTCAGCAGCTTCACGTACGGCGTCTCGCCGCAGCCCGAGCAGGCCCCTGAAAATTCGAACAGCGGCTGGAAGATCTGAAGGTCCTTCACCTGCGTCTGGTTCAGCTTCGTGCGGTCGAACTCCGGCAGGCGGAAGAAGAAGTCCCAGTTGGCCGCTTCCTGTTCGCGCAGCGGCTCCTGCGGCTCCATGTTGATCGCCTTCCGCTTCGGCTCCGTCTTGTCCTTCACCGGGCAGGCTTCCACACACAGGGCGCACCCCGTGCAGTCCTCCGGCGCCACCTGAAGCGTATAGGCCAGGTCCTTGAAGTCCTTCCAGCGCGCCGGCGCGTGCTTGAACGCCGGCGGCGCATTCTCCAGCTGCTTCGGGTCGTAAATCTTGGCGCGGATTGTCGCGTGCGGACACACCAGCACGCACTTGCCGCACTGAATGCACAGCTTCTCGTCCCAGACGGGAATCTCCAAAGCGATGTTACGCTTCTCCCACATCGCCGTCGCCGTCGGGAACGTACCGTCCACCGGGAAGGCGCTCACCGGCAACGCGTCGCCATTGCCCTCGATGATCTTGCCCAGCACGTTGCGCACGAACTCCGGCGCCTCCGGCGGCACCGGCGGCCGCAGGTCCCTCTTCGACGTCACCGTGCCCGGCACTTTCACTTCGTGCAGCCGCTCCAGCGTCCGGTCCACTGCCGCGAAGTTCTTCTGAACCACCGCCTCGCCGCGGCGCCCGTACGTCTTCACAATCGCCTTCTTGATCTGCCCGATCGCCTCCTCGCGCGGCAGCACGCCGGAAATCGCAAAGAAGCAGGTCTGCATGATCGTGTTGATGCGCGATCCCATCCCCGTCTCGCGCGCCACCGAGTAGGCGTCGATCACGTAGAACTTCAGGTTCTTCTCAACGATCTCCTTCTGCACCGTCCGCGGCAGATGGTCCCACACCTCGTCCGGCCCGTACGGCGAGTTCAGCAGGAAGATGCCGCCCGGCACCGCCCACTTCAGCATGTCGAACCGTTCCAGGAACGACCACTGATGGCAGGCGACGAAGTTCGCCCGCGAGACCAGATACGTGCTCCGGATCGGCTTCGGCCCGAAACGCAGGTGGCTGATGGTGACCGAGCCGGACTTCTTCGAGTCGTAAACAAAGTAGCCCTGCGCCCAGTTGTCCGTCTCCTCACCGATGATCTTCACGCTGTTCTTGTTCGCGCCCACCGTTCCGTCCGCGCCCAGTCCGTAGAACAGGCAGCGGATCGTCCGGTCGTCCTCGGTCGAAAACGACGGATCATGCTCGAGCGACGTGAACGTCACGTCGTCCGTGATGCCGACGGTGAAGTGGTTCTTCGGCCGGTCCTTCTTCAGCTCATCGAGCACCGCTTTCACCATCGCCGGCGTGAACTCCTTCGACGACAGCCCGTAGCGGCCGCCAATCACCTTCGGCATCGCGGCAAAGGGCAGCCTGCCGGCCGCCTGGCCCTCCATCAGAGCCGTCACCACGTCCTGGTAAAGCGGCTCGCCCGCCGCGCCCGGCTCCTTCGTCCGGTCCAGCACCGCCAGGGCCTGCACCGTCGGCGGCAGCGCCGCCAGGAAGCTCTCCACCGAAAACGGCCGGAACAGCCGCACCTTCAGCACGCCCACCTTCTCGCCCCGCTCCATCAGGTACTCCACCGTCTCCTGGGCCGTCTCCGCGCCGGAGCCCATCAGGATCACCACCCGCTCGGCATCAGGCGCGCCCACATAGTCGAACAGCCGGTAGCGGCGGCCAACGATCTCCGCAAAACGGTCCATCGCTTTCTGCACAATGGCCGGCGCCGCCAGGTAATACCGGTTCACCGCCTCCCGCGCCTGGAAATAAACGTCCGGGTTCTGCGCCGTGCCCCGCAGCACCGGCCGCTCCGGGTTCATCGCCCGCTCGCGGTGCGCCCGGATCAGCTCGTCCGGCAGCATCGCCTTCATGTCGTCCACGGTGAGCTGCTCCACCTTGCTCACCTCGTGCGACGTCCGGAACCCGTCAAAGAAGTGGATGATTGGCACCCGCGCCTCCAGCGTCGCCGCCTGCGCGATCAGCGCCATGTCCATCACTTCCTGCACCGAGTTCGACGCCAGCATCATCCAGCCTGTCGCCCGGCACGCCATCACGTCCTGGTGGTCGCCAAAGATCGAAAGCGCGTGCGTCGCCAGGCTTCGCGCCGCCACATGAAACACCGTCGACGTCAGCTCGCCGGCGATCTTGTACATGTTCGGGATCATCAGCAGCAGGCCCTGCGCCGACGTGAACGTCGTCGTCAGCGCTCCCGCCTGCAACGACCCGTGCACCGCCCCCGCGGCGCCTCCCTCGCTCTGCATCTCCACCACCGTCGGAACCGTGCCCCAGATGTTCGGCTTGCCCTCGCTCGACCACTGGTCCGACCACTCGCCCATCGGCGACGACGGCGTGATCGGATAGATCGCAATCACTTCATTCGTCTGGTGCGCTACATACGCTGCGGCTTCATTGCCGTCAATGGTGACGTAATTTCTCGGCATAGGGATCTCGCCTCTGCACGTTGCACGCCAGTTGCCAACCCCCTGAATTCGGGCAAATGACTCCCCATGTGCTGATTCAGGGACATTTCCTTCTCCCGTTCATTGTATTAACTGGGCTAATGATTGGGGCATCTGCCCCACTCCCTGAAGAATCACTGGTTTCTCCCGTCCTGGCTGCACGATTTCACCCATGCCGTGGAGAGACAATGAAAACAGGCGCTGCGGCGCTGGAAATCGGACGGCATTGGTGAAGATTCTATTCCGCATTCTGGCACTGGCGGCCATCGCCTCGGCAGCCCTGGCCCAGCCGCGCATCGGTGCCATCGAGATCTACGGCGCCCGGCGCACGCCCCACGCACGCATCCTGAAGGCCCTTGGCGCGGCCCCGGGCGACGAGCTGCCCAGGTCCAAGGTGGGCGCCGAAGAGCGTATCGAGGCCATCGACGGCGTCCTGCGCGCGCAGCTCGAGGCCTGGTGCTGCGAGCAGGGCCGCGCCGTTCTATACGTCGGCATTGAAGAACGCGGCAGCCCGCGCTTTGAAACCCGGCCCGCCCCGGGCGACGATTCGATCACGCTCCCGGAAGAAGTTGTCTCCGCCTACGCGGACTTCGCTGCGGCGCTCGCACGCGCCACTGCCGAAGGCGACCTGCGCGAGGACCTTTCGCGCGGTCACTCGCTGATGGAAAACATCGCCTGCCGCGTCGCCCAGCAGCGGCTGGAGGCGCTGGCCCAGCTCCACACCCGGCTGTTATTGCGGGCCGCCTCCGAAGCGGCCGATCCCGACGTCCGCGCCGTCGCCGCCTACGTCGCCGGATACGTCCCCGAAAAGGCCGAAGCTGTCGGCCCGCTCCAGCTCGCCCTGCGCGACCCCGAGCCCGCCGTTCGCCGCAACGCGGCCCGCGCTCTCAAGGCCATCGCCTACCTCGCCCTCACCAACAGTTCAAGCGGCCTTCGCGTCCATCCCACATGGTTCATCGAGATGCTGAACTCGACGGCGCTCAGCGACCGGCTCGAAGCCGCTGAAGTCCTTCAGATGTATCTCGAACATGGCGACGAAGCGGCGGCCGCGCAGATCCGTGAGCGCGCCCTGCCCGCCCTGGTCGAAATGGCGCGCTGGCAGCATCTGCCGCACGCCCTGCCGGCCTACCTGCTGCTGGGGTCGCTGGCGGGCATCCACACGGAAGAGCTTGAACGCGCCTGGGCCGCCGGCGAGCGCGATGCGATGCTCGAGCGCATCGGAAAACAGCTCCGCGCGGATCGCAGGTGATTTGCCCGATGGAAAGGCAGACGCGATGATCGGCGTGACGATGGGCGACGCCAACGGCGTCGGGCCGGAGATTGTCCTGAAGGCGTGGCGGGACGGCCTCGTATCGCGCGCCTTTGCTCTCTATGGCGAGGCGGCTGCGCTGCGCCATTACAATGCGCGGCTCGGCTACGGCGTTCCCCTGCGCGGCATCTCCGCGCCGGAAGAGGCCGACGGCACGGCGCTCTGCGTCATCGACCTGAAGATGCTCTCGGAAGCCGACGTCCAGCCGGGCGTGCTCAGCGCCGCCGCCGGCCGGGCCGCACGCGAGGCCGTGGTGCGCGCGGCGCAGGCGGCGCTGGCGGGCGCCATCGATGCCGTGGTCACGCTGCCCGTCAACAAGCAGGCCATTCAGTTGAGCGATCCGCGCTTCACCGGGCACACCGAGCTGCTCGGCGAAGTCTGCGGCGCGCGGGACGTGACCATCCTGCTTGCCAGCGAGCAGCTCATGGTGACGCACGTGAGCACCCACTGCTCGCTGCGCGAGGCCATTGCGCGCGTCACGGCCGCGCGGCTGGACCGCATTCTCGAGCTCACCTGCGACGCCGTGCTCCGGCTGAAGCCCGCGGCGCGCATCGCCGTGGCCGGGCTGAACCCGCACGCCGGCGAAGGCGGCGCCTTCGGCGATGAGGAGATCCGCGTGATCGCCCCCGCCGTCGAACGGGCCCGCGCCCGCGGCTGGCCAGTGGAAGGCCCGCTGCCGCCGGACACGGTCTTCCACCTTGCCGTGCGGCGCGGCCGCTTTGATGCCGTCGTCTGCATGTACCACGACCAGGGCCACATTCCGCTCAAGCTGCTCGACTTCGAAGGCGGCGTCAACGTCACGCTCGGCCTGCCCATCATCCGCACCAGCGTCGACCACGGTACCGCCTTCGACATCGCCGGCCGCGGCCTGGCCTCGCCCTCCAGCTTCGCCGCCGCCTTCCGCATGGCGGAAAAGCTCGCCGCGGCCCGCCGCGGCGGCGTCAGATCCTGACGAACCAGCGTCTGCGCCACAACGCCCACGCCACCACCCACAGCACGCCCACGTTCGTCAGCGCGTACAGCAGGCTCGCGTTCTTCGGCTCGGCGGCCAGCGCCCGGCAGACGTTTTCATACCACCACTCGTGCAGGCCCGTCCGGTCGGCCGCTGTCGCCAGCACGTCCGACAGCACGTACACAAGGATCGCGTTCGAGCCGTAGATCTCAAAGAACCGGAACCAGCGCCCGCGCCCGCGCACCTCCACCAGCCAGTACCACAGCGCAAAGGCCAACATCGCCAGCCCCGCCATGAAAAAGGCGAACGACGGCGTCCACAGGTTCTTGTTGATCGGGATCCAGATGGACATCACCTGTCCGGCGGCAACCAGCGCCGAGCCGCCGAAGAGGAATGCCTGAAGCCGCGCCCCGTGCCAGGAGAAGTGGCGCAACACATGGCCGGCCAGCGCCCCGAACAGCACCGTGGAGATCGCCGGCAGCGTGCTGACAATGCCTTCCGGATCCCAGTCCCGCGTGTGCCGCCACATGTGCCCTTTCAGGAACAGCGAATCAAAGTAGCGCGCGAAGTTGCAGTCCATCGACCATGAGCCCGCCCCGCATCCGGGCGTCGGATAGAACCACATCAGCGCCAGATAGGCGGCGTTGAATCCCAGCAGCCAGAGGATCTGCCCGCGCACTCCGGTGTGCAGGAAGATCAGGAAGGCGATCAGATAGCAGACCGCAATCCGTTGCAGCACGCCCGGGATGCGGATCGTGGCGAGATCGATATCGGGCAGCGCCATCACAAAGACGCCGATCAAAAACAGAATGAAGGCGCGCTGGAAGGCGTGGCGCAGCAGATCCGCGCGGGACTGGCCCCGCTCCATCCGCCGCGCCGTGGACAGCGTCATTGCCACGCCCACAATCCACAGGAAGAACGGGAACACCGTATCGGTGAACGTCCACCCGTGCCATACGGCGTGCTCGAGCTGCGAATACGCTGGCGACGAGCCGGGATTGTTCACGAGGATCATCGAGGCGATGGTGAAGCCGCGGAAAACGTCCAGCGAAACCAGCCTGCCCGTGCTTTTTGGCTCCATGATGCAGGAACTTAGCACAACGCCGGCCAGCCCCGTGCGCGCCGCCTCGGCTACGATGGCTCTTGTGGCCCTGACCGACGTTCATTCTTTTGCGAATTTCCACGAAACGCGCGTGCGCCACGTCGAGCTCGATCTCGCCGTGTCGTTTTCCGGCCGCCGCCTGCGCGGCGCCGCGACGCTGGCGCTCGAGCCCGCCGGGCGCCGCCTCGTCCTGGACACGCGCGCGCTCACCATTCATCGCGTGAACGGCCGCACGGACAATTTCCGCCTGGGCGCCGAAGACCCGATCCTCGGCTCGCCGCTCGAAATCGAGCTCGCCCCCGGCGAGCGCAGTGTGCGCATCGAATACGAAACCTCGCCCGAGGCCAGCGGCCTGCAATGGCTCGAGCCCGCGCAGACGGCCGGCAGGCGCCACCCGTTCCTCTATTCCCAGTCGCAGGCCATTCATGCCCGGAGCTGGATCCCGTTGCAGGACTCGCCCGCCGTGCGCGTGACCTTTTCGGCGCGCATCCACGCCCCGGTGCCGCTGCGGGCGCTGGTGGCCGCGCACCGCGTCCGGGACGGCCATTTCCACATGCCGCTGCCCGTGCCCCCTTACCTGATGGCGCTGGCCGTGGGCGAGCTCGACTTCCGCCCGCTGGGAAGGCGCACCGGCGTGTGGGCCGAGCCGCCGGTGCTCGAACGCGCCGCCTGGGAGTTTGCCGACGTCGAAAAGATGGTCGAGGCGGCCGAAGCCCTCTACGGCCCTTACCGCTGGGGCCGCTACGACCTGCTGGTGCTGCCGCCCTCGTTCCCCTTCGGCGGCATGGAGAACCCGTGCCTCACCTTCGCCACCCCTACGGTCATCGCCGGCGACCGCAGCCTCGTCTCGCTGGTCGCTCATGAGCTGGCCCACTCCTGGTCCGGCAATCTCGTCACCAACGCCACCTGGAACGACTTCTGGCTGAACGAGGGCTTTACCACCTACATCGAACGCCGCGTCCAGGAGGCGCTCTACGGGCGCGCCCGCAGCGAGATGGAGATGGCCGTCGAAGTGGGAGAGCTCGAAGACGAACTGAAGCAGTTGCCGCCCGCCGACCAGAGGCTTGTGCTCGACCTCAAGGGGCGGGATCCGGACGAGGGCATGACCCAGGTGCCGTATGTGAAGGGCGCGCTGCTGCTGCGGCACCTGGAGGAAAAGCACGGCCGCGTGCGGTGGGACGCGTGGCTGCGCGGCTACTTCGACCGCTTCGCCTTCCAGTCGATCACGACCGCCGACTTTGTCGCCGAGCTCCATCGCGCCTTTCCGGAGGACGACGTGAGCGCATGGCTCTACCAGCCCGGCCTGCCCGCCGATGCGCCGCGCCCGCGCTACGAGTTCGAAAAGACTCCGCGCGCCGGCTGGGCAACGCAGGAATGGCTGCACTGGCTGCACTCGCTGCCCGAAAAGATGCCGCCTTCGCAGATGGCCGTCATCGACCGCGAGTGGAAACTCACCGAAACCGGCAACAGCGAGATCGCCGCCCAGTGGCTCCTGATGGCGGCGCGCAACGGCTACGAACCGGCTTACCCGCGGCTGGAGAAGTTCCTGATCGAGGTGGGCCGGCGGAAATACGTGAAGCCGCTCTATGCGGAACTGGTGAAGACGCCGGAAGGACGCGAGCGCGCGCGCCGCATTTACGAAAAAGCGCGTCCCGGCTATCACCCGATCACGCGGGCGGCCGTGGACGCGCTGCTTCGATGAGGGCGATTTCAGAACGTCGATGGCGGCCCCTGCTGCGGCCGCGGCTCAGGGCGCGGCTTGCGGGGCAGCTTCTCGTCGCGGTTGGCGGTGTGCACCACCAGCGTGGCGACCACGGCCGACATCTGCATCATGTCCTCGCGCGGGATGCGGTCATAGACGTCCATGTTGGTGTGATGCGTCCGCGTGTCATATTCAAGCGGGTCCTGAATGAACTGGAAGCCGGGCAGCCCGACGGCGTCGAAGCTCAGGTGGTCCGTGCCGCCGGTGTTGCGGATCGAGATGGTCGTGACGCCGAGATCGCGCAGCGGGGCGAACCACGCCTCGAAAATCGGGCGGCACATTTCGTTGCCCTGAAGATAAATGCCGCGGATGCGCCCGCCGCCGTTGTCGACGTTGAAATAGGCGCTGAATTTCTCGTATTCGGGCAGGGTTTTCATCGTGGCGCGGTCGGCGAAATGCTTCGTCACATAGCCGCGCGAACCGAGCAGTCCCTGCTCCTCGGCGTCCCAGAGGGCGAGCCGGACGGTGCGGTCGAGCCGCAGGTCGAGCTTTTTCAGGATGCGCATCACCTCGAGCATGACGGCCGATCCGGCCGAGTTGTCCGTCGCTCCCGTGCCGGCGTGCCAGGTGTCGAAATGACCGCCAAGCATGACGAGCTCATCCTTGTGCTTGCCCGAGCCGGGAATTTCCGCAATGATGTTGAAATTGTTGTCCGCCGTGTCATACCACTCGTTGCGGACCTCGGCCTCGATCCGCACCGGGATCTTGCGGTCCAGCAGGCGCCAGATGCGGTTGTAGTGCTCGGCGGTGAGAACAATGGTGGGCGGGGCGGGCTGGTCCTTCGGGTTGCGCGAGCCGCCGTTCGACGTAAAAAACGTCCCGAAATCGGCGCGGCCATTCTGGATCAGCAGTGCCACCCTTTCTTCGCGCAGAAACTCGTTCAGCTTGCGCCGGAACGCCATCATCTGCATGAAATTCTGCGGCGGCTGGCCGGGCGTCTGCATGCGCCGGCCGAAGGGCAGGATCTGGGCCTGCATCAGGTCCGCCAGTTCCTGCTCGGTGTAGCGGTGACTGTCGGGGCGGTCATGAAGCGTGATGTCGCGGGGCTGATCGACGAGGACGATCCTGCCTCCCAGTTTGCCCTTCCATTTGGCGAGGTCGGCCTCTTCGCGGATGGGCGCGAGGACCGGCTCGCCGGCAACGAGTCCATCGGTGGACGAGGTCCACGCCTGGGGCGCGCCGATCAGCGGCATGTAGGCGGGCTCGGTCATCGCGGCGTAGAACTTCTTGTTTTCCCAGCCGCGTCCGAACTCGCCCCAGGGCTCGAGGCGCACTTCGCTGATACCCCACTCCTTGAGCTGCTTGACCACCCACTCGGCGCCGGCGCGGTAGCGGGGCGAACCGGCCAGGCGCGGGCCATGGACATCGGTCAACTGGAAGAGCGTGTCCATGACGCGGGAGTTCTGGAATGCCTCCTGCTTGATGCGGTAAACGGCCTCGAGATCGACCTTCTCCTGGGCCGGCAGCAGGAAGGTGATGGCAAGCAGAGTGAGCGAGAGATGGGTTATGCGTTTCATGGTCAAAGCACCTTGAGCATATCCGAGGCCGCGCCGGGCCGACAACTGCGGCAGTGCGGGCGCGCCGCCGGCAGCGCGCTTCCTGGCCTCTTTTAAGTAACTGATAAATAATGCCTTATAAGTTTTTCGGTTCGTTTCGCAATTTTGCCTCTGCCGGCGGAGCCGGCATGGGGGGCAAGTCTTCCCGCGGCCGCGGCTGTCGGCGCTCGGCAGGGCGGCGCGGGCTGCCTGTTAAGATGAAGGGTTCGGCGGTTCATGGCGGGCGGGCGCCGGTGAAAACGCACGGCAGGCTGGGATGAGGCGATCCAACCTCGGTTTTGTTGTCAGCGAGCTAATCCTCAGGGATTTCCGGATCCGCTACCGGAACATGTCGCTTGGCGTGTTCTGGGCCCTGCTGAATCCTCTGACGATGGTCGTGCTGCTGACATTCGTTTTCACGAAGATTTTCCGCAGCCAGATCCCGCATTATCCGCTCTACGTGCTGTGCGGGCTGATCCCGTACAATTTCTTCACGCTGGCGTGGGTCACCGCGACGACGTCGGTGAGCGAGAATCCGGCGCTGGTGAAGCGGGTGCGGATGCCGGCGGCGCTGCTGCCGCTGGTGGCGGTGCTGTCGAACACGATCCACCTTCTGATCCAGTTGACGCTGATTGTGGCGCTGGTCGCCTGGTACCGTCTGCCAGTCACCTGGCACTATGCGTGGCTGCCGGTGATCTGGGGCCTTGAGCTGATTTTCATTTACGGGCTCGGCCTGGCGACTTCCAGCCTGTACGTGGTGCTGCGGGACGTGCGCTACCTGGTCGAGTCCGTCAACCTGGTGCTGTTCTGGCTGGTGCCGATTTTTTACAGTTTCGCGATGGTGCCGCAGGATTTCCGCGGCCTGTACGAGTTCAATCCGGTGGCGGCGCTGGTGCTGGCCACGCAGCACGTGGTTCTGGGCCACCGCTCGCCGCCGGCGAGCCTGTTGTGGAAGATGACGCTGGTGGCGTGCGTATTTCTTGCCTCGGGTGCGTGGATTTTCGCGCGTCTGCGCAGGCGGTTTTACCGGTATCTGTGATGCAGGAAGCGATCCGGGTTGAAAATGTCAGCGTGATTTACCGTCCGCGGGGCAGCCGCAGGCTGCTGCGCCAGTATCTTCAGGACCGGCTGGCCGGAAGGCATCAGGAAGGGTTCTATGCGCTGCATGAGGTGAGCCTGCGCGCCGGCCGCGGCGAGGGCCTCGCCATCGTCGGGGCCAACGGCGCCGGCAAGAGCACGCTGCTGGCGGTGCTCGCCGGGCTGCTCGAGCCGGACGAGGGCAGCGTCCGCATCGACGGCCGGGTCAGCACGCTGATGGAACTCGGCTCCGGCTTCCACCCGGACCTGACCGGATGGGAAAACCTGCGGCTGTATGCGGCGATTCTGGGGATGACGCGCGCGGAGGTCAAAGAGCGGGCCGAGGCGATCGTCGACTTTGCCGAGCTTCAGGGATACATGGACGAGCCGCTGCGGACCTACTCGACCGGCATGGTGCTGCGGCTGGCCTTTGCGGTGGCGGCGCACACCGAATGCGACGTGCTGCTGATCGACGAGATCCTGGCCGTGGGCGACGCGGCGTTCCAGAAGAAATGTCACCGGCGGCTGATGGAGATGCGCGAGCACGGGTGCACGCTGGTCTGCGTGTCCCACGTTTCGGCGATGCTCGAAACGCTGTGCAGCCGCGCCCTGTGGCTGCACCACGGCCGCGCGGTGATGGACGCGCCGTACGCGGACGTGGCGGCCGCCTACACGGCGTTCATGAACGGCACGGACCGCCACCTGTGGGACGCTCTGCCCGCGGCGCCCGTGCGGACGGCGGGCGCGTGATCAGCGCAGGGGGGCGACATTGAATCCCTCGACGCGGATGGCCGGCGGCTCGCCGCGGCAGTCGGCCTCCGAGACCTCGGTGGTGATGGTGGCGGACTCGCCCGGCATGAGGACGAGATAGTTATCCGAATACAACGCCGGGAGGATGCGGTCGCCGGCGCCGGCGCGCACGGCTACGAGCCGGACCATGAGGGCGGGCGTGGAAGCCGGATTGCGGAGCGTGGTCTCGAGCAGCCAGCGGCCGTCCTCGCGGCGCGGCCTCGTGGCCGCCTCGAGCCGGACCGCCGGAAGCTGGCGCAGTGCGGAAAAATCCTCGCCGGCGGCGCTGCGCCAGTAAAGATTCGAGGAAATCAGTTCACTGCCGCGGCGCAATTCGAGCTTCAGGAAAAAAACGGGCGGGAGATTTTGCGGCCATTCGATGGAAATGGGAGACGAAACCGAGTCCTCCGCACTGTCTAGGCTGGCAGTGAATTCCCGCAGAATTTCGCCGTTCAGGCCGAGAATGCGGGCCGTGGCGGCGAGTCCGTTGACGTTGCCGGCGCTGTAATTGACGACTTCCACGGCGTTGGCGAGCGGGTTCCACTGAATGTGCAGCGGCTCGTTGGCCTTCTTCGCGCCGAAGTAGGCGGCGGTGGGTTCGAGGTAGTAGTCGTAGGTCTGCCAGACGAGGGAAGGCCAGGCGGGATGGCTCATCCAGATGAGGAGGCCCATGCGGTTGCGGCTCTGGGCCTCGAACATGGCGCGGTGGCCCTCATAGTTGAGGAACTGGGCGAGTTCGGTCCAGTCGCGGGCGCCGCGGGCCGGGCCGAAGCGCTTTTCGATCAGGGCGCGGAAGCTCGCGCCGCCCTGCGCGCCGTTGAGGCAGAAGTCGTGCAGGCCCCAGAGCCGGCCCTGCGGCCACGCCTGGTCTTCGGGGATGAACAGGCGCAGGCTGTCCCAGGTAACGATGTTGGGCATGCCCATTTCGCTGTGGAATTTCGGGGTGGCGCGCTCGCGGAAGTAGTATTCGGGCGGCATGGCGCGGTAGGGTCCGTGGCCGCTGACGACCTCGTCGGCCGAGCTGCTGATGTAGTGCAGGCCAGGGTGGAGTTCGGCGATGAGGCGGCGGATTTCACGGTCGATGGGCGGGGGCGGAAACCCTTCGTTGCGGCCGCAGTAGAGGCCGATGGAGGCGTGATGGCGGATGCGCAGCAGGAGGTCGCGGGCGTTGTCGAGGAACATGCGGTGGTCGTCGGGGTCGGGCCCGTCCCAGGGATTGGCGAGCCAGAAGTCCTGCCAGACGACGATGCCGTGGCGGTCGCAGGCCTCATAGAAAGCGTCGTCGCCGATCATGCCCACCCAGTTGCGGATCATGGTGAAGTTCATGTGGCGGTGGTAGCCGACGGCGGCGTCGTATTCGCGGGAGCGGTAGCGGAGCAGGGACTCGCTGAAGCCCCAGTTGCCGCCGCGCGGAATGAAGCGGCGGCCGTTGATCCACAGGCGGAGCGCGCCGCCTTCCTCGCTGTAAGCGAACTCGCGGACACCGGCCTGGAAAGCGAGGCGGCTGGAGATGGCGCCGCCGGTCTCGAAGCGCGCCTCGACCGGATACAGATACGGCTCGCCATAGCCGTTGGGCCACCAGAGGCGGGGATTTTCGAGGCGGAAAGAAATGGCGGCGGCGCGGGATTCGCCAGCGGCGAGCGAGATTTCCTGCGAGAAATTCCGGCCGCCGAAAGAGCCGGCCAGAACCCCCTGGACCGGGCGCGCGGCGTGATTTTCGAGGGCGAATTCGAGACGGACATCGGCCGAGCGGCGGTCCGGAGCGACGCGGCTCGCGACGAGCGGATCGGCGAGCGTGACCGGGCCGCCCGAATCGATCCAGACTTCGTTCCAGATGCCGGTGTTGCGGCCGCGGATGGTGGGGATCCAGTCCCAGCCGATGCTGGCGTGGAAGGTGGGATTGTCGGCGCCGAGCGCGCCGCCGTTCTTGTCCGGGTTGTCGAAGGTCTTTTCCTTGACGCTGCCGGGGGTGGCGTTCTTCAGCACGCGGACGGCGAGGGCGTTCTTCTCCGCGAGGCGGATTTTTCCCGAAAGATCGAAGCGGCCGCGGCGGAAAGCGCCGTCGATCCGGCCGAGGAATTCGCCGTTGAACCAGACCTCGGCTTTCCAGTTAACGCCGCCGAAATGCAGCCATATTTTTTCGTTTTTTAGTGCCTCGGACGCGATGAATTCCGTGCGGTACCAGAAATCGGAATGAAAAAAAGAGTCGGAAATCATTAACTGATTGTCACCGTAATTGGGGTCAGGGACGGCGCCGATGTTCAAATACGAGGCGAGCACCGTGCCGGGCACGGTGGCGGGGAGCCAGGATCCATCGTCGAACCCGGGGCGGCTGATTTCGGCGCCGTGGGCGGCGACGAGGCTGCCGCGTTGGAGACGCCAGCCGCCGGAGAGGCGCAGCCGGCCGCCGGCGGGCGCGGAGACGGGGCGTGGCGACCAGACGGGGCCGCCGCGGCCGTAAACTTCGAGTTCGGAGAGGATGTAGCCTTCCGGGTTGGCGGGCCTTGTCATCAGCACGCGGACGTAGCGGGCCTGAACGAGAGCGGGGAGGCGGATGTCGTCCGTGAGGGCGGCGTGGCCAGGCAGTACGGCGGCGTCGCGCCACTGTCTGGCGTCGGCAGAGACCTGGATGCGGCCCTCGGCAGCGCGCCAGATCCAGTGGAGAGCGAAGCGGTCGATGGTGCATTCGGCGCCGAGATCCACCATCACCCACTCCTCGCCGGCGCCGGCGCTCTTCCATGCGCTCGAGAACGGATGCGGTCCGCTAAGCCGCAGCGGCTCGCCGAACAGATAGGGCGTGATGCCGCCGACGCGCCACTGGGTGACGGAGGGCGCATCGAAGGAGACGCGGAACCAGCGGGCGGTGGCGGGCGGCGTGATCGGGATGCTTGCGAAAAACTCGCGCTGCGGGCGCTCGCGGCTTTCAAGGCGCGCCACTTCGGTCCAGGCGCTGCCATCGCCGGAGACGGACACGATGAGGGTGTAGCCGGGCTCAGCGTTGTTGCGGACCTCGAGACGGGCGTCGAAGTCGATGCGGTCGGTGGTGACGGGAGCGTCGCCGCCGAGGAAAGCGGCCTGGACCCAGCCGCGCGGCCCCGGCACGTCGGCGCTGGTCACCCAGTTGCCGTCGAGGAGCCATTCTCGTTCGTGTTTTTCGAAAACGGGCTTCTGGCTGCTGCCGGTAGAGAGCCAGCGGGGGAGACGGGACTCGCGGATGCCGTCGGTGGCGAGCTGCGCGGTGAGGTTGTAGTCGTAGCTGGAGGAATGCCATGCAGCGCGGTGCAGGGCGAGGTTGCGGTAGGCAGCATTGTCGATGCGCGACAGGGGCGAGGCGTCTTCGCGCGGGTCGCCGGGATAGACGCCGACGCCGCGGGTGTGGATCTGGGCCATGGCGCACACGGAAACCGGAAGCAGAATGAGGACGGAAATTCGCATGAAATTCTCCCGGAAACCGCGATGATACACCCGGGCCGCGGGAGGAGGGGAGCTAGTGCGGATCGCCCTGTTCGACCCAGGCGAGATTGAAGCGGGCGTAGCGGATGGTCTTGCGGGGCTGGCCTTCGGGCAGGTGGTTCAGGAAAACGCTGTAGGTGAGATGGATTGTGCCGTCGGGCGCCTGGAGGACGGAAGGGTAATGGAAGGAGCCGGGGCGGACGGCGCGGGTGTCGAGCTCGATGTGGCGCTTCCATTTCCAGGTGGCGCCCTCGTCGCCGGAGATGGTGATGGCGAGCGAATGGCGGCCCTGTTCCGTGTCGTTGTTGACCATGAGCCAGCGGCCGTCGCGGAGGTTGATCACCTCGAGGCCGGTGCCGGAGTTGGGGATTTCGGTATCGACGGCGGGCGTCCAGGTCTCGCCCTGGTCGCGCGAATAGCTCACCTGGACGCGTTTGGGCGGTGGGCCGTTGTCGCGGAGATAAGCGACGATCGTGCCGTCCTTCTTCACGGCGAATGTGGGCTGGATGCCGGCAACGCTCTGGATGGGCTCGGAGCCGCGCCAGGTGAGTCCGCCGTCGTCGCTGATGGCGACGAGGGAGAAATCGAAGCCGTCGGAATACATGGGCAGGAGGATGCGGCCCGAGGGGAGCTGGACGGGGTGGGCGCGGGTCATCCAGCCGAGGCGGGTGGCGAGTCTGTCTTTGGCCATGGCGGCGATTTTCCGGGCGGCCTGTTCCCATGCCGTGCCGCTGGCGCGCGCGGCGAGCGCGGCCGCGGCCTCTTCGATGCGCACGGGTTTGGGCAGGATGAGGCCGGCTCGGTCCCAGCGGGGCAGGCCGCGGCCGGCGTATTTTTCCGCCATGCGGAAATTCGTGATGGCGCTTTCCCAGGTATTGGCGAGGATGGTCTGCCAGAAGAGCCAGAGGCGGCCCTGGCGGTCGATGAAGAGGACGGGGTTGGTGTCCGGATAGCCGGGCTGGTCAACCAGAACAAAAGGCGCGGACCATGTTTTTTCACCGCGGGGCCTGACGGCGGCCATCACCTGGACGTCGTCGGCGGTGCGCTCGCCGGAGCCGCGGTACCAGCAGGCGATGAGTCCGCCATCAGGAAGAAGGACGAGCGAGGAGGCGTGGTTGTGCTTCGGGTCGAGGGGGAAGATGTCCTCGCGGAACAGGAACGGCATTTCGGCGGCGTAGCCGGAGACGAGAGAGAGAAGCAGCGCGGGCAGCGTCCATCGCATGACAGGGATCATTCTTTCACGGGCCGGCGGCGGAAGGGGAGGGCGAGCAGGCCGAAGACGGCCCAGGCGACCAGTTCGCCGGAGAGGATGTACCACGGCCAGGGGCCCATGTAGTCGAGCAGAGAAGGCGTGGAGGGCTTTTCGCAAAGGTACATGTAATTGGTGTGGAAGACGAGGTTGAAGGCGGCGACGAAGGCGGCCCAGGCGTGGAGGACGAGCATGGCGCGGAGGATGGCGCGCGGGCGGGGCCTGGCCATGCCGGACCAGGCGAGGAAGATGAGCGTGGCGATGACGCCGCCGTGGGCCGTAAAGAAGTACATGGTGGGGTAGGACCAGAAGGGCGCCCAGAGCTCCGGAGTGAGCACGGCCATGGAAGCGCCGCCGATGCCGGCGAACCAGGCGGCGTCAAAGAGCCAGCGGTTGAGGGTGAGCAGGGTGATGACGGTGAGCCAGAGGGAGAGGTCGCAGAGGTTGAGCGGCAGGCCTTCGGGGAAGCGGACGCCCTCGGTGTAGAGACGGTAGGCGTACCAGACGAGTTCGTTGACGGCGAGGAAGAGGCCGGCGGCGAGGCGGACGGCGCGGCCGCGCCGGGCCTGCGGGCCGGCGGCGAGGCGCAGTAGCGCGGCGGCGGCGGGGATGGAGAGGATCACGCCCCAGTGGCGGGCGCTGAAGAGAACGAAGTCGGTTTCCACTTTGGTCAGCGCAGCTTTGCCGGGGCGCCGCCCGCTTCGCGGCTGCGCTGGGCGGCGTCCATGAAGGAAAACATTTCCAGCGTTTCCTGTTCCGGCACCGGCGGCACGCGCGTCTGGAAGAAATTCACGATCTGGACGACGAGGCCGCGGTAGCCGGTGTAGAGATCCTTGTGCGACTGGCGGATTTCCTTACCGGAGAAGACGACGGCGCCGTAGGCCGAGTAGGGCCGGACGAGGCGGATGGCGGCGACGCGGCCGTCCTTCCAGCGGCCGGTGACGATTTCGGCGTCCGGGGCGAAGGTGCGCGAGACCTCTTCGCAACCCGGGCCCATCAGCGCATAGAGGATCTCGACGGCGTGGATCCCGTACCAGGAGAGGTCCAGCCGGTGCGTGGGCTCGAGCGGTCCGGGCGCCCAGACGAAGGCCCCATCGACGGAGCCGGAGCGGAGTTCGGCCAGCGCGGAGGAGTAGCGGAGAGCGGAAGAGCTGAACCAGGGAACGCCCCAGCGGCGGGCGAGCGCGGCGATTTCGCGGGCGTCTTCGTAGGTGGAAGCGAGCGGCTTGTCGATGAAGACGGGCTTGCCCGAGCGGGCGATTTCACGGAACTGCGCGAGATGGACGCGGCCATCGACGCTTTCGAGCAGGACGGCGTCGACCTTGCCGAGCAGTGTGGGGATGTCCGGAACAATTTCGACGCCGAACTTTGAGGCCAGCTCGGCGGCGTATTTTTCGACGCGGTCCCGGCTGGCGGCAAGATCCGGGCTGCCGCCCTTGAAGGCGGCGACGACGCGCGCGCCGGGCACGTGGCCCGAGTGGTTCGGGTCGTTCAGAATGGAAGTAAACGCGATGACGTGCGAGGTGTCCGTCCCGACGATGCCAAGGCGGAGATCTGCGGCGGAGGCGGAGAGGACGGACAGGGCCAGAAGGGCCGTGAGTTTCATGGGCGCATTGTATCCGGAATGCGCGCGGGAGTGAACGAGGGGCGCCGGTGCTGGACATCGTCAAGGTGACATTCACGGTGACGCCCGAGTCGCTGGAGGAGGGCTACCGGCGGGGCATTTTCCCGATGGGGCACGAAGGGGAGCGCGCGTTCACCTGGCATGAGCCCGACCCGCGGGGCATCATTCCGCTGGACGCAGTGCACGTGCCCACTTCGCTGCGGCGGCGGATGCGGCGCGGGGGCTATGACATTACGGTGGACCGGGCCTTTGGCGAGGTTGTGCGGCAGTGCGCGGCGCGGCCAGGCGTGTGGCTGACGCCAAAGCTGGTGGCGGTGTATGAGGAGATGCATCGGCGGGGCCGGGCGCATTCGCTCGAAGTCTGGGTGGATGGGGAGCTGGCCGGGGGGATTTTCGGGGTGCATGTGGGTGGGGCGTTTTTTGCGGAGTCGAAGTTTCATCGGGTGACGGACATGTCGAAGGTGGCGCTGGTGACGCTGCTCGGGCTGCTGCGCGAGGCGGGTTTTGTGCTGTTCGACGTGCAGTACTGGACGCCGCATCTGGCGCAGTTCGGGACGGTGGAGGTTCCGAAGGCGGACTATCGGGCGCGGCTGGAGGCGGCGCTGCGGGAGACGAGAGAGTTTCCCGGGGCCGGGCGAGTGCAGGCGCGGCCGGAGCTGCGGTGGGCGAAAGCGGACTCATGAGCCGGCAGGATGAATCGCGCCCCGGAGGATGATCCGCGATGCGGCCGGCGGGATGGGTCACGGCGCCAGGTGGCGGGGCGCGGCCGTCGCCGAAGTCGAACTGCAAACGGGATCCGCGGCGGACTCAATTTTGACGGATGCCGCGGCACGGCCCCGGCCATTGTCATTCGCTTCCGCGTACATTGGCGCCCATTGCAGCAGCGCCACCGAAGACAGTGCGGGAAATGAGCCGGCGAGCGTCTGCGTCAGGCGCCCTGCCGGGTTCACTGCTCCTCCCTGAGCGAAGCATGCGCCTCCATGAAGAGGAAAGACTCGCGCATCATGGCGAGATAGGCGTCGATGGTTTCGCGGGGAACGCCAGCGACCACAAGGTGATACACGTTGCCTTCCATGCCGGGATAATATCCATTTTGCGGCGTGATTTTCTTTTCCTCGAGGTATTGCCTGAGAGCGTTGGCCGGGTCTGGCGATTTCAGGGCCTTTTCGACGGCGGCGACAGCCTGCAAGCCCTGTCTGGCCAGATTCGCCCGGCCGGCGGCAAATAACTGAATCAGGCGCTTCTCGCCCACGGCGGTATCGTCGTCAAAGACCACTGCCCCGATCCGACAGGAGGCGCGCACGGGAAGATCGCCGGACGGGCCGACGGGAACGGTCATTGCATCCGAGCGAGTCTGGCCTGGCTTCCACGCCTGCTGAAACTGCGGGGCGAACTGGTAGAAAATCTGATCCGCTCCGATGGCGCGTTTTTCCGTGTGGCCGTCCGCATATTCGGCAATTCCTTCCATGTGCCACGCGGTAATGGTCTTCAAACTCAGGTTTCGAGTGACGACCTCCACTTCCGCAAGGTCCCGTCCGAAGGGCGATGGACGAATGTTGATGGCAACCACCCGAATGGCCTCCTCCGGAGTGATGGCGGCCGCCGGTAAGGCAAACGCGATCGACATCAACACCGCCCTCATTCGGGGACGACTTTTCCAGAAACGGGCGAAGCAGGATGGTGCCGCCGGCACAGAGCCTCCCTGTCGGCGTCCGCCTGCTCCACGTGCGGCGCCGCGGAGCCGCGGGCAACCGGCAGCTCATGCTCGCTCTTTCTGAGGCGTGTGTCAAGGAGGCGATTCCGTGTCAGATCCGGAACCGGGGCTGAATTTGCAGAAAATTCCGGGCGAATCCGGGCGCCGTAAATAAGTGGAATTGTTGCGGACCTTACACAAGAAGAAAAGCTGGAATTGCCCGTGTGAGCCGCCGAAGTCGGCAGCCCCGGCGGAGTGACAGGGCGCGGGCAGTGTGCGGCTCAAGGGGAAGCTCGAGGCGGTGTGCGAGAAGCGGAGCGCCGGCGGGGCCGGGCGAATTGGCTTGAGGTCTGGGTGGGGAGCTGGCCGGAGGAGAGCCGGAGTGAGTCCGGGAGAGCTTTGCAGCGGGGTCGAAGTTTCTCCGGGCGACGGGCGTGGCGATGGCGCGCAGGTGGCGCTGACCGGGCTGTTGTGCGAAGCGGGTGTTGCGCCGTCCGGCCTGTTGCAGCGGACACCGGATCCGGTGCGATCTGGGACACGGAGGCCGGAAGGCGGACGATCGGGAGCGGGGCCGGAGAGCTGCGGGCGAATGCGTGGTTTTGCCCCTGCGAAGCCGGGATTGTGGCCACGGAAGATCATATGTTAGCCTTGTGAATTCGATCGACGGGCTGCGGTGCGGAAGTCTGTCCGAGCGAAGGTCTTCAACGACACCGATTGACGGGGTGTGAAACTGGCAGCAGTGCTGAAACCAACACGGCTCCGTATCTTTGTTCTCGTCACGTGGATGGGTGGCCTGTCGTTGTTTCCAGCTCCGCGGATCCTGGGCCAGACGCGGTTGACACTGGTGGAGGCGCTGGAGCTGGCCGACACCACGAACCCGTCCCTGAAAGCAGCCGAAGCGGCAGTAGAGGGGGCGGCTGCGGGGATCGTGTCGGCGCGTGCCTGGCCGAATCCTTCGGCCAGCTCGCAAACGGGCCGACAACTGGTGCGGGTACCGGGCAATGTCAGCGGTCCGGTGCAGATCCTGAGCTTTCTTCAGCCGCTGGAGCTGGGGCCGCTGCGGCCCTCGCGGATCGCCCTGGCCGAGAGGAGCCGCGAGGTGGCGGAATGGCAGAGACGAGCGCGGAGGGTGGCGGTTCTGAGCCAGGTGCGGCGTGCGTTTTATGAGGTGCTGCGGCGGGACGGGGAGATTGGGATTCTGCTGGAGAACCTCCTTCTGGTGGAGGCGCTGCGAAAGCGGGTGGCGGTGCAGGTGGAGGTGGGCGAAGCGGCGCGGCTGGAGCTGGTGCGAGCGGATGCCGAGATAGCGAGCGCGCGGGCGCAGGTGAATGCGGCCCGTGTGCGGCGCGTGGCGGCGATGGCGGCCTTCCGAGCTGCGGTCGGGGCGCCGCTGCGTGAACCGGTGGAGCTTGAGGGGAAGCTGGAGACGGAGTTTGCGGTGCCCTCGATGGAGGAGCTGCGCCGCCGGCTCCTGGAAGGGCATCCATTGCTGAGGTTAGCGCGTGAGGAGAGGGAGCGGGCGCGCCAGCGGATCGAGTACGAGAAGGCGCAGCGTCTGCCGCAGCCCGTGTTCCGGACGGACTACGAGCGTTACCCGGACGTACCCAATTTCCGGTTTGGTCTCGACATCACGCTGCCGGTTTGGAACCGGCGGGAAGGACCGATTGCGGAGGCGGTGGCAGCGTTGCGTGAGGCTGAGGCGAACGAGCGGTTGCGGCGAGTCGAGCTGGAAGCTGCCGTGGAAGGCGCCTACGGACGGCTGCGGGCGGCGGAAGAGCAGATCCGCGCCTACGAAGAGGGCGTGTTGCCAGAGGCCGAAGCGGCGCTGAAGGCAGCGCAGACCGCGTTTCAACTTGGAGAACGGGGCATTCTGGAAGTGCTTGACGCGCAGCGTCTGCTGCGAACTGCGCGGGTCGAATTTCTGAACGCGAGATTCGACCGGCAGGCGGCGTTGGTGGATCTGGACGAGCTGAGTGGCGTGGATCCGCTCCAAATATACAAGCGCTGAACTGATCAAACCATGCGTATCGAGCGACTCATCCTGACGGCGCTGGGGCTGGTCCTTTCGGCCTGCAGCCGGTCTGCGGTTCCGGCGGAGGAAGCCAGGACGGCCGCGCAACCCGCGGATCCGAACATGATCCACGTCGATGAGAACCTGGGCCGGCGCATTCGCGTGGGGCGGCCTCAAGTGCGGCGGATTGCCAGCGAGCTTGAGGTGAGCGCGCGGGTGGAAGTGGACATGACGAGGACGAGCCGGATTGGATCGCCGGTGCTGGGGCGGGTGATGGAGGTGCGGGTGGAGGAAGGGCAGGAGGTGCAGGCGGGGCAGCTGCTGGCATCGTTGTACAGCACGGGGTTGAACGAAGCGCAACTGGATTTTCTGAAGGCGTTGTCGCAAAAAATGGTGGCGGAGCGGGCGGTGGCGAGGGCGAAGATGCTGTTGGCGGCGGATGTGATCGGGTCAGCGGAACTGCTGCGACGGGAGGCGGAGCTGGCCCAGGCGACGGCGGAGCTGGAGGCAGCTCGAGAGGAGCTGGCGCTGCTGGGGATGCCGGCGGATGCGATCAGGGAGTTGGAGAGGACGCGGGTCCTGAAGTCGGTGGCGTGGGTCGTATCCAACCGTGACGGCACGCTGCTGAGCCGGCGTGCGGCTGTGGGCCAGGTGGTGCAGCCGGCCGATACGCTGTTTGAGATCACGGACCTGAGGCAGGTTTGGGTGGTGGCGGACGTGCCGGAGAAGGAGGCTTCGCGAGTGCAGACTGGCGGCCGGGTGAAGATCGAACTTGACTCGCTTCCCGGGCGGGACTTCCAGGGCGAGATCTCCTTTGTCAGCCCGCTGGTGAATCCTGAGACAAGAACGGTGACGGTGCGCGTTGTGCTGCCGAATCCGCGGCGCGAGCTGAAGCCGGCGATGCTGGCGACGTTGCGAATTCTCGGGCATCCGGAAGAAAGGCAATGCGTTCCGGAAACAGCGATTGTGCGGGAGGGGGGACAGGAGTATGTTTTTGTGCGGGTAGCGGACGGGGCATTCCGGCTGACGCCTGTGAGTACGGCCACGGCCGGCCCGGGCTGGCGCGCGCTGCTGGAGCCTGAGCTGGGCGGGGCGGAGGTGGTGACGGACGGTGCGTTTCACCTGAACAACGAGAGACGACGCCGGAACATTCGTGGGAGCGACTGAGGGCTGGCGATGTTGCGGTTTGTCGTAGAGACGGCGCTGAGGCACCGCGTGGTGGTCATCGTGGTGGCGCTGGCGCTGATGGGCCTGAGTCTGGATGCATTCCGGCGCCTGCCGGTGGACGCGTTTCCTGACGTGACGAACGTTCAGGTGCAGGTGGCGACGGTGGTGCCGGGGCGGTCGCCGGACGAGGTGGAGCGGCTGGCGACGATACCGATTGAGATCGCGATGACGGGCCTGCCCGGGATGGTGGAGATGCGTTCGCAGAACGAGGCCGGGCTGTCGATCATCACGCTGGTATTCACTGACGACACGCCGGTGTATTTTGCGCGGCAGCTGGTTGGGGAGCGGCTGGACGAGGTGAGGACCCGGCTGCCGGATGGCGTGAGTCCGGTGCTGGGGCCGGTGGCGACGGCGCTGAGCGAGATTTACCAGTACACGCTGGAGAGGCCGGACGACGGGGAGCGGGCGCTGACCCGGGAGGAGTTGAAGTACCGGAGGATGGTGCAGGATTGGGTGGTGCGCCCGCTGCTGCGATCGGTGCCCGGGGTGGCAGAGATCAACAGCACGGGCGGTTTCGTGCGGCAGTATCAGGTGCTGGTGGACCCGGTGAAGATGCGCTATTACGGGGTGACGATCGCGGACGTACACCGGGCGCTGAGCCGGAACAACGAGAACACGAGCGGAGGGATTCTGCCGCAGGGGCCGGAGATTCTTCTGGTGCGCGGGCTGGGGCTGATCCGGGGCCTGGACGACATCCGGTCGATCGTGATCAAGGAGCACCGGAACACGCCGGTGTATCTGCGAGACCTGGCGGAAGTGCGGATCGGGGAGGAGGTGAGGTACGGGGCGATGCTCAAGGGGGGCTACACGGAGGCGGTGGGGGGCATCGTATCGATGATCGCCGGGGGCAACGCGAAGGAGATCACGACGCGGATCAAGGAGCGAGTACGGCAGATCAACGAGAACAACATGCTGCCTGGAGGACTTCGGATCGTTCCGTACTACGACCGTTCGGAGCTGGTGGATGCGGCGCTGAATACCATTGCCCGGGTGTTGCAGGAGGGCATTGTCCTGGTCATTGTGGTGCTGTTTCTGTTTCTCGGGGATCTGCGCTCCTCGCTTATTGTGATCGCGACGCTGGTGCTGACGCCCGCGGTGACGTTTTTGGTGATGGAGCGTGCGGGGATGAGCGCGAACCTGATGTCGCTTGGGGGGCTGGCGATAGCGATCGGGCTGATGGTGGATGGTTCGGTGGTGGTGGTGGAGAACGTGTTCGCGCAGCTCAGCCACCGGCGGGAGGAGCCGAAGGCGCGGGTGATTCTGGAGTCGGTTCTGGAAGTGGGCGTGCCGGTGATTTTCGGCATTTCCGTGATCATTCTGGTTTTTCTGCCGCTGATGACGCTCGAAGGAATGGAGGGGAAGCTGTTTGCGCCGCTGGCGCATACGATTGCGATTGCGCTGGCGATTTCGTTGTGCCTGTCGCTGGCGCTGTCGCCGGTGCTTTGTTCATTTTTCCTGAGAGGCGGCAGCGAGCATGAGACGGCGCTGGTGCGGCTGGGGCGAAGGATGTACGAGCCCTGGATGCGGAGAGCGATCCGGAATCCGGGAAAGACGGCGGTGGTGGGGCTGGCATTGTTTGCGGGGTCCCTGGCGCTTGTTCCTTTCCTGGGAACTTCCTTCATTCCTGAGCTGAAGGAGGGAACGATCAGCCCGAACATGGACCGGGCTCCGAACATCAGCCTGGACGAGTCGCTGGAGATGGAGGCGGAGGCCATCCGTCAGATCCGGCGGCTGCCTGGGGTGAAGCATGTGGTTTCGAGGCTGGGGCGCGGGGAGTCTCCGGTGGATCCGGCGGGATACAACGAGACGGACATGATGATCCAGCTGCTGCCGCTGGAGCAGCGGCCCGGGATCACGCAGGAGATGGTGGAGGACCAGGTGCGGGAGATCCTGAACCGGTTTCCGGGAGTGAATGTGGTGATGGCCCAGCCGATTTCGGACCGGGTGGACGAGATGGTGACCGGCGTGCGGGCGGATGTGGCGGTGAAGATTTTCGGCGAGGACCTGGAGGAGCTGCTGAAGCTGGCGAGGCAGTCGGCCCGGGTGGCCTTGCGGGTGCGTGGCACAAGCGACGTCAAGATTGATCGGGTGGCCGGGCAGATGAACGTTGACGCGGAGATCGACCGGGCGGCAATTGCGCGGCTGGGTCTGGCTGTGGAAGACGTCAACGACGTGATTGCGGCGGCGGTGGGCGGCAGGCCGGCGACGGAGATTTACGAAGGGGAGCGGCGTTTCGATCTGGTGGTGCGTTATCCGGAGGAGTACCGCAATTCGGTGGACAAGATCCGGTCGATTCTTCTGGAGACGCCCACCGGGGCGGCGGTGCCGATCTCGGCGCTGGCCGACATCCGGATTCGCGAGGGGCTTTCGCAGGTGAAACGCGAGGGCGGGAGGCGCAGGGTGGTGGTGGGGATCAACATCCGGGACCGGGATCTGGGCGGATACGTGGAGGAGTTGCAGCGGGTTTTGCGGCAGAATGTGAGACTGCCGAGCGGATATTATTACGAATTTGGCGGGCAATTTGAGAATCTGGAGCGGGCAAAAAGACATCTGATGGTGATCATACCGATCACGATCGGGCTGATTTATTTCCTGCTTTTTCTGCTTTTTGGTTCTCTCAAATCTGCCCTGCTGATCATATCGGTGCTGCCGTTCGCATCGATTGGCGGGGTGGTGAGCCTGTTCGTGACCGGCATGTACCTGTCGGTTCCGGCCAGCGTGGGCTTCATCGCGCTGTGGGGGATCGCGGTGCTGAATGGGGTGGTGCTGGTGACGCAGATCCGCAACCTGCGCGAAGCAGGCGTGCCGGTGGCGGAGGCGACGGCCCGCGGGGCGTTGCAGAGGTTCCGGCCGGTCATGATGACGGCGACGATTGCGGCGCTCGGGCTGGTACCTTTCCTGTTTTCGACAGGGCCGGGCTCGGAGGTGCAGAAGCCGCTGGCGGTCGTGGTGATTGGCGGGCTGATCACGTCGACGGCGCTGACGCTGGTGGTTTTGCCGGCGATATACCGGTGGTTTGACGATTTTCGTTGAGGCTGGCGACGGCCTGAGGGCGGAGCGGCGGGAGATCGGGAAGTCTGGCGGAGGGCGGGTGGAGGGGCCGGGCCGCCCCGGACGTTTGGCCGGCGGGCTGCGGCCGGACGTCCGGGGCGCGGGCGCGGTGGATGGGAAAGCCGGTTACGTTGACATTGAGGCGAGGAACTCGGCGTTGTTGCGGGTCTTGGCGAGCTTGTCGAGCAGCAGCTCGATGGACTCGACCGGAGACAGCGGGGCGAGGACCTTGCGTAGGATCCAGATGCGGTTGAGTTCCTCGCGCGGGATGAGGAGCTCGTCCTTGCGCGTGCCGCTCTTGTTGATGTCGATGGCGGGGAAGATGCGCTTGTCGACGAGGCGGCGGTCGAGGTGGACCTCCATGTTGCCGGTGCCCTTGAACTCCTCAAAGATGACGTCGTCCATGCGGGAGCCGGTGTCGATGAGGGCGGTGGCGATGATGGTGAGCGAGCCGCCCTCCTCGATGTTGCGGGCGGCGCCGAAGAAGCGCTTGGGCCGCTGGAGGGCGTTGGAGTCGACGCCGCCGGAGAGGACCTTACCGGAGGGCGGGACGACGGTGTTGTAGGCGCGGGCGAGGCGGGTGATGGAGTCGAGCAGGATGACGACGTCGCGCTTGTGCTCGACGAGGCGCTTGGCCTTTTCGATGACCATTTCGGCCACCTGGACGTGGCGCTGGGCGGGCTCGTCGAAGGTGGAGCTGATGACCTCGCCCTTGACGGAGCGCTGCATGTCGGTGACCTCTTCGGGGCGCTCGTCGATGAGGAGGACGATGAGGATGATTTCGGGGTGGTTGGTGGCGATGGAGTGGGCGATGGACTGGAGCATCATCGTCTTGCCGGTGCGGGGTGGGGCGACGATGAGGCCGCGCTGGCCTTTGCCGATGGGGGTGAGCATGTCCATGATGCGGCCGGTGAAGTTGTCGCGGGTGGTCTCCAGCCGGATGCGCTCCATGGGGTAGAGCGGGGTGAGGTTGTCGAAGAAGATTTTGTTGCGGGCCTGTTCGGGGGGCTCGAAGTTGATGGCATCGACCTTGATGAGTGCGAAGTAGCGCTCGCCTTCCTTGGGGGGGCGGATCTGGCCGCTGACGGTGTCGCCGGTGCGGAGGTCGAAGCGGCGGATCTGGGAGGGGGAGACGTAGACGTCGTCGGGCCCGGGCAGGTAGTTGTACTCGGGTGCGCGGAGGAAGCCGAAGCCGTCGGGGAGGACCTCGATGACGCCCTCGCTGAAGATGAGGCCGGCCTTTTCGGCCTGCGCCTGGAGGATCTTGAAGATGAGCTCCTGTTTGCGCATGCCGGCGACGCCGGGGATGTCGAGCTCGCGGGCGATCTGGTGGAGGCGCGAGATGGACATCTCCTTGAGCTCGCCGAGGTCGAGGTTGCCGCGCTTGTTGAGGGCGCCCTGGCGGGGTCGTTCTTCGGTTTCGGCTTCGCGCTGGGCCTGGACCTCCTCGGGCTCCTCGACGGGGGCCGTGGTCTCGGGGCCGTTCTTGCGGGCGGACTCCGACTTGGCCTTCGCCTCGGGCTGGCGGCGCCGGGTGGGGACGCCTTCGCGGGCGGCCGGTTCAGCGGCGCGGGACTCCGCAGTGGTGGTTTTTTCCTCGGTGGCGGGGTCCTGATTCACCGGGTTGTTCTTTTCCAGATCGTTTGCCAAATCTCTTTCACTCCTTGGCCGGTGAGGCCCGAAAACCAGATGAGATCGCCTTCGGGGTAGAGCTGGCGGATCGCCTTCTGGCTTTCGTTCATTTCCTTGCGGTTGAGTTTGTCCGACTTCGTTGCCACGACGGCGTACGGCCGGTGATGGAACTCCAGCCACTGTTTGAGCTGGAGGTCAGATTCCATCCAGCCGCGCCGCGCGTCGAGCAGGACGAAGCACAGCGCCAAACTTTCGCGGTCGAGCAGATAGCTCTCGATGAGCTTCTGCCAGCCCCTCTGGACCGCTTTGGGGGCTTCGGCGAAACCGTAACCGGGCAGATCCACGAAGAGGATCCGGCCCTCGACTTCAAAGAAGTTAATGGCCTGCGTCCTGCCAGGGGAACTGGAGGTGCGGGCCAGCTTCTGCCCCAGGAGGCAGTTTAGCAGGGTCGACTTGCCCACGTTGCTGCGGCCGAGGAAGGCGACCTCGGGCAGGCGCGGGGGCGGGAACTGGCCGGGGTTGACCGCAGTCAGCAGGAATCTGGCTTGCGGACGCACGCCTGAACCGTTCCACGGCCGCCCTCAGTGGGCGCGGTTTTCCTCGACGGGCAGCTCCGGCTGGACCTCGAGGGGGTGGGCCGGAGGCCGTGCGGCCAGCGCCTCCAGATCGCCGGCGAGGGCGATCCGAAAGACTTCGTCCATGTTTTCGACGAAGTGGATTTTCATTTCGTTCCGGATATTTTCCGGGACGTCGGCCAAATCCTTTTCATTATCGCGCGGCAGGATGACTTCGAAGATGCCGTGCCGGTGGGCGGCGAGGAGTTTTTCCTTGACGCCGCCGATGGGGAGCACACGGCCGCGGAGGGTGATTTCGCCGGTCATGGCGAGGTCGCCGCGGACGGGCAGGCGGGTGAGCGCGGAGGCCAGCGTGGTGGCGATGGTGATGCCCGCCGAGGGGCCGTCCTTGGGAATGGCGCCTTCGGGCACGTGCACGTGGATATCGAGATGGCGGTAGAAATCGCGGGGCAGGCCGAGCATGGCGGCGCGGGAGCGGATGAAGCTCATGGCCGCCTGGGCCGACTCCTGCATGACGTCGCCGAGCTTGCCGGTGATGGTGAGGCGGCCGCGGCCTTCCATGATGGTGGCCTCGGTGGTGAGGACCTGGCCGCCGACTTCGGTCCAGGCGAGTCCGGTGGCCATGCCGATTTCGGGCTTCTTTTCGGTACCGAGGTCGCGGTAGCGGGGCGGGCCGAGCAGCTCGCCGACCTTGCGGGCGTCGACGACGACCTTGGAGTGGACGAGCGGGGGCGATTTGCGGCCGCGGCCGCGTTCGGCTTCGGCGGCGGACTCGGCCATGACGATCTGGCGGGCGACCTTGCGGCAGACGTTGCCGATTTCGCGTTCGAGGTTGCGGACGCCGGCCTCGCGCGTGTAGTTCTGGATGAGCGACATCAGGCCGGGGTCCTGGAACTCGAGGTGTTCGGGGCGGAGCCCGGTGGCCTTCATCTGTTTGGGCACGAGGAAGCGCCGGGCGATTTCCATTTTTTCGAACTCGGTGTAGCCGGAGAGGCGGATGACCTCCATGCGGTCCTGGAGGGCCGGCGGGATGGTGTGGAGGACGTTGGCGGTGGCGATGAAGAAGACTTCGCTGAGGTCGTACTCGACGTCGAGGTAGTGGTCCATGAACATGTAGTTCTGTTCGGGGTCGAGGACCTCGAGCAGGGCGGCGGAGGGGTCGCCGCGGAAATCGGTGGACATTTTGTCGACTTCGTCGAGCATGAAGACGGGGTTGCGGGTGCCGGCCTTTTTCATCATCTGGATGATCTGGCCGGGGAGGGCGCCGATGTAGGTGCGGCGGTGGCCGCGGATTTCGGCCTCATCGCGGACGCCGCCGAGGGAGAGGCGGACGAAATTGCGGCCGGTGGCCCTGGCGATGCTCATGCCGAGCGAGGTCTTGCCGACGCCGGGCGGGCCGACGAAGCAGAGGATGGAGCCCTTGGGGTTCTTGACGAGGCGGCGGACAGCGAGGAATTCGAGGATGCGTTCCTTGATTTTTTCGAGGCCGTAGTGGTCGGCGTTGAGGACCTCCTCGGCGTAGCGGAGGTCGCGGATTTCCCGGGACTTCTTTTTCCAGGGGACGGAGAGCATCCACTCGAGGTAGTTGCGGGAGACGGTGGACTCGGCCGACATCGGGGGCATCTGTTCGAGGCGGCGGAGTTCGGCGAGGGCCTTTTCGCGGGCGTCGCCGGTCATGCCGGACTCGTCGATGCGGCGGCGGAGTTCGTCGAATTCGCTTTTTTCGCCGCGGCCGAGCTCTTTCTGGATGGCCTTGATTTTCTCGTTGAGGTAGTACTCTTTCTGGGCCTTTTCCATCTGCCGCTTGACGCGGCCCTGGATGGCGCGGTCGACGTTGAGCTTTTCGATTTCGATGTCGAGCAGGTCGGCGATGCGGGTGAGGCGGTCGACGGGGTCGAAGATTTCGAGCAGTTCCTGTTTTTCTTCGATGGTGAGCTGGAGGTTGGCGCCGATGGTGTCGGCGAGCTTGCCGGGGTCGTCGACACGGACGGCGGCGATCATCGTTTCATAGTTGACGTTCTGGCTGAGCTTGACGTACTGCTCGAACAGGGAGGTCACGCGGGCGGTGAGGGTTTCGAGCACGGGGCCGGGCTCGGCCTTCTGGGGGACGGGGCGGACGAGGACGCGGAAGAAGCCCTCTTCGTCGGAGATGGAGACGATCTTGCCGCGCTCGATGCCTTCGACGAGGACCTTGATGTTGCCGTCGGGCATGCGGACGGACTGGACGATGGAGGCGATGGTTCCGACCTGGAAGATGTCCTCCGGGCTGGGGTCGTCGACGGTGGCGTCGTGCTGGGTGGCAAGGAAGATCTTGCGGTCGCCGGCGAGAGCTTCCTCGAGGGCGCGGACGCTGGACTCGCGGCCGACGACGAAGGGAGTCATCATGTGCGGGAAGATCACCACGTCCCGGATGGGCATCATGGGGAGCCGCCGCGTTTCCAGTTTTTCTTTGGAGCTGCTCATGGATAATGATTCGGTTGTCTGTCAGGAATTCCGCGCCGGCGCTCCGGGCGGCCCCGGGGCGCTGAACTCAGGCCCGGGGGGGCGCTCAGCCGGCCTTTTCCAGCAATGCCCAATTGATCTTCTGCGTCATGACCATCTCCCGCGTGACCAGGAACTCGCGGACCTTTTTGTAGGAGGGGAGATAGTACATGACGTCGAGCATCAACTCTTCCAGGATCATCCGCAGGCCCCGCGCGCCCACCTTCCGCTGCAAGGCCAGGTCGGCTATGGCTTCCAGAGCGTCGTCGCTGAACTTCAGTTTAACATTTTCATACTCAAACAGCTTCTGGTACTGCTTGATGATGGCATTTTTCGGCCGGGTGAGGATCTGGACGAGGGCGTCGCGGTCGAGGTCCTCGAGGATGGCGGCGACGGGGAGGCGGCCGATGAACTCGGGGATGAAGCCGAACTTGATGAGATCTTCCGGCTGAAGCTGTTCGAGCAGCGACATGTCGCGCTGCTGGGCGCCGCGGGCGGGATCGTTCCGGCTGTCCTCGACGCTCTTGAAGCCGAGGGTTTTTTTGCCCACGCGCCGGGCGATGATTTTTTCGAGGCCGACGAAGGCGCCGCCGCAGATGAACAGGATGTTGGTCGTGTCGACGGGGGTGAACTCCTGGTGCGGGTGCTTGCGGCCGCCCTGGGGCGGGACGTTGGCGATGGTACCCTCGAGGATCTTCAGAAGCGCCTGCTGGACGCCTTCGCCGGAGACGTCGCGCGTGATGGACGGGTTTTCGTCCTTGCGGGAGATCTTGTCGATCTCGTCAATGTAAATGATGCCGGTCTGGCAGCGCTGGACGTCCCAGTCGGCGTTCTGGAGGAGGCGGAGGATGATGTTTTCGACGTCCTCGCCGACGTAGCCAGCCTCAGTGAGGGTGGTGGCATCGACGATGGCGAAGGGGACATCGAGGATGCGGGCCAGGGTCTGGGCGAGGAGGGTCTTGCCGGTGCCGGTAGGGCCGATGAGGAGGATGTTGGACTTGGAGACCTCGACGTCGCCGACGCGGTGGCGGTTCATCTGGATCCGCTTGTAATGGTTGTAGACGGCGACGGCGAGTTTCTTTTTGGCCGCCTCCTGCCCGATGACGTACTGGTCGAGGTATTCCTTGATCTCAAGCGGCTTGGGCAGTTTCTGGGGGCCGCCGTAGGCGCGCTCCGGGCGGTCGTCGGCGAGGATCGAGTTACAGACGGCGATGCACTCGTCGCAGATGTAGGCGCGAGGGTAATCGCTGGGGCTGGCGATCAGCTTGCCGACCGCATCCTGGCTCTTATGGCAGAACGAGCACCGGAGAATTTCGTCGCTCGGAGATCTTCTCACAAATCGTCTCCCTGCGGTCCGGGGAGGAGAAGCCCTCCGGGAGCCGCGGTTCCCGTGCCCTCATTATCCACCGAAACCGAGTGAAGTGGCAACGGATGAAGAGGGATGAACCGTCCTGTAGCTTTAGATGCAGGATCGGGCGTCGCAGCGTCGTGGTTTCGTGGCGTCTGCGCCGGCCGGAAGGCGGCGGAAGGGGGACAGAACGAGCATGGAGCCTTGTTCATTGACAGTGCCGCGGCGGCTTTTCTATCCTAAGAACCGTCAAGGACTTCTGAGCAGGCAGCAAACGTGCTGCATGCAGGCGGGACGCCCGCACGTCCCGGACTCCGCATCCCAGGGATGAACCGATGATCAAGGTTGAGAATCTGACAAAGAGATACGACCGCAACATTGCGGTCAATGACATCAGCTTCGAGGTGGGCAAGGGGCAGATCGTCGGTTTTCTCGGGCCGAACGGCGCGGGAAAGACGACGACGATGCGGATTCTGACCTGCTTCATGCCGCCGACGTCGGGCCGGGCGTGGGTGGCGGGCCATGACGTGCTGGAGCAGCCGCTCGAGGTGAAGCGGCGGATCGGGTATCTGCCGGAGACGCCGCCGCTGTATCCGGAGATGGAGGTGCACGAGTACCTCACGTTCGTGGGGCGGCTGAAGGGGCTGAGCCAGGCAGAGCTGCCGCGGCGGGTGGCCGAGGTGAGCGAGCGCTGCGCGATCAGCGACGTCTCCCGGAAGCTGATTTCGAAGCTTTCGAAGGGATACCGGCAGCGGGTGGGGCTGGCGCAGGCGATCCTGCACAACCCGGACGTGCTGATCCTGGACGAGCCGACCGCCGGGCTGGACCCGAAGCAGATCCACGAGACGCGGCAACTGATCCGATCACTCGCGGGCGAGCACACGATCATCCTTTCTACGCACATCCTGCCGGAGGTGGAGCAGACCTGCGACCACGTGATCATCATCAGCAAGGGCAGGATTGTGGCGCAGGACACGGTGGAGAACCTGACGTCGCGGCTGCGGGGGCAGGAGGCGGTGCTGGTGGAGGTGGCCGGCGGCGGCGCGGGCGAGATCCGCGGGGCGCTGGCGGCGGTGCCTGGCGTGGCGCGGGTCCACGAGCGGGGTTCGAGGAACGGGGTGCACGCGTTTGAGGTGGAGTCCGAGCCGGGCCGGAACGTGCGGGCGGAGCTGGCGCGGAAGGTGGTGGAGAGCGGCTGGGCGCTGAACGAGCTACGGCCGGTGGCGATGAGCCTGGAGGAGGTGTTCCTGGAGCTGACCGCGGCGGAGAAGGCGGAGGCGGCCGCGGCGAAAGGAGGCCGGCAGTGAAAAACATCTGGACGATCTCGAAGAAGGAGCTGAAATCGTACTTTGCGTCGCCGATCGCCTACCTGCTGCTGGCGATGTTTGCGACGATTTTCGGATTTTTCTTCTGGAATGCGGTGGGCTATTTCGTCAGCGTGAGCATGCAATCGACGATGTTCGGCCGCAGTTTTCCGATGGATGTGAACGAGATGATCATCCGGCCGCTGCTGATGAACACGTCGGTGATCGGGTTGTTCCTGATTCCGCTGATTTCGATGCGGCTGTTCGCGGAGGAAAAACGGCAGGGGACGATCGAGCTGCTGATGACCTCGCCGGTGCGGGACATGGAGATCATTCTGGGCAAGTGGCTGGCGGCGCTCATCCTGTATGCGTGCCTGCTGGGCATCAGCCTGCTGGACATCGCGTTCCTGTTCGCCTACGGCAAGCCGGACTGGCGGCCGATGCTGGTGGGCTACGCGGGGCTGCTGCTCCAGGCGGGCGGGCTGCTGGCGATCGGGACGTTCATTTCGACGACGACGCGCAACCAGATCATTGCCGGCGCGGTGACCTTCGGCGCCTGCCTGCTGCTGTGGGTCTTCGAGTGGGTGGCCGGATATGAGACGGCGACGTGGGCGACGGTGATGGGCTACATGAGCGTGGTACGGCATTTTGAGCCGTTTTCAAAGGGCGTGATCGATTCGAAAGACGCGGTGTATTTCCTGTCGCTGATGTTTCTGGGGCTGTTTCTGACGTCGCGCAGCCTCGAGTCGCTGAGGTGGAGGGCGTAAGCAATGAAGATGCCGTGGCTCAAATCCCGTCAGGCGCGCTATGGGGCCTACGCGTCGACCTACATTCTGGTGGTACTGGCGATTCTCGTCACGGTGAACTACCTGGCGAACCGCTACAACAAGAGTTACGATTCGACGTCGAACAAGCGCTATTCGCTGGCCGATCAGACGGTGAAGGTGGTGAAGGGGCTGAAGGCGGACGTCGAGCTGGCCTATTTTGATGAGACGACGGATTTCCAGCGCGCGCGCGACCTGCTGGACCGCTATGACAACCTCTCGCCGCGGCTGAAGGTGGTCTACATCGACCCGTTCAAGAAGCCGGCGCTGGCCAGGCAGTACGGGGTGACGCGGACGGGCACGATCATCCTGACGAGCGCGGGCAAGCGCGAGGAGGCGCGGAGCCTTTCGGAGGAAGAGATCACGTCGGCGCTGATCCGGCTGCTGAAGTCCGGGGTGAAGACGGTGTGCTTCACGACGGGAGCGGGCGAGCACTCGCTGGAGGACAGCGAGCAGCCTGGCTATTCGGCGCTGAAGGAGCTGATCGAGAAGAACAACTACAAGACGGACACGGTGAACCTGCTGGAGAAGCCGCAGATCCCGGAGGCGTGCTCGATCGTGGTGGTGGCCGGGCCGCGGACCGATTATCCGCAGCCGGTGGTGGACGCGCTGAAGAAGTACGTCGAGGAAGGCGGGCGGGCGCTGTTTCTGCTGGATCCGCCGCTGAAGACGCGCAAGGAGAGCGTGGCCGACAATGAAGCGCTGGCCAACGTGCTGAAGGCCTGGGGCGTGACGCTGAACAAGGACCTGATTCTGGACACGTCGGGCATTGGGGGCCTGTACGGGCTGGGGCCGGAGACGGCGCTGGGCACGCGCTATGAGACGCATCCGATCGTGCGGGACATGAAGCGGACGGCGACGGCGTTTCCGATCGTGCGGTCGCTGGAGGCGAAGCCGACCGACAAGACGAGCGTGGAGAAGCTGGTGTCGACGTCGCGCAACTCGATTGCGGCGACGAACCTGAACCTGGCCTCGGGGACGATGACGATGCCGAAGGGCGAGCCGCAGTCCTATTGCGTGGCGGCGGCGGGCACCTACCGCACCGGGAAGGAAAAGGACGGCAATGCGGTGGAAGGCCGCTTTGTGGTGGTGGGCTCGTCGGACTTCGTCACCAACTACGCGCTGGGCTTCGGCGGCAACCGGGACCTGGCGATGAACATGCTGAACTGGCTATCTTCGGACGAAGACCTGATCTCGATCCGGCCGAAGGAGCCCGAGGACCGGCGGATCCAGCTCACGCGGAACCAGATGCGGATGGTGCGGGCGGTGAGCCAGTTTGTAATTCCGCTGATCGTGATCGCGCTGGGCATTGTCGTGTGGTGGCGGCGGAGGTAGGCGATGCGTCCGAAGGGGCTGCTGATCGCGACCGTGGTGCTGGCGGCGCTGGCCGGCACGGTGTGGTGGACGAACCGGCACAAGAAAGAAGACACGGAGACGAAGAAGTCTCCCGAGCTCTGGTCGCTGAACCAGGACGATCTTGTGAGCATCGAGATTGCGCGCCGTGACGGCGAGCGGACGCGCATTGAGAAAGGGCAGGACGGCACATGGCGCATTACGTCGCCGGAGCCGCTGCCGGGAGACCGGGACGCGATCTCGAGTCTGGTGTCTTCAGCGGCGAAGGTGGAAGCGGACAAGGTAGTGGAAGAGAAGCCCGAGGACCTGGCGGGGTTCGGGCTGAAGGAGCCGCATGCGCGCATCATCGTGACGCTGAAGGACGGCAAGACGCGCACGCTGCTGCTCGGCGAGGATGCGCCGGTGGGCGGCGGCGCCTTTGCGCAACTGGAAGGCGACCCGAAGGTCTATCTGCTGACGTCGTGGGTGAAGGGCGGGCTGGACAAGCTCGCCGTCGACCTGCGCGACAAGCGGCTGATGACGTTCCAGCGGGACAAGATCGTGCGCGTGGAGGTGACGCGCGGCAGGGAGTCGTTCGAGTTTTCGAAAAATGCCCAGGGCGACTGGGTGATCAGCCGGCCGCAGACGTACCGCGCCGACGGCTGGAGCGTGGACGATTACGTGCGCCGTCTTCAGGACCTGAAGCTGGACCCGCTGCTGACCTCGGACCAGAAGGCGGACCTGAAGAAGCAGTTCGAGAGCGGCACGCCGGTGGCGACGGTGCAGGTGACTGACGCGGGCGGCACGCAGAAGCTGGAGCTCCGCAAGACGAAAGACAAATACTACGCGCGCTCGAGCGCGGTGGAGGGCTTTCATCTTGTGCAGGAATTCGACGCCAAGGCGCTCGACAAGGGCCTGGACGAGTTCCGCAACAAGAAGGTATTTGATTTCGGCTTCAACGATCCGTCGAAGGTGGAGTACCGGAGCGAGAAGCGGAAGCTCGCGCTGACGAAGTCCGGCGACAAGTGGCTGGCCGACGGGAAGGCGATGGACGCGGTTGGGGTGCAGTCGCTGATTGACCGTCTGCGGGAGCTTTCCGCGACGGCGTTTCCGTCGAGTGGCTTCAAGACGCCGGTGATCGAGATCACGGTGACGGCGAAGACGACCGAGAAGGTGCTGATCGCGAAGGCCGGCGACAAATATTTGGCGCGGCGGGAGGGCGAGCCGGCGTTGTACGAACTGACGGCGACGAGCGTCGAGGACCTGGAGAAGGCGGCACAAGACGTGAAGGAAGCGCCGGCGGGGGCGCCGAAGAAGTAGCCGCGGCCCCGGCGGGGCGCGCGGGAAGGAGAGCGTGTGAACGCGCTGCTGACCGACCTGTACCAGTTGACGATGGCCGCGGGGTACTGGTCGGCCGGCAAGACGGAAGAGATCGCCACCTTCGAGCTGTTCGTGCGGCGGATGCCGCCGCACCGCAACTACCTGATTGCGGCAGGGCTGGAGCAGGCGGTCGAGTATCTGCTGGGGTTGCGGTTCGAGGAAGAGGAGATCCGGTATCTTCAGGGCCTTCCGCAGTTCCAGCGGGTGGCGCCGGGGTTTTTTGAGGCGCTGCGGCGATTCCGGTTCACCGGCGACGTGTTTGCGGTGCCGGAAGGAACGCCGGTGTTTGCGGGCGAGCCGCTGCTGGTGGTGCGCGCGCCGCTCATTGAAGCGCAGATTCCGGAGACGTATCTGCTGTCGATGGTCGGTTTCCAGACGATGATCGCCACCAAGGCGGCGCGGATGGTGGACGCAAGCGGCGGGCGCGCGGTGATCGAATTTGGCACGCGGCGGGCGCATTCCCCGCAGGCGGGCGTCTACGCGGCGCGGGCGGCCTACATCGGCGGCTGCGCCGGAACATCGAACGTGCTGGCCGGAATGCGGTTTGGAATTCCGGTGTTCGGCACGGCGGCGCACTCCTGGGTGCAGAGCTTTCCCACAGAGCGGGAGGCGTTCGAGCGGCTCCAGGAGCTGCTGGGGCCGGGCACGACGTACCTGATCGACACCTACGACACGCTGGAAGGGGCGCGGCAGGCGGTGGCGCTGGGCAGGCCGTTCTGGGGCGTGCGGCTGGACAGCGGCAACCTGGTGGAGCTGTCGCGGGCGGTGCGGCGCATCCTGGACGAGGGCGGCTGCCGCGAGGCGAAGATCATGGCGACAGGCGACCTGAACGAGTACAAGATCCTCGAGCTGGCGGCCGCGGGCGCGCCGATTGACGCCTTCGGCGTGGGCACGGAGCTGGCGACGTCGCACGACGCGCCGAGCCACGGAGCGGTGTACAAGCTGGTGGAGCACTGGTCGCCATTGGGTCGGCGCTACACGGCGAAGTTCAGCCAGGACAAGGCGACGCTGCCGGGCGCGAAACAGGTGTTCCGGTTTGCCGACCATGACGTGATCGGCCGGGCGCACGAGTGTCCGATGAACGGCGCCGAGGCGCTGCTGCGGCCGGTGATCGTGCGCGGCGAGCCGGCCGGGCCGCTGCCGGGAGCGGACGAAGCGAGGCAGCGGGCGCGCCGGGCGCTGGAGCGGCTGCCGCGGAAGCTGCGAAGTCTGTTCGAGGCGGATCCGCCGTACCGGATCGAACTGAGCGACGAACTCATCCAACTGGCCGAGGAGGTGAGGGCGAGGCGATGAACACGGCATTTTTCGACATCGACACGCAGATCGACTTCGTCTTTCCCGCCGGGGCGCTGTACGTGCCCGGTGCGGAGGTGGCGCTGCCGCAGGTGGCGCGGCTGAACCGGCATGCGAGGGAGCGGGGCATTCCGCTGATTTCGACGGCGGACGCGCATGCGGAAAACGACCCGGAGTTTGCGCAGTGGCCGCCGCACTGCGTGGCGGGGACGCTGGGGCAGCGGAAGCCGGACTGCACAATGGCGGGCCAGATTGTTTTAAACAAGCAGAACGTAAACTGTTTTACAATTCCCGGGCTGCCGGCGCTGCTCGAACAGCTCCGGGTGGAGCATGCGGTGGTCTACGGGGTGGTGACGGAGATCTGCGTGAAGCACGCGGTGTTCGGGCTGCTGGAGCGGGGCATCCGGGTGACGCTGGTGGAGGACGCGGTGCGGGCGCTTGACGAGGCGCAGGCGGCGGCGATGATCGCCGAGATGAAAGCGCGCGGAGGCAGCCTGGCGCGCACGGCGGAGATCGCCGTGGCGTGAGTCCGCTTCCGCCCTAAGCGGCCGCTTCCGGGGGCACGGGCACGTCCCTGGCGCCGCGCCAGAGCCGCTCGAGCTGGTAGTACTCGCGCTTTTCCGGCGAGAAGACGTGCACGATGACGTCGCCGTAGTCGCCGAGAATCCACTCGCCGTGCTCGTAGCCTTCGACGCTGAGCGGCGTTTCGCCCGCCTGAAGCTTCATCTGCTTCTCGACCTCATCCCAGATGGCCTGGTTCTGCCGGACATTGCTGCCGGAGCAGATGAGGAAGTAGTCGCAGAAGGACGCGATTTCGCGCAGGTCGAGCACACGGATTTCCGTGGCCTTCTTCGATTCGGCTGCGCGGAGTGCAATGAGCCACGTGGGGACTGGCGTGGCGGCGGAAGGAACGGCCCCGTCTGCTTTCCGTTTTCGCAAGAGTTCCGGTTCGAACCTCTCCCTATCCGGTATCGTACTACAATCAGAACAGTGCGCAAGCTTTTTGTTTGCGCCGCCGCGGCCCTGCTGCCGGCGTTGTTGTGGGCGCAGAGGATCGAGTGGCGGCAGACGGTCGTGGAGAAGATCCGGGAAAGCGCCGCGGACCTGGCCGATGGTGACGTGCTGGGCCGGACGCTGTATTCTTCGCTGCGGCCGGACGAGCTGGGCCTGGAACAATGCGAGCAGATGGTGGAGGCAGCGGCGCGCCGCGCCGCGCGGGTGGAGGAGAAACTGGCCGAGTTGCGCCCGCTGGTGGAAGAGGGCGTCTTTGCGCGCAACGAGCTGAAGCTGCTGGAAGAAGAACTGGCCGAGCGGCGGCGGACGCTGGAGCTGGCGCGCTCGCGCGCCGAATTCATCCGCCAGCTTGCCGAGATGGCGCAACTGGAGGCGGCGCTGTTGCAGGCGCAGGGGGACGCCGAAGCGCGTCCGGTGCAGGAGCGTTTTGACGGGCGGGGTGATTTCAGCCCGACGCAGTTCCGCCGGATCGCCGAGGCGTTCGAGCAGGAATTCGGCCGCGCGCTGCCGGTGAGCGCGCAGGGCGAGACGGACTTCCACCGGCGCCTGGGTCTGGACCACCGCGGTCGAGTGGACGTGGCGCTGGCGCCGGACTCGGCGGAGGGACGCTGGCTGCGCGATTATCTTGAGCGGGAGCAGGTCCCGTATTATGCGTTCCGCGCCGCGGTGCCGGGGCGCGCTTCGGCCGCCCACATTCACATCGGGCCGCCCAGCCCGCGCCTGCGCATGGCAGACTAGCAGGCATGGGCGAACCGCGGTTCGAGGTACTTATCCCGCACGAGCGGATTCAGGAGCGCGTGGCCGAGCTGGGGCGGCAGATCACCCGGGATTACGCCGGCCGGCCGCTGGTGATGGTGGGCGTGCTGAAGGGCTCGTTCATGTTCCTGGCGGACCTGATCCGCCACATCGACCTGCCGCTGCGGATTGAATTCATCGGCACCAAGAGCTACGAGGGCACGAAGACCACCGGGCAGGTGCAGCTGACCAAGGACCTGGACCGTCCGATTCAGGACGAGGACGTGCTGCTGGTGGAAGATATCATTGACACGGGGCTGACGCTGAACTATCTGAAGCACGTGCTTGAGCAGCGCGAGCCGCGGTCGCTGAAGACGGTGGCGTTTCTGGACAAGCCTTCGCGCCGGCGCATTGACGTGCAGGGCGACTACGTCGGTTTCACCATCGAAGACAAGTTCGTGATCGGCTATGGGCTCGACTACGACCAGCGTTACCGGAACCTGCGCGACCTGTGCGTGCTGGTACCGTGAGTTGGCCGGCGCGGATCAGCGGAAGCCCTCGGCGAGGAGGACGTCGGCATTGGAGGGGTCGAGCCGGACGACGAGCATCGAGCGGCGGTCGGGCGCCAGGGAGAAGGGGCCGATGCCGATGGGGAGGATGGGCTCGGGATAGTCGGCGATGAGGCGGACGGCGCGCGTTTTCCAGTCCAGGTAGAAGATCGACTGCTGTGCGGGCGCCTTGGGGCGGACGCCCAGGTAGTAGATGCCCGTATCGGCAAGCGCCCAACAGGAAGTGCAGTAGGGCACGAGTCCGGAGAGTACGCGCTCGACTTCGCCGGTCTTGATGTCGACGCGCGAGAGGGTGGTGTCGGCAGGCTCGCGGACGAAGAAGACGAAGCGGCCGTCGGGGCTGACGTCCAGCGAGAGGCCGCGTGTGGGGGTGACGATTTCGCCATGGCCGCCAGTGGCCGGGTAACGGAGGATGGAGCCGGTGGCGGCGGCGTAGATGAACTGGCCGTCGGGGGAGAAGACGGGGTGGACGCCGCGGGCGCCGAAGGGGCGGACGTTCCAGCGGCCGTTCCCGTCCTCGGCAAGGAACATCTCGGTGGTGGCGGCGTCGTTGAAGACGAGGCGACGGCCGTCGGGCGACCATCGCGGCACCGAGGGGCGGCCCGTGCCGAAGGTCACCTGAACGGGATTGGCGCCATCGGCATCGCAGACCCAGATCTGCTCTTCACCCGAGCGGTCCGAGCGAAAGGCGATGCGGCGGCCGTCGGGGGAGTATTGCGGGCTGGCGTCCTGGCCGGAGGAGGCGATGATGCGTTTCCACTCCACCGCGGGGGTCAGGGTAAGGCGCCAGATGTTGGGATCGTTCTGAACGAGAGAGTAGACGAGCCGGGCAGCGCGGCGGCTGTAACTGAACTGAATGGGGAATTCGCCGTAGATGGCCGTGGGCGCGGCTGGCTTGCCGGCGGCGAGGCGCCAGATGCGGAAGGACCCGCCGCGGGAGGAGCCGGCGAGCAGAGAGTCCGCCGTCCAGTCGATGCCGGAAATCATGCGGGAATCCGAGGTCCACTGCCGTGGCGCGCCGCCGGCGAGGGGCACGGTGAACACTTCCTGATAGCTGCGGTGGAAGGCGCGGATGAAGGCGATGGTGCGGCCGTCAGGGGAGAAACGGGGCGCGACGTCGCCGATGATCATTTCTTCAGGCTGGGTGAGCCGCCGCCTTTCGCCCGTTTTGATGTTGACCAGGAAGATGGAGAGCGGCTGGCTGAGGGATGGCGTGTCGTCCACGGCGAGCCACTGTCCGTCGGGCGACCAGTCCACGTGATTCCAGATGAGGCCGAAGCGGGTGGGAAGAACCGGCACGACGACGCGCGCCTCGCCGCCATCGACGGGCAGGAGGACGAGCTCGCCAGTCGTCGGGCCGAAGCGGAGGCAGGCCAGCATGCGGCCCTCCGGCGACCAGGCGGGGCTCGACCAGGAGTAGCCGGCGGAAGAGACCTGGCGAGGCGCCGGTTCGCCGAGTTTCTGTACCCAGATGCCCGGCAGGGCCTGGGCGCTTTCCTGCCAGACGAAGGCGATGCTGGAGCCGTCCGGTGAGATGGCCGGCTGAAATTCTTTGCCCGCCAGACGGGTGACGGGCGTGACAATGGGCGCTGCTTCGGGCGATTCGCGGCGGACGAGGACCAGCAGGAGCACGACGGCGGCGAGAAGTGTGGCGATTCCCGCCACGGCAGGCCACAGGCGGCGGGGCGCCGGCGAAGGCACGGGCAGCTCTGGGGAGGTTGCGCTGGCTTCCGCACCCGCGGCCGGGGCCGGTTGCACGGGGGATTCGATGGTGACAGGGCCGTGGAGACGGTAGCCGCGGCCGGGGAAGGTCTCGATAAAGGCCGGCTCTCCGGGGGAAGCGGCCAGCGCCTTCCGGATCATGGCAATGTTCTGGGCGAGGTTGGCCTCGTCGACGATCCGGTCCGGCCAGACCTGGGCCATGATCTCCTCCCGGGTGGCCACTTCGGGAGATCGGGCGGCCAGAACGGTGAGCGTCTCAACGGCTTTCCGGGTGAGGTGAACCGGCTGGTCGCCGCGGAACAGGACTTTGGCTGCGGCATCCAGCCGGTAAGGCCCGAACCTGTAGACAGGATGCGATTCCAAGGCGTTACACTGCCGATTTCAAGAATTTTTTAGAAACTTCTTCCTGCCCCATCATTGCATGAAACCGCGTTGTATTCGATGGTGAGGTAGTCCCAGTGTAACGCAATGTTGCTTCGCACGAGGGCTGACTGATATATCTGTCTGATGGGAGCGCGTGACTCCCGCGCACCCGTGCGGGTACAGCCATGGAGCTTGGCCATGTGGCGAATGTGGGGTCTGGCCCTGACCATCCTGATGAGCGCCGGCGGCGCTACCGTCGAACAGGTGGCGAAGACGCTGGCCAACCCTCCCGCCGAGGCCCGGATCATGATGCGGTGGTGGTGGTTCGGGCCGGCGGTCACCCGGCAGGAGCTTGCGCGGGAGCTCGAGGCGATGAAGGCGGCCGGGATCGGTGGGGTGGAGATCCAGCCGGTATACCCGCTCACGCTGGACGATCCTGAAAATGGGGTTCGCAATCTCCGCTTTGTTTCGAAAGAATTTCTGGAGGCGCTCGAGTTTGCCTCCCGGAAAGGGCGTGAGCTGGGGCTGCGGGTGGACGTGACCCTGGGCAGCGGGTGGCCGTTTGGCGGGCCGAAGATCCCGCGGGAGTTGGCAGCGAAGAGGTTGCGCGTGGAGCCGCTGGGGCGTCCGCCGCAACTGCGGTGGGGCGAGCGCGTGGTGGGCGAGTACCCGGAGGTGGGGCTCCGCTTCATTGAAAGCCAGACGGGTCAGATGGTGAAGCGGGCCGCGGTGGGGGCGGAAGGGTTTGTCATCGACCATTACAGCCGCGAAGCGCTGAACCGCTATCTGGAGACGGTGGGCGGGCCATTGTTGAACGCGCTGCGGGGCGCTCCGCCTTACGCGATCTTCTGCGACAGCCTGGAGGTGTACGGGGCGGACTGGACGACGGATCTGCCGCAGGAGTTCCGGCGGCGGCGCGGCTATGATCTGATGCCGCACCTGCCGGCGCTCGTCGGCGAATGGAATGAGGAGAAGGCGCGGATCCGGCACGACTGGGCGCTGACGCTGACCGAGCTGGCCGAAGAGCGGTTCCTGAAGCCGCTTTGGGAGTGGTCGCGGCGGCAGGGCGTGCGGTTCCGGGCGCAGATCTACGGGATTCCGCCGGTGACGCTGGCCAGCCAGCGCTACGTGGATCTGGCCGATGGGGAGCAGACGCAGTGGAAGCGTCTGAGCGCGTCGCGATGGGCCTCGAGCGCGAATCACATTCTGCGCCGGCCGGTGACGGCGTCGGAGACCTGGACGTGGCTGCATTCGCCGACGTTCGCGGCCAACCCGCTGGACATCAAGGCAGAGGCGGACATCCACTTCATCCAGGGGATCAACCAGTTGATCGGCCACGGCTGGCCGTATTCGCCGCCCGAGGCGGGCCGGCCGGGCTGGGGGTTCTATGCGGCCGCGGCGCTGAATGACCTGAACCCGTGGTGGGGCGTGATGCCGGACCTGGCGCAGTATCTCCAGCGGGCGAGCTGGCTGCTGCGGCAGGGCGAGCCGGTAGCGGACGTGCTGCTCTACGTCCCGGTAGGAGACATTCGGGCGCGGTTCTCGGCTGCGAGCGGGCGGGTCTCGATCGACCACGGGGTGGCGGAGGCAATTGGCCCGGCGGTGATTCCGCAGATCCTCGAGGCCGGCTACAACTTTGACGCGACCGACGACGGGCTGCTGGATGAGGCGTTTTCGCGGGCCGTCTATCGCGCCATTGTGCTGCCGCGGGTGGAGCGGATGGAGCCGGAGTCGATTGAGAAGATTCGCGGGTTTGTCGAACGCGGCGGGTGGGTGTTCCTGGTGGGGAAGCGGCCGCGGCTGTCGCCCGGATATCGGAACCACGAGCAAAACGACCGGGCGGTGCAGGCGGCGATGGAGCGGCTGGGGGCGCTCGGCCGCACGGTGTATGTGGAAGACGAGGCCCGGCTCGGAGAGGCGCTGCGGGCGGCGTTGGCTCCGCCCGTGCGCTGGACGCCGGCGAGCGCGTCGCTCGGCTATGCGCACCGGCGGCTGGAGGACGGCGACGTGTTCTTCCTGGTGAACACGGACAACCGGCCCTGGCAGGGGTGGCTGGAGTTTCGCTCCAGTCCGGCGCCTGCGGTGGCGTGGGACCTGTTGACCGGAGAGAAGACGGCCTTTTCCGGCGAGATCGAGCTCCCGCCGTATGGGTCCGTCGCGCTGCTGGGCGGTGCTACGGTGACGCCGACGAAGACGATGAAATTGCGCGGCCGGGAGCTGGACCTGAGCACGGACTGGGAAGTGACGTTCCTCGACACGGGCCGGAAGGTGCGGTTCGACCGGCTGCGGTCCTGGACCGAGGACGAGGAGACCCGGTACTACTCTGGCGTGGCTGCTTACGAGAAGACGGTGCAGGTGGAAGGCGGACTGCGGCAGGCGTGGCTCGCGTTCGGGCCGGCCGAGCCGCTGGCGCCCGGGCCGCCGCGGCAGAACGGGATGCGGGCGTGGCTGGCCGCGCCGGTGCGCGATGCGGCGGTGGTGTACGTCAACGGGCAGAGGGCCGGGGCCGTGTTCGCGCCGCCCTACCGGCTGGATGTGAGCCGCTGGCTGCGGGCGGGCGAGAACCGGATCCGCATTGAAGTGGCCAACACGAATCTGAACCTGCTGGCGCGGCTGGGCGAGCCCGACTACCGGGTGCTGGCGGCCGCCTACGGCGAACGGTTCCAGATGCAGGACATGAGGGTTTTGCAGCCGGAGCCCAGTGGGCTTCTCGGCACGGTGAAGCTCGTTGCCTGGCAGGAGCCTGGCGGCGTGTCTTCAGAATCCAGTGGGAGCACGACAACAGAGCCGCGAGGCGGGCGCGTAGTCCGCCAGAGCGGCGAGAACAGGTGAAAGGAAGGAATATGAAGTCTCGCATTGTGTGGATTCTGGGTCTCTGCGCGATGCTTGCCCTGGCGGGCATGGCGCAGGATCCGCGCGGGGCGATTACGGGCATCGTGACCGACCCGTCGGGCGCGGTGGTCCCGAACGCACGCGTGGAAGTGATCAACAAGGCAATGGGCACGCGTCAGACGCTGACGACGAACGATGCCGGCGTATACACGGCGCTGTATCTGATTCCCGGCCAGTATCAGGTGATCGTGGAAATGCCGGGATTCAAGAAGGCGATCCGGGACAACATTGAGGTGCGCGTGGACGACCGGCTGGCAGTGAATGTGCAGCTGGAGGTCGGCGCGGCGGAGCAAAGCATCACGGTAACGGAAGAGACGCCGCTGCTGGCGACCGAAACGGCCTCGACGGGAGCGGTGGTCGATCAACGCCGGGTTCAGGAGCTGCCGGTGCCGCACGGCAACCCGTACTTCCTCATCGGACTGGCGGCAGGCGTTTCCTTCACGCGCGATCCGCGGCTGGACCGGCCATTTGAGCCGACCCACATTGTCGGATATGCGATGGACGGGACGCGCGCCAATCGCAGCGACGTGACCATCGATGGCGCGGTGAGCACGGCAACGGCAAACGCGGGCGAGGTGATCGCCAGCTACGTGCCGCCGGCTGACCTCATCCAGGAGTTCAAAGTACAGACGGCGACCTTCGACGCGCAGTTTGGCCAGACCGAAGGGGGCGTCACCAACATCAGCATCAAGTCCGGCACCAACCAGTTCCACGGGACCGGGTACTACACGAACATGACGCCGTCGCTGTTTGCGAATGACTTTTTTGCCAATCGCAACCGCATTGCCCGGCCTGATTTCTACTATCACCGCTACGGCGCGACGCTCGGCGGGCCGATCACAATTCCAAAGCTGTACAACGGGCGCAACCGCACGTTCTTCATGTGGGGCATGGAAGGCATCAAGGAAGGCCGTCCGCGCAACAACGGCACGCCGACGGTGCCGACCGAAGCGATGAAGAACGGCGACTTTTCGGCGCTGCTGAACGTTTCCAGCAGCTTCCAGATCTACAACCCGTGGACGCGGCGGCCGGCCTCGGGCGGGCGCTTCCAGTCCGATCCGTTCCCGGGCAACATCATTCCGCCCTCGCTGTTCAACCCGATTGCGAAGAAGGTCCTGGACACGTACTATCCGAAGCCCCTCCAGCCGGGCAATGCGGATGGCACGAACAACTATCTGCGGCCGGAGCTGATGGAGGAGGCCGACTACCTTTCCAACACGCTTCGAGTGGACCACAACCTGACCTCCTCAAACCGGCTCTATGTGCGCACGAGCTGGTACGACCGCGACAGCTTCTACAACAATTACTTCAACAACCTGGCGACAGGGCAGGCGTTCTGGTTCATTTCGCGGGCGGCCGTGCTCGACGACGTCTGGACGCTGAGCCCGACCATGGTGCTGAACCTCCGCTATGGGTACAACCGGTTTATCCGCAGGCAGGACGGGAATCCGGCGGCCAAAGGGTTTGATCTGACGACGCTCGGCTTCCCGGCCTCCTTCGCCAACGCGATTGATCCCGCTGTACGGCGGTTCCCGCGTTTTGACATTTCCGGCTACCAGGGCACGGGTTTTACGGGCGAGAACCGTCCCAATGATACGCACAACTTCGTAGGCATTGTGACGAAAGTGTTTGCGCGTCACACGATCAAGACGGGCACCGAGTTCCGCGCCTATCGGGAGACGAGCCAGCTCTACAGCAATGACCAGAGCGGGCGGTTCATTTTTGATGCCACCTATACACGGGGACCGCTCGACAATTCGCCCACGGCGCCGAACCAGTTGGGGCAGTCCGTGGCGGCGTTCCTGCTTGGGTTGCCGACTTCGTCCAGCTATGTGGCCATCAACGACAGCTACGCCGAGCAGTCGCTCTCGTGGGCGTGGTTTTTCCAGGACGACTGGAAGGTCAGCCGGCGGTTGACGCTGAACCTCGGCATCCGGTGGGAATGGGACGGCCCGCTGACGGAACGGTTCAACCGCAGCGTGCGGCGTTTTGATGCGAGCTATACGCAGCCCTTTGAGGCCGCGGCGCGGGCCGCGTACGCGAAGAACCCGACGCCGGAAGTGCCGCCGGAGCAGTTCGCCACCCGCGGCGGGATCACCTTCGCCGGCGTCAACGGGGAGCCGCGCGAGCTGTACCATACGCCGAAGAACAACTGGATGCCGCGTTTCGGGTTTGCCTACCAGTGGAATGACAAGACGGTTCTGCGCGGCGGCTATGGAATCTTTTTCGGATTCCTGGGCCAGCGCCGTGGCGACGTCATCATGAGCGGCTTCAACCGGAACACGCCATATATTCCGACACTGGACGGATACACGTTCATCCGGACGCTCTCCGATCCGTTCCCGGACGGGCTTCTGCGGCCGGTCGGTGCGGGTCAGGGCTACCAGACGCTGGTGGGCAACTCGGTGACGTTCTTCAACGAGTATCCGCTGCGGCCCTACATGCAGCGCTGGCAGTTTGGCATCCAGCGCACCCTGGGCAAGGGATATGTGGCCGAGGTCAATTACGTCGGCAACCGCGGCACGCACATCGAGATCGGCCAGAACTTCAACGCGACGCCGATCGAGTATCTCAGCCACAGTCTGCTGCGGGACAACGACCGGATCAATTACCTCTCACAGAACCTGCCCAACCCATTCCGCGGGCTGATGCCGGAAGGGGCCACGAGCTCGTTCATTGGAGCCAACATCGCGCGGGAGCGCCTGTTGCGGCCGTATCCGCATTTTGATGCGGTGAATGCCTCGCGCTTTGACGGCTACTCGTGGTATCACGCGCTCCAGGCCTCCCTTGAGCGCCGATTCTCGCGCGGCTACACGGTCGGCGCGTCCTACACGTTCTCGAAGTTCATGCAGGCGACCGAAACGCTGGTGACGAACGCGCCGCGCCCGGTGGAGGTGATCAGCGACCTGGACCGGCCGCACCGGCTGGTGGTGCACGGCATCTGGGAGTTGCCGTTCGGACGTGGCAAGGCCTTCGGCAGCAACTGGGGGCCTGTGACGAATCTTTTCCTCGGCGGCTGGCAGCTCAACGGCGTGTATACGTTCCAGAGCGGCGCGCCGATCAACTTCGGCAACATCATTTTCCTTGGAAACATCAAGGACATCCGTCTTCCGCGCGACCAGCGGACGGTGGAGCGGTGGTTCAACGTCGATGCGGGCTTCGAGCGCCGTGCGGCGTATCAACTGGACCGCAACTACCGCTGGTTCCCGCCCAGGTTCAGCTTCCTGCGGGCGCACGAAGTCAATAATTTCGACCTGAGCCTCTTCAAGAACACAAAGCTGTTCAATGAGAGGCTCAACGTGCAGTTCCGTGCGGAATTCCTGAACGCGATGAACCATCCGCTGTTCCCGGCGCCGAACACGACGGTGACATCAGCGCAGTTCGGGCAGGCCATCGCGTCGACGCAGGCCAATTACCCGCGCCGGACGCAGCTGACGGCGCGATTCGTGTTCTGACCCCTGACCGCAAGACGACCCCTGTGGAGCTGCCCCCGCCCCGGCATGGAGCCGTCCGGGGCGGGGGCGATTTTTTTTCTGTGGGACCGGCGGAGTGAAGGCGGGCTCTTCCGGTTGCTATCCTGATGGCTTGTGTGCGGGATTGCGGGTTACACGAAGCTCGACCATCCGGCCGAGCCGGGGCGGATCCGGGACATTCTCGGCCTGATCCGTCACCGGGGGCCGGACGGGCTGGGCTTTCATGAGTCCGAGGTGGCGGCGCTTGGCAACACGCGGCTGTCGATCATTGACCTCGAACACGGCGATCAGCCAATGTTCAGCCCGGACGGCAACACCGTCATCGTTCACAACGGCGAGATCTACAACTACCGCGAGCTGCGCCGCGAGCTGGAAGAACGCGGGCATGTTTTCCGCACGTCGTCCGACACCGAGGTGGCGCTGCGCGCCTTTCTGGAATGGGACACGCGCTGCTTTGAACGGCTGCGGGGGATGTTCGCCATCGCGCTGTGGGACGAGCGGCGCAGGCGGCTGGTGCTCGCGCGGGACCGGATGGGGATCAAGCCGCTCTATATTTTTCACCACGGGCGCGATCTCTACTTCGGGTCGGAAGTCAAGACCATCCTGCACCACCCGGAAGTCGTCCGGCGCCTGGACCGCAACGGGCTGAGCTACTATCTTGCGCTCAACTGGACGCCGGCGCCTTACACGCTGGTGGAGGGCGTGGAGAAGCTGATGCCCGGCGAGCTGCTCGAATGGGAAAATGGATCCATCCGCCGGGAATTCTACTGGCAGCTCCGTCTCCAGCCGGACCCGAAGCTGACGCTGGAGGACGCGAAAGAAGAGCTCGACCGGCTGCTGCGGCTCTCGCTGCGGGAACACCTGATCGCCGATGTGCCCCTGGGCGTGTGGGCCAGCGGCGGGCTGGACTCCTCCACGGTGCTGCATTATGCGGCGCAGGAGGCGGCGGGACTGCACACCTTTTCCATCTCTTTCCGCGGATATTCGCACGATGAGAGCGAATATTTCCGCATGGTGGCGCGCCATTATGGGACCGATCACACGGAATTCGATCTGAATCCGGAGGAAAATCTCGCCGAAACGATCGATCAGATCAGCTATTATTCAGACGAGCCCTCGGCCGACGCCGGCGCGCTGCCGGTGTGGTACCTGTCGCGGATGACACGGCAGCATGTCAAGGTGGCGCTTTCCGGCGAAGGCGGCGACGAGCTCTTCGGCGGCTATCTCACCTACCGGGCCGATGCGCTGGCGGCCCGCGCGCGGCGCTTTCCCGCCTGGATGCGCCGTGCGGCGCTGGCCTGCGCGAGGCTGCTGCCCGTGTCCGACGAGAAGATCAGCTTTGAATACAAGCTGAAGCGGTTTCTGGAAGGCACGCTGCTCGATGCAAATGACGCGCACTTTTACTGGAATGGGTCTCTTGACGAAGAGACCCGGCGGGCGCTGTATGATGCGGCGCGGTATCCGCGTCCCGGCGAGCTGATGCACAAGCTGCCCACGGAGGCCTTCCTGGGCGGAGAACTGAACCGGTTCCTGTGGGTGGATCAGAAATATTACCTGCCGGATGACATTCTCTACAAGTGCGACCGCATGTCCATGGCGCATTCGCTGGAGGTGCGGCCGCCATTTCTGGACCACCGGATTGTGGAGTTTGCCGCGCGCCTGCCGGAGGATTTCAAGGTGCGCGGTCCGGTGCTGAAGTTCGTGCTGCGGGAGCTGATGCGCGGCAAGCTGCCGCCGGCGGTGCTCGAGCGGCCGAAGGAGGGTTTCGACATTCCGGCGCACCGCTGGTTCCGCGGCCCGCTGCGGCCGCTGGCCGAGGAGGTGCTGTCGGCCGACAATGTGCGGCGCACGGGCCTCTTTCATGCAGAAGCCGTTGAACGGATCCTGCGGGACCACCTCCGGCGCCGGGCCAACTACGGCTATCAGCTCTGGGGACTGCTGACGCTGCTGCTCTGGATGAGACGATGGAACGTCCACGCCTGACAAGGCTTGCGCTGGTGCTTGGACTGGCGGCGCTGATTTACGCGCCGGCGCTGTTTTCGCCGCCGCATCTGCTCGACGACGTTGACGCGGTGCAGGCGCAGATCGCGCGGAACATGCTCATGTCGGGCGACTGGGTGACGGCGAGGCTGGACGGCGTGCCCTACCTCGAGAAGGCGCCGCTCAAGTACTGGATGATCGCCTGTTCCTACGCGCTGTTCGGCGTGCACGACTGGGCGGCGCGGCTGCCGGTGGCGCTGTCCGTGCTCGGGCTGGCAGCGCTGGTCTATTTGATGGGCTGCTGGGCGTTCAGCGAGGCGGCCGGGTTTTTCGCCGCGCTGGCGCTCGGGACGGCCATCGGGACATTCCTCTTCACGCGCATTCTGATTCCGGACATCACGCTCACGCTGGCGGTGGCGTTGGCCATTTGGGCAATGCTGCGGGCGCTCGATGAAGACGAGCCGCGGCCACGGCTGTGGGCGGCGGTGATGGCGCTGGCGATGGGCGCCGGGGTGTTGCTCAAGGGGCTGATCGGGGCCGTGTTCCCCGGTGCGGCCGGCCTGCTGTGGCTTGCCTGGCAGGGACGGCTGCTCGACCGGGAGGCATGGCGGCGGCTGCGCCCCATTTCCGGTGCGCTGCTGTTTCTGCTGGTTGCCGCGCCGTGGCATGTGCTGGCAACGCTGAGAAATCCCCCGTATTTCGACTTTTCGATGACGGCCGGGCCGGGCCAATACCGCGGATTTTTCTGGTTCTATTTTTTCAACGAACACATTCTGCGGTTTCTGAACCGGCGCTGGCCGCGCGACTATAACACGGTGCCGCGGCATCTGTTCTGGCTGTTGCATCTGGTGTGGTTTTTTCCATGGTCGGCCTATCTGCCGTCGGTATTGGGCGTGAGGACGGGAGAGGATTCGCGCGCTCGCCGCATGCTGCGGATGCTCCTTTGCTGGGCCGGATTCGTGATGGTGTTCTTCACGTTTTCGACGACACAGGAATACTATTCGATGCCTGCCTACCCGGCGTTCGCCCTGTTGCTGGGGCTGGGCATGGCGGAAGCGCGCGAGCGGCTGGCGCGCCAGGCGCGCGTTCTCGGCGTGGTCTGCGCCGTGGCGGCACTTGCCGCCGGGGGGCTGCTCGTCCGGGTGTGGGGGCTGCCGGCCCCGGGCGACATTTCGCGGTCGCTTGCGAAGCATCCCGAGCTCTACACGCTCTCGCTCGGCCACATGGGTGACCTGACAATCGAGTCCTTCGCGTACCTGAAACTGCCGCTGGCGCTGGCGGCCCTGGCGTTCGCCGCAGGCGCGGCGGCCTGCTGGCGCTTCCGGCCGCGGGCGACGCACCTGGGCGCGGCGCTGATGATGGTGCTGTTTCTGAACGCGGCGCGCCTGGCGATGCAGGTGTTCGATCCTTATCTGAGCAGTTATCCGATTGCGGAAAAGCTGAAAAAGTCTCCGAAAGGCACGGTGATTTTCGGCGACCAATATTACGTTTTCAGCTCTGTCTTTTTTTATGCCGACCTGGACCGGGCGCTGCTGTGGCGGGGCCGGTATCACAACCTGGAATATGGCTCTTATGCTCCCGGCGCGCCGGACGTGTTTCTGGACGATGCGGAGCTGAAGGAGGAATGGTCGCGGCCGGCGCTCGTCTGGATGGTGGCGGAGGGGCCGAAGCTTGCGGTGCTCGAGGAGCTGCTCGGGCGGGAGCGGGTCCACCGGGTGTATGAATCCGGTGGAAAGTGGCTGCTGGCCAACCGCAGAATGGAATGAAGCCGCGGTGAGAATCGCCATTGACTGCACGCCCCTGCTGCTGCGGAGCGCCGGAGTGAAGACGGCGCTCTATCACTGGGTGCGCGCGCTTCAGGAGGCGGCGCCGGACGAGATTGTTCTTTACCCGCCGATGCGGCCTGGGCCGCTCAGGCATGAAGAGAGCGTGTCGGGGCGATGGACCACGTGGGTGGGAATGCTGATGGCGGTAGCCAACCAGCGCGCCCGCATTCCGTTTCCGGAATGGCTTGTGGGAAGCGCCGACGTCTTCCACTGCACGAATCAGGTGCGCACGCCTCCGCAACGGATGCCGGTGACGGCAACCATCCACGATCTGACCACCTGGAAGATCCCGGAGTTGCACTCGACAGCCAACGTGCGCGCGGACCGCGAGTTCGCCGCGCGCGTGATCGGGCGGGCGGCGGGCCTGATCGCGGTGAGCGAGCGCACGCGTCAGGACGCAATCGAGGTGCTGGGCATCCCGCCGGAGCGGATCCGCACAATTTACAACGGCGTGGCTGAGGCGTATTTCGAGGCGCCGGAACCGCCGCCGCGGCTGAAGCCCTATGTGCTGTTTGTGGGCACGATTGAGCCGCGAAAGAACGTGGACCGCTTGCTGGACGCCTGGCAACGGCTGCCGGCGGGCGTCCGCCGTGAATACGAACTGCTGCTGGCCGGGGGCGCGGGCTGGCATTGCGAGGCGACGGTGCACCGTCTGCGGAGCGCGGGCGAGGGCATCCGGTGGATGGGCTACTTCCCGGAGCCGCAGCTCCCGGAGCTGATCCGCGGCGCGACGATGGTGGTTTATCCTTCGCTGTACGAGGGGTTCGGGCTGCCAGTGGCGCAGGCGATGGCGTGCGGCGTTGCTTGTGTCACCTCAAACGTAAGCGCGCTGCCGGAGATTGCCGGAGACACGGCGGTGCTGGTGAATCCCGAATCCGTGGAAGAGATCCGCGGCGCGATCCTGCGCCTGATCGAGAGTCCGGACGAGCGGCGGCGGCTGGGGGCCGCGGCGCGGGCGCGGGCGGAGAGGCTGTTCCGGTGGGAGCGCGCGGCGCGCGAGTCGATTGAGTTTTTCCGGGACGTTACGGGGAAGCGGCCGGCCTGACGACGCGAAAATCCCAGACGAGGATTTCGCCGCTGTCGGCGGCCTCGCCTTCCGAGTACTGGACCAGCGCGTACTCACCCGGTTCCAGCGGTTTGGCGGGCCAAATCCTGAACAGGTCGCTTTTGAGCTGCTGACGGAAGATGTCCACGGTCTCGAACTCGAAGAAGGCCATTTTGGTCATCGGCTCGGTCTGGAGGATGCCGACGACGCGGCCTTCGCCCTTGGGCTTGGGCCTGACGCGGACGAGCGTGAAAGGGGCGGTCCAGTCGATACGGAAGTAGAGTTCGGGGCGCTCGCCGGCGACCGTGACCGCGGCATGCTGGCCGGGCAGCTCGAGGAAGGCCTTGCCGGCGACCACCGGGACGGGCACAAGGATCTTCAACGCGGTACGTTTCCTGCTGGCGACCGACTTCAGCCCGGCGCGTTTGATCTCGCGGACTTCGTTCCCATCGAAGTAATAGAGGCCGGCATCGACGGGAATGCGGGCGATCTGACGGGCCATTTCACGCTCGAACGCTTCTTCGGCGTCGGCGGCTTCGGCCTCCTTCTTTTCCGCCTCGATCCGCGACCTTCGTTCTTCTTCGGTGCGCTTCAGATCGACCAGCGCGAGCGGGATCTCCTCCCATTCGCTGCGCTCAGTGGAGTAATAGCGGACGCGGTCCTCCAGCACCTGGTATTCGCGGACCATGTGCCAGCCGCCATCCTTGAGGTAGAGGCGGAACTGCTGCGCCCAGGCGGCGGCAGCCAGCAGCAGGAGGAGCATCAGGGCGCGCATCGCTTCCCTCCACTATTATGGGTTCGTGATCAGGAGACGTACGCTCGGCAGAACAGGTTTTGAAGTTTCCGAAATCGGCTTCGGCGCCTGGGGCCTTGGCGGCAACCAGTGGCGCGGCCATTCCGAAGAAGAGGCGCGGGCCGCGCTGCGACGGGCGCTGGAGCTCGGCGTGAACTTCATCGACACGGCGCTGGCTTACAACGAAGGGCACAGCGAGCGCATCATCGGCGAGACGCTGCGCGAGACCGGGGCGCAGGCCCGGGTGGCGACCAAGGTCCCGCCGAAGAACCGCATCTGGCCGGCGCAGCCGGGCATCGGGATTGAAGAAGTCTTCCCATATGACTACGTCATCCGCTGCACGGAGACGTCGCTGAAGAATCTCGGCGTGGAGACGCTGGACCTCCAGCAGTTCCATGTGTGGAACCCGGAGTGGCTGGATCGCGACGAATGGCGCCGCGCAATCGAAGACACGAAGAAGGCGGGCAAAGTGCGCTTCTGGGGCATTTCGATCAACGACCATCAGCCCGACTCGGCGCTGGAGGCGATTCGCACCGGGCTGATTGACACCGTGCAGGTGATTTACAACATCTTCGATCAGACGCCCGAGCAGCGCCTGTTCCCGCTGTGCCAGGAGCGCAACATCGGCGTGCTGGCGCGGTGCCCGCTGGACGAAGGCGCGCTGACGGGAACGATCACGCCGGAGACGGAGTTCGACCCCGGAGAGTTCCGCGCCTTCTACTTCCGCGGGGACCGCAAGCGGCAGGTATATGAGCGCGTGCAGGCGCTGGTGGCCGACCTGCGGGCCGCGGGCCTGGACCGCCCGCTGGCCGAAACGGCGCTGCGCTTCTGCCTCTCCCATCCGGCTGTTTCCACCGTGATCCCCGGGATGCGCCGCGTGCGCAACGTGGAGATGAACGCCGGCGTCTCCGAACTGGGGCCGCTGCCCGAGCCCATTCTGGAGGTGTTGCGGCGCCATGTGTGGAACAAGAACTTTTATTCTTAGTCTGATTGCCGCCGCGCTTTCGGCGCAGACGGTGTATCTGCCGCTCGACGAGGGCAATCTGTGGGTCTACAGCGGGCCGCAGGGGACTTTTACGGTGGAGGCGGGCCGCGCAGCCACCTTCAACGGGCGCGAGTACCGGGCCGTGCGCGGGCTGGTGGGGGGCGGGGAAGCCTGGCTCCGCAGCGATGACGAAGGCCGCCTGCTTGTCTGGGACGAGCGCGAAGGCCGGGAGCGGGTCTACCTGGACGCAGCCTCCGGGCAAGGAGCGCCTTTCGAGACGGCGGCCGATCCGTGCAACCGGTTTGCCCGAATCGAGACACGCAGCGCGCGTTATGCCGGCCCCGTTGGGGAATTTGAGAACGTATTGCGTGTGCGGTATGAGCCGGGGCCGTGCATGGATGCGGGGCTCGCCACGGAGGACTGGCTGCCGTGGGTGGGGCTGTTGCGGCGTGAGCGGATCACCCTCGCCGGACCGCGAACGTATGATCTCATCTACGCGCGGCTCGGCGGCGTGACCTATGTCCGCGCGCCGCAGGCCGGCTTTGAGCTTTCGCTGATGCCGGCCGGCGACCGGATGCTGGCGATGCTCACGCTCCGCCACACGCTGGACTGGCCGCTGGTGCTCACGTTTTCGAGCAGCCAACGATTCGATATCTCCGCCTACGACGCCGAGGGGCGAGAGATCTACCGCTGGTCCGCGGGCCGGGCGTTCCTCACGGTGATGGGGCGGGAGGAGATTCGCGGGGAACGGACGTGGGTCGCCGAGATCCCCGTCGCGGACTGGCCGAAGGGCGACTACGCGATCCGCGCCTGGCTGACGCCGCTGGAGGGCCACGCGTGGTCGGCTTCCGTTCTTTACAGGCGTTGAATGGCGCCCTGCTTGCGTCCCGCATATTTTCGACTAAACTAGAAATATGAAAAGGAAGAGGGAGCCGGTGGCCGACGTCGACCGCCTGGCCGGAATGATGGCGGCGATGGGGGCGCCGCAGCGGCTGCGGATCATGCGCCTGCTGCTGGCGTCGCATCCGCAGGGGATGCCCGCGGGCGAGATTCAGGAAGAGCTGGAGATTCCCGCCTCGACGCTGTCGCACCATCTCGAGAAGCTGCGCCATGCCGGGGTGGTGCGGGTGCGGCGGGAAGGGACGTACCTGTGGTACTCGGCCGAGACGGAAGCGCTGAGAGAGCTGCTTACGTTTCTGTATGCCGAGTGCTGCACGCGGAGTGCGGCAGTGGAGCCGGCGGCAGTGGTGGGAGCGTGTGGTCCGAAGTCGGAAAGGAGCAGGCGATAAATGGAAGACAGACCAATTCAGGAGGCCGTGAAGCGGCGGTATGCCCAGGCGGCGTTGCAGGTGCTGGGCGGAGAAGCCGCGTCGTGCTGCGCGTCGGGGTCGGGCTGTGGCCCGGACCCGATCACGGACGGCCTGTATGGAGAGGCGGAGACCGCGGTGCTGCCGGAGACGGCCGTGGCTGCGTCGCTCGGTTGCGGCAATCCGACGGCGATGGCGGAGCTCCGGCCGGGCGAGACCGTGCTGGATCTGGGCAGCGGCGGCGGCATCGACGTGCTGCTTTCTGCGCGCCGCGTTGGGCCCGGGGGCAAGGCCTACGGGCTCGACATGACCGATGAGATGCTCGCGTTGGCGCGGGAAAACCAGCGCCGGGCGGGGGTCGAGAACGCGGAGTTTCTCAAGGGCGAGATCGAAAACATTCCGCTGCCGGCGGCCTCGGTGGACGTGGTGATTTCCAACTGCGTCATCAACCTTTCCGCAGACAAGGACCGCGTGTTCCGGGAAATCTTCCGGGTGCTGAAACCGGGCGGGCGGCTGGCCGTGGCGGACGTGGTGGTCCGCGGCGACGTGCCGGAGCGGATCCGGCGCAGCATCGAACTGTGGGCCGGCTGCATTGCGGGGGCGCTGGAAGAGAGCGAATACCGGCGCAGACTGGAAGCGGCCGGATTCACGGATGTCTCCATCGAGCCCTACCGCGTTTATGATGTTGAGGACGCGCGGCAGTTTCTGGCGGAAGCGGGCATCGATGTGGAAGAGGCCGCCGCTGCCGCCGCCGGCCGGTTCCTGAGCGCGTACATCCGGGCGAGGAAGCCGTGAAGGAAAAGATCCTGGTTCTCTGCACCGGCAATTCGGCGCGCAGCCAGATGGCCGAGGGGCTGCTGCGGGAGGCGCTGGGGCATCGATTTGAGATCCACAGCGCGGGCTCGAAGCCGAGTCGCGTCCGGCCCGAAGCGATCGCGGCGATGCGCGAGATCGGCATCGACATCAGCGGGCATCGCTCCAAGCATCTGGACGAGTATCTCGGAACGGAGTTCCGGTATGTGATCACCGTGTGCGACAACGCGGCCGAGACGTGCCCGGTGTTTCCGGGCGTCGCCGAAAGGATCCACTGGAGCTTCGAGGACCCGGCGGCCGTGGAAGGGGACGAAGAGACGCGGCTGGCGTCGTTCCGGCGCATTCGGGACGAGATTGCGGAGCGCGTGCGCGCCTTCGCCGCGTCGCTTGACGGAGGGGCCGCATAGCGCGTGTCCGCTGCTTCCGGTAGGATAAAGGCGATTTTCTGCCGAGGAGAACCGGGACATGCGAAACGAAGGACCTTCGCGCCGCCACGTCTTCTTTGGCGCGCTGCTGGCGGGCACCGTGCCCGCCGGCGGCTACGGCAGCGCGCCGTCGCTGAAAGCGGTCGGCTACAAGAGTCCCAACGAGAAACTGAACATCGCCGCCATTGGGGCGGGCGGAAAAGGTTATTCCGACATCATGAACTGCGCCGCCACGGAGAACATCGTGGCGATGGCGGACCCGGACGACCGGCGCGCCGAACGCACCTACCGGCAGTTTCCGCAGGTCCCGAAGTACAAAGACTTCCGCCGGATGTTCGACCGCGAGGAGAAGAACATCGATGCGGTGCTCGTCTCCTGTCCCGACCACATGCACGGAACGGCGGCGATGTGGGCGATCGTGCGGGGCAAACACGTTTACTGCCAGAAGCCACTCACGCGCACGGTCTGGGAGGCGCAGGAGCTGCTGAAGGCGGCGCAGAAATATCGCGTGGCCACGCAGATGGGCAACCAGGGCTATTCGAACGAAGGCGCGCGCCAGGCATGCGAGATCGTCTGGGCGGGCGACATCGGCGACGTACGCGAGGTGCATGCGTGGACGGACCGGCCGGGCAAGTACTGGCCGCAGGACCCGAGCGTGGAGCCCAGGGAGGCGCCGGTGCCGGAATGGCTGGATTGGGACGCGTGGCTGGGTGGGTCGCTGCCGCGCCCTTACAGCCCGGCCTATTGCCCGCACCATTGGCGGGGCTTCCCGGACTTCGGCTGCGGGGCCATCGGCGACATGGCATGCCACATTCTGGGCACGCCGAACATGGCGCTGCGGCTGAGCGAAGCCTGGCCGACGAGCGTCGAGTGTGTCCTCAAGGAGGGCGTGGGGAAGTACACGTTTCCGCACCGCACGATCATCCGCTTCGAATTTCCGGCGCGGGGCAACATGCCGCCGCTGACGCTCACCTGGTATGACAGTTGCAGGCAGGTGCCGAAAATTGAAGGAGTGCCGGAGGGCGAGCTGCTGGGCGACCCGGACATCAACGGCAGCCTGTTTGTGGGCGAGAAGGGCATGCTGACCACCGGCTGCTACGGCGAGAACACGCGGCTGGTGCCGGCGGCGCGGATGAGGGACTACCGGCTGCCGCCGCCGCTGCTGACGCGCTCGCCGGGGCATTACCGCGACTGGATCCGCGCCTGCAAGGGCGGCGAGCCGGCCTGTTCGAACTTCAACGTGGCGGCGCCGTTTGTCTCCTGGATGCTACTGGGCGTCATCGCCATGCGCTTCGAGGGCAAGCTGCTGTGGGACGCGCAGCGGATGGAGTTTTCCAACAACCGGGAGGCGAACCAGTATCTGAAGCCGGTTTTCCGTAAGGGCTGGCGCTTTGTGGGGTGAGGCAACGGACGCAAAAAAAGCCCGCGCCCGCCGCGAGGGCGGGGCGGGGATGGGCTCACGTGAAATCCAGAATCAGATGAATTTGTACTTGCCAGGCTCGGGCAGCGGCGGGGGAGCGAGCTGGAGCTTGTAATCGAACGCCTTGGGCATCAGGTCGAGCTGTGAGTTCATGATCATGTCCCAGGTGATGGCGATGCCCGAGTAGGCCGACTCGCGACCCATGATGGCGGTCATGGTGGACTCGGCCACCATCATTGCCTCGTTGCGGTACGGGCCGGTGCCGCGGATCGAGCTGATCAGGTGGATGTGCTCCTGGACGTAAGGGTTGATGCCCTTGCCGGAGGCGAGGTCAACTCCGTTGCTGACGCCCTTCGTGCCGACGATCAGGTCGCTGACATCGCGTGTGCAACCCTGCGGGTACTGGCGGCAGTGGGACGAGTAGCGGATGCCGCCGGGGTACTCGAAGTCCGAGGCCATGTGGTCGTAGATGTTGCCGTAGAGCTCGTCGCCCTTGCGCCAGGAGATGCCGCCGGTGGCGATGACCTTCACCGGGTGCGTCCCCATCACCCAGTTGATGAAGTCGATGTTGTGGAAGTGCTGCTCGACGATCTGGTCGCCGCAGATCCAGACAAAGCTGTACCAGTTGCGGTGCTGCCATTCGAAGTCGGACCAGTTCGGGTCGCGCTTTTGCACATGAAAAACAGGGCCGGAGAAGTAGTGAGAATAAAGGGCGCGGATTTCACCGATGGCGCCGTTCCTGATCCGGTCCACGGTTTCGATGTATTCGCGCTGCGCGTGGCGCTGGGCGCCGCTGACGACGGTGAGTTTCTTCTCTTCAGCCAGCTTTGCTGCGGCCATGAAGCGGCGGCAGCCGACGGGGTCGGTGGCCACCGGCTTTTCCGTGAAGATGTGTTTGCCGGCCTGCACGGCGGCCTCGAAGTGGATGGGGCGGTAGCCTGGGGGCGTGCAGAGCATGACGATGTCGACGCCCGAATCGATGACCTTGCGGTAAGCGTCGAAGCCGACGAAGTGATTTTCGGGCGGGACCTGGATGCGCGGAGGGACGTCCTTCATCAGGTCTTGCATCGTCATCGTTTTCGTCTGGCCGCCGCGCGGAACGGTGATGCCTTCGTACCGTTTCAGGCCGCGGCCCTCGCGCAGGCTCCTCAGCGAGCTTTCGAGTTTGTCCTCGAAGACGTCAGCCATGGCGACGAGCTCGACGTTTTCATTGCCGACGAGCAGGTCGGTCACGGCCTGGGTGCCGCGTCCGCCGCAGCCGACCAGGCCGGCGCGGAGTTTCCCATCGGTGGCGGCGCGGGCGCCGGGAATAGCGACGGCCGCCGTGGCGGCGAGAAGGTCGCGTCGCGAGATCTGAGACATGGGACTGCTGTGCTCCTTGCCGGGTACGATATCGAACCGGCGAGCGGAAACACAAGCGCCGGCTCCCGCGCGGGGCGGGAACCGGCGCCGGAGTGCACGGAGCGTGATGGTTCAGGGCTTGATGGCCTTGTCGGTGACAAAGTTGGTCCACTCTTCCCACCACTTCGTCTCGCTGGCAGCGCCGAGGAAGCGGGCCGACTGGTCCAAGAAGCCGTTGTCCGGGGGCTGGACCCAGCCGGCGCGGAAGACAACGGATTCCGGCAGCGGGCGGAAGTCGGGGTCGTTGACCTCGAAGGGGCGCCGCAGCATGGGGTCGGCGACCAGGAACTGGCGGCCCTGACCGCGCTGGCCGAGCGCAAACTGGGTGCTGGCACCGGAGCGGACCTGGCCTTCAATGGTGTCCGCGCCGTTGCCGCCGATGTTGTTTTTCCAGAGCAGGATGCCGTTCATCTGGATGTTGCCGTTATCGATCTGCGCTTCCGTGGCCGCGCCGTCAATGTACAGGCCGGTGCTGTAAAAGCGAGTGACGATGGCATTGTTGACGATGCCGCCAGAGCCGCGGCGGAGGTAGATGCCGGGCGAATTGGCCTCGTCAAAGCCCTGGACCCCTGAGCCAACGAAGGTGACGTTGTAGACCACCGGCCTGGACAGCGGACTGGCGCCCTGGTCGAACTCGCTGTTGTCTGCCTCGATGCCGCGGTTGCCCGGGTTGTCCGCGTCCTGGTAGAAAAACCCGAACTGGATGTTGCCGGTGTAGCCGAGCTGCCAGTCGAGATAGTCGTCGGCGCCGAGGCCGCCGATCAGGTATCGGGCGTTCATGGTGCCGCCGAACCATTCGAAGGAGTCATCGAGACCATAGATGGCCTGGAGGTACTCGGCGACCGTCTTCCGGCCGCAGCCCCCGAAGGTGAAAGCGTTGGCTTCATTGTTCGGGGCGAAGATGGAGCCGGCATATTCGACGCGCACATAGCGGAGCGTGCCACAGTCGTGATCGGGGTCGTTGCCGCCGAAGCGGGAGTCTTCCGTGGCCGGCAGGCCCTCGATGTTGAACTCGCCGCCGGCCACGTTCACCGGCGCGCGGCCAAGCAGGATGAGTCCGCCCCAATCACCGCGCTTGCGCTCGCCCGGAGGCAGGGCGGAAGTCATGATGATGGGCCGGCTGCGGGTGCCTTCTGCCCGGATCTTTCCGTTGCGTGTGACAACGAGCACGGAGGGCGGCTCCGAGCCGGGCTGGCCGATGATGACGGTGCCGGGGTCGATGGTCAGCGTGGCGCCGTTGCGGACGAAGACGGTGCCATTGATGCGGTAGAGCTTGTCGTTGGTGAGCCTGCGGTCAGACTCGATGTTGCCGGTGATGTCGACGATGTCGCTGACGACGGCGAACTTGGCGTAAAGGGTCTTGAGGACCCTCAGTCCGTTCCAGTCGCGGAACTCGAGCGCGAGGGTGTACATGCCGGGCTGGTCAGGCGCGTCGAGTGCGCCACCAAGCAGGCCGCCCTCGCCGAGCAGCGGCTCGCGTTCGGCGTCCGTGATGACCACGGGCGTGAATTCGCCCGGCTGCTTGCCGAAAATATCGGTGGCCTGATCAGTGAATGCAGGGAAATAGAGCTTTTCTCCCGTCTGATTGTTTTGCAGATAAGCCACCAGCGTGAAAGGATATTTTTCGCCGTAGGTCTTCACCGTGATCCGTGCGCTGATCTTCTCGGTGAAGCCGTACCAGATCTTGTCGGTCCACATCCACGCGGCGATGCCGGTCTCGTATGTCGATAGCGCCGCCGCGCGGTCCAGCAGGGCCTGGTCAGCCTGCCGGAGCGGCTCCGCCGCTTCAGCGGCGGATGAAAAGGCCAGGGTGAAAACAGTTGCCAGACAGGCGAATGTCCTCATGATGCTCCTTCCTGTGGATGTTTTTTGCCGGCCTGCGGCCGGCATGGATCAGAAAATGTTGACGGCCAGGCCGACGGTGAACGTGCGGCCGAGGCGGAAACTACGCTGTGTGAATTCTCCCTGGGTCCAGTGATAGTGATTATTGGCCAGGTTTTCTCCGGTGAAACGGAGCGTGTAGTTCCCCTTTTCGTCGAGGTAAAAGCGATAGCTGAAATCAACGAGTGTGAGCGGCTCCTGATAGATGTCCGGGACGCCGAAGGTGCCTACGTCAGAGACGCGGCGGCCGACGAAGGTGTAATCGAGGCGGGCCTCCGAGCGCCACCGCGGTTTGCGCCATTCGCTGATGATGTTGAAGACGTGACGCGATGTGCCGATGAGGGGGCGGCTTTTGCTGGTGAGGAGGGTGGCATCGCCCGGGCGGATGCGGATGTTTGAGTCGACGAAAGTATAATTGCCGCCCAAATAGAGCTCGCGAAGTCTTGGAGTGATGACCGACAGGGTGGTGCGGCCTTCGACTTCAAAGCCGACGTTGCGTGCGCCGGCTGCGTTGATGAATGTCTGGCGGAGGTCGTTGGAGGGCAGGATGGTGACTTCGATGGGGTTGGTGAAGTCCTTGTGGAAGAAGCTGGCCGCCAGGAGGCGGTTGCCGCCCGGGAACCACTCCCAGCGGAAGTCCGTGTTCTGGACGCGGGCGCGGACGAGGTTCGGGTTGCCCTGGGTGACGAAGCCGCCGTAGACGTTGTTAAAGTCGAACGGCGAGAGTTCGCGGAAGTCCGGGCGCGAAACGGTTTTGGAGAACCCGGCACGAAGGTTCTGGCGGGGCGTGAGCATATAGGTGACGTTGATGCCGGGCATGGGATCGCGGTTGACCAGCGAGGCCACCTGCGGGCGGGCGTTGGGGATGAGCGGATCCAGCGTGGTGACCTGGATGTCGGCGTCTTCGATGCGGACGCCGCCGGTGAGGCGGAGCCGTGCGCCGAGGTTGACGTCCGCCATGACATAGCCCGCGTAGATGTCCATGGTGGCGTCGTAGCGGTCCGTGGCGCGGGTGAATTCGATGATCTGAAAGCCGTCCGGGCGGATGTTGTCCCGCGCAAAGAGCTCGTTGGAGGGCGCGAACAGATTCAGCGTGGTGGAGCGGACGGGGATGTAACGGAAGCGGCGCGCCTGGAAGGTGCGGTCGCGGAAGGTGCCGCGGAAGCCGACAGTGAAAGCACCGGTGAACCACCCCCTGAAGAAGGGCCTGGACACTTCCCCGAGCGGCTCATAGAGACGCTCTTTCAGGCCGTTGAAGAAGCGCATGCCGGAGCTGGAGAGCGCAGCGAAGCTCCAGCGGCCATCGTCGAGCTGGCCGCGGATGACCTCGCGCATGTCGGGCTCGTCGCGGCGCGATTCGGCGGTGGTGAATTGCCAGCGGAAGTTCCAGTTGCCATGATCGACCAGGGCATGGGTGCCTTCGATGCTGGTGGAAACGAGCGACCGCTCGACCCAGCGCAGCCGCTGGGACCAGAGGTTGGAGTCGTTCGAGCCGTCATAGCCGCGGAACTCGCGGGCCTCCTTGTCCGAGTCCCGGGTGAGCGTGTTGCGGACGACGATCTTGTTGTTGGCGCTGATGCGGAAGGCGGCGTTGAGCACTCCTCCGAGGCGAACGGCCTCAGTGCCGGACTGGAAGTCTTCGTAATTGCTGAAGACAAGAGGCCTGTTGCCGCCCATGCGGATGTAACGCTGGACTTCCACCTGATTCTGCGGGCGGTTGGAAAATGTGAGCGCGCCGACGAGGCCAAGCCGCCTGAAGGTGTTGCCGCCGACCACAGTGTAGGTCTGCTGGGGACGCATCTGGTCAACGAAGGTGGGCTCCCAGTTGTTGGGGAACGATCGGCCGATCTGCTGCAATTGCGCCGCGGTAAATCGGCCTGGGATGATGCGCTGATCGACGGGCACGGCGGCTGGCAGCGCGCGTGCGCCATCGTCGAAGCCGAAGGCGTCGAGGCGGCCGCCGGGGTAGGTCATGAAGCGTCTGCGGGTGGTGACGGTGTTATAGCCGCTGGTCATCGAAACGCGAAGCACCGGCTGTGAAGGAAAATCGACCGTCGTGAGCTGAACCACGCCGGCGGAGAACTCTCCCGGCAGATCTGGTGTGTAGCTCTTGACGACGCGGATGCTGTCGATGAGTGCGGCCGGGAAAAGATCCAGCGGCACGACGCGTTTCTCGGGCTCGGTGGTCGGGATGAGCGAGTTGTTGAGCATGGTGGAGCTGTAGCGCTCGCCAAGCCCGCGGACATAGACGTAGCCCGAGTCCACCACGGAGACGCCGGTTACTTTCTGAAGCGCGCCGGCGGCGTCGGAGGCGACGGTCTGGCGGATTTCCTCGGCGGAGAGGCCGTCGGTGACCACGGCAGCCAGTTTTCGCTCGGTGAGCATGGACTCAGCGGTGGCGGCCACGGGACTCACGGTCTCCTGGACATCCACCTTGGTCACCTGCGACCTTGGCGCCAGGACCACGGTCCCGTCGGCGGTCTCGCCAGGGCGGATTTCTACCGTGTCGAGCGATGCGTCGAGAAATCTTTCAGCGCTGACCAGAACCCGGTAGCGGCCGGGAGCGAGCTCGATGCGGTACTTGCCGAACTCATTCGAATGGACGCGGATGGGCGGGTCGGCCGAGATCGTGACGGTGGCTTTGGGGATCGGCTGTCCGGTGGCGCCGTCGATGACGTCGCCCGCGAGTATGCCCTTGGGAGCCTCCTGTGCGGACAGGACACAGAGGCAGGAGAACGAGCAACAAAAGACCAGGAGAGTTTTCATGACAGACTGCTTTGGCGTATCCACCATTCAGCAAAGCAGCCCGTTGTAAAAACACCGTGAACAGCACGCTAAATCTGCGTGACAAATTCATCACGCCAGGGCATTCGCGGAGAGGGCGAAAAAACAAGAGCGCCGGCGAAGACGCCGGCGCGAGGCAGGTGGGGCGGGACGGCCGGGCTCAGTGCACCATGATGGGCACGGAGGCTTCCAGATCCGACCAGGCGATCTTCAGAACGCCGCGATTGCCGCCGGTGGACTCGATGGAGATGGTGAGCTGCTCGACGGGCCGGTCGAGTTTGCGGGCGGTCATTTTGACGCGGCCGAGGTCCTTGTTCTGGTCGTATTTGTACGCGCCCCACTGGTCGGCTTCTTTGTTGATGATCAGCGTCCACTCTTTTTCGCCGGGGATGGTGAACAGGGCGTAAGACCCTTTCGGGACGTGCAGGGAGCCGATCATGAGGTCGGCCTCGGTGGTGAGCTTGGTGGCCTCGTCGGCGCCGGTGCGCCAGACCTTGCCGAAGGGGGCGATGGGTTCGGCCCAGACGTTGCGCCCTTTCACGTAGGGGCGGCCGTATTCGATGGTGATCTTTTTGCCGGCGATGACGCCGGTGGTGGTTTCGTGCGGGCTGACGCGCTGCTTGGGCTGAGCGGAAGCGGCGAACGCCGCCAGGGCGAGGGACGTTGCGAGTACGATCCAGTGTTTCATATGGCGTGAAGCTCCTCTCGGTTGGAGTCTAGCAGATTGTTGTGACTCTGCCTGTGCACCCCTGGCCGGAAGATGGGTAAAATCAGAAGCACGCATGGCCGCCGGGGCTGTGCGGAAAGATTCGTGGCCGCGCGGCCTATATCGCGCGGCCGGCAAGACAAGCAGAGAGGAATTGCCCATGGGTGAAGCATTGGGAATGGTCGAGACGCGCGGCCTGGTGGCGATGATCGAGGCCGCCGACGCGATGGTCAAAGCCGCGAAGGTGACCCTGGTCGGCTGGGAGAAGATCGGTTCCGGCTATGTGACGGCGTTGGTGCGCGGCGACGTGGCGGCGGTCCGCGCGGCCACCGATGCCGGCGCGGCGGCGGCGCGACGGGTGGGCGAGCTGGTGGCGGTGCACGTGATTCCGCGCCCGCACCCGAGCCTGGAAGACGTGCTGCCGATCGGCAAGTCGTCGAAGTAGGCCGGCCGCGGACATCCGGACATGACGCTCGGCCGCGTTGTCGGGACGGTGGTCGCCACGCGGAAGGATCCGCGCCTGGAGGGGCACAAGCTTCTTCTGGTGAAGCCGGTGACGCCGGACGGCAAGGAAGAATCAGGCTATCTGGTGGCGGTGGACACGGTGAGCGCGGGCTTCCGCGAGCTGGTGATCACCGTGTCCGGCAGCAGCGCCCGGATGGCGGAAGGATGCAAGGACAAGCCTGTCGATTGCGTCATCGTCGGCATTGTCGATGGCGTGTCGCTCGACGAGGCCGGGTGAGCGGGCGATGCAACTGGGACGGGTCATCGGCAGGGTCTGGGCGAGCGTCAAGAATCCCGGCCTCGAGTCGCAGCGGCTCCTGATTGTGCAGCCGATCCGCCCTGACCGCACGCCCGTCGGCAAGCCGCTGATCTGCACGGACTGTACCGGCGCCGGCGCGGGCGAGATCATCTACTGGGTGCGGGGCAGAGAAGCCACGTTCCCGTTCCTCCCGAACGAAGTGGCCAGCGACGCGACCATCGTCGGCATTGTCGACGAGATCCATTCCGGCGGAAAACAGGAGCCGCGATGCTGATTGCGCGCGTCATCGGCGACCTCACGGCCACGCAGAAGCATCCATCGCACGAAGGGCGCAAGATTCTGCTGGTGCAGCCGCTGAACCTCGACGGAAGCGAGCGCGGCACGCCGCTGGTTGCTCTGGACAGCGTCAACGCGGGCGTTCACGACCGGGTGCTGGTGACGACCGACGGCTACGCGGCCTTCACGGCCGTGGGGCACAGGCTGGCGCCGATCGACGCGGCCGTGATCGGCATCATTGATCACGTGGAGCTGGTCGAGGTACCCTCAGACGGCGCTGCGACGCCGGCTGCTGCTCCGGCTGCCCCCAAGAAGCAGCCAAAGAAGCGCCAGCCCCAGGGCGGCTGAGGCGATTTCAAACGCGGCAAACGCTCCGTGCAGCAGGCGGAAGCGCTCGCCGACGTCGGCGAGGCCGCTCGATCGAAACAGGCGCGACGTTTCGGCGATGGCGGGGATCAGCAGAAACTTCATCAGCAGCGCCAGCAGCAACATCGCGGCGGCCAGCCCGAGCCGCAGTTTTCCGACGTTCGAAAAGAAGACGAGCAGCAGCAACACCGCTGCCCCATAGGCCACCTGAAGCGTTCCCCACAGCGCGAACACCTGATTGTTGGCCTCGCCGGCGTGGTAGCGGAGAAGGTCCCGCATCTGGTCTTCCGGGACTTTTCCCATGACTCTGGCCAATGAGGGAGCGGGGTGCCGCAGGACAACCTCCCCCGCGCGGAACACGGCGGGCGCGCCCAGCGAGACCAGAAGAATCCCGCCGAGCCAGGCGCTGACCAGCACCGCGCAGACGCGACGCACAAACCACGAGGCTTCCGGCGTGATGCGGCTGTAGTGGATGGCCGGCGGCTGGCTGTTTTCGTCGATCATCGGCTGAGAGCGCTGAATCCCAAGTCTAGCCGCGCTGAGGGCCGGATGTCCATGGCCGCTTCAGGCGGATTTGAGTTCGGTCCAGAGCCGGTCGCGAAGCCGCTGAGCGGCCGCAGGCAGCGGCTCGAACCACTCGCCACGCCGGAGCGTCTCCTCGGACGGGAAGAGTGTCTCCATGCGGGCCACGGGTTCCGGCAGCAGCTTGCGGACGCCCGCGATCGCGGTGGCGGTGAACGTCTCGGCGGCGATTTCGGCGGCGACGTCGGCGCGCAGCAAATAGTCAAGGAACAGGGAGGCAAGATCTTTTCTCCTCGATTCGCGCAGGATGACGGCGCAGTCGGCGTAGAGCGCGAAGCCGTCCTCGGGGTAGACGTAACGCAGGTGGGGGGCGCTGCTGATGGCCTGCTGCGCGGTGGTGGCCCAGGTCTGGCAGGCGGCGAGTTCGCCGGCAACCATCAGGTCGCGGGCCTCGGCGTTGAGGTAGGCGCGCAGGAGCGGCTTCTGGCGCAGCGCTTCGGTGTGCGCGGCCTGGAGGTCTGCCGGGGCGGAGGCGTTCAACGGCCGGCCCAGTTTCTTGAGAGCGGCGCCGTAAACCTCAGCGGGGTCATCGAGCATCGTAATCCGCCGCGCGTAGAGGGGATCCCACAGGCTGGAATAGGCTTCCGGGACGGGCGCCAGCTGCGGGTTGGCGAGGATGCCGCTCGATCCCCAGTACAGCGGGACGCAGTGGTCGAGGCCGGGGTCCCAGGAGGGGCGCGCGAAGCGCGCTTCCAGCGCATCAAGGCGGCTGAGACGGCGGTGGTCGAGCCGAGCCAGCAGGCCGAGATCACGCATCGGGCCGATGTAATAGTTCGAAGGGAAAGCGACGTCCCAGCCGGAGTTGCCACTGAGCACGCGGGCCAGCATCTCCTCGTCGGACTCGTAAACGCCGAGCCGGACTTCGATGCCGGTTTCGCGTTCAAACCGGGGCAGCGTCTGGCGCGCGGTGTAGTTGGACCAGTTGAAAACGTTGAGGCGGCGCCGCCGCGGCCGCAGGCAGCCGGCGAGACCGGAAAGGGCCGGGAGGAAGAACGTGCGGCGCGTCATCGTTTCTCCCGCAGGGATTCCGCGGCAAGGATGCCCGCGCCGAGCGCGACGACCACAACGGTGGAGACCGCGTTGACGACCGGAGATCCGCCCCGCCGCGCCATGGCGTAGAGCACCATCGGCAGCGTTTCCGTGTCCACGCCTGCCACCAGCGAGGTGATCACATAATCGTCAAACGAGATGGTGAAGGCGAGCAGCGCCGCCGAGAGCACGGCCGGCACAAGGTTCGGCAGCGTGACGCGGCGAAAGGCCTGCCATTCGGTGGCGCCCAGGTCCATGGCTGCTTCCTCGAGCGAGCTGTCCATGGTCCTGAGGCGCGCCAGCACCACCAGGACGACAAAGGCGAGGCAGAAGCTCGTGTGCGCGAGCACCACCGTGTGAAGCCCAAGCTGGAGGCCGGCGAAGCGGAACAGCCACTGGAAGAGGGCCAGCAGGGCGACGCCGGTGACGATCTCCGGCGTGACCAGCGACAGGGACAGCCCCAGCATCAGTGTACGGGACTCGCGTTTCCACAACGCCCAGGCGCAGAGCGTACCGGCCACGGTGGCCGCGGCCGTGGCGGCGGCGGCGATCAGCAGGCTGTTACCGGCGGCTTCGATGAGGCGCGCGTCGCGCGCGGCCTCCTCATACCAGCGCAGCGAGAAGCCTTCCCAGAGAGTGAAGCGGCCGGCGTTGAAGCTGAACACGGCAAGGACGACGAGCGGCGCGTGGAGGAAGAGCAGCAGCAGCGCGGCGGCGCAGGCGATGGCGCGCCTCACAGCAGCGGCTCCTTCCGGCGGCGTACTTCCGCCCAGAGCAGGACGAGCACGACGGCCATCAGCGCCAGCGAGACAGCACTGCCGAAGGGCCAGTCGCGCGCGGTGGTGAACTGGTTCTGGATGAACGTCCCGACGAGGATCGTGCGGCCGCCGCCCAGCAGATCGGGGATCAGAAACGTGCCCAGGCAGGGGATGAACGTGAGCAGCACGCCGGCGCGGATGCCGGGGGCCGCCAGCGGCAGTGTGACTCGCCAGAAGGCCTGCCATTCGCGCGCGCCGAGATCGGCGGCCGCTTCCGCCAGGGCCGGATCCTGGCGCTCGAGCGCCGCATAGAGCGGGAGCACCATGAAGGGCAGGTGCGCGTAGACCAGGCCGAGCACCACCGCGCCCCAGTTGTAAAGCAGCGGCAGCGGGGCGCTGATGAGGCCGGCCTTCATCAGAAGCATGTTCACCAGGCCCGTGTCGCGCAGCAGAAACATCCACGCCCAGGTGCGCACAAGCAGGCTGGTCCAGAAGGGCAGCATGACGAGGGCGAGCAGCAGATTTTTCCGGCGCGTGCTGCGCGCGATGTACAGGGCGAGGGGAAAGGCGAGCAGCAGGCACAGGAGCGTGGAGAGGGCGGCGACGAGGAACGAGCGCGCCAGGATGCCCGCATACAGCGGGTCGGCCAGCCGCTGCCAGTTTTCGAGCGTCCACGGCGGCATCACGCCGCCATAGACGCCGCGGCTGAGACAGGCGTAGGCGGCCAGGATGAGAAAGGGAGCGCCGACGGTGAGGGCGAGCAGCGTGGCCGCCGGCGCCAGGGCGAGCGTGCGGAGACGGCCCGTCATGCGGACACGCGGATTTCGTCCTCCGGCCGCCAGGAGACGTAGACGCGCTGGCCGGGATGGTAGGCGCCGTTGAACCGCGACACTTCGGCGAGCACGCGTGCGCCGTCTTCAAGCTCTGCTTCCACGTGGAGGCAGTTGCCGAGGAAGAGCGACGTGCGGACGCGCGCGGGCAGAGCGGGGGCGCCGTGCCCGGGCGGTTCCACGGCGACGCGCGTGGCTTCCGGCCGCAGGCCGATGCCGCGGATCCAGTTCACCGGGCCGAGAAAGGCGGCGGCGAAGCGCGTGCGCGGGCGCAAATAGAGCTCATGCGGAGCGCCGAGCTGTTCGCAGTGGCCCGCATTCAGCAGAGCGATGCGGTCGGACAGCGAAAGCGCCTCTTCGCGGTCGTGCGTCACGAAGACGAAGGTGATGCCGACGCGGCGTTGGAGGGCGCGCAACTCGGCGCGGACCTGTTTGCGCAGGTTGGGGTCGAGCGCGGAGAGAGGCTCATCGAGCAGAAGCACCTCGGGACGGAGCACGAGCGAGCGCGCGAGCGCCACGCGCTGCTTTTCCCCGCCGGAAAGTTCCCGCGGATAACGGTTGAGCTTGTCCGCAAGGCCGAGCATTTCGACGCAGTCACCGACGGCCTGCCGGTGCGCGGCGCCGTTGCGATAGCGGAGGCCGAACTCGATGTTTTCGCGAACGGTGAGGTGCGGAAACAGCGCGTAGCTCTGGAACACCGTGGAAACGTTGCGGCGGTACGGCGGCAGGCCGTTGAGGCGCTCGCCGCGAAGAAGGATCTCGCCGCGAGTGGGCTGCTCGAAGCCGGCGATCAGGCGCAACGCGGTGGTCTTCCCGCAGCCGGAGGGGCCGAGCAGGGCGAAGAACTCGCCCTCGCCAATTTCAAGCGACAGCCCGTCCAGCGCGGTGTGGCCCGGGTATTGCTTGACGAGGCCGCGGAGCTCCAGGTGGGCGCTCATCGGTGTTTGTCAGAAATCTTAGCGCGAAACAGCGGCCCGCTCGCGAAGGCCGCGGGCGGCGGCGCGCTCTTCGCCGCCGGCACGATGGCCGTGGCGGCGGATTTGCCGGCCCTCTCCCGGATGTGCCGCCGTGAGGTGCTCAATACGGGACGCGGCCCGGGCTGTCCAGCCAGAGCGCGAAGGGGTCGCCAGCTTCGGCGAGCGGGATGCGCCGCGTGGGCAAAGAGCGCTCTGCCTCGCTGAGGGCGAACTGTTCATACAGGAAGCGGTCATCGAAGCCGGCCTGGGCGGCGTCCTCGCGTCCTGCGGCGTAATAGAGCGCATCGAGGCGGGCCCAATAGATGGCGCCGAGGCACATGGGGCAGGGCTCGCAGGAGGAATAGATCACCGCCCCGCGGAGGTCGAAGCGGCCGAGCCGGCGGCAGGCGGCGCGGATGGCGACGATTTCGGCGTGAGCGGTGGGGTCGAGATCTGTGGTGACGTGATTGGCGCCTTCGGCGATGATCTCGCCGTCAGCGACAATGACGGCCCCAAAAGGGCCGCCGCGCCCCTGCCTGACGTTTTCGACGGCAAGCTGGATGGCGCGGCGGAGGAATTCTTCGTGCATTTTGTCCGGTCTGGCCTAAACCCACCATGCAGGGTAGCGCAATCGGGATCAGAGCGAGCCGCCGGCGAACTGCTTCGCGTATTCCTGGAGGCGGAAGCGCTCTTCGGCCTTTTCCCAGTTGACGACGTTCCACCAGTTGGCGATGTATTCGGCGCGGCGGTTCTGATACTTGAGGTAGTAGGCGTGCTCCCAGACGTCGAGGCCGATGACGGCGAATTTGTTCTCCATCAGCGGATTGTCCTGGTTCGGCGTGGAGATGATTTCGAGGCCGTTCTGGCCGATGATCAGCCACGCCCAGCCGGAGCCGAAGCGGCCCATGGCGGCGGCGGCGAATTTCTCCTTGAACTGGTTGAAATCGCCGAAGACCCGCTGAATGGCCTTGGCCAGCAGGCCGGTGGGTTCGCCGCCCTTCTTTGGTCCCATGATCTCCCAGAACAGGGAGTGGTTCCAGTGGCCGCCGCCGTTATTGCGGACGGCGGTGCGGATGGACTCCGGCACGATGGCCAGGTTGTTGGCCAGCAGCTCGTCGATCGGCTTGTCGGCAAGCTGCGGCGCGGTGGCCAGCGCCTTGTTGACGTTGTCCACGTAGGCGCCGTGGTGCTTGGTGTGGTGGATCTCCATGGTGCGCGCGTCGATGTAAGGCTCGAGCGCGTCGTAAGCGTAGGGAAGAGGTGGCAGCGTAAACGGCATCTCTGTGTTGAAACTCCTTCAGCTTTCCCAGATGAACGAAGCAGTCGTTTGGATGCGGCTCTGGCGGACAAAGCCGCGAAATTCACTCTCATTGTACGGAAGACGGAGCGTCAAAGGCTGGCCCCGCCGGCGCGCTCGAACGCTTCACCGAGGCGGAACAGCAGCGGCTCGCCGAAGTGGGGACCAATCAACTGGAGCCCCACGGGCAGCCCTTCCGGCGTGCGCCCGCAGGGAACACTCATGGCGGGCAGCCCGGCCAGCGAGGCGGTGATGGTAAAGATGTCGGAGAGATACATCTGCCACGGATCGTCGAGCTTTTCGCCATGGCGGAAGGCGGGGAAGGGGCTGACGGGCGTGACGATGGCGTCCACCTGTTCGAAGGCGGCGAGAAAGTCGCGGGTGATCAGCGTGCGCACCTTCTGGGCCTTCAGGTAGTAAGCGTCGTAGTAGCCGGCGCTGAGCACATAGGTGCCGAGCATGATGCGGCGCTTGCATTCGGCGCCGAAGCCCTGGCCGCGGGTGCGTGAGTACATCTCGGCGAGCGTTTCGGCGTGCGGCGCGCGCCAGGTGTAACGGACGCCGTCGTAACGGGCGAGGTTCGAGCTGGCCTCGGCGGTGCAGACAATGTAATAGCAGGCGACCGCGTAGGGCGTGTGAGGCAGGCTGATGTCGCGCAGCTCACAGCCCAGGGATTCGAGCAGTGCGCGCGCTTTTTCCATCTGGACGGCGGTGGCGCTGGAGAGGCCTTCGTAGTATTCGCGCGGCAGGCCGATTCTGAGCCCGCGGACCTGGCCGTCGAAAGCGGCCGCGTAGTCCGGTACCGGAGCGAAGGCGCTGGTCGAGTCGCGCGGGTCGCGGCCGGCGATGGCCTGGAGCAGGCGCGCCGCATCGCGGACGTTGCGCGCCAGCGGGCCGATGCGGTCGAGCGAACTGGCGAAAGCGACCAGGCCGTAGCGCGAGACGCGCCCGTAAGTCGGGCTCAGGCCGACAACGCCGCAAAAGCTGGCGGGTTGGCGGATGCTGCCGCCCGTGTCCGAGCCGAGCGCGACAACGGCGTTGCCATCGGCGACGGCGGCGGCCGAGCCGCCCGAGCTGCCGCCCGGCACGCGGTCCGGCGCAACCGGATTGCGCACGGGGCCGAAGGCGGAGTTTTCGTTCGACGAGCCCATGGCGAACTCGTCCAGGTTGGTCTTGCCCAGGATCACGGCGCCGGCGCGCTCCAGCCGTTCGACGACAGTCGCGTCGTAGGGCGGGATGAAATACTCCAGCAGGCGCGAGCCGCAGGTGGTGCGCACGCCGCGCGTGACGATGTTGTCCTTCACCGCGACGGGCACGCCCGCCAGCGGGCCGGGGTCTTCGCCGCGCCCGAGCATCTGGTCGATGCGCGCCGCCGCCGCCAGGGCGCGCTCTTCGGCGAAGGTCAGCCAGGCGTTGGTTTCCGCGTTGGCCTGGCGAGCTGCGCGCAACGCTTCCTGCGCCAGCTCGCGCGCACTGGCCCGCCGCTCCCGGAGAGCAGCCTGGACGGAATCGATGGTCAGGGTGCGGACCTCCATGGCACAGGGACTAGCGCTCGATCACGCGCGGAACCTTGAACTGGCCGGCGCCCGACAGCGGCGCGTTGGCGAGGGCCTCCTCGTGCGCCAGCGGCGTGTGCGGTTCATCCTCGCGCAGTGTGGCGTTCTCGCTGCCGGGGAACAGGACCTGCGCCATCGGTTCGACGTTCTCCGTGTCGAGTTCGCGGAGCTGGTCCATGTGGGCGAGGATGCCGTCGAGCTCGTGCGTCATGCGCTTCACTTCCTCATCGGTGAGCTCCAGGTGGGCGAGCAAAGCGACGTAGCGGACTTCCTGCTCGGTGATCTTCACGATGCCAGCGCCTTTCGTTTCGAACGGAGGTAGATGCGGCGAAGAACCGGGTCCTGGATGCGCGCGGCCTCGTCGGCCTGGGGGGCGACGAGCTGAAACGAGTCACGCGCGGGTTCGCTGCGCACCGGACGGCGCGGAATGGCGAGGCGGTATTCGATGCTCTTTGGCGCGCCTGTCCCCAGCAGCGAAGCGAGGTTGGCCAGGATCTGGCGGCTCAGCAGCTCGAGATTGCGGCGCCAGAGTTCATCGCCGACCTCGACGACAAGCGTGTCGCCGCGCAGGGCCGCCGCCCGCGTGTGGCGGGCCGCCCTCGAACCCACTGCGGCGGGCCATGCGGCCAGCGCCAGCTCTTCCGCGGAGAGGTTCTTTCGGGCCGTTTTTGAAAGCGCCAGCAGCCGGCCTGCGCGTTCCATCATCGTTCCCGACAGATTGTACCACGCAGGCATCAGCGGCCACTTTTCGGTGCGCTCATGTTAGCCTGAGAGGCCGATGATCGTTCTGGCATCGCAGTCGCCGCGCCGGCGCGAACTGCTGGCCAACGCCGGCATCGCGTGCGAGGTCCGGCCGGCGGGCATCGAAGAGAAGCCCCGGGAGGGAGAGACGCCGGAGCAATATGTCGTGCGACTGGCACGCGAGAAGGCGGAGGCGGTGGAGGCTTCCGCCGATGAGTACGTGCTGGCGGCTGACACGACGGTGGTCGCCGACGGTCAGGTTCTCGAAAAGCCTCACACGCCGGAAGAGGCCGAGCGGATGCTGCGGCTGCTGCACGGGCGCGACCACACCGTGTTGACCGGCGTCTGCCTGCGGCACCAGGGGCGCTGCTGGACGGCCGTGGAGTCGACGCGCGTGTGGTTCATTCCGCTGCGCGACGACGAGATCGTTGCCTACGCGCGTTCGGGCGAGCCGCTGGACAAGGCAGGCGGCTATGCGATCCAGGGGCTGGCTTCGCGCTTTGCCGAGCGGATCGAGGGATGCTACTTCAACGTGGTCGGGCTGCCGGTGAGCCGCGTCTACCGGATGTTGCGCGCGGCAGGTTACAACTTCAGCGAAGGATAGCGCCGGCGCAGCCATGCGAGGAAGGAATCGGGGACTTCCATCGTCGAGAGCCGTCCCTGGCGGACCAGCGCCCAGTCGTTGAAGAGCCCGCTGGACCTGATTTCGGCCAGCGTCACCGGCGGTTCGATGCGGCGGATGAACTCCACGTCCACGACCCACGACTTCGGGTTGGCGGGGTCGGGACGCGGGGCGGAGTCGACCTTCGCCACGGCGACGATGGACGACTGGCCGCCGCTGTGATAGATGAACGCGCGGTCGCCGGCTTTCATTTCGCGGATGCAGCGCACCGCCTGCGCGTTGGTCACACCGTCCCAGACGGTGCGGCGGTCGCGCTCCAGGTCGGCGGCCGAATAGGCTGCCGGGTCGGTCTTCAAAAGGAAATACCGCATACACGTGTTTCGATGACGGAATGGGACTTTCGTTCCAGGCGGGTAGAGCGGCCGTCCGGTCTGGGGCGGCGCCGCATGGGACGAAAGGCATGGAACTGGGGCGGTGAGTTTTGGCGGCGGGATCTGGACGGGGCTCCTGTAGAATAAAAAGTGCCGGTGACTGGGAAATACTCCAGGAATTGTCCAAATTTCCCGCAGGACATCCGCCCGGCGGCGCAAGGGCCGTACGGGCCGCGATCGGAGGAAATGAGCTCATGAAGCAGTGTGCATGGTGCCGGTGGGCATGGGTGTGGCTCGCCGTGGGCTTGGCAATGGCGGCCCCCCGGGGTGTGGCCCAACAGACGCCGCAGCCGCAGGCGGCCGCCGGACCAGGGGCGGCGAAACAGCAGGCTGCGGGGCAGGGCCTGGACGTGGCCGCTCCCGTGGATCCGAAGACATACCGGATCGGCGTGGAGGACGTTCTCGGAATTCGCGTCTGGCGCGAGGCGGACCTGAGCGGCAGCGTGGTGGTCCGGCCGGATGGCAAGATCACAATGCCTCTGGCGGGGGAGATCCAGGCGGCCGGACTGACGCCGGAAGAGCTCCAGCAGCGCATTGCGGAAGCGCTGAGCAGGTTTCTGACGAAGCCCGAAGTGATAGTCTCCGTGCTGGACGTGCGGAGCAAGCGCTATTACGTTTCCGGCAACGTGCTCAGGTCGGGCCCCGTGCCGCTGGTAACGCCCACGACGGTGCTTCAGGCCCTCAGCATGGCCGGGCTGGGCCAGTGGGCGAAGAAGAACAAGATCGTGATCATGCGGGGAACGCAGCGGCTGAAGTTCAACTACAACGAAGTCATCAAGGGGAAGAAGCTCGAACAGAACATCTTCCTCCAGGACGGCGACCACATCTTTGTGCCCTGACGGAGGAGGCCCGCGATGTCAGCCACAACCATGCCCCCCATGGCGCCTCCGGCGGAGCAGCCGATCTCCGTTCCGAGAAGGCCGCTGGATTTTGAGGACTACATCGACATTGTGCGCCGGCACCGTTCCTGGATTCTGGGGCCGGCCTTTCTCGGCCTGGTGTTTGGCGTCGTAACGGCGTTCCTCTGGGAGGACTCCTACGTCGCCCGCGGCAAGATCCGCATCACGCCGCCGCACATTCCCGCCCGTTTCGTGCCGGGCAATGTGGGCGAGGAGATGACGGCGCGCATCAACGCGATCGCGCAGGAGATCATCACGCGGTCGAGCCTTCAGAACCTGATCCAGACCTACAACCTCTATCCGGACGACCGGAAGCGGCTGCCGATGGAGGACGTCATCGACAAGATGCGCCGGGCCATTGGCATCGACAACATCCAGTCCTACGGGCGTTCCGGCGCGCCGCAGTACCACGTTTTCACGGTCAGTTTCGTGTATTCGGACCGGCGCCTGGCGCAGAAGATCTGCGCCGAACTGATCGACCGGTTCACCAAGCAGAGCATCGAGAGCCGGCTGAACAGCTCCCGGCAGACGACACTGTTTCTTTCCGACCAGTACGAGGCGGCCAAGCGCGAGCTGGACGAGATCGACGCTCGCATTGCGGTGTTCAAGTCGAAGTACTTCGGCGAACTGCCCGAACAGGAGCAGCTCGTGATGACGCGGCTGTCGGGCATGGAGTCCGCGCTCCAGGCCACCACGGGGCAGCTCAGCCGCGCGCAGCAGGACAAGCTCCAGCTGGAAACGCAACTGCGCGACCTGCGCGACCAGGCCGCGGCGCTGGCTCAGGCATCGTCACAGACGGAATCGCCGGCGGTGGCGGCCCAGCGCAACCCGAAGATCGCCGAGCTCCAGCGCGAGATCGAGCGGGCGCGCAATTCCCTGCGCGTGTTGCGCGAAAGCTATACCGACTCGCACCCGGACGTCCGCAGGCTGGTGGCCTTCATCGAAGGGCGGGAAAAACAGCTTGAAGAGCTGATGGAAGAGGACCGGAAGCAGCAGGCTGCGGCAGCCGGCGCGCAGGGCAAGGCGCCTTCGGGAGTCGTCATCACGCAGGGCAACCTGGACCGGCTGAGGGAGCTGAACAGCGCCATTGTGCGTCTTCAGGCCGCCTTGCAGGCCAAGGACATGGAGATTGACGACTACAATCGCCAGATCAATGATCTGAAGAACCGGATCAAGGCGACGCAGGCGAAGCTGGAAAGTGGGGCGTCCATCAGCCAGGAGTATCTGCAACTGGTGCGGGACCGCGAACTCGCGGCGCGCCGCTATGAAGAGCTGGGCAAGAAGCTCCAGGAATCGAACATGGCTACGGACCTGGTGAGCCGCGGGCAGAGCGAGACGATGGAAGTGTTGGAATCGCCGGTAATTCCGGAAGAGCCGGTTGCACCGAACCGGCCGCTGATCATCGCGGTCGGCGTGGCCATCGGCCTGGCGGTTGGCATCGGGTTGGCGAGCGTGCGCGAGATCAAGGACACGTCGCTCAAGAACCTGAAGGACGTGCGCGCCTATACGAAGCTGACTGTTCTTGGCAGCATTCCGCTGCTGGAGAATGATTTCATCGTGCGCCGTCGCCGCCGCATTGCCTGGCTGGCCTGGGCACTGGCGGTGCTGGTGGGCGTGCTGATGATGGCCGGCGCGGTCTTTTACTATTACACGCAGCGGGGCTAGCCGGCCGGCGGCAGGCGCCCGGGACCAGAGAGGATCCACACGATGAGCCGAGTCCATGATGCATTGAGGAAGGCGCAGGCATCAGGTGCCCTGCCGGCCACGCCGCCGGAGGCGCCGGCCCCGCCGGCGGGGATGGCTTCGCATACGGAGACAGCCCCGTCGGCGGCGCTGGCTGATCTCCTGACAAAGGTGCAGACCGTGCCTTTCAGCCCGGCGCCGGATGCTTCGCTGCTCGATCCTTCGCGGCCGGGCGAGGCGCCGGCGGAAGAGTTCCGCAGCCTGCGGACGCGGCTCAATCACATCCAGTCGCTCCAGCCGATTCACTCGTTGGTGATCACTTCGCCCTCTCCGGCCGAGGGGAAGTCTTTCACCGCCGCCAATCTTGCCATCGCACAGGCGCAACTGGAAGGAAATTTTACGCTGCTGGCCGACTTTGATTTCCGCCGCCCGGTGATTCACACGCTGTTTCAGCAGCCACGCTCGCCAGGCATCACCGACTACCTTCAGGGCAAGGCGCCGCTGGAGGCGATCATCCGGCGGCTCGAGGGCACAAACCTGTTCATCATGACGGCGGGCGAGGCGGTGCTGAACCCGCTGGAGCTGCTGAACCTGCCCGAGGCGAAGCACCTGATCGACGGCCTGCCCTCATTCTTCAACTGGGTGATCATCGACACGCCGCCGCTTCTGTTCGCAGCCGATGCGAATCTGCTGTCCACGATGGCGCACGCGCTGTTGCTCGTGGTGCGCATTGGCACGACGACGATCGATTCGGTGACGCGCGCCATCGGCTCGCTGTGTCAGAACAACATCATTGGCATCGTCGTCAATGCCGCGCAGAAGAGCGAGCTGTACAGCAAGTACACGTATTATCACTCCTACTATGCGGCGCCGGAGAGTTGAGCCGGTGCCCGGGCCTGCCTGTCTGCCATGAGTCCTGCCGAAGCGGGCGGCCTGCCGCCCCCGTGGCTGTTGCGTCTTGCCGCCGGAGTGGACGCCGGCGCTGCCGCGTCCATCGCAGTTCTGTCGTGGTTCGTGGTGCATTCGCGGCTGCTCGGGGACCCCTGGTGGGCGAAGTTCAACCTGGCGGCCGCGGTGATCTACGGCAATGAGGTGTACTGGATGGGGCGCGGCCGCGCCACGCTGGCCGGGGTGGCGCTGCTCTTTGTCCTGTATACGCTGTTGGGCGTTCTGTTCGCTTTTCTTGCCGGACAACGCGGCTTCTTGCGAAGCGCCCTGCTGGCGCTGCTGTGGATGACGCTGTGGCAGATGGTGGCGGAGCGTCATCTCTGGCCTCTGTTGGACGATGCTGCGCCGCGGTACTTCGACCGGCTCGCCACCGTGCCTGCACATTTGGCGGCGGCCATTCTGCTGATGCGTTACCCGTCCCGGCTCCGGCGGCTCGAGGCGCTGTTCCATCCTGTCCAGCCCGCGGGCCCGAGTGGTGACGCCATGGCGCCCGAGGTTGCGGCGGTGCAGGAGGCCGAACCGGCGGAGGCTGCCGCGCCGAAGGACGCGGATTCGCCTGAACCGCCAGGAATGCCTCCGTCTTCTTTCGGCGGCGATCATTGTTGAGGGCGCGACGGATTGGCTAGAATGAAGACTTTGAGCCCTCTGGCCGAGTTCATGGCTGAAACGCCTGCGCCCTTCTGGACGTCACAGACGCAGGCGGTATCGGAAAGGATCGCACCTGCTTAAGATGACCTTCAGGCGACCGAGCCTGTGCGCCTTACCCCTGTGTTTGCTGATCCTGGGGCCCTGTCTCGCCGGCCCGCTTGGGGCGGCGTCCAGGGATGTGCCGGGCAGAGCGGAACAGGCGCAGCCGCCGGCGGCCAGGCCGAAGAGTCCATTTGAATCCGTGCCCTCCACGGAAGACCAGCCGCCCGCTTCTCCGAAACCGCCGGAGGCAAAAAAAACTGCTCCGTTTGAGACGGTGCCGGAGGCCAAAGAGCCGGAGGCCCCCAAGCCGGCGGCGCCCGAGGCCGCCAGGCCTGGCGCGCCTGTCGTGGTGCCCGATGTGATCGAGGCGATCGAGTTCCGTGGCTCCCGCCGGGTGCCCCAGGACACGCTGCGCGCGTTGATCTTTTCGCGCAAAGGCGACCGTTACGATCCCGAAGCCATTCATCGCGATTTTATGGCGCTGTGGAACACCGGACGCTATGACGACATCACCGTCGAGCGCGAGCCGGGCAAGACGGGATGGATCATCCGCTTTCTCCTCACCGAGCGCCGTGTCATCCGCACCATCAAGTATGAGGGCGTCAAGTCACTGACCGTTTCAGAAATCCTTGACCGATTCAAGGAGCGCCGCGTCGGCCTGGCAGTCGAGCAACAGTTTGATCAGGGCAAGGTGCAGCGCGCGACGAACGTCTTGAAGGAATATCTGGCCGAGCGCGGCCGCCAGTTTGCCACGGTGACGCCAGTGATCCGCCAGATTCCGCCGTCCTCGGTGGAGCTGACCTTCCGGGTGGAAGAGGGCCCCAAGGTCAAGGTCGGCCGGATCGAGATCCTCAACAACAAGGTGTTCGGCGACCGCGCGGTGCGCCGCGCCATGAAAAACCTGCGGCCGGTAGGGATCCCGCACAGCATCTTTCTGGAAAACCTGTTCGCCAAGACGTTTGACCAGGCCAAGCTCGACGAGGACAAGGAGCGCATCCGCTTTTTCTACTCCTCGCGCGGGTATTTTCTCGCGCGCGTGGTGGACAGCGAAGTGAAGCTGCGGGATTACCGCGGACGGCTCTGGGTGCCGCCGTTCCTGGCCACCAGACCAGGCAAGAAGGCGGACATCACGCTCGACATCGAAGAGGGGCTGCGCTACCGGATCCGCAATGTGAATTTCGTCGGCGTCAAGGCGCTGAAGACGCCGGAACTGTTTGTCAAGCCGATCTTCGGCATGGGGCCCGGAGACATCTTCTCGACCGAGAAGCTTCAGAAGGGCATCAAGAACTTCCAGAAATTCTACGGTGAACTGGGCTACATCGATGCGGTGCCGGAGCCGGACTTCAACCCGCTGCCGAACGGCCAGATCGATCTCACCATCAACGTCGACGAGGGCAAGCAGTTTTTCATCCGCCGCATTGATTTCCAGGGCAACACGACCACGCGCGACAAGGTGATCCGCCGCGAGCTGCTGCTCGATGAAGGCGACATGTACAACACGCGGCTGTGGGAGCTGAGCATCCTGCGGCTGAACCAGCTCGGCTATTTCGAGGCGCTCAAGGAGGAAGAGGCGGCCACCATCACGCGCGACACGAAGAACAACACGGTGGACATCCTGCTGAAAGTGAAGGAACGCGGCAAGAACAGCGTTACGCTGAACGGCGGTGTCTCGGGCATTGCCGGCAGTTTCATCGGCTTCGGTTATGCCACGAACAACTTTTTGGGGCTCGGCGAGACGCTGTCGCTCAGCGCCGAACTGGGTGACCGCCTCCGCAACGTGACCTTCGGCTTCACCGAGCCGTACCTGTTCGACCGGCCGATCTCGGCCGGCTTTACGATCTACACGCAGCGATTCAATTACGACCAGGCCCGCGAAGTTTCGCTGTTCACCGGCCGCAACCTGATCCCGTTGTACAATGCAATCGGGCGCGACAACCTTCTGAACTACGTCTCCCGAGGCTGGGGCGGCACCGTGTTCGTCAGCTATCCGCTGCGGCGCACGTTCGCGCGCGTGAGCCTCACTTACGGCTACGACCGCTCGAACATCCGCGCGCTGAACACGTCATCGAACAGCTACTTTGAGTACGTCAACTTCCTCAACTTCGAAGGCCCGAACTCGCTGTCCGGCATCGTGACCAGCCGCGTCATTCCCGCCTACACCTATAACACCGTGGATCATCCGATCACGCCGTCGCGCGGCAAGAGCTTTTTCGCCTCCATTTCGTTCGCCGGAGGCCCGCTGGGCGGCAACGTCAACATGATCGAGCCGACCGTGTCGGCCACCTATTTCCGCCGCGGCCTCTCGCCGCGGCACGTGATTGGGATGCGCGTGCTGGGCCGCATCATTACCGGCTTCGGAGGCAAGGTGGCTCCGCCCTACAACCGCGTGTTCATGGGCGGCGAGAACGACGTGCGCGGCTTCGAGATCTGGAGCATCCTGCCGTTCGTGTACATGCCCAGCGAGGGCGCCGTGAACGTGCTCAACCCCGATGGCAGCGCCCGCCAGCAGAAGATCATCGTGGACGGCAAGGAGCAGACCGTCAACGTGGTGCAGCAGATTCCGGTCTACCAGCTTGTGCCGACGGGTGGCGACACGCAGGGCGTGGCCAACTTCGAGTACCGCGTTCCGATCATCGGGCCGCTCACGCTGGCCGCGTTCTTCGATGCGGGAGTCAACCGCATCAGCCTGCCGGGCCAGCTCCGCCTGAATGCGGGGCGCATCGCGGCCCTGAACAGTACGTTTCCGCAGGCGAGCTTCCAGAACCGCGCCGACGTCATCGGCGATACCCAGAAGATCCGCACCTCCACCGGTCTTGAGCTTCAGATCCTGATGCCGGTGGTGAACGCGCCATTCCGCCTCTACTGGGCATACAATCCCACGGTCGTGCAGCAGTGGTTTGTGCCGCCCATCGCCGTGGTGCCTTCCATGTTCCCCAACATGGCGACCTTCGCCAATGCCACACGAACGTTTGCCAACCCGGCGCCGTACTTCGAAAGACGCACCATGTTCCGGTTCACCATCAGCCGGACATTCTGACGCCGGGATGCTACCATTCAAAATTTGAGGAGCCTATCGACAGTGAGATCCGTTTGCAAGACATTGAGCCTGGCAACGCTGGTTGCCGCCGCCACGTTGGGGCAGGCGCAGACGCCGACCAAGGTGGCCATCATCAACATCCAGGGCGCCATCGTCGCCACCAAGGACGGCGCCAAGGCGCGCGAGTCCATCCGCGAAAAGTACGAGCCCCGCGCCAAGCAGATCGAGGCCCTGAACAACGAGATTCAGAAGCTTCGCAATCAGCTTGCCACGCTGGCCAACACGGCATCGCAGGAGACGCGCGACAAGATCAGCCGCGAGATCGACGACAAGCAGAAGAAGCTCCAGTGGGACTCGGAAGACCTCCAGAACGAGCTCCAGCAGGAGGAAGGAAAGCTTGTCAACGAAATCGGCCAGCGGATGATGCAGATCATCGACGAGTACGCCAAACAACAGGGCTTCGCGCTGGTGCTGGACGTGAGCTCGCAGCAGAGCCCGGTAGTGTGGGCGGCCAATGGGATCGACATCACCCAGCAGATCGTCGAGCTCTACGACAAACGGTACGGCGCCGGGGAGGCGTCTGGGGCCAAGCCCGCGCCCGCCGCCAAGCCCGCAGCCGGCGCCCCCGCTGCGGGCGCACCCGCCGCGGCTCCGAAGAAGCCTGCCGGCGTGAAGTAACCGCCCCTGCCCGTTTCTCCGGCAAGGCCCGCCTCCGGGCGGGCCTTTTCAGTAGCCTTCGGCCACGATCCGGAACACACCGCGCCAGCGGCCCCGCGGGGCGATGAAAGGCAGGTCCCTGTACCAGCCGGCATGCGCCGCATTGAAGGCGTTGGTGATGGCCGTCATCGGTTCGAAGCAGATGAACCCCCGCCCCGCCGGCGCATAGACGACCGCCACCCGCCAGGCTTCGCCGTATTCCACGGTGATGCGCTGCCGCCGGCCTTCCACGCGGAAGCGCGCCATGCCGTCGGGGTCGCGCGCCAGCCCGTCGAGCACGTCATCGAGCGCCGCGCCCTTCAGGCTCAGCCTGCCCGGATACGGCGAGGGCTCTGTCTGTCCGGTGGGGATCAGCTTCGCGTCCAGCAGATGCCTGCGGCGCGCCGCCAGCGTCACCGTCCACTCGTCGCGCGGAGCGTCGGTGATCTGGAAATAGGGATGGAAGCCCAGCGAGACGGGCATGGGCTCATCGCACTGGTTCTCAACCTCCGTCTCCACAGTCAACGCCCCGCCAGCCAGCCTGTACGTCATCTCCACCGTGTGGGCAAACGGAAACTGCGCCATCAACTCAGGACGGCGCCAGAATTCGAGCCGCGAAGTGACCCAGGCGCTCTCCTGATCCGCGCCATGCGCAGCAGGCTTCCAGAGATCTGAAAAGACGAGGAGCCCGTGGATCGGCGTGTTGTTCGGACCGGGACGCACGTTGCCGAGCTCCGGGTTGAGCAGATATTTCCGGCCGTTCACCCAATAGGCGAGCCCGTCAATGCGGTTCGCCCAGGGCCAAAGGAACGGGTTGCCGAAGTGGGCCGGGCGGGCGCGCACCTCGCCGGGCGAGCGGAACGGCGACCAGAACACGGGCTGGCCGTGCACGGTCATCTGCCAGACGTTGTTGCCCAGCGCAGGCACGATGCGCGCCTCCGCGTCTGCCGCGCGGTCGCGCAGGACGATGGTCTCCAGCCCTTCGAGGCTTTCCCTGCGGGCTTCGTATCGCTGGCTGAAAAGAGGTTGCATGGAGATCCACAAGAGGCAGAGAAGAACGGCTCGCATGTCACGAGCAGTTTACTTCAGATCCATGTCTCCAAGCGCCGGGTCGCGCAGGTCCAGCCGCATCTCCTGCTGGCAGCACTGGCATTTACCCGGCGACCAGGCGCGGATGGAGCAGACGTCGCACCAATACGTGACCACCAGCCGTTTACCATTGCGCCAGACGAAGAGCGCGCGCTCGTGGATCGGATCGACCACAAACACATCCGGCGCGCGGTAATGGCCCACGGCTTCGAAATCTTCCTTTGCGAGCCGCGGGTCGCGCAGCACGGCCTCCGAAGGCGCGTCCCCTTCCAACACGACGGTGCGGCCCTCGCGGGTGATGATGGCGGGCGGGAGATGCTCGTCCTGACGCAGGCGGCCGCGTATGCTGTCCTTCCGGTCAGCGGCCGCGCGTGCCACCAGCGCAGCGGGCAGAAGGAGCAGGACTCGGCGCGAAATCATTTCTCCGGGATTGGATGCTCGGTGGGCCGAAGCAGTCGCAGCCCGTTCAGCGTCACCAGCAGCGTGGCGCCGGTGTCGGCGGCGACGGCCATCCACAGCGTGGCTCTGCCCGTGGCTGCTGCGGCGAGAAACGCGGCCTTGAGCGCCAGCGCGAGAACGATGTTCTGGCGGATCACGCGCAGAGCGCGTTTCGCGTGCGCAATGAGGAAGACCGTCTTTTCCAGGGGACTACCGGCCACGATCACGTCGGCGCTCTCCTGGGCCGCCTCGGCGGAAGGCGCGGCGATGCTGATGCCCACGGTGGCGCGCCGTAGGGCCTCTGCGTCGGCCACGCAGTCGCCCAGCATCGCCACCTCGCCATGATCGCGCCGAAGCTTATCGACGAGATGCGCCTTCTCTTCAGCGGAAAGCTCGGCGCGGAATTCGTCCAGGCCGGCCGCCTCGGCCGCGGCGCGCGCGGCGGGTTCCGGATCCGACGCCAGCAGCACGAGCCGCTGGAGCCCCAGCCGGCGCAGCGCCTCCACGTGCTGGCGCGCACGGCTGAGCGGCGCGTCGCACCACGCCTCTATTGCCTCGCCCGCCGGCGGGACCGAGACCGTGCAGCCTTCGGCCGTCAGGGCTTCGATCCGTTCAGCCAGCGCCGGTTCAATTCCCCCTGCGCTGGCCCAGCGGGGCGTGAGTGGAATGCCGCCGCCTTCGCCGGCTCGCCAGCGCCGCCAGTTTCGCAGCGCCTCCTGCTCCTCCTTGCCTAACGCTTCGCGGTGCGCCAGGCGCGGCTCGCCCTGGGTGAGGATTCCGGACCGGTCCATCGCCAGGGCGCGGAGCCGCCCGGCCGCTTCGAGAAACGCGCCGCCCTTGATCAGGACGCCCTGCCGCGCCGCGCTCGCCAGCGCCGCCATCACCGTCACCGGCGTCGAAATCACGAAAGCGCACGGGCAGGCGATCAGCAGCACTACCATGCCGTGATACATCCACTCGCCCCAACTTCCCCGGCCGGCCAGCGGAGGTACCAGAGCCACGGAAAGCGCCAGCAGCAGCACGGCGGGCGTGTAGCGGCGTGCGAAGCGTTCCACCAGCCGGTCGCTTTCGGCGCGCCGTGCGCCGGAGACTTCCAACATGCGGAGCATGCGCTGAAGACGCGTGTCTCGTGCCGGCTTGCGTACCTCCACAAGCAGCGTGCCGCCCGTGTTCAGCGTGCCGGCAAAAACCTCGTCTCCGGCCCGCCTCGGCACCGGCACGGATTCGCCCGTCAGCGGCGCCTGGTCGACCAGCGCCTCGCCCTCCAGCACAATGCCGTCGCAGGGAACACGCTCGCCGCTCCGCACGCGCACGCGGGCGCCGGGAGTCAGCGATTCCACATCCACGCGGTGCTCATGATCGCCGTGGACCAGCGATGCCTGCGCCGGCATCAACTCCAGCAACCGCGCCACCGAGCGCCGCGCCCGCTCCAGACTCAGCGTCTCCAGCCGCCCGGCGAGCCCGTATAAAAAGACAAGCGTGGCGCCCTCGGCCCACTCGCCCAGCACGGCCGCGCCGGCTGCCGAAATCATCACAAGCAGATTCATGTCTGCCCGCAAGGCCCGCACTGCCGCCCAGGCCTTGCGCCAGAACAGCGCCGCACCGGCCGCCACCGAGGCAACATAGCAGGCCAGTGCCGGAAGGGGCACGGCATGAGCGCGGGCGCCGGCGTGCCCGTGCGCGAAGAGAACTTCGATCGCCTCTCCTCCGGGCCATGCCTCCAGCGCCAGCCCCAGGGCCAGCAGCACGCCACTGAGCCACAGTGCCCCACGCTCCCATCCCAAGCCCCGTGCCGGGCGCGCCGCCTCTTCCCATCGCTGGCAGCGCATCCCAATACATTCCACGGCGGCGGCGATTTCGGCTTCACTCGTCAACTCCGGCGCGTAGGCGACCTCCATCAGCCCCCTGGCCACGTCGAAATGGAGCTCGCGCACGCCTTTCACGCGGCTCAGCGCCGCGCGCAGCAGCGAGACCTCCTCGCCGCAGTCCATGCCAAGGACACGAAAACGGGCGGCCTTGTTAATGAGAATTCCTCCTCAACAACATTCTAGCCTTTTCCTGCCGATTCAGGTATGAAGAAGGATTGGCCATGCCGCAACACCCGATTCATCCTCAACACGCGCACATCCACGGCGAAGGCTGCGGGCACGCGGCCATCCGTCACGGCGACCACATCGATTACCTGCACGACGGCTGCCTGCACACGATGCACGGCGACCACGTGGACGAGTGCCGCATCGAGGTCTCCGCGCGGAATCCCGACGGCTGCGCGGCCGTGGCCGAGGGGCATCCCGATGGTCATCTGCACGGCGAAGGCTGCGGCCACGAGCGTGTGCCCCATGGGGATCACCTGGATTACCTCGTTGACGGGCGTCTTCATCACCCGCATGGCGACCACTGTGACGACCACGGGCCCGTCGAGGTGATCGCAGAGAGCGGCCGACGGTAAGCGGGGCGCGGCATGTCCAGCGAATGGCGTCCGGCGCGGGCGCGCGTCTTCGATCTGTGGCTGATTCCGCCGGGCCTGCCTCCGGCGCTGCTGGAGGACTTTGCGGACGCGGCGGGCCAGGGCGCGCGGATTTCGGACAGTACGACCGAAGACCATGCGCCAGAGCCGGGCGCGGCGATCCCCGTTGTAACCGGTGGGGCCGGGATTGAGGCGTCATCGGAGGTCTCAGGATGGAGAGCGGCCATCCTTCCGCTGGGCGATGCGCGTCCTGGCGTCGGAATCGAGGAAGACGGCCGGCTGTTGCCGCCCCAGCGGCTGCACCCGGCCGAGCGGCGCCGGCTGGAACGGATGCCGCCTCAGGAGCGGGCGGCGGCGCGGCGGCTGCTGGGTGCGGCGAGAGGGGCGCTGGCGCAGGCGTTGGGCGTGCCGGCGGCCGGGGTGGCTGCTGTGGCCGATCTGTCGCCGCTGCTGGAGGGCGCGCAGTCGCTGCGCGCGGGCGCCTGGAGCGTGCAGCGCGTGCCCTCGCCGCCGGGAGTCTATGTGTTTGTCGCCGCGCCTGGCGCGCGCTGGGGCTATCGTCTGGCGGGCTGGCGGCTTGGGCGGGCCGCAGCGTCAGCGGCCCGGTTCGCGCAGACGGGCGGCGAAGGCGGCGCCGCGCCGGAAGCGCGGCCCGGCGGCGCCACGCTCGACTTCCCGGGCCAGCTCCTCGAGCGTTAGGCCGAAGCGGCGCAGCGCCGATACAATTTCGTCGCGGTTTGTTTCGAGAATGTCCTGCCAGATGTCCCAGCCGCTGAGGGCGAGCCGCGTCATGTCCAGCAGGCCGGGGCCGGCCGCGCCGGCGACGCTTTCCGCCTCACTGCACTCGCCGAGCGCGGCTGCCAGTGCGGTGGAGATCATCTGCGGCAGGTGGGAGCTGAGCGCGACGATGCGGTCGTGTTCCTCCGGAGTGACCACGCGCGGCTCGGCGCCGATCCGTTCCACCCAGGAAAGGAACGTGCGCGCCGCGGGCGTTTCCAGGTCTTCGCGCCGCGCCGGCGCAAGCAGGTACGGGCGGCCGCGGAACAGGTCCGCGTCGGCCTCTTCCACGCCCCGCTTCTCCTTGCCCGCCATCGGATGTCCGCCGAGAAACAGCGCGCCGCGCAGATTGCGTCCCGCATCGCAGATGCGCCGCTTGGTGCTGCCGGCGTCGGTGACGAGGGCGCCCGTGCGCGTGCGGCCGTCGAGTTTCGGGATGGCGTCGAGAATGGCGCGGATCGGGCCGGCCAGATAAATCAGGTCGGCGCGCGCGGCGGCGTCTTCGAATTCCGCGCCCGCGTCGATGGCGCCGCGTCTGACCGCGGCAGCGATCGTGCGCGGAGAGCTGACGCCGAGGATGCGGCCGCCAAATCCCGCCTTCCGGAGCGCCAGGCCGAAAGAGCCGCCAATGAGGCCCACGCCAATAATGGCCACGGTTTCCATGGCCGTTCTAGAAACTCCTTCCCAGCGCCGCGGCGACGGCGCGCAATTGCCGGGCGAGCTCCAGGAATTGCCGCGGCTCCAGCGACTGGGCGCCTTCGGCGAGGACCTTCGACGGATCGGGGTGAACGTCGACCAGCAGGCCGTCGGCCCCGGCGGCGAGCGAAGCCAGCGCGAGCGAAGGCGCCATGTCACGCCGGCCCGCGGCGCGGCAGGGATCGGCCATCACCGGCAGGTGCGAGAGCTTGTGCAACGCGGGGATCGCGGTGACGTCCAGCGTGTTCTTCGTGTAGGAACCGTACGTGCGCACGCCGCGCTCGCAGACGATCACGTCCGGGTTGCCGGCGTCGAGGATCATGTCGGCGCTGACGAGCAGCTCCTGGAGCGTGGCCGCCGGCGAGCGCTTCAGCAATACCGGCCTGCGGGCGCGGCCGGCGGCGCGCAGCAGCGGATAGTTCTGCATGTTGCGCGAGCCGATGAGCAGCACGTCGGCGTGCTCTTCCACCAGCGCGACGGCGCCAGCTTCGGCGATCTCGCCGACGAGGAACATGCCGAAGGTTTCGGCGGCGCGCTTCATCAGCCGCAGCGATTCGGCGTCCGGCCCCGCAAGGCTCGCGGGCGAAAGATGCGCGCGGAGGCTGCCGGCGCGGAACAGCCGCGCGCCCCCGCGCGCGGCCAGCTCGGCGCAGCGGAACAACTGCTCTTCGCCTTCCACGCTGCCGGGCCCGGCCAGCAACACTACGCGCGGCCCGCCGATTTCGACCTCGTCGGTTCGCTCGCCGGCGAGGCGGATGCGCGTGCCTTCCGGGCGGGCCGCCCGTGCCGCGCGCTGATACGGCGTCATCACGCGGTAGCATTCCATCACGCCGGGCATCACCTTGAACTCGTCGGGATCGACCAGCTCGGAAGGCCCCACCGCGCCCAGCACCGTATGCACGGCGCCGGTGGAGCGGTGCACGTTGAAATCCAGTCCGATGAGCTTCTCGATGACGGCCTCGATCTGCTCCTCGGTGGCGCCCTTTTCCATGATGATGATCATTGGTCCTGCTCCCTGTTCAGGCGCTCCCGCTGAAGGAGGCGCATCTCGTCAATGATGCGCTCGAACAGGCGTCGCACCGCCGCCTCGGAGAGCGGGCCTGGATTGTGGATGGTCACGTTACGAAAGACTTCTTCCTCCCGCTTGGGTTCATAAACGGGCAGAGAAACGGCCTTCTTGACGTCGCCGATCTGCGCGGCCACGACGGCGCGGCGGTTCAGCAATTCGAGAATCTGCAAGTCCAGCACGTCGATCTGCCGCCGCAGCCCGTCAAGCGCCGCCTGCGCCTCTTCCAGCGTCATTGTCTTCCGCTCAGCTCCCTGCACAGCCCCTCGAGCCTCGCTTCCAGTTCCTCATCCGCGCTTTCGTCCACCACGCGCATCACGGCGCTGCCGACCACGGCGCCATCGGCGTACCGTCCCACCTGCTCGACGTGCTCCCGCCGCGAGATGCCGAAGCCGACGGCGAGCGGCAGCGGCGTGCGTGCCCTCAGCCGGTGCACCAGCTCCTCCACCGATCTCTCCACCGTGTCCCGCGCGCCGGTGACGCCGGTGCGCGAGACCACGTAAACGAAACCGCTCGAGTAGCGCGCCACCAGGTCCAGGCGTCGGTCCGTGCTGGTGGGCGCGGCGAGGAAAATGCGGTCCAGCCCGTGGCGGCGCATCGCCTCCACCGGTTCTTCGGCTTCTTCGACGCTCAGGTCGGTGACGAGCACGCCATCGACGCCGGCCTGGCGGGCGTCGCGGCAGAGCCTGTCGAAACCGTAGTGTAAAAGAGGATTGATATAGCTGAAAAGAACGATGGGAATTTCGCTGTTACGGCGGATTTCGGCGGCGATTTCCAGAACGCGCTCTACCGTGGTTCCCGCCTTCAGCGCCCGCTCCGACGCCTGCTGGATGACCGGCCCGTCGGCGATGGGGTCGGAAAAGGGCACGCCCAGTTCGAGGATGTCGGCGCCGCCTCTTTCCATCGCCAGGGCGAGCGCTGGAGTGCGCTCCGGGCGCGGGTCGCCGGCGGTGAGGTAGACGACGAGCGCGGGCCGGCCGGCGGCGCGGGCCTCGGCGAACCGGCGGGAAATCCGTTCACTCGGTTCCATTGTCCTGATCCAGTTCCGGAAAATTTTCGCGATAAATGTCGGTGTCTTTATCGCCCCTTCCGGAGAGATTGACGATGAAAATTGCGCCCTTCGCGGCCGGGGCGCGGCGGATCGCCTCGGCCACCGCGTGCGCGCTTTCGAGCGCGGGAATGATCCCTTCGGTGCGCGCAAGCCGCCGCGCGGCCTCGAGCGCCTCCCGGTCGCTGGCCGAAACGTATTCGGCGCGGCCCTGGTCGTGAAGCCAGGCATGTTCGGGGCCGACGAGCGCATAGTCGAGCCCGGCCGAGACGGAATGAGTCAGCAGCACCTGGCCGTCGCCGTTTTGCAGGAGGTAGCTGTAAGCGCCCTGGAGCACGCCGGGCGAGCCGCCGGCGAAGCGGGCCGCATGCTCTCCGGGCACGAGGCTGCGCCCGCCCGCTTCCACTCCGACCAGGGCGACGCGCTCATCGGAGATGAAGGCAGAGAAGATCCCGATGGCATTCGATCCGCCGCCCACGCAGGCGATCACCGCGTCCGGCAGCCGCCCGGCGCGATCGAGGATCTGGCGCCGCGCCTCTTCGCCGGTCACCCGGTGGAACTCGCGAACCATCAGCGGGTAGGGATGCGCGCCCAGGGCGGAGCCGAGCAGGTAGTGCGTGGTGGCGACGTTCGTCACCCAGTCCCGCATCGCCTCGCTGACGGCATCCTTCAGCGTGCGGCTCCCCGTTTTCACCGGCACTACCTTCGCGCCGAGCAGGCGCATGCGGAAGACGTTGAGCCGCTGCCGGCGCATGTCTTCCTCGCCCATGTAAACGACGCACTCCATGCCGAACAGGGCGCACACCGTGGCCGTGGCGACGCCGTGCTGGCCCGCGCCCGTTTCGGCGATGATGCGGCGCTTGCCCATGCGCCGCGCCAGCAGAATCTGGCCCAGGCAGTTGTTGATCTTGTGCGCGCCGGTGTGGAGCAGATCCTCGCGCTTGAGGAAAATGCGCGCGCCGCCCAGCTCGGCGCTCAGCCGCCGCGCCTCATACAAGGGCGTGGGCCGCCCGGCGTAGGTCTCCAGCAACTCCTTCAGTTCGCGCTGGAACGCTTCGTCCCGCTGCGCCTCCCGGAAAGCCTGCTCGAGCTCTTCGAGCGGCGCCATCAGCGTCTCCGGCACGTAGCGGCCGCCGTACGGGCCGAAGTGCCCGCGTTCGTCCGGCACCTGCGTAATGTTGTCTTTCATTCCGACTCCCGCACCGCCCGGATGAATTCCCTCACCCGGACCGCATCCTTGCGGCCTGGCGCGCTTTCAAGCCGCGAACAGGCGTCCACGCCCCACGGCCGCACGGCCGCAATGGCCTCTCTCACATTGTCCGGCCCCAGGCCCCCGGCAAGCACGATCCTTGCCGGAAGGCCGCGTACCAGTTGCCAGTCGAAGGTTCTGCCCGTGCCGCCGCGCTGTGCTCCGGCGGGCGCGTCCACCAGAAACGCCTCCGCTTCGAATTGTTCCATTTCCCGGCGCAGCTCCGGTCCCGCTTCCAGCGCCTTCCACCAGCGCAACCGCGGAACGCCGCACTGGCCATGAAGCTGCGCGATCTCGACGCCGGCGGCCGCCGCGATGGCCTCAATGTCTTCGGCCGCCGAGTCCACGAAGACGCCGACGGCGAGCACGTTGCCTGGCAGCCGCTCGATGATCTGCGCCGCCCGTTCCGGGCGGATGTAACGCGGGCTGCGGGGCCAGAAATTGAACCCGAGCGCATCGGCGCCCGCGTCGCAGGCGGCCAGCGCATCTTCCAGCGCAGTGATGCCGCAGATCTTGATGAGCGTCACTCGCCTCTCAACTCCCTGAGCGTCCGCTCCGGGTCGCCGCTGGTCATGAGGTGCTCGCCAACAAGAAACGCCTGGTAGCCGGCCGCGGCCAGCCGTTCGATGTCGGCCCGGCCGTGGATGCCGCTTTCGGCCACGCGCACCGCATGGCGGGGCAGCCGGGCGGCGAGGCGTTCGGCCGTCTCCAGCGTCACCTCGAACGTGCGGAGGTCTCGGTTGTTGACGCCGATCAGGTCGGCGCCGGCCTCGAGCGCCTTGTCGAGATCGGCCTCGTCGTGCACCTCCACCAGCGCCGCCATGCGGTAGCGCGCCGCGGCGAGGCGGAACTGCTCAATTTCCTTTGCCGTAAGGATCGCCGCAATCAGCAGCACCGCGTCCGCGCCCGCGGCGGCCGCTTCCACGACGTCGATTTCGTCGATCGTGAAGTCCTTGCGTAAAACCGGCAGGTATGCGGTGGCTCGCGCGGTTTTCAGATCGCCCAGCGATCCCTGGAAGAATTGTGCGTCGGTGAGCACGGAGAGCGCCGCGGCACCGCCGGCGAAGTAAGCGCGGGCAAGGGCTCCGGGGTTGAAGTCCGCCGCGAGAACGCCCCTGCTCGGCGACGCCTTTTTGATTTCCGCAATGATGGCGGGCTGGTGGCGCTCCAGCGCGGCGCGGAAGTCCCGCCGCTGGCCGGTCTGAAACTGCGCGGTGAGCTCGAGGCTGCGCCGCAGGCCGAGTTTTTCCGCTACTTCGGCCTTCTTCACTTCGACCATGCGGGCAAGGATGTCGGGCAGCGTCGGCTCCATCGGGGGAAATTCTCACGATAGCAGATTCGCCGCGCTGCCCGTCCTTTGCGAGCCTCAGAGCTTCCGGACGTCGAGGCCGGCGTCCCACTTTTCGCCGCTGCGGACCACCTCTTCGTAGGTCAGCGTGCGGCCGGTGTAGGCGGCCGTGCGGCCGAGGATCGCGCTGAGCGTGCTTTCGGCGCCCTGTTCGGCCTCGTTGATGAAATTCCCGCTGGCGATGCTGGAAATCCAGTGACGCTCCCTTTCGGCGTCGGCGTCTTCGATGGCGCCCTTGAACGCGCCGGTGACGGCGGCTTCGGTTCCCGTCTTTTCCGGCTTGCCGACGCCGGGCGCGTCCCAGGGGCGGCGCCCGGTGATGCGCACCGGCGCGTCATAGCGCAGCTCGGCGTTGCCCTCGGTACCAAAGAGCCGCACGCCGACATCCCATTCGCCCTCGATGAACTGCGTTGAGGTGACGGTGATGTGGATGTCGTTGGGGTAGGTGAAGGTGACGTTGAAGTGGCTGGCGCAGTCGCCCTGGTCGCGCCGTCCGCGGCGGCCGCAGACGCCCTGGGCGGAGACGGGGCGTGCTCCAAGCAGCCAGTTGTTCAGGTCGACGAGATGGATGTTCTGCTCGACGAAGATGTCGCCGCTGAGTACCCGGTCATGGATCCAGTTGCGCAGCCGCCGCTCCTGGGGCGAGGCGTTTGGCCACTCCGGTCGGCGGATGGCGCCGGCGTAATAGTGCGACAGGCCGCAGACCACGCTGCCGATCTGCCCGTCGCGGATGCGGCGGTGCATTTCCACATACGGCGGCGCGTGGCGGAGCTGGAACCCGATGGCGAGGCTCAGCCGTCCCTGAGCCTTCTTGCCGCTCTCGATCACGTTGAGGCAGCCGGCCACGTCCACCGCCACGGGTTTCTCGCAATAGACGTGTTTGCCCGCGGCCACGACCCTGGCCAGGTGTTCGGGATGGAAATAGGGCGGCGTCGCGATCTGCACCGCATCGATGGCCTTTGATTCCAGCAGGCGGTCGAGCGAGTCCGGCCCGGAGAACAGTTGCGAGCGGTCGATGGCCGGCTTGCCCGCCCTGGCCGAAGCCGTATCCAGGCGGTCCTTGGCCTTGGCGAGCTGCCCTTCAAACAGGTCGCCGAGCGCCGTGACCACGGCATCGGTGTTTGTAATGAACGAAGCGGCGACGCCCGTGCCGCGTCCGCCGCATCCAAACAGCGCCAGCCGCACCGCCGAGTTACGCTGTGTGCCCCGCACGAGCTCCGGCCGGATGATGTTGAACGCCGCCGCTCCGGCGGCGCCGAGGAAGGATCGTCTTTGCATCATGAACTCCTTTGGCTGTCTTCTATCGCTTTGGCGGCAACTTCTCCTCCGTCACCGTCAGGGTCTGGAAATCCAGAATGCGGCGCACGCCTCCGTGCGTCATCACGAGCCGCGGCTCGCCTGCCCTTGCGTTCAGGAAAGGGCCGCCAAAGGCGGGCCAGCCTGCATAATCCAGCGGCTTGCCGTCAATGCGCGGCGTTTCGCCGTAAGCGAACTCCATGGTCCTGCCGCGCAGCGTGCGGAAGACGACGCGTGGCTTTGGTTCCAGGGCGAAGTCGAGCTTCAGCGCGCGGATCGCTTTCCGGAACGCGTCCGTCGTAGGAAATTCGTCAACGCTGGCCGCCTGCACCACGGTGCCGTTTTTCAGATACGGACTGAACAGGCGCCGTCCGCCGCCCTGGATCGGCTTCCAAACGTAGGGCGCCAGCGGCCGGTAGGCGATGCGCGCCCTGCCGCCGCGGCAGAGAATCCATCCGGACGGATCCTCTTCGAACTCTTCCAGGTCTTTCGAGAAGAATCCGTTGACATGCGGGAAGCGCGTGCCGGGCGGGATGTCGTAGAGCGCGATGACGGCGTCCTCGCTCTGCACGATCCGCTCATACGGCGAACCGCCCAGAAGCTTGTCCGGCGAATCGTAGGTGAGCTTCGACCGGTAGACGCCCTCCGTGCCGAAGTCGGGCGAAAAGGTGAAATACGTCTCCAGCTCCAGCAGGCCTGAATAAGGATGGAGCGAAAACAGCGTGTTGTGACGGCCCCGCGGATCGTCCAGCCGCCAGGTGACGTCCCAGGAATGCTGCTGGACGGGCTGAAGCACGCCGCCCTGGTCCGAGCTGACCGCGTAGTCCTTCGTCATGTAGGTCGTCTTGTAAACCGGGCCGTGCAGCTCGCTTTCGAACCGCCACCGGTTGCGCGTACGCTTCTTTTCGAGGTGCGTATACGGGCGGCTGCGGTCGGTGGCGATGCGGCCGAGGATCTCGGGCGGCTCGGGGCCTCCGGCCATGGCATAGAAGGCCGCATAGCTGCCGTAAGGCGGAGTTTCATGGCCCTGGCCGAACAGCAGCCAGGCGAAGTCTGAACTGACGCCGGCCACTTTCTCCACCACCTGACGGTCGTCGGTGCGGGCGTGCGCGCCCACGTAGATTCCGTCGAGGCTTTCGGCGGCGAAGTCGGCGGTGACCCACTCGATCATCATCGCCGCCTGTTTCTTCATGCGCGGATCCTCGGCCCACGCCGCCAGGTAGGCCAGCGGCAGCAGGTAGACGCCGATGTAGTGCGTACAGTCGTATTCGCCCTGGCCTTTCGTGGTGGTCAGCTTTACCCAGCTCTCGATCCAGCGCCGGGCCTCCTCCATGTTCTCTTTCGAGCTCTTGCCGTTGAACCATGCGTTGCCATCGAGCTCCGGCCACCGCTGCGCCATCAGGTACATCGACGTGTAATAAAGCAGCCAGTGGTTCTCCGTGTCGCCGCGGAACGGATAGTAGCGTTTCCAGGAGCGCTGGATCAGCACGCGCGTCGAGTCGCTGAGCTGGCCGCGGTCCAGGTAGGAGATGGCGGTCATTGGAAACATCCAGAACATGTCTCCGCTGATATCGCCTTCGAGCAGCTCGCGCAGGCGCTTTTCGGCCGCGGGCACATTCTCGCGCAGCCAGAGCCGTGCGGCGATGTTTCCGTAGCCGAGTTTGTCATCCGGCACACGGGCCGTCTTTTCGATCAGGCGCCGTCGGCGCTCTTCAAAGCCCTGGGCGGAAATTGACTCGCCGGCCAGCAGGGCCGCCACCAGCAAAGCCGCAGCCCGCCTCATCGCGCGCCTCCTTTGGCGGGGACGAAGGCCAGTTTGTAGATGATGCTTCCGGGCAGGCCTTCGACACGCCACGTGCGGCCGGCGTCCTCGGACACATAGAGCGCCTCCTCGTGAACGCTGGCGTAGAGCCGGCCCGGCCGGTCCGGATCGAAGGCGACGCTCCAGACGTCCGGGCGCGGCAGCCCGCGGTTACGCGGCTCCCAGGTTGCGCCGCCGTCTTCGCTGATCATGACGCCGGGCCCCCAGCCGCAGACGGCGATGCGGCGCGCGTCGGCGGGGTCGAAGGCGATGTCGTAAAGGTTCCGGCCGGCGGCCGGGTCGCGCGCGGTGGCTTCGAAAGAGAGTCCGCCGTCGGTGCTGCGGAAGATGCCGCCTTTCTGCGTCACCGCGAGCCAGAAGCGCGCGTCGTGCGGCGACTGCTCGACGCGCATGGCCTGGAAGCCGGCGGCGCCGGCCAGATGCCACGTGCGGCCGCGGTCGTTAGAAACATAAAAGCCCGATTCTGTTCCAGCCACCATCCGGTCCGCGCTGGTGCGGTCGATGCGGATGGCCTTGCCGTAGTGTCGGGGCAGCCCGGCGGAGATCTCACGCCAGGTGCGGCCGCGGTCCTCCGAGATCCGGAAGCCGGCGGTGTGGCCGAAGGCCAGCACGCCCCCCGGGCCGGCGCTGATGTCCTGGAGCTCGGTCACCGTCTCGTCGGTGAGCACGCGCCAGCGGCCTTCGGCGTCGATGCGGATGACGCCGTCGCCCGCGGCCACGTAAAGCGTCTCCGGCTCACCGGGCAGCCAGGCGAGGCCCGTCATCAACGGATGGCGGTAACCCGCGTTGATCCATTCGCCGGAGGGCTGCCGGACAAAGATTCCGCCCGGCAGCAGCGCCGCGCCAACCACCCATCCTTTTGTCGTGACTCCGAGCGCATGCAGGCGGTGCTCGGCGTGCGCGCACACGCACAGCAAGGCGATCCACACGAGCGGCCTCATGCGGATCAAATTATCAGATCGCGGCGCCGCGGGTCAGAATCCGGTGATGCTGAACAGCAGCTCGGCGTTGCCGGCGCGGATGCGGAAACGGTTTGCGCCGGCGAGGATGCCCAGGCGCACGGTGATGCCGTAGACGCCTGGCGAATCCGCGTCGTAGTTGTTCGTGCCAACCACGCTGCCCGCATCGAGCGAGTCCACCGTGATCTCGGCGTTGCCGATGGGCACGCCGTTCGAGTCCACCAACCGGAAGAGGATGGCATCCGTGATGATTCTGCCGCGCCGGGCCTGCGTTGTCTGGTCGAGCACCGTAAAGGAGGCGGGCTGTCCGTCCGTCGCCGCAAGCCAGTAAGGCACGCGGAGCACGGCCCCGCCTGAAGCGGCCTCCACCACGATGACTCCGTCGTAAGTTCCCGTTTCCGGCACAGCCTCCGGCCACTCCACCTGAAGCTGCGCCTCCGCGCCAGGCGCGAGTTCGCCCTGGCTCAGCGAGGCTGTGGGCGTCACCGGGCCATGACGCGCTTCCACACGGACGAAGTATGTTTCCGGATCCGTGCCTGTATGCCTGATGATCAGGCTTTTTGGTTCAGGGACCGCTCCCGGCGACATAGCGCCGAAGCTCAGGGAGACTTCCGAGGCCACCAGCCGCGCTCCCACCGCGGCCGCCACATCGAGCAATCCCGCGCCGCCCCGCTGGATCCAGCTGGCCGCCTCGTCGTCCGATGGCGCCGACGAGTTGATCAACGCGGAGCGGATCGCCCCCGCGTCCAGCCCTGGCCGGGCGCTCTTGACCACTGCGGCCGCGCCGGCGACGAACGGCGCTGAAAAGCTCGTGCCATCGACGAAGGTATATCCGGTGGGGTCGTACATGGCACCGTTGAAGTCGAAGGTCTGAGTCGCCACCCAGAGGTCTGTACCGGTGGCCAGAAGGTCCGGTTTGATGGCGAGATCAACGTTCGGTCCGCGCGCGGAGAAGCCGGCCAGCCTGCCCGGCTGCTGTTCGACGCGGGAGAAAGTGAAATCCATGGTGACGGCGAGCGTGCCGTCGCCGGCCAGCCACGTGCGGATCTGCTGCCCGTTGTCATAGGAGATCATCATCGCCGGCAGCGTGGCCGAGCCGACCGCCATGGTGATGGCATCCGGAGAGTCCTCGCGCGCCTGCACAATGGCGCCCACGGCGCCAGCGGCCTGCGCGTTGTTCAGCTTGGTCTCAAATGTGCATGAGCCCCGCTGAATGAGCGCGACCATGCCGGCGAGGCTTTCCTGTGGCAGAGGGTTGCAGGCGAGGCCGACGCCGTCCACGGCGGCGACGTCGGCGATTTCTCCGCTGACGGGCCCGGCCGGAATGGGGCCGTTGCCCGGGATGCTCAGCACGGCGGGGTGGTTTGCAAAGCGGAGGCTGAAGCCGAAGGTGCGGCTGTTGGTGCTGGCCCCAACGGAAATGGCCAGGGGCGCGGTGGCTGGCGAGGAGATCGAATTCCAGCCCGGGCCATTGTTGCCGGCTGAGACGACCACGATCGCGCCCGCGGCGGCGGCATTCTGCACTGCCTGGGCCAGCGTGTCCTCGTCGAGCCGCAGCGAGATGTCCAGGCCGAGGCTCAGGTTCAGGATGTCCATACCGTCGGCGAGCGCATCATCGATGGCCTGCAAGAGTGCGAAGTCATTGGTGGTGCTGTTGAATCCGGGCGTGCCAAAGACGCGGTAGTTGCCGAGCCAGGCCCGCGGGGCGACGCCGCTTACCCATCCCATCGGGCCTTCGTGGGGAACGCCCGCGGCAACCATCGCCACGGCCGTCCCGTGGCCGACATGATCCCGGGCGGAGGCGTCCGGGTCCCAATAGTCGAGCAGAGCCACATAACTGCGGGCCACGATGATCTTGCCCGAGGTGAACTGCATGTTGAAATCGAAATCCGCCTTCGGAAAGCCATCCGGCGCCTGAAAGCCGTCCGGATTCAAGGCCGGGTGTGTCGTCTCGATGCCGCTGTCGATGATGGCGATCTTCACGCCTTCACCGGCGTGAGTCTCTCCACCGGCCAGTTGCCAGGCTTCGAGCACCTTGTGCAGCGGGAGGGCGGCATCCTGGGTCATCCGGTACTGTCGCACCGGGCGGACGCGCCGCACTCCGGGCAGCGATTCCAGCGCTTTGGCCTGCTCCTCGTCGGCCTCGACGAACAGGGCGTTGGCGGCGATGTTTACTGCGCCCTTCACCCGGACGCCCCTCTGCTCGGCCCACTGGCGCACGGCGGCCTGGCGTGAGCGCACCGCGTCCACATGACGCCGCCATCGCGGCGCCGCACCGCGAAGACGCCCCAGCCGGCCCGCGGGCATTTCTTTGGCCGCCAACGCGGCAGCCGGTTGATCCGAAAGCTCCACCACATACCTACCGGGCGCCGCGTAAGCGCCCAGGCTGAGAAGCGCCGCAGTGGCGAGCGCGGCGGCCAACCTGCCCCGATTCATCCCAGGCACCTCACAGGGCGACACATGGACACATCAAAGCAGATTCCGGCGACAGGTGCGCGGTTTCGGGCCAGTGACGGCGCCGCTGACATTTAACATTTCTTCACACCCGCCGGATCCCCTGCGGGGCCCGCCGCCCGTCTTCCTGTTTGAGATACTCGGATCGGAGATGCGCTCTCCCCGGCCCATTTCAGTGCGCCCATGGCTGTTCCCCGTCGTCCTGATGGGGCTGTGCTCCATCCTCGGAGTGCTGCAGTACCGCTGGATTGACGAAGCCAGCCGGGCCGAGCGGGATCGCCTGCGTTCCTTTCTCCGCGATGCGCTCATCCGGGCCTCCACGGCACTCAATGCAGACCTGACGGCGGCCGTGGCGGCCTTTTTGCCGGCAGGACGTCCACCGGATCGTCCCATGACGCCCGCCGAGCTCGAGCAGGCATACGAGGACTGGAGCGGGACGACGCAACATGACCAGCTCTTCTCCTCCATTGGGCTGGCGGCCGTGCACGGGCAGCGCCTGGCGCTGTGGATTCTGGATCCGCAGACGGGCCAGGCGCGCGAGGCGGAGTGGCCCCCGGCCTGGCAGGGCATCCGGCAGCGGCTGGAGGCGCGGCTGGATCCACAGGGCCACAAGGGGCGCGAATTCCTGTTTGGCCCGCCCCCTCCCGAACAGGCTCTGCTCTTTGAGATGTCCCGCTCGGGACGCGGCCCCGGCGAGCCGGGCCGCGGCTCCTGGCTCATCTTTGAATTGAATGCGTCCTATCTGCGGGACACGCTTCTGCCCGCGCATCTGCGGCGGCATCTGGGCGACGCCTTTCACGACTACCAGGTGGAGGTCGCCTACCGGAGCGATCCTTCGCGGGTTTTTTACCGGAATTCACCAGAGCCGCTGCGGGGTGCGCCGGACGCGGCCCTGGCCATCCTGGACCTGAACTACGACGAGCTGTTCCGCCGGCTCGCACCGCCGGGACCGCGGGCACCGGCGCGGCCCAGGATGGCTTCGGCCGAAATGGGCCGTTTGTGGCTGTCGGCCCGGCACCGCGCCGGGTCGCTCGACGCTGTGGTGGCGCACACAAGGCGGAAGAACCTGGCTGTCACCGGCGCCATCCTGCTCCTGATGGTGGCCGCGCTGGCCGCGCTGATTCTCTCCACCCGGCGGGCGCAGCGGCTGGCCGAATTGCAGATGGATTTCGTCACCGGCGTTTCCCACGAGCTGCGCACGCCGCTCACGGTGATCCGCACGGCGGCCTACAATCTTCGCGGCAAGCTCGCGCAGAACCCGGCGATGGTGGAAAAGTACGGCGCGCTGATCCAGAAGGAAAGCGAGCGGCTGACGGACATCGTAGAGCAGGTGCTGGAATTCGCCCGTTCGAAGTCGGACCGCCCAAGGCGGGAGCTCGAGTCCGTCAGCGTCGAGGAGGTCGTAGGCGAGGCCGTGGCCGCCTGTCAGCCCCTTCTGGAGACTTCGGGCTGCCGGGTGGAGACGGTGATTCCGGACTCTCTTCCCCGGGTGCTGGCCGAGCCGCGGGCCCTGGCTCATGCAATCCAGAACCTGCTGACCAACGCCATCAAATACGGCGGCGGATGGGCGCGCGTATCGGCGTCGACCCGGGGAGACTGGATCGAAATCTCCGTGGCGGACCGCGGGCCCGGCATCCCGTCCGATGAGCTTCCTCACGTGTTTGAGCCCTTTTTCCGCGGCCGCCGCGCCATCGATGAGCAGGTGCATGGCACCGGACTCGGGCTGGCGCTGGTGAAGAGCGCCGTGGAGTCCTTCGGTGGCGAAGTGGATGTGCGCAGCAGGCCCGGCGAGCTGACGGAGTTCGTTGTCCGCCTGCGGGCCGCTTCTCAGCCCGCAGCCGCGGCGGAGCCGGCAGTGCGGGGAGACGCGGCCTGATGAGCGCGCGGATCCTCATCATTGAAGACGAGCCCGGCCTGGTCATGACACTCGCCGACATGCTGACCGCCGAGGGCTACCGGGTGGAGGCGGCGCAGGACGGGCCGGGCGGCCTGCGCAAGGCGCTCGATGGCCGCTACGACCTGATCATTCTTGACGTGATGCTGCCCGGCATGAACGGCTTCGAGGTCTGCCGCCACCTGCGGCGCCAGGGACGGGACACCCCGGTGCTGATGCTGACGGCGCGCGGCCAGGTGGCCGACCGCGTCGCAGGCCTGAAACTGGGCGCCGACGACTATCTGGCCAAGCCCTTTGCTCCCGAGGAGCTGTCGGCGCGGATCGAGGCGCTGCTGCGCCGGGGGAATAAGGACCATGCCAGGCAGCTCGCGCGTTTCGAATTCGGCGACGTGGCCGTGGACTTCGAGCACGGCGTGGCGACCAAGGCGGGCCGGCCCGTGCCGCTTGCCGGGAAGGAGCTCCAGCTTTTGCGCTACCTGGTGGAGCGCCGCGGCCAGACTGTGTCACGGGAAGAGCTGTTGCAGAGCGTGTGGGAATACTCCAGCGGCGTCACGTCGCGCACCGTGGACGTCCACATCGCCTGGCTGCGGCAGAAACTGGAGGATTCGCCGCAGTCGCCGCGCTGGATCCAGACGGTGCGCGGCGTGGGCTACCGGTTCGTGCCCTAGCCGGCCTCCGGCCTGCTGGCGGCCAGCGTCAGCGCGAGCCCTTCCCGCAGGCTTGTCCGTGGCATCCAGCCCAGATCGCGCCGGGCGCGCTCCACGCTGGCGTACATGTCCAGCACTTCTTCGGGACGCTGCCTGCCCAGGTCCACGAGCGGCTTGTCGACGCCCGCCAGTTCACAAAGAAGCCGGACGAGTTCGCCGATGCCCGCCGAGGCGCCGCTGCCCGCGTTGTAAATTCCCTGGCTGTCGGTTGCGGCCAGCTGCCCGAGCAGATCCACGAAATCGGCGATGAAGAGAAAATCGCGGCGGGGGCGCGCATCCATGACTTCCACGCAGTCCCTGGCGGGATCCACCACCTGGCGGATCAACGTGGGGATGAGAAACTCGGCCCGCTGCCCCGGACCGTAAAGATTGAAGGGCCGCACGATCGCCAGCGGTACATGGAAAGCCTTCGCGTAGTAACGTGCAGCCTCTTCCGCGAGGATCTTGCTGTGACCGTAGGGGTGGAAGGCCTCGATCGGGTGATCTTCATCCACCGGCAGATACCGCGGCCGCCCGTAGACGTAGGAGCTGACCAGAATCATCCGCGCGCGGTGCCGGCGGCAGAACTCGAGCACATGGACCGTGCCCAGCACGTTCGCCCGGTAAAAGGCCGCCGGATCCTGCCAGCTTTCGGCTACCGAGGAGCGCGCGGCCAGGTGAATGACCACTTCGGCCGGCGGCGCCTGAGGCATTTCGCGGGCGAGGTCTCCGTGTCCCATGTCGAGACCGGTCAACTCATGCCCCTGCGCCTGGAGATGGGGAACCAGATGGGATCCGACGAAGCCGCGCGCGCCAGTGACGAGGATTTTCAAGGCAGCAGCACCTGCTTGATCGGGCCCTCGAACTCCTCGACGGCCTGCACGTAGTCGTCCGGCCGCCCGATATCGCGCCAGTAGCCGGGATGTTCGTGTACATGGACCGGTTCCCCGGCGGCGAGCATGTCGCGCATAAGGTGGTCGAATCCATAGCTGGTGTTGGCGGGGATGAACTCCAGCGCGCGCCGGCTCACCGCGTAGACGCCCATGCTGACCAGGTACGTCGAAGAGGGCTTTTCGTGGAAGCCGGTGAGGCGGCCCGCGGAGTCCGCCTCCAGCACGCCGTAGTCGATGACGTGAACGCGGCGGCTGGCGGCGATCGTGAAGGAACGCCTCGCAAGAATGTGCTCGCCGAGGAAGGCGCGGAAATCGAGGTCGGTGAGCACGTCGCCGTTCATCACCAGGAAATGTTCGGGCAGGTCAGGGATCAGCCGGAGCGGACCCATCGTGCTGAGCGGCCGGTCTTCCAGCGAATAGTCGATCTGCACGCCCCAGCGGCTGCCCTCGCCGAAAAAGGCGCGGATCAGCTCCGCCTGATGGTTCACCGCCAGCGTGATGCGGCGGAACCCGTGCCGGACCAATTGCCGGACGACGACCTCGAGCACCGGGTACTCGCACACCGGCATCAGCGGCTTGGGCAACACTACCGTGTACGGACGCAGCCGCGCGCCCTGGCCGCCGGCAAGGATGACGGCGCGGTCAGACATTGTAGATCTCCGGCTTGTAACGGCGCAGGTTGGCCGCATCGGAAAACCAGGCGATGGTCCGTTCCAGCCCCTGCTCCAGCGTGAGGGCGGGCGCCCACCCGGTAGCTCTCATCAGCCTGGACGCATCGCACAGCAGGCGCCGCACTTCGCTTTTCTCCGGGCGCAGCCGCTCCGGGTCCTGCTCGAGCTCGGCCTCGCGGCCCATCAGCCGTGCAATGAGCCGGTGCAGCTCGGCGATGCTGATCTCCCGGCCGGTGCCGATGTTGAAGACTTCCCCGCAGCCGTTCTCGGCTCCGGCCACGGCCATCAGACCGCGGCAGGTGTCTTCAACGAACGTGAAGTCACGCGTCGTAGTGGCGTCCCCCAGCCGCACGCGGCTGCAGCCAGCGGCGATCTGCGTGATGATCGTCGGGATGACCGCGCGCGCCGACTGACGCGGCCCGAAGGTATTGAACGGGCGCGCCACGGTGACCGGGAGGCCGAACGAATAGTAAAAGCTCAAGGCGATGGCGTCCGCGCCGATCTTGCTGGCGGCATAAGGCGACTGGCCGCAGAGTGGATGCGACTCGTCAATCGGCACAAAACGCGCCGTGCCGTAGACCTCGCTGGTCGATGTGTGCACGAATCGCTCCAGCCCATGGCGGCGCGCCGCCTGGCAGAGGTTCAGCGTCCCCTGAACGTTGGTCTCCACATAGCTGGCGGGCGCGCGATAGCTGTATGGGATGGGGATCAGCGCTGCCAAATGGAAGACCACTTCAGCGCCCTCGAGCAGCTCCTTGCAGAGGTGCGGATCGCGGATGTCGCCGGTGATCACCTTCACCGACTCAAGACAGGGGACGTCTTCCAGCCAGCCCCAGTGGTTGAACGAGTTGTACAGCGCGAGCGCCGTCACTTCGGCTCCGGCCGCGACGAGTTGCTCCACCAGGTGCGAGCCGATGAACCCGTCGGCCCCGGTGACCACCACGCGCTTGCCCTGCCAGTTCATGTCCTGCCTCTCATGATAGCCGCGCGCCGGATCTGGCCCGCCTTTCCATGAGCACGGCATGCAACTGCTCCGCCCGCCGGCTCCAGGTGGACGCCCGGGCCTCCCTGCGCCGGGCCGCCTCGAGTTCCGGACCCTCCTCGCGCAGGGCCGCGGCCACGGCGCGGGCGAACTCCTTCGGCGTGGCGGCCTGATACACGAGGGACGCGAACCTGTCCAGCTCGCGCATGCGTCCTGCGGCCACCGGGAGTCCGAAGTGAAAATACTCGTAAACCTTCAGCGGATCCGTAAACGGCGCAAGCTCGCCGCGGAACGGGATCAGCCCGATGCGGAACCCTCCCAGAAGCGCGGGCGCTTCCCTGTGCGGGATTTCTCCGGCCAGGACGACATTGGCGAAGCTGGAGAGAGTCCGCCGGACATGCTCTGATGGCTTGCCCGCGAGGACGAAGCGGACATCCGGCAGCGCACGGGCAGCGGCTTCCACGGCCTCTGTCCAGAACCAGTCCTCGATGGCGCCAAGATAGCCGGCCACAGGCTCGCGCGTGCGCCCTGAGGAAGGCTCCGGCCAATCCGGCACCCCATTTCTGATCAGGGCGCACCGGGGCCGGATGTCGGGCAGCGCGGAACAAAAATGCTCCTGGAGACCGGCGGCGGAAAAGATCACCAGATCGGCGGCGCTCATGGCTTCTGGCTCGGCCCGGGCGATCTCGGGCGCCATGTTGGAAAAGCCGGCCAGCCAGTCATGGCAATCATAGGCGAGCAGGCCGCCCCATGCTTGCCGCAGCGCCTGCGCTGCGTCCGTCCACGTGGGCAAGGCAAACAGAATGTCCGCCTGGCTGGCGGCGGCGCGCCGCAGCGCCCAGTCCAATGCCTCAAACACGGCCCGGCTCTCGGCCGGCGCCAGTAGACGGTGGTGGAACACCGGTTCCCGAGGCAGTGGAGCGTGGACCTCGAAGAGCCGTTCATCCAGTTGGGCAAGCGCCGGCCTGCGGGCCCGCCACGGCGCCGCGGGGTATTCCCGCCCGAGGTGCGGGTTGAACAGAAAACAGCGGTGTCCAAGCACCGCCAGCTGGCGGGCTAGCTGCTGGCTCCGCTGGAGGCGGTGGTGCCAGTCGGTCATCGGGAAGATGACGACATCGGGCCATACGGGGTGAGGCGGCGGAATGTCGAGGCGGGCGGGGCCGCCTGCGAACTCATGGGGCGGCTGCCAGCATCGGTCAAACTCAGGGGGCTTGCCGGCGGGATGGAGGGGAAAATAAACCGTCCGGAGGTAGAAGGGACGAATGCGTTCCCGCCAGCGCTCCAGCGGGTTTCCTCGCCGATTTCCGTCTCGCATGAGGTGGATGGGGCCGGCGGCCGGGCGGGCGGGGCCCTGTATCAGTCTAGCCGAACGGTAGGCAGTAGGCTGGTTGAGGTCTCGGGCAGGGCATTGCTCCGGCGGCCAGGCCCGGCAATCGGGCGGGCGGCTGGACAGTTTCGTTTCGGAAATTTCCGGAAGGGTCCCCCTTTACAAAGGGTTATGGCTTTGATATAGTAAAGGCTCCACCACCCGCCAGGAGCGGGAGGGATTTCCCCCATCCGCCCCCCTCCCGCTCCCCCAACGCCCCATGGGGGTTTTTCTTTTATCCGCCCGAAGTCAGCGCTTCGAGGTGCGCTGCCGCGGCCCGGGGCATTCCAGCGAGCGAGTAACCGCCCTCCAGCACGCTCACCAGCCTGCCCCCGGCCCAACGGTCTGCGATCTCGAGCACGATTTGCGTCAGCTCTGCAAAGTCGCCATCGCGGAGACGGAACAGTCCGAGCGGATCGCCTTCCCGGGAATCGAATCCGGCCGACACCAGCACCAGCGCCGGGCGGAACCATTCCATCGCCGGCACGAGCCTGCGGCGGAATGCGCTCAGGATCTCTCGACGACCGGCGCCGGCGGGGAAGGGGCAATTCATGGTCGTCCCTTGGGCCGGGCCATTGCCGGTTTCGTCTGGCCATCCCGTACCCGGATACCACGGCGCCTGGTGCGTGCTGAAGAAGAACACGCTTGGGTCGTCGTAGAAGATGTCCTGCGTGCCGTTGCCATGGTGAACGTCCCAGTCGACGATGAGGATGCGGTCGACGCCCCAGCTGCGGCGGGCGTGGCGCGCGGCGATGGCCACGTTGTTGTACAGGCAGAAGCCCATGCCGCGGTTCAGCGTGGCGTGGTGGCCGGGCGGGCGCACGGCGGCGAAGGCGTTGCGCGCGCGGCCGGAAAGCACCGCATCCACGGCCGCCATGGCGGCGCCGGCGGCGCGGCGGGCGCTGGAGTCGGCGTGCGGGCTCAGGTGCGTGTCGCCTGTGCTCAGCAGGGCCGCGCGGCGCGCGATGTCTTTCCGAACGATGTTGATGTATGCGCGGGTGTGGCACAGGTGCAGGTCGTCGTCAGTGGCCTCCCGCGGCTCGGCCGCCGTCGTCCGGGCCAGCAGCCCCTCGCGCTCCAGATGCGCATGCAGGGCGCGCAGGCGCTCCGGCGACTCGGGATGTTCCGGCGGAGGCTGATGCAGCAGGCAGGCGTGGTCGAAAACAAAAGCCGTCCGCACTGTTTCGGCCTTGCGCTCCGTGTCCCCGGACTGCATGGTTCACATTCTGCCAGAACCGGCGCCGCCGCCTGCCGGAAACAACCCGGGAACTCTGCCGCCGCCCGTGCGTATGTCCATATGCAGGATAAAACCGTGAGCAGCATTGCCGAGCCCCGCCCCGCAGCCGTCTCAGCGAGGGTCGCCCTGGAATTGCCGCGCGGCCGAATGCACGCCGGCCAGCAGGCGGCGGATCTGGTGCGGCAGACGCTTCGTAACATCCGCCGCAACAGGCTCCGCAGCTTTCTCACGCTGTTCGGCATCGCCTGGGGGATCGCCTCGCTGGTGTTGATGTCGTCGCTGTCGGAGGGCTTCCGTCAGGGGCAGCGGAAGAACATGTCCCAGATCGGCGACAACATCGTGTTTGTGTTTGGCGGCGTCACCGAGGAGCAGGCGGGCGGGCAGCGGGCCGGCCGGCGCATCCGGCTGCGTGAGTCCGACATTGAACTGATCCGCGCCAATTGCCCGGCGGTGGCGGTGGTCTCGGCCGAGCACAAGACGTGGGACGTGCCGGCGCGCAGCGCCAGCAACGCCGGGCGCTTCCTCACCGTGGGCGTGAATCCCGAATACCTGAAGCTGCGCAACCTGCCGGTGGCGATCGGCCGCACCGTCTCTGAGGCGGACGTGCGCGAGGCGCGCCGCGTTGCCGTCCTCGGGGCCAGCGTCCGGAAGCAGCTCTTCGAGCACAACCCGGCGCCTGTTGGCGAGCGCATCTACATCAACAACTATCCGTTCCAAGTGATCGGCGTGATGAGCGAGAAGGAGCAGAACAGCTCCTACGACGGCTGGGACAACGACAAGATCCTGATCCCGCACACCACGCTGCTGCGCGACGCGCCGGCCGACCGGCAGGTTTACGCCGAGCGCCGCGTCCATGGTTTCCTCTACCGGCCCGCCGACGTTTCGAAGTGGGAGGAAGCGCAGCGCCAGGTGCGCGAGATACTGGCCCGCGCACATGGTTTTTCGCCGACCGACAAAGGCGCGCTCCAGATCTTCGACTCCATCGAGAGCGCACAGATGTTCGATTCGATTTTCAATGCGACGGAGATCTTCCTGGGCGCAGTGGCGCTGGTGACGCTGTCGCTCGGCGGCATTGGCGTGATGAACACGATGATGATCGCCGTGGCGGAGCGGACCCACGAAATCGGGCTCAAGAAAGCGCTGGGCGCGACACGGCGGCGCATTCTGCTCGACTTCTTTCTTGAGGGAGGTTTTCTTGCCGTGTTGAGCGGCGCTGCCGGGCTGGTGCTCACGTTCCTCATCTCCGGCGCCGTGAACTCGCTGCCGCTGCCGACGATGTTCGCCGGTCTCCCCATTCAGTGGAAGACGGTGGCTCTGGCGACTCTCGCCCTGGGAGCGGTGGCCGTCGCCTCCGCCCTTCCGCCGGCGCGCCGTGCGGCCCGGCTCACGCCGGTGGAAGCGCTCCGCGAGGAGAGGTGAGTCATGGGCTGGCGATATATCCTCAGGGAAAGCGTGGCGGCCCTGCGCTTCTACCGCCACCGCACGCTGTTCACCACGCTCAGCCTCGCCTGGGGCGTGGCGTGCTTTGTTCTGCTGATGAGCTACGGCGAAGGCTTTCAGCGCGCGCTCGTCAAGGCATTCACCGCCGTCGGCCAGGACCTGATCATCACCTTCGGCGGGCAGACCAGCCTCCAGGCGGGAGGGATGCGCGCCGGGCGCAGCATCCGCCTCGAATACGATCACGCGCAGGTGCTCAAGGAGAGCGTTCCGCTGGTTGAGTTCCTCTCGCCGGAGATCATGCGGCACGGACTGAGAATGCAGTACCGCGGCAAGCAGAAGGAGGCCACCGTCCGCGCCGTCTGGCCCGAGTACGGCATCGTGCGCAACATCCGGATCACCGATGGCCGCTGGATCAACGAGGAGGACCGTCAGCGGCGCCACCGCGTGGCCGTGCTCGGCTATGAAGTAGCCCGGGAGCTGTTCGGCGAAGCCCCGGCGGTGAACGAGGAAATCACGCTCAACGGGATGCGGTTCACGGTGATCGGCGTGATGAACAACAAACTCCAGATCTCGAATTACAATCGCCGCGACAACCAGTGCGTCTTCATCCCTTACGAGACGTTTTCCGTCTTTGGCGACATCCAGCACCCGTGGTTCTATGTCTGGCGTCCGGTGACGCCGGACGCGCGCGAACAGGCCATCCGCATGGTGCGCGCGAAGCTGGCCGAGCTGCACCGCTTTTCGCCCAACGACGAGAAAGCGGCGGAGATCCTCGCGTTTTCAAAGTTCATGAACATCATCAACGGCATGTCGCTGGCGGTGAAGCTGCTGCTCGGCTTCATCGGCGCGCTGACGCTTGCCATCGGCGGCGTCGGGCTGGCCAACATCATGCTGGCTTCCGTGCTGGAGCGCACGCGGGAGATCGGCACCATGCAGGCGCTGGGCGCTCCGCGCCGCGTGATCCTGCGCCAGTTCCTTTGCGAAGCGGCTCTCGTCGTCGCGGCCGGGGGCGCGCTCGGCGTTCTCCTCGGGTGGGGCGCGACGGCGGTGATCGGCTCCATGCCGTTCCTGGGGCCCGCGTTTCGGGACAACACGGGCGTCGGCGACATCCGCCTGGCGGTCGGGCTGAAGCCGGTGCTCGTTTCAATGGGCGTCCTGTGCGTCGTCGGGCTCCTGTCGGCGCTCGCGCCGGCGGTACGCGCCGCGCGGCTGGACCCGATCGAGGCGCTGCACTACGAATAGCCGCGGCGCTATACTCGTCCCACGTTGCGATTCTTCGACGGCGTCTTCACCGCGCCGCGCTGGCGCGCGCTCTGGGCGGCGCAGCTCGGATTCCTGCTGGACGCGATGGACGTGCTGCTCTACGTCTTCGCGCTGGCGGCGCTGCGCGCCGATTTCGGCTGGAACAATGCGCAGGCGGGCCTGGCCGCCTCGGCCACGCTGCTGGCGAGCGCCGCCGGCGGCGTGGCGGCGGGCTTCGTCTCCGACCGCATCGGCCGCCGGCGGACGCTGATCTACACGATTCTGCTGTACTCGTTGGCATCGGCCGGCACGGCCACTTCGCGTTCGCTCGGCGAACTGGTCTTCTGGCGCGCGCTCGTCGGTCTTGGCCTGGGCGGCGAGTGGAGCGCCGGTGCAACGCTGGTGGCGGAATGGTGGCCTGCGGAGCACCGCGCCAAGGCCGCCAGCTTCATGCAATCCGGCTGGGCGCTGGGCTACATGGCGGCGGCCGGACTGACGGCGCTCATCCTGCCGCGCTTCGGCTGGCGCGTGCTGTTTCTGTCAGGCGTGCTGCCCGCGCTGCTCACCCTGTACATCCGCCGCCATGTGGAAGAACCGCAGGTGTGGCGCGAGCAGCGGGCGCGGGCGCGCTGGGACGCAATCTTCCGCCCGCCGCTTCGGCGTTTCACCGTGCTCGCCACGGGGCTGGCCACCAGCGTCCTGTTCGCCTACTGGGGCGTGTTTACGTGGCTTCCCGGTTTCCTCTCGCTGCCCGCGGCAGAAGGCGGCGCGGGAATGGGCGTGGTACAAACCAGCGGATTTGTGTTCGCCGTGCAGGCGGGCGCGTTCGCCGGGTATCTCAGCTTCGGGGCGCTGGCGGACCGCTTCGGGCGGCGGCCGGCGTTCGCGTTCTATGTGGTGGCGGCGGCGCTGCTGGTGCCGCTGTATGGCATGGCGCCGCGCCACTGGCCCGCGTTGCTGTTCTGGATGGGGCCGCTGATCGGATTCTTCGGAACCGGCTTCTTCTCGCTGTTTGGCGCGATGCTCGCCGAATTGTATCCCACGGCCGTGCGCGGCGCGGGGCAGGGCTTCGCCTACAATTTCGGCCGTGGACTCTCGGCGCTCGCCCCTGTCGTGGTCGGCGCGCTGGCCGACCGTCACGGCGTGGGCGCGGCGCTGGCCATCAACGCCGGGTTCTTCCTGGCCGCGGCCGCGCTTGTGTTCCTCCTGCCCGAAACAAAAAGCACGGATCTTTCTTCGGTGGGCGGGCCGCGGCCCGGCCTCAGTTCGCCTGCGCGATGACGGCGATGGCGGCGACGAGGACCGCGACGCCCGTCCACATCAGGCGCATGGCCTGCGCGCCCGCGCCTTTCCATTCGCCTGTCGCCGCGCCCCAGACGTTGGCCATGATGATCACCGTGCTCATGAAGATGGGCCAGCCGAGCACGCCGCCAAGCGGCCCCATCGCCGCCGCGCCCATCCCGTAAATGCTGACGCCCGTGTACCACAGCAGCCCCATCAGCGCCGCACCCGCCCAGTACCAGCCGCGCGCCTCCGGGCTCGAGTAGACGGCCCAGCTACGGTTCCTGCCGAGCAGATACACGGCGTAACCGGCATTGACGAAGAACCCGCCGCCCAGCGCGAGCGCCCAGAGGGCGTTGCCGGCGAAGTCCGCGCTGGCGCCCAGGCGGATGGCCTCCTGCTTGAGCGGCTCGCCGAAAACGAAACCGAAATTCAGCGCCGGCGACAGCACGCCGGAGGCGATGCAGATCAGCAGCCCCGTGAAGGCGCCGCCGCGCTTCGCCGCGGCCGCCCGGGGGTTCTGCGCCCGCTCGCGCAGCGCCCCGGCTCTGGAGCAAAGGATGATGCCGGCGACGACCAGCAAGAGTCCGGCCAGCAGGATCTGTCCGCGCCGCGAGAACAATTCCGCCGGATTCTGTATCAGCAGCGGCAGCAGCGATCCGAGGCTTGAAGTGATGCCCAGCACAATCGCGAAGGTCAACGCCATGCCCACGCGGTCGATGGCGAGCCCGAACAGCGTCGAGCCCGCGCCCCAGCCCACACCGCACAGCACGATGAGGGCGAGCGTTGCGGCGCTGGTGGAAGAGACCGCCTCGAAGAAGGGCGGCACCGTGAGCAGCGCCAGCAGCAGCGGCAGCACAACGAGGCCGCTGATCGAATAGATGAGCCACGTGTTCTCCCACTTCCAGGCGGCCATTCTCTTCATCGGCAGTGCGAAACTGCCATGGAGCACTCCCCCGGCGACCACGGTGAGCGCGGCGGTCCAGCTTGCGGATTCCTGCATGGCTTCAGGACAGGAATATCACAGGTGCGCGCGTCAGCGGACCAGCGGGTCCTCTACCCACGGCGGCGTGGCCTCGATCAGCCGTCCCAGCTCCGGCTCCACGCGCTCCATCTCCCGCTTCATCTCCCACGCCGCGCGCCGGTAGCTGAAGTGGCCCTTGACGCCGCTGCGCAGGCGGATGATGTATTCGGCCTCGGCGAAGTCCATCTGGAACAGGAAACGCCCGCGCGTGGCGAATGGCAGCAGGTAGTGCGAGGCCCGCTCCGGCAGGCGCGCGGCGGCCTGCCGCGCCGCTTCGAGCGCGCCGCGGTATTCCTCTTCCAGCCGGGCTTCACGGATGGCGTCTGGCGTGTCAAAGCCGTGCCCCCACGTCCACTCCTGCCGCGTCTGGTGGCAGCGGCGGTGCCGGTGCAGGTCGCGGTAGGCGCCGATGTCGATGCGCAGGTCGAAGGCGTAAGGCGCGCTGCGGAAGGCGCGCAGCAGTTCATCGCGGCGTCCGCGCGGGCCGAGGGCGGCTTCCAGCACTTCCATCTGACGCGCGCGGCTCCAGGAGCGCACCGTCTCATACAGCGGCTCGAAAGGCCACGCCGTGACCGAATACAGCAGCGTGGCAGCGATCCCTGCCAGCGGCTCTTCGACCCGGGTGAGCCGCACCGGGCCCGGCTCGGCGCCGCTCCACGGGCCAAGGTTCTGCTGCGCCCACTCGGACACGGCGCGCCATGCGGCAGCGGGGTATGGGTCCGCATCCACATACTTTGCGAGCGTCGGCGCCAGCGGCTCGTGCGCCTCGCCTTCAAACCAGACGACGTCCGGCGGGCGGGCGCACGCAGCGGCCGCTTCATCGCCGATCTCGCGCAGCTCGGCATAAGCCGACGCACGCCAGCGGCGGATCTGCCGTTCCAGCGTCCGGATGCTGGTCACCTGCCCGACCCCCGTCGGCACGCCAAGGAACAGCAGATAGCGCGCCACATCAAAGGCGCGCGCCGCGATGTTGCGTTCGTAAGCCTCCGGACGCATCGACTCCGGCCGCCGCAGCTTCTCTCTCAGGTGCTCTACCATCCGCGCATGCACGCGCCGGTAGGCATCGAGCAGCGCCCGCGCCGCCGCCACGTAAGTCTCTGCGGCCTCGCCGGCGGCCTCCGGCGGCGTCACGAAGCCGCCGCGCGCGAAGTCCTGGTAGCGCGACGAGCGCGCCTGGCCGTCCCAGAGAGGCTCGTCTTCGATCTCGATGGCGGCCAGTTCGCTGATGCCTTCAAAGCTCAGCGCCAGGTGGCCCAGGTCGGCGATGGAGGCGTGGCCGTACTGGAAATAGAAGCTTTCCAGAAATTTCGAAGAATCGTGCGCGCGGACCCACTCCACGGACTCGCGGATCGAGTCCGGCGAGCGGCTGTAACGCGCCAGCGCGTAGGCGAGCTTTTCGGGCGGCATCGGCCCGGCGGAGATGACACGAGGCACGGCTGCTATGATAGCGGGCAGTGCGCATCCGAGTGAACCTTCTGCACCCTGACGCCATCCTTCCCCGCTACGCGCACGGCCCGGAAGAAGACGCCGGGATGGATCTCCATGCGGTGGAGGACGTGCTGCTGGAGCCGGGCGTGCCCGCGCTGGTGCCGACCGGACTCGCCATCGAACTGCCGCCGGGCCTGGAGGCGCAGATCCGGCCGCGAAGCGGCCTGGCGCTGCGCCATGCCATTACGCTGCCCAACGCGCCGGCGACCATCGACCCCGGCTACCGCGGCGAGATCCGCGTCATCCTGCTCAATCTCGGGCGCGCCCCGTACTGGGTGCGCAAGGGCGACCGCATCGCCCAGATGGTCATCGCACGTTACGAGGCGATCGAGTGGGAAGAAGCCGAGCTGAGCCCGTCGAGTCGCGGCGCGGGCGGCTTCGGCAGCTCAGGCCGCTGAGCGTGGCGCTTGCACCCGGCCGGGCGACGCGATAAACAGGATCTGGTGATCTGAAATCAGGAGGCTCCCGTCATGCTCACCCGCCGCACGTTTCAGGCCGCCCTCTGCGGGCTGCCGTTTTCCGGCCTGCTCCGCGCCGACGAATTCGAAGCGTTCCGCGCCATGCCCTGGAACGGCTGCGCCCGCGTGGCGCGCGTCTACCTGGCCGGCCAGCCTCACTGGCCCAAGCCCACGCTGGACATCGAAGCCGAGCGGCGCGAGGTGGAGGCTCGCATCGCCGAGGCCGCGCGCAAGAACGCGCACCTGGTGGAACTGACCGGGGGAGAGCTGCTCCGGAGCGCCGACGAAGCCCGGGCGTGGGCCGCGCGCCAGCAGGACGCCGACGGCATCCTGCTGCTGCCGCTCACGCAGCCAACGCCCGGCTTCCGGGAGCTGATCGAGACCGCGCCCGCGCCCGTGCTCGTCTTCTCGCGCCCTTACGCCACTCACGCGTGGGCGAGCGTCGCCGAGCTGCGCCGGGCGGGCCGGCGCGTGGACGTGCTCGCGTCTTCCAGCTACGGCGATCTCGACCCCTGGTTCCGGATCTTCCGCACCGCGCACCACCTGCGGATGAGCAAGGTGCTGGTCGGCACCGAGAACCCGCAGAGCCGCGCGCGGGCCGCCGAAGAGTACCGCAACGCCTTCGGCACCGCGTTCCAGTTCGTTTCCGGCGCCGAGCTCAAGAGCGCCTTCGCCGCCGCCGACCGCGACGAGGCCAGGCGCCTGGCCGGCGAATTTGTCCGCAACGCCCTGCGCGTCGTGGAACCGAAGCCGGAGGAGATCGAAAACGGGCTGCGGATGCACCTGGCGCTCAAAGCGATCATGCTCAGGGAGCGCGCCAACGCGTTCACCATCGACTGCTTCGGCACGCTGATGGCCAACACCCTGCCCGGCTATCCCTGCATCTGCTGGAGCCGGCTGAATGACGCGGGCCTCTACGGCGTCTGCGAGGCCGATCTGCACTCGGCCATGACGCAGATGCTCGTCACCTCCTATGCCGGCGTGCCGGGATTCGTCAGCGACCCTGTCTTCGACCTCAGCCGCAATGAAGTGATCCACGCCCACTGCGTCTCGGCCACGAAACTGAAGGGCCTCAGCGGTCCGGCATCGCCCTACATCATCCGCGATCATCTCGAGACCCACGAGGGCGCCGTGCTCCAGGTGCTGATGCCCTGCGACGAGACGATCACCGTGGCGCGCTTCGCCGGGCCGAAGAAGATGCTGGTCTCCACCGCCGTCGTGACCGGCTACGGCGACAGCGACCGCGGCTGCCGCTCGCAGATCCGCACCCGCGTCCGGGACGCCGAAAAGTGGCTCGAGAACTACCAGGCGGGCCTCCACCGCGTCATCTTCTACGGCGACCACACGCGGGCGCTCGAGCGGATGAGCCGCCTGCTGGGCTTCGAGCTCGTGTATGAAGGCTGACACTCACTCCGCGTACGTCACGCGGAAGCGCTGTCCGCGCGCCAGGCCCTCAATCTGAATGGCGCGCACGCGGTTGCCTTCGCGAAGCTGAATGCGGGCGCGGGCGTCGAGCTGGGCCGAATCGCCGCGGTTGATGCCTTCATACAGGCGCGCCTCGACCCCGTCGTTGCCGATCCGTTCAATGCGCCCGCGGAACTGAAGGATGTCCGCGCCCAGGCGCGAGTCGAACCGGATCTGCACGTCTCCGCTGCGGCGGTCCATGGTCAGGAAGACGCCGCGCAGATCGTAGCCCGTGCCACCCTCTGGCGAGAACATGCCGGCGCCTGAGCCGCGCCAGCGAAAGGTATCGCCCCAGCCCGAACCCCATCCGCCGCCGCCCCAGCCCGTGGCGGGCGCGCCGTCCCATCCGGCGCCGCCCGGCGGGCCGCCCCAGCCCGTGCGGCCCTGCCCGGCGCCCCAGCCGCTGCCGCCGCTGACCGGCCAGACGCTGCCGCCGCGCCACTCGATGTCAAACGTGTAGCCCTCGCGGCCGCCCTGCGGATCTTCGATGCGGACGATGGCCAGTCCGCCGCTGGTGCGCGGATCGCCAATGAGTTCCTGCCGCCCGCGGCCGTCGATGCCGCGGAAGCGGAAGTCGGCCGGGTTCGACGGCAGCGGGGCCGTGCATTCCAGCCGGCGCCATGTGGCTGGCTGCCCGCTCACGGTGCGGATCTCGCCAGTGTCTCCGCGGATGCCCACTTCGACCACCCCGTCCACTTCCACTTCCGCGGTGCACTTGCCGCCCTCGCCTCCGCCGCCGCGGATGGCGGCGCGGATTGTTGCCGAGGCGCTGTCCCAGGACTCGCCGCGGTTCCGGCGCCAGCCGCCCGTGTTCCAGTCGGCGCCGGCGCGCCACTCGACGTCGAACGTGTAGCCCTCGCGGCCGCCCTGCGGATCCTCGATGCGCACCACCGCGACCCCGTTGTTCGTGCGCGGGTCATGCAGCAGCGCCTGACGCCCTCGCCCGTCCACGCCCTGGAAACGGAAGTCGGCGAAGTTGCGCGGCATCGGTCCGGTACAGTCCAACCGGCGCCAGGCGGCTGGCTGCCCGCTCACGGTGCGCATGCGTCCCTCGCTGCCGCTCAGGGCTACCTCGGCCACGCCGTCCACCTCGACCTCGGCGGTGCACTTGCCACGGTCTGGGCTGCCGCCGCCGCGGATCCGCGCCTGGATCACCGCCTCATTGCCGCTCCAGGCCTGCCCGTAGAGCAGCGACCCGGCCAGCATCAGCCATGCTGCTTTCATGACCATCCTCCTGCTCGTTGTTAGTGTGCACGACGCGCGGCGCCGCCGCCGCGTTGCTCAATAGATCGGTTCGGACACGCGGTGGCCGTAGCGGTTGCTCTGGCTGAGCCGAACAAAATGGGAGTGCACCGCCTCCACCACGTCCCGGATCGGGTTGGCGTTGCCCGGGATCAGGCTGCACATCACCGATAACACATACGGCCGTCCTTCCAGAAACACAATGCCCGCCTCGGTGCGCACGCCCGGCACGCTGCCTGGCTTGGACGCCGCCTCCACCCCGCGCGGCAGGGCGGCGCGGAAGTCGGCTTTGACCAGCTTCAGAATTTCCATCATGCGCCGGCTGGCGTCGCGGCTGATCAGCCGCTCGCGGTAGATGAACTCAAACAGGCGCGCCATTTCGAGCGGCGTTGACGTGTTCTCGTCGTTGCGCCGGGCGGCGGCCGAGTCCATCATCACCCGGCGCAGCCGAGTCGCCCGCAGCCCGAGCTGCGCCATGAGCTGATTCACGCTGTCCATGCCGACCAGCGAAATGATCCTGTTGGTCGCCGTGTTGTCGGAGTCCCGGATCATCAGCACCAGTAGCTCTTCGAGGGTCAGCTCGAGCGGCTGCGGGCCAAGCCTCGCGTCCAGCGTGCCGCTGCCGCCCGCCTTGTCCTTCTCGGTCAGCGCCACTTTCTGCTGAAGCGAAAGCGCGCCGGACTCGATCTTTTGAAAGGCGGCGGCGAGGATCGGCACCTTGATCAGGCTCGCCTGCGCCGTCACCAGGTCGCCATTCAGCGCGAGCGTTCTGCCCGAAGCAAGGTCGATGACCGCCACGCCCATGACGCCGTCGAAACGCTGGTCGATCTGCCGGAGCCGGTCCATCAGTTTCGCCTCGAGCAGGGCGCCCGGCTCCTGGGCGAGCAGCGGCAATGCAAACAGCAATGCGGCCAGGGTTCTCACGGGAGTAGGATAACGATAAGTGAGCTATGTGTGGATCGCCGCCGGCGCGGCCCTCGGCGGAATGTTGCGTTACTTCCTTTCCGGCGTGGCGGCGCGCCTCGCCGGAGAGACCTTCCCCTGGGGCACGCTGCTGGTGAACGTGACGGGCTGCCTGTTCATCGGCTTCTTCGCTTCGCTGGCCGGGCCCGAAGGCCGGCTGATCGTTCCGTCCAACGTGAGGCTGTTCGTGATGACGGGTTTCTGTGGCGGCTACACGACGTTCTCCACGTTCAGCTACGAGACGCTCCGCCTGCTTCAGGACAGGGAGTGGGCCTATGCGTGCTGGAACATCGCCGCCAGCCTGCTGCTGTGCCTGGCGGGCGTGTGGGCGGGTTATCAGGCGGCCATGCTGCTGAATCAGAGGCATTGACAGATGGAACTCCCCCAGGACGCGGTTCTGTTGCGGATTTTTCTCGGGGAAAGCGACCGCTACGGCAAGCGGCCGCTTTACGAGGCCATCGTGCTGAAGGCGCGCGAGCTGCACATGGCCGGCGCCACCGTGCTGCGCGGCCCGATGGGCTTCGGAAAGTCCTCCCGCCTCCACACCGCCAAGCTCGAGCGCCTGAGCGAGGATCTGCCATTCATCATCGAAATCGTCGACTCAAAGGCGAAGATCGAGACGTTTCTCCCGGTAGTGGACGAAATGATACGCGAAAGCGGGTCGAGCGGCCTGGTCACATGGGAAAGCGTCAAGGTGCTCCGTTACGGGCAGGCCTGATTCTGGCCGCGCTGCCGGCCGCTCTTCTGGCGGCGGCTCTGCTGGCACAGCACGATGCTCCGCACCGGCCTGGCACCACCGCCCCGGCGCCCCTTCCCAAAAAGACCGGACCGCTGCGGAGAGCGCAAATGCTGCTGCGGGAAGGCCGGACCGAGGAGGCCCGCCGCGAACTGGAGCGCCTCATCCAGGCCGGAGCCGGCGACGCCATGACCTGGTATCAGCTGGCGCGCAGCTACCTGCTTGACTTCTACTCCGGCCCGGACCCCGTCAAACGCCGCACTGCGTTAAGCCTGGCCATGGAGGCGCTGGACACGTCCCTGCGGCGCGATCCGGACCACATACCTTCGCTGAAGGCCAAAGCCGTCATCCACGCCCGCGCGGAGCTGCTGTATTACGACCCGAACCTCGCCTACGAACTGGCCGCCCGGGTCGCAAAGCTGGAGCCGAACTCGTTCGGCTTCCTGCTCAACCTCTCGGACTGGATGAGCGGCGAGGTGCGGTTCACAGGCGAAACGGGCCAGCGCGTGCCGCACGACCCGCTGATCGGCCTCGACCGCGCAATCGACCTGCTCGACCAGGTCATTGACGGCTCCATGCCCTACAGCAATGAGGAGCTCACCGCGCTGGCCACGATGGCAAAGACGCTCGTGCGCCGCGGCAATTTCCAGGAGTCGCTGCTCTATTTCCGCCAGGCCCTGGAACGGACAAAGGAACCCGTGCTCGTGCATGAGCTGCTGCGGGAGATGGGCGCGGCCTGTTACCGCATGGGCGATTACGGCGAAGCCGCCCGGCTTTTCTATCAGGCGCTTCAGATCAACAACAATCACGTCGATCAGTGGCTGCTGAAAGTGGCCATGGATCAGCTCCCCGGCCAGCCGCCCCCGGTTCCCAGACAGTTTCTCTTTCCGGCGCGGCCGCTGCTGCCGCGGCCCGGCGAGAGCCCGCTGCTTGAGTTTGAAGACATCGCCCCGCGGCTCGGCATCGACCGCTTCGACGGCAATGGCACGGCCGCCTGGGCCGACTATGATGGCGACGGCGATCTCGACCTGTTCGAGGCCGGTAGCGGCGAATTCATCCGCGTCTACCGCAACGACGGAGGCCGCTTCGTCGATGCAACCCGCGAGGCGGGGCTCTCCCAGGCGCCCTCGGGCTACAGCCTGAACCTCGTCGATTACGACAACGACGGACGCCCGGACCTGTACATCTCGCTGAACGGCTGGAGCGGCCCGATGAAGAACCTGCTGTTCCACAACACCGGCGGCCGCTTCGAGAACGTGACGGACAAGTCCGGCGCCGGCGACCCGGGCGACGGCTTCGTCTCGCTCTGGGCCGATTTCGACAACGACGGCCTGCCCGATCTCGCCATCGCCAACGGCGTGCTCAAGGACGGCAGCGTCCCGCAGATCTACCGCAATAACGGCGACGGCACATTCACCAACATGACGCGGCAGGCTGGCATCATCGAGCCTGCCGAGTACGGCGCCATCGGCATCGCGCTTGGCGATTATGACCGCGATGGCCGCGTCGACATCCTCATCAACGGCCTCGACCCCGCGCCCAACCGGCTCTACCGCAATCTGGGAGGCTGGAAATTCCGCGAGGTGGCGCGCGAGGCCGGCATCGTGCAGCCCGTCCACAACGGATTCGTCTGCTTCTTCTTCGACTACAACAACGACGGCTATCCGGACGTGCTCACCACCAGCCTGGCCGCCTGGGAATCTGTCGTCGCCTCCCTCCGTCTGGATTACGCCGTGCCGAAGACGCGCGTTCACCCGGACTCGAGCCGTCTCTTCCGCAACAACCGTAACGGCACGTTCACCGACGTCACCTACGAGGCCGGCCTGCACTACCCCGTCGGCGTGATGGGCGCCGGGGTTGCCGACCTGGACAATGACGGTTATCTGGACCTCTACCTCGGCGTGGGCGACCCGCAGATGTCGCGGCTCGAACCGAACCGTTTCTTCCGGAACAACGGCGACGGAACCTTCAGCGACGTGACGGACTACGTGAAATTCGCCCGGCCAGGAAACAAGGGCCACGGCGTTGCATTCATCGACTGGGAAGACGACGGGGACCTCGACATTTATGCGCAATTGGGTGGTCATTATCCCGGTGATTTTGCCCGAAATGCGTTTTACCGAAACCTGAAAGGCAACCGGAATTCGTGGCTTCAGGTGGACCTGAAAGCGGTCCAATCCAACAGGGACGCTCTCGGCGCGCAGCTCACGGCGCGGGCCGGCCCGCTGCTCGTGTACCGCGAGGTCAAGGGCAGCGAAGGGTTCGGCGCCACCAGCCAGCGCCGTCAGCATTTCGGGCTCGGCGCCGCGCGCAGGGTGGACTCGCTCGAGATCCGCTGGCCTTCCGGCGAGGTCCAGACAATCCAGGGGCTGGACGTGAACCAGATCATCGAAGTGGAAGAGGGCCGCGGGTGGCGGCGCCTCCGGTGAAGGCCGGCTCCCGCTTCCGGCACAATGGGGACATGGACGGCGGCCGGAGAGGCATGGGGATTGCGGCCGGGTGGGCCGCGCTGGCGGCAGCGGCCTTCGCGGTTGCGGGCGTGAGCCAGCCGGAGGCGGAGCCGTTCGAAGAGTTCATCGGCGTAGTCCCTTTCGTGCTCCGCAACGCTGCCACGCCGGAAAAGCACCAGATCGAGACCATGCCCGGCGGCGTCGCCGTCTTTGATTATGACAACGACGGCCTGCCCGACATTTACTTTCTCAACGGCGCGCCGCAGCCGTCGCTCGTCAAGTCCGGTCCCGAATGGTGGAACCGCCTCTACCACAACCTCGGCCGCTGGAAGTTCGAGGACGTGACCGAAAAAGCCGGCCTGGCCGGAGAAGGCTACGCCATGGGCGTGGCTGCCGGCGACTACGACAACGACGGCTGGACCGACCTCCTGGTCACGAGCGTTCACTTCAGCCGCCTGTACCGCAACCGCGGCGATGGAACGTTCGAGGACGTCACGGAAAAGGCGAGAATTCCCGCAACAGAATGGCCAATTTCCGCCGGCTGGTTCGACATGGATAACGACGGAGACCTCGATTTATTCATCGTGAATTATTGCCGCTGGGATCCGAAATCAGAACCATTTTGCGGCGACAGGCGCGCCGGATACCGCACCTATTGCCACCCGAAATACTATGAGGGCCTGCCGAATACGCTCCTGCGGAACAACGGCGACGGCACCTTCACCGACATCTCGAAAAGTTCCGGCATTGCCGCAAAGACCGGCAAGGGGATGTCCGTCCTGTTTGCCGACTACAACAACGACGGGCTGACGGACGTGCTCGTCACCAACGACACCGCGCCCAACTTCCTCTTCCGCAACGACGGCAACGGCCGCTTCACCGAGGTCGGCTTCGCCGCCGGCATCGCCATCGCCGACGACGGCCGGATCCTCTCCACCATGGGCGGCGAGTTCCGCGACCTCGACAATGACGGGTGGCCGGACGTCTTCGTCACCGCGCTCGCCAACGAAACTTTCCCGCTTTTCCGCAACCTGGGCAACGGCGTCTTTCAGGACATCACCTACCGCAGCCGCATCGGCGCCGCCTCGCTGCCGCACAGCGGCTGGAGCCTCGGCGTGGCGGACTTCGACCTCGACGGCTGGAAGGACATCTTCACCGCCAACGGCGACGTGCAGGACAACACCGAACTGTTCTCCTCGCGCACTTCAAAGCAGCGCAATCAACTTTTCCTGAACCAGGGCGGGAAGACTTTCTTGAGCGTCCTTTTCGGCACGCCCGCCCAGCACCGCGGCGTGGCGCTGGGCGATTTCGACGGCGACGGGCGCGTGGACGCCGTGGTCAGCGCCCTGAATGAGCCGGTCAGGCTCTACCGCAACCGCCTGGGCGGCGCACGCAACTGGGTGGCATTGCGACTGCGGGGCACGAAGAGCAACCGGGACGCCATCGGCGCCAGGGTCCGCCTCGTCGCAGGCGGCATGACGCAGTACAATCACGTTTCCACTTCCAGCGGTTACCAATGTTCCGGCGAAAAGACGCTGCGCTTCGGCATCGGCTCGGCAGCGAAAGCCGACGAAGTGGAAATCACCTGGCCGGGCGGCAGGAAGCTGGTGCTGCGCGATGTGCCCGCCGGGCGCATCATTGAGGCCGCGGAGCCTTGAGCCGCGCCTGGATTTTCGAGCGCAGCACGAACGCCTCTTCGTAGTCCGGCCGCAGCTCCAGCGCGCGTTGCGCCACACGCAACGCCTCCTCCAGCCGGTCGGACTGCGCCAGCGCCAGCGCCAGCTCGAATCGCGCCTCGGGCGTCTCCGGTTCCTGCGCCGCTTCCGCTACCGGCACGGCCTCCGCCGCCCGGCCCTGCCGCGTGAGAAAACGCGCGTAGGCCAGATGCGCCGTCTGTCGGGCCGCATCGTCGCGGGCGATGGCCGAGCGGAACCACCGTTCGGCTTCGTCAAAGCGCGTGAGCGCCTCGTAGCATTGGCCGAGGGCCGCTTCCACCCGGCCCTTCACCGGGTCATGACGAAGCGCGCGCCGCAGCGGTTCAATCGCCCTCTCGTAGAAATCCGCCGCGTAGTAGGCGCGCCCCAGGTAGTAGCAGGCGTCGGGCAGCGCGGGACTCAGCTCGCAGGCGCGCCGCAGCGGGTCGATGGAACCGTGATAGTCTTCGATCTTTGCATGCGCCACGCCCAGCGCTTTCCAGTACTGCGCGTTGTCCGGCGCCAGCCGTGCCGCTTCGGCGAAATACGGGATCGCGTCCGCCACGCGGTTCTGCGAAAACAGCGCCACGCCCTTGTCATAGGCGGCCTGCGCCTCCGGAGGCGGCACCAGCAGCAGGGCCAGCAGAAGCATTCCCAGTCATGAGTCTATCGCGCGCCCGCGGCGGCGGCGATGCCACGGCGTGTGGCGTGATACACCGCGAAGGAGCCCAGCCAGTGGCCGCCTTCGTAGTGCTCGGCGCGAATCGCCGCCAGCCCGGATTCCGCCAGCCTCGCCGCCAGCCGTTCGAGCGGCGCCCGCCGCGGATGTCCTCCGGGCAGCGCGGAGGCGATTCCCTCAAGCATCCACGCGCGGGAGAAATTCAGCCCGGCCAGATGATACAGCTTCCCGTCGGTCAAGTCCGTGACGCTCGTGGGCTCGAGTTCGATGCGCGGTAGAAAGCGCCGCAGCCAGGCGGCGAATTCGGCCGGCGGAAGCACCCGCCGCACCGCATCGGCCTCCGCCAGGCATGGCGAGAGAAAGTCCTCGCCGGAAGGCTCGTACGAGAGCGGGCAGGCGGTGTCGCGCAGATAATAGTCCCGGATTCGTGACACAAGCAGTGCTTCCAGATCCGCCCGCCGCGCCGTGCGGGCGTAATCGAGCGCGAGCCCGAGCGCAAACGCCGTGTTGGAGTGCTCGCCCGCGCGCACCGGCCGCGGCAGCCTCGGTAACCACGCCGTCAGACGCGCCACCGCCGCCTCCTCCAGCGGCCGCAGCGCGGCCGACCACCGCCGCGCGTCCACGTCGTCCCACTCGCGCAGCTCAGCCGCAAGCTGCAACAGCCACGCCAGTCCGTAAGGCCGCTCAAACGTCTGCCTTCCCGCGCCGTTCATGTAGGCCGCTTCCGCGGCCAGCTTTTCCGGCGTCAGGCTCCGCGCCAGCGCGCGCCGGGCCTCGGGCGTGAACGGCTCATAGGGATAAAGGCGCGCCAGGCGCGCCAGCAGCCAGTGGCCATGAACCGCGGAGTGCCAGTCGTAGCAGCCGTAGAAGGCCGGCGTGAGTTCGCGCGGAGGCCGGGCGTCGTCATCGGAGTTGAGCACGTGGGCGATCTTGTTCGGATACTCGCGGTGCACGCAATCCAGCGCCAGGCGCGCCATGCGCGCAGCCAGGGCGGCGTCCATCGGCGCGGCCGCGGCCGGCAGAACGGACATCGACAACAGGACGAAACGGCGGATCATGGCTTGTGATGATAGCAGGCGTGCAGATACGAAACGGGCGCCGCCCCCGGCATGGGGCGGCGCCCGCGGAGGGAGAGACAGGCGCGTTCAGACTTCCAGAATCGGCCGGCCAGGCTCGGGCCAGTCGATGTGGAAGAACTTGCCGCGCGGCCGGTCCGTGCGCTCGAAGGTGTGCGCGCCGAAGTAGTCGCGCTGGCCCTGGATCAGGTTTGCCGGCAACCGTTCGGAGCGATAGCCGTCGTAATAGGCCAGCGCCGAGGAGAACGCCGGAATGGGCACCCCTCGTAGCGCCGCCTCGGCCACTACGCGCCGCCAGTTGGCCTGGCAGCGGTCGATTTCGCTCTTGAAGTACGGGTCCAGCAGCAGGTTCGGCAGTTGCGGGTCGCGGTCAAACGCTTCCTTGATCTTCTGGAGGAAGCGGGCGCGGATGATGCATCCGCCGCGCCAGATCATCGCGATCTCGCCGAACTTGAGCGTCCAGTTGTACTCCTTCTGCGCTTCGCGCATCAACTGGAAGCCCTGCGCGTAGGAGCAGATCTTCGACGAATACAGCGCGTCATGGATCGCCTGGAGAAACTCCTTGCGGTCGCCCTCGTACTTCTTCGCGGGCGGCCCGGCGAGCACCTTCGAGGCTGCCACGCGCTCCTCTTTCAGCGCTGACATGAACCGCGCGAACACGCTTTCGGCGATCGTGTTGGCCGGCACGCCCATGTCCAGCGCATTCACCGACGTCCACTTGCCCGTGCCCTTCTGGCCGGCCGTGTCGAGGATATAGTCCACCAGATACCCGCCCGTGTAGGGATCCTTCTGCTGGAGGATGTCGGCCGTGATCTGAATCAGGAAGCTGTCGAGCACCCCCTGGTTCCATTCGGCGAAGACCTCGCTGCACTCGGGCGCGGTCATGCCAAGGTACTGCGTCATCAGCCAGTACGCCTCGGCGATCATCTGCATGTCGCCGTATTCGATGCCGTTGTGGCACATCTTCACGTAATGGCCGGCGCCGTTGGGCCCGATGTAGGTGCAGCACGGAACGCCGCCCACGACGGGCTGGCCCGGCCTGGCGCCGGTGAGGGGCTTGCCTGTCTCGGGATCCACCTTGGCGGCGATGGCCGTCCAGATCGGCTCGATCTCCTTGTAGGCCTCGTAGTCGCCGCCCGGCATCAGCGAGGGGCCGAAGCGCGCGCCCTCTTCGCCGCCGCTCACGCCGGAGCCGATGAAGCGGATGCCTTTGGCTTTCAGCTCGCGTTCGCGGCGGATGGTGTCGTTCCAGTTGGCGTTGCCGCCATCGATCAGGATGTCGCCCGGCTCGAGCAGCGGCACAAGCTGTTCGATGACGGCATCGGTGGGCGCGCCCGCCTTCACCATGATGATGATCCTGCGCGGGCGCTTCAGGCTGCCCACGAAGTCCTTCAGGTCGGCGAATCCGGCCAGCCCGCCGGGCGTGTTCGGGTTTTCGGCGATGAACTTTTCCATCGTCGCCGTGGTCCGGTTGTACACCGAGACGCGGAAGCCGTGATCCGCAATGTTCAGGGCGAGGTTCTGGCCCATGACGGCCAGGCCGACGAGTCCGATATCAGAGAGTTGATCTGGCATGGTGCTTGCCTCTTCGGATGAATGCTGTTGCGGCCGCGGGCCCGGCGCCAGACCGGGCCCTGAAAGAAACTACCTCTGAATGCGCGCCGAGCCGCCTTTGGCGAAGGCGCGCACCTGTTCAAGCGTTGCCATCGTCGTGTCGCCGGGGAAGGTGGTCAGCAGCGCGCCATGGGCCCAGCCAAGCTTCACCGCTTCCATCGGCTCTTCGCCGGCAAGCAGGCCGTAGAAGAATCCGGAAGCGAAGCCGTCGCCGCCGCCCACGCGGTCGTAGATGGGCAGCTCGGCCGTCGGCGCCTGGAACGTCTCCCCGTTGATCCACGCCACTGCGCTCCAGCTGTGATGATTCGTCGAATGCACTTCGCGCAGCGTCGTGGCGACGATCTTCACGTTCGGATACCTCTTCACCACGTCGCCGATCATCGCGATGAAGGCCGACGGATCCAGCTTCGATTTGGCGCTGACCTCCGGTCCCGGAATTCCAAGTCCGAGCTGGAGGTCCTCCTCGTTGCCCACCAGCACGTCCACATGACGGACGATGCGGTCGAGCACGCTGACCGCTTTTTCCTGCCCGCCCCAGATGCCCCACAGCTTGGCGCGGTAGTTCAGGTCGAACGAGGTCACCGCGCCCGCTGCCTTGGCCGCCTGCATCGCTTCGATGATCAGCTCGCCGGTGGTCTCCGAAAGCGATGCAAAAATGCCGCCGGAATGGAACCAGCGCACGCCTTCGCCGAAGATCGCCTTCCAGTCGAAGTCGCCCGGCTTGAGCTGCGCCGCCGCCTCGTTGGAACGGTTGTAGAACACCACCGGCGGCCGCACGCCAAACCCGCGGTCCGAATACACCGTGGCCATGTTCGGGCCGTTCACGCCATTGTGCTTGAAGCGTTTGTAAAAGGCGCGAACGCCCATCGCGCGCACCCGCTCGGCGATCAGGTCGCCGATCGGGTAGTCCACCATGGCCGTGACGATGCCCGTCTTCAGGCCGAAGCAGTCAGCCAGGTTGGCCGCGCAATTGTATTCGCCTCCGGAGACGTGGATCTGGCACTCCGTCGCCTTGCGGAACGGGACGATGCCAGGGTCCAGACGGTGCACCAGCGCGCCGAGGCTGAGGAAATCCAGAGCGCCGGCGGAAGGGATGTTCAATCCGTATTTCATCTTGCTCTCCGTGTGCCTGATCGTGATTTGGCGGCCGCGATGCGCGGGATCCGCCGCGCCGCCCGGCGTGCCCGCTCAAACGGCCCGCCCCGGCGCGGATCGATCCCACTATATCAAACTGGCATGTCAGAAATCAGACACGGAGGTGGGGAACTCAGTTCCGGGCGCGCGGCTCAGGCCCCGCGCACTTTCCGGATCAGTTTCATCAGCGGGGCCGAGCTCAGCCGGCGGCGGCCCAGCTCGGCAAAGCGCGCCTTGGCCCGACTCTTCAGCAGGCGGAACTGCGTTTCCGTCAGCCCCATCTCCTCGCAGATCTGCTCCTGCGTCTGCTCGTAGAGGTAAAAACGCGTGAGGATCTCGCGGTCGCGGGGCGAAATGGACCGCAAGACCTCCAGCATCAGCTCGACGCGCTGTTCCCGCAGAATCGACTCTTCGGGATCGTGACGCGGGTCGGCCACGCGGCCGCCCAGCTCCAGCTCGCTCGCTTCCCTGCGCTGCTGAACCGCCTCCTCGATGTAGGCGGCGATCTGGCGCCGTACAATAGTCCTCACAAACCCCATCAGGCGCTCTGGTTCGCGCAGGCCCCCGCCCTGAATGGAATGAACCACCACCAGGAACGTGTCATGCACGCGGTCGTCGAGATCCTGGGGCCCGAGATGCCGGCAGAGAAAAAACCGGATGCCCCGTGAAAACAGCCGGTACAGCTCCTCGATGGCCGTGCTCTCATTGGCACGGACCCCTTCCACCAGCTTCGTCCAGCGGCCGGGCATTGGCTGCGGGTCCGATGAAGGGTTCTCCGGCTCCCGGGAGCCGCGGCTCCCGTCAGGCTGACTGCTTTTTCTCGCAGGGTCGGGGTTCCAGGCCATGGGCGTCTAGTCCTTGCCGAGATGAAAGTAGGCAGCCCAATAACGGGGCTGGGCCCGCCACGTCCCGCTGCGGATCATGGCGGTTTGGGCGGCTTGCAATGCTGCGGAGGCGCGCGCGCCCACAAGGAGGTTCCGGTAATACTCCGTGAAAAACTCGCCGTCGTCGTCCACCGGCCACAGGCTGGCGATCACCGATTGCGCGCCTGCCGCCAGCCATGCGGTGGCAAAGCTGCGGATGCCCGCTCCGGCCTGGGAAGGCCCAAGCCCCGTCGAACATCCATTCAACACGACCCGCGCGGCGGGCTGCGGCAGCGACACGAGCGAGGCCGCGGTCAGCCCGTCCCGCACGCCGTCCCGGCGCAGCGAGAGCGCCAGATAGGGCTCGCCGACCGGAAAGAGGATGCGCAACGGACCCTCGGGTTGGGCCGAAATCCGCGTGCGGTAGGCCTGCTCTCCGGGCGCGGGCAGGACGTGCGTGGCAAAGTGGAGATCCGTCCAGTCATCGCGAAGGAAGGATTGCAGTGCATCCCGTGTGGCGTCGAAGCCGCTCAACGGTTGGACGCGCAGGCCCCGCGCCTGCCACAGGGCGGCAACGGCTTCCACTTCCCTGCCGCTCCCAGGCAGGTTGGGAAGCTCGAGTTCACCAGTTCCGCGTGGGTTGCCGCCTCGCCTCCAAAGCATGGACCAGGCGGCAGTCCAGCGCGTCGGCTTCGTGTGCCCCGCCTGCCAGCGCGGATCGGCCGTGTTGTGAACCAGACCGCCAACGGCCAGCAGCTTCCTGGGCGGAGAACGGAAATCCTCTTCCAACAACCAGAGGCCCGAGGGCAGGATCGTCAGCGTATGCGCTTCGCCCAGATATCGCGCTTCCTCTCCGGTCCCCATGCGAAGCGCCCCGAGTGGAACCACCAGCAAAACATCGTCGGCTGAGATGAGCCATTCTTCGTTGACCAAAAACGCCTGCGGGAACTTGCCGAAAAGCTCTCCGAAAAGCTCGCCCGCCTCGCCGCCAGGATCATTTCCTGCCGCCACAGCCTCGCGAAACTGCCGCAGGCGTCTCACCAGGCCATCACGATCAGCCAGCGCCACCCACGCAAAGGAAGTTCGCGTCACCGCCCAGGCCGCCGGCCGCTCCGCACCCAGCCAGAAAGTGAATGCCGTCTGCTCCGGCCGAAGCCTTGCCTGGACGGCGCGCAAAAGGCTCTGGGGAGAGACCGGCTGAGCCGGCTGCGTCAGGCCGGCATGGCGCAAGGTCGCGGGTGAGAGCCCTCTGGATTGCAGCCCGGACTCGGCGTTTCCACCCGTGCCCGCTCCCTGGCGCCGGCCAGTACGCATCCGGATGATTCCCAGGGCGCGGCTTTGTTCCACTGAGGCCCAGGCCTCCACCGGCAGCGAAGGCGCGGCGTGCGCTTGGGCCAGGGAAGCGCTGACATACTGGTCAACCAGCTCGGCCAACATCACGTCGGCGGCGGCTTCCGCTCCGGGGTCGGGCAACACCGCGGCGCGCCAGTGAAAGACATCCTCCCAATACTGCCGGCACGTTTCCAGGACTGCCGCGGGGCCATTCAAACGGGACTGCGCCTGCGCCTCCGCAGCCGCCAGCGTGAGGATGTTGACTCCGCCGGCCCCAGGCGCCCGGCTGGCGGGGATGCGCCGGAAACACAGCAGCGCTTCGCCCGGACTGCTCTGTGCCAACCGCAGCCTTCCCAGCAGAAGCCAGAAGGAGGAGGGATCGCGCAGATGGTGGAGCGTGATCAGCCGGAACGAGTTTGCCAGCGCCGCTTCGGCCCGAACCAGATCGCCTTTGCTCAGCCGCCACTCCGCCAGGTCGTCCCAAAGATGCCTCTGCGTCTGCCAGTCGCCCGCCTTCTCCGCCTCGGCCATGGCTTCGATCCACAACTGCCGCACTCGGGCCTCGTCTCGGCGTTCGCGTTGCAGAGCCTGCCTCACCCGCTGTGCCAGCACGGCTGGCCGATACGGACTGGATTCAGGCATCAGGGAGACCGCCATCTCCAGCGAACGCTCCGCTTCCTGCCAGGCGCCCAGGATCCCGTAAAGAGACGCCAGATTCGACCAGATCCCGGCTTCCACCTCGGCCAGCCCCGCTGCCCGGGCGGCTTCCTGCGCCCGGCTCAGCGCCTCGAACGCCTCCCGATACTTGTGTTGGTACATGCGGGCGGCGCCTGCATTGCTGAACAGTTTGGCTGCACGCGGCAAATCTCCGCCATCACGGGCACGCTCGGCCGCCAACAGAAACCAGCTCTCTGCGTCCCGGAATCGGCCTTCGGCCAACGCCCTGGATGCTTCCTGGGCCAGCCGTTTTGGGGGACAATCGGGCGGGCAGGCTCCGCCTCGGTCCCCAATGGGGGCTGTCGCGGCGGTCAATGGCAGCAGTAAGGCAGCCAGCAGAACCACGTCCACACTTCCGAGGCCGGACTTCAAATCTCCTGGATCCGCGAGGTCAGGATTCGTCTGAGGAGGGTACTAGAACTAGTAGTACCCTCCTCCCAGACTATATCAGATCCCCCTCAGGGGCACCAAACAAAATTTGGTGTTTCACCGAGTCGAAGTCCACCCTCCTGTGGAGTAGTCCTTTTTGACGAGGACTATTCTCAGCAGAAATCCGGGGGGAAGATGATGATGATCGGGGAAGTACCCATGCTCGCCTCCTTTCCTGTCTGGGCCGACCCGTGGGCCAGCCTGAGGCGACGCTAGAAAAGGGCAACTTCCCCGCGTTCCAGAAAATGTTGCAATCTGCTGATAAGAAATGAAAAATTCTCATTTGCGGGCTTGAGAGCCAGTTCCGGCGGAAGCCCTGCGCCGGTCACCCGCGCGCAATTTCTGCATCTTTTCATGCAGCAGCCCTACTGGGCTGAGGGAAGCTGATCCGATGGACCCAATTCTGGTCGTCGACGACGATCCGGGGTTCCGCCAACTCCTGGCCGCGATCCTTGAACGGGAGGGCTACGCGGTCGAGCTCGCCGGCCGCGTCGCAGAGGCGCGCGCGAAAGGATCGTCCAAACGGTATTCGCTGGTCATTTCTGACCTCAAGCTCCCTGATGGCGACGGGCTGGACGTGCAGCGGTTTTTCCTCGAGCGATCCCCGGAAACGCCCTTTGTCCTGATCACCGCCTTCGGTACCGTGGCCACTGCTGTCGAGGCGCTGAAGCGGGGCGCCCTGGATTACCTCGAAAAGCCGCTCCGCAGTCCGGATGAGTTGCGCCGGCTGGTCCGGCGTGCGCTTGCCCTGTCAGCCAGCGCCACGGAGGCGCCCGCAGCCGTCGGCCTGCGTCCGGCGACCCCGGGGCTGTGCGCCTCCATGGTGGCCCGCGACCCCCGCATGCTCCATATCCTCGACCTGCTTGAAAAGGTCGCCCCCACGCCCGCCAACGTCCTCCTGCTGGGCGAAAGCGGCGTCGGCAAGGAAGTGCTCGCCCGCTGCCTCCACCAGCACAGCCACCGCGCCGACAGACCCTTCGTCGCAGTCAACTGCGCCGCCCTGTCACCGACGCTGATTGAGAGCGAACTCTTCGGCCACGAGCGCGGCGCCTTCACCGGGGCGGTGGCCCGCCGCCACGGCGTCTTCGAACGCGCCCGCGGCGGCACCCTCTTCCTCGATGAAATCGGCGAGCTCGACCCCGGCCTCCAGGCCAAGCTTCTTCGCGTGGTGCAGGAGAAGCGCTTCGAGCGGCTCGGGGGCGAAGAGACCCTCGAAACCGACGTGCGCATCATCTCCGCCACCAATCGCGACCTCCACCGCGACGTGCAGGAGGGCCGTTTCCGCGCTGACCTCTATTACCGCCTCAGCACGTTCCCCATCGAAATCCCGCCCCTGCGCGACCGTCCGGCCGACATCGATGCCCTCGCCGACCACTTCATCGCGCTCGCGGCAGCGCGGTTTCAGAAGCCGCAGCTCCGCCTCAGCGACGCCGCCCGCTACCAGTTGCGCGCCCATCCCTGGCCCGGCAACGTCCGCGAACTCGAGAACGTGATCGAGCGCGCCGCCATCCTCAGCGACGGCGAGATTCTCCCCGAACACCTGCCCTTCACCGGCGAGCGCGCCGTGGATCCCGCCAAAGCGGGCACGCTCAACGTGCGCGAACTCGAGCGGCGCGCCATCGAAGAGGCGCTCCGCAAACACGGCGGCAACCGCACTCATGCCGCCCGCGAACTCGGCCTCAGCCTCCGGACGCTTCAGTACCGGCTGAAGGAATACGGGATCTCCAGATCCTGACGCTCTGCCAGACCCGCGCCCTTACAGGGTGTGCCGGATCGCATGGCCTGCCCCGCGGACTCAGTCCGCCGCCGGCGCTGCCGCCTGTTCTTCCACCGCCTCTCCGTTGGCGCTTCCAGCCGGTTCCAGTTCCGGCGCCTGAAGATGCCGCAGCGTCTTTTCCACTTCCCGTGCGCCGTTCAGCTCCTGGCCCGTCGCCGCGCCGAGATCGCGGAACCGCCGCGCGCTGACCAACACCCGCCGCTCCAGCGAGCCCGCAGCCTCGTTGTAAGACTGGATTGCGCGCTCCAGCCCGCCGCGCACCCCGTCGAAGCGGTCCACGAAGACGCAAAGGCGGTCGTAGAGTTCCTTGCCCAGGTTGGAGATCTCCTCGGCGTTCTTTGCCAGCCGCTCCTGCCTCCAGCCATAGGCCACCGCCTTGAGTAGCGCGATCAGCGTCGTCGGCGTCGCCAGCAGCACCTTGCGCTCGACGCCGTACTCGATCAGCTCCGCGTCGTGCTGCAACGCGGCGCTGAAGAACGTCTCGCCCGGCAGAAACGCAACAACAAAATCCGGCGCACGGCGGAACTGGTCCCAGTACGCTTTCGCCGAGAGCCGCTGCACATGTTCGCGAACCTGGCGGGCGTGGTCGGCCAGCAGCGCACGGCGCTTTCCCTCGTCCGTCTCTTCCAGCGACGCCAGATAGGACGACAGCGGAACCTTCGCGTCCACCACGATCTCGCGGTCGTTGGGCAGCCGGATGATCATGTCCGGCCGCAGCCGCCCTCCGTCGCCCTCCACGCTTACCTGCTCCTCGAAGTCGCAGTATTCCACCATGCCCGCCATCTCCACCACGCGCCGCAACTGCATCTCGCCCCACCGGCCGCGCACCACCGGCGTGCGAAGCGCGTCCACCAGCCGCCGCGTCTCGCCGGCCGTCTCGCGCTGCGCCTCCTGAAGGAGCTGGAACTGCTTGGCCAGACCGGCGTACAGCTCGACGCCCTCTTTTTGCAGCGACTCGAGCTTCTGCTGAAGCGGCTTGAGCATCTCTTCCAGCGCCTGGAGCCGCGCCTGCTGGTCGGCCTGCGCCAGCGTAAAGAAGTTCTCGTTGTTCCTGGCCAGCGCTTCGGCGGCCACGCCGCGGAACGTCTCGGCCAGCTTCTGTTGCGCCTGTTCCAGCAGGGCCAGCTTTTCAGCCTGCTGCTTTTCGGCTTCGTCCAGCCGCGTCAGCAGCGCGGCCTGCCGCGCCTCGAGCGCCGCAGCCTTTTCCTGAAGCGAGGCGATCAGCGCCTCTTTCTCCCGGAGCGTCTGCTCGAGCGGCGCAATCCGGGCGGCCCGCTCCTCGGCGGCCGCGCGCGCCGCGGCCGCCTCCATGGCCTGTTTTTGAAGCTCCGCGGCCCGCGCCCGCTCCTGCTCGAGCTCGCCGCGCAGCCGCTCATTGGCCGCCTCGCGTTCCTCCACGCGCGCCTTCAGCTCGGCCAGCTCCGCCTCGCTCGCGCTCAGCGACGGGGTTCCGCTCCCGCGGAGCAGGAAACCGGCCAGCAGCCCGCCGAGCATCAGCCCGGCGAGAAGAATTCCGAGATAGACGATGGGTTCCATGGTGTGCCTGCCCACTTCCTTCGGTGGGAGCCGGGTGGCCGTGAATAGGCCGTTTGCCTGAACTCTGGCAAGGAAAAAGCCGCCCCCCGAGGGGGCGGCTTTTCCGCACTGAAAACCGGCAGACGCCTTATGAGCAGCCCGACGTGCTGCCGCAGTTTTCGCACTTGTAGCAGGAGCCGTTGCGCACCATGATGCCGCCGCATTCGGCGCACGCCGGCGCGTCTTCCATCCCGTCGGCGGGCACGAACTGGAGCTTCTGCTGCGGCTCGGGCTCGGTCGGCCGCAGCTTCGGCGTGTCGCCCACCTCGGGCGCCTCCACCGCTTCCGGCCCCAGGAACTTCAGCGCCAGCCAGCGGAAGATGTAGTCCATGATCGATTTGGCGTACGGAATCTGCGGGTTGTTGGTGAAGCCCGACGGCTCGAACCGCACGTGGCTGAACTTGTCGACAAAAAACTTCAGCGGCACGCCGTACTGAAGGCCGTAGCTCACCGCGGTGGCGAAGCTGTCCATCAGGCCCGAGATCGTCGAGCCTTCCTTGGCCATGGTGATGAACAGTTCGCCCGGCTGGCCGTCCTCGTACAGGCCGACGGTGATATAGCCCTCGTGGCCCGCGATCGAGAATTTGTGCGTGATCGACTGCCGCTCATCGGGCAGCTTGCGGCGCGTCGGCCGGTACACGATCCTTTCTTCGACCCGCGCCGGCCCGACGCCCGGCACGCCGGCCTTCTTCTCGCCCTTGGCCGTGCCGGAGCTCAGCGGCTGCGCCCGCTTGGAACCGTCGCGGTAGATGGCCACCGCTTTCAGCCCCAGCTTCCAGCTCTCGATATAGGCGTTCATGATGTCGTCCACGGTGCTCTCCTCCGGCATGTTGATCGTCTTCGAGATCGCGCCGGAGATGAACGGCTGCACCGCCGCCATCATGCGGATGTGGCCCATGTGGTGAATGAACCGCGTGCCGTTGGGCGCCTTGAACGAGCAGTCGAACACCGGCAGGTGCTCGGGCCTGACATGCGGCGCTCCTTCGATGGTGCCGGTGCTGTCGATGTAGCGCACGATCTCTTCCACCTGCTCCGGCCTGTAGCCCAGCCGGATGAGCGCCTGCGGCACCGTGTTGTTGACAATCTTGATCACGCCGCCGCCCACCAGCTTCTTGTACTTGACCAGCGCCAGCTCAGGCTCAATGCCCGTCGTGTCGCAGTCCATCATGAACCCGATGGTGCCCGTGGGCGCGATGACCGTCACCTGCGAATTGCGGAAGCCCGTCCGGCGGCCCAGTTCCCAGGCGTTGCGCCACACCTGCTGCGCCGTTTCCAGCATGGCCGGCGGCACAAGCTTCGAATCGATGCCGTTCACCGCGTCCCAGTGCATCCGGATCACTTCCAGGAACGGCTCCTCGTTCACCGCGAAGCCCGGGCATGGCCCGATGCTTTCGGCGATGCGCGCGCTGGTCAGGTAGGCCTGGCCGCTCATGATCGCGCTGATCGCCCCCGCGTAGGCGCGGCCGGCATCGCTGTCATAGGGCAGGCCCAGCGACATCAGCAGCGCGCCCAGGTTGGCGAAGCCCAGGCCCAGCGGGCGGAAATCGTGAGAGTTGCGCGCAATCTTCTCGGTCGGATAACTGGCGTTGTCAACAAGGATCTCCTGCGCCAGGATCAGCGTGTCCACCGCGTGGCGGAAGGCCTCCACGTCGAACTGCCCGGCCGCGTTGACGAATTTCATCAGGTTCAGCGAGGCCAGGTTGCAGGCCGAGTCGTCCAGGAACATGTACTCCGAGCACGGATTGGACGCGTTGATCCGCCCCGAGTTCTTCGACGTGTGCCAGCGGTTGATCGTCGTGTCGAACTGCATGCCGGGATCACCGCACTGCCAGGTGGCCTCGGCGATCGCCCGCATCAGGTCGCGCGCGCGGTACTTCTTCACCGGCTCGCCGCTCACCACCGAACGCGTCCACCATTCGCCGTCGTTCACCACCGCCTGCATGAATTCATCGGTGGCGCGCACGCTGTTGTTGGCGTTCTGGAAAAAGATCGACGAGTACGCCTCGCCGTCCAGGCTCGGGTCGTAGCCGGCCTCAATCAGCACGTGCGCCTTGCGTTCTTCCTTCGCCTTGCACCAGATGAACTGTTCAATGTCCGGGTGGTCCACGTTGAGAATCACCATCTTCGCCGCGCGCCGCGTCTTGCCGCCGCTCTTGATCACGCCGGCGAAGGCGTCAAACCCTTTCATGAAGGACAGCGGACCCGAGGCGCGCCCGCCGCCCTGCAACGGGCAGTTCTCTTCTCGCAGGGTGGAGAGGTTCGTCCCCGTGCCCGAGCCGTACTTGAACAGCATGCCCTCGGTCTTGGCCAGCTCGAGAATCGATTCGAGCGAGTCTTCCACCGAGTTGATGAAGCAGGCCGAACACTGCGGCCGGTGCACGCTGCGGTCGAGCTTCTTCACCGTGTCGGTCGCCTCGTCGTAATACCAGCCGTAGCCGCGGTGCTCGTCCTTCACACCGACGTTGAACCACACCGGCGAGTTGAACGACGCCTTCTGCGTCAGCATCAGATGGGCCAGCTCGTTGCGGAAGTTCGCCGCGTCCTCCAGCGAGCGGAAATAGCGCCCTTCGATGCCCCACTCGGTGATCGTGTCCACCACGCGGCGCACGAGCTGCTTCACGCTCGTCTCGCGCTCCGGCGTGCCCAGCCGCCCGTGAAAATATTTCGAGGCGACGATGTTGGTGGCCGTCTGCGACCAGTCTGCCGGAACCTCGACGTCTTTCTGCTCGAAGATCACCGCACCCTTGTCGTTGGCGATGGTCGCCGTGCGCAGCTCCCAGCGGATCTCGTCATAGGGCGTCTTGCCCGGCTCCAGCCGCGCCGTAAAGTACCGGGGGAATGGCACCCCCATCCGCTCCTCTTTCTTCAGATTCCTCCGAAGGGTTCTCCCTTGCGATGTCAGATCGACGCTGAGCTGTCCCATCCTGCTTCTCCTGTTTTCATTGTCCCGAAGATCGCCCCCAGGATGAATGCTGCTTCATCGGATTGTTATGGGGGCAATGAGAACGATACCCCAAGATGTTGTGGTCGGTCAAGAGAAAAATTCTATATGATGTATGTTCTTTGATTCCAAGACGTTGCCGCCCCGCCCCGGCCGTACTCCGGCTCCGGGGCCGAAAACACCCCCGTGCCTGGCTTTCGGGCGGTCTCAGAGACCGTGGAGCAGGTCGTAGCCGTGATCGGGAATGTGCGCCGGCAGGATCTCGCTCGTGTGGCCGTGGCGGGCGAAAATCTCGCGCATGAGCTCGCACACGCCCTCATGGCCGCGCTCGTAGAAGACGAGCACGCTCGGGCCCGCGCCCGACAGCGCGCAGCCGAGCAGACCGGGCGCGCGCAACTCGAGCATCTCCGCGAGGCCCGGCACCAGCGGAGCGCGGTAGGGCTGGTGAAGGCGGTCCATCAGCGCTTCGTGGAAGGCATCGGTCGTCTGTGTCAGCATCGCCGCAATCAGCAGTGCCGAGCGCTGGATGTTGAACACGGCGTCTTCGCGCGAATAGGTCTGGGGCAGCACCGCGCGCGCCTGCGCCGTGGGCAGAATGAAGTCCGGCACAACGATCGCCACGCCGTAACGCGCGGGCAACTGCATCCGCACGGCGCGCGTGATCCCCTCGCTGTCGATGGCGCTGGCGACGATGGAGCCGAGAACGGCCGCCGAGACGTTGTCCGGGTGGCCTTCGATGCGCGCCGCCTCGTCAAGGATGCGGTGGCGGTCCCATTCGAGCTGGAGGATCTCGTCGGCGATCACCACGCCCGCCACCAGCGCTGCGGCCGACGAGCCGAGGCCCTTGCCAATCGGGATGTCATTGCGGATCTCGAGCTCGATGGCCGGCATCGGACGGCCCAGATGCCCGGCCACCTGGAGCGCCGTCTGCCAGATCAGGTTGTCCTCGCCGCAGGAGATCATCTCCGCGTCGCGCCCCAGCGCTCGGATCTTCAGCGTCTCCGAGGGGCGGAAGCGGCACTCAAGATAAATGCTCAGCGCCATGCCCAGCGCGTCAAACCCGGGGCCCAGGTTCGCGCTGGTGGCGGGCACGCGGACTTCGGTCCAGCTCATGCGCCCGCGAGCCGCACCGGCTGCCCCTTGCGGCAGCTCTCATAGATGCCCAGCACCACTTCCAGCGCCTTCAGCCCCTCTTCGCCGGAGACGAGCGGCTGCGTGCGGTTCTTCACCGCATTGCCAAAGTCGAGGAACTGCCGCTCGAACGGAGTGAGCGGAATGGCCATCGGGTCGCTGGCGCCGCTCATGACCTCTTTCTGCACGGGCGCGGGCTCGCCTTCGTCGTTCTCCACGTCCCAGGCGGTGAGCTTGTCGCCGGTGAAGATGCAGGTGCCGCGCGTGCCATGAATCTCGATCCTTTCCGGATACCCCGGCCAGAACGCCGTCGAGGACTGGATCACGCCCGTGGCGCCGCTCTTGTACTTCATCACCGCGCAGATCACGTCCTCGCTTTCGATCCTGTGCCGCGCGCCAAGCTGCCAGTAGCCGAAGACCTCATGCACGCCGCCGGTGAGATAGTTCAGCACGTCCACCTGATGCACGGCCTGGTTGATGAGCGCGCCGCCGCCTTCCACCGCCCAGCTGCCCTTGATCGGGCGCGCATAGTAGGCCTCGCTCCGCCACCACTTGACATAGGCGTCCGCCTGAAGAATCCGTCCGAGCCGTCCCTGCGCAATCGCCCTCCTGACGAAGATCGTCGAGTCGTCGAAGCGGTGCTGGCTCACCACACCGAGCACGATGCCGGCGCAGCGCGCCACCTCGATCATCTTCCGCGCCGTCTCCAGGTTGGTTGCAATCGGCTTCTGTACCTGCACGCTCTTGCCGTGCTTTGCGGCGATTTCCAGCGGCTGGAGACGGAAGTCGGGGAACGTGCAGACGTCGACGAAATCGACCTCCGGGTGGCTGCACACTTCCTCGTATGTGGGCACGAACTGGCAGCCATACTGCGAGGCAAATTTCTCGCCCGCCTCGCGCGAGATGTCGGTGCAGACGGTGACCCGATACCCGATGTTGCGATACGCCTGGGCGTGCTTGTGGCTGATGGCGCCCGTGCCGATGATGCCAACGCGCAGCATGAGAACCTCCTTCGAACCGGGTGAACTCACTAGGATATCAGCGGCGGCCGGCGCCGCGGTGGTTCAACGGCCGGATATGGTTCCAATGCGCGGCGTCAGATTTGCAGTCTCATCGGGCGCTTCTGCCACCGTGCCTGGCCTGTGAGCAGCGCAAAGAATGACAATTCCTGACCCATGCAGGCCGCAGTTCAGATATGGGCAATTACCGTGCCGGCCGGACAAGATGCCATGGAATGGCGCCATGCCTTGGGCAGGGCGGCGCCTTCTTGCCCTTCGCAATCACAATCTCGCGGTCGCATCGGGCACATCTGTAGATGCCCGAAATGTCATTCGCTTCGCCGGTGCGGAGTATAATGTCCTTTTTCACTGTTTCTGCACTCCTCTTCGAAATAGGTCCGGGCGATATTTAATCGTCCGGGTCTCGGGAAGCCCCGGCAGCGGCGCCGAGAATCAGGCCAGCCAGGGGGTGGAATCCCTGCAAAAGGGCAGGCAACACAATCGAACCCATTGTCATGCCCGCCGCCACGTTTTCAATGACCGCCCTTTTCCGCTGCTTCCGATTCAGCGGGGAACGCTTCTTTCCGGCCCGTTTCCTGGCCGTTCGCGAAGATAGTTGTTGCTTTGATCGGTTGCATGATACGCAGGCCGCATACAGGTTGTTCAGATGGTCTGATCCACCTTTCGCGCGAGGGACGGAATGATCGATTTCCCAGGCGCCCTCCGTTTTGATTTTTCCGTAGGAATCAAAGCTCAGGAAGCGGTGACAGATATGACACTTTCCGGAAGTCCGGTCGAAGATCCGTCTCAGCTGCTCCTTGGTGACCCTGGGCACGCTCAAATTCCCTCCCTGCCGCGAATCGGGAGTATAGAATATCACGAGATTCGGGTGAATCCAATATTTTTTTCTTCCGAAGGATTCCCTGGGTTAATTATTTCCAATCGATTCGGGTATATCCCTTAGAATCCTGTACGCACATTTCGTTCTTATCCCCGCAAAAGACACGAATATTTGCGCGCTCGCGGCCGGCGTCGGATAGCCGCGTTCTGGAAACAGAGCATGCCGATCTGCAGGCCTGCCTGACTCGCCGCCGCTACACTCGCTGCCACATGGGCAGCGGCCCATGGGTAGCAGGAGATGGTCCGCCGCCACCGCCCCATGCCAGGAGCTGGCGAATACCTTGTGCTCGAGGCCGAACTGTACATGCACACAGTCTTCTCCGACGGGCAGCTGTGGCCTGTGACCCGTGGGATGGAGGCCTGCCGACGTTTCCAACCGGAGAACCGCGCCGAAACGCAAGTTCACGCGAATGTTTGGGATAACGCACAGCCGCAGACGGCGATGGCGTCAAGCAAAACGGGGCGGCGGGAAGTTACGGTTCTTGGGTGTGGCTCCCCGGCATGGATTCGAACCACGATTCACGGCTCCAAAGGCCGCTGTCCTACCATTAGACGACCGGGGAGCACCAGCTCTCTGACCATAGTTTAGCGGGCCTTGCCTGCGGCTTCAACAGACGCCCGAAGCCGGGTGGAAGCTGTTTCCCCACAACCCACGAACCCTGAGGGTTGACAGCGGGGCAACGAGCATGCCACCCGGAAACACGCCCTCTGTCTGTGTCGTCACTGCATCACCGTCTGGTGGAGAAGCCGGATTCGGCTGGCGACCATCCGCGCTCGTGCTCGCGCTTCTGAGCCGCGACGGGAGCGAGCCCGCAGCGCGAGCGGAAGGAGCGGACATCGCCCCGCAGCCGGAGCCGCCGGTCATGTTCGGCCGCGCCGTTAGCCGCACGTTTTCGCATCCCTTGGCGCCCTTCACTCGCGCCTACAAAAAACGTTCCGGGCTGCGAGCGGAGCGAGTGCCCAAGAACGAGCCGAAGGAGACGTTCCTCGCTCCGGCCCGCCATCGGCCATGCGCGCCTCTCTGGAGAGTCGCCTGCGGCTGAGGCCGTCCCCCGCGGCAACCGCGGGCTTCCTCCGTCGACACGGCCTTCGGCTGCGGCTCAGAACCCGCGTCTGCGCGTGGCGATGCTCATCGCGACTCAGACCGGGTCTCGTTCGGAGGAGACCCCCCGGCTGTGGCCGCCTGAGCCGCCTCCTGGACGGCCCGCAAGAGCTTCTCCGCCTCAAACGGCTTCGGGATGTAGCCGTCCATCCCCGCCCGGAGGCAGACCTCTTCATCGCCGCGCATGGCGTTGGCCGTGAGCGCGAGAATCGGCCGGTGTCCGCCCACGGCGCGTTCCAGCGCCCGGATCTGCCGCGTGGCCTCGAGGCCGTCCAGTTCTGGCATCTGAACGTCCATGAGAATCACGTCGAAGTGCTCGCGACCGGCCAGCTCCACCGCCTTTCTTCCGTCTTCGACGCTCACCACCTCGTGCCCCTGACGGGTCATGAGCAGCTCGACCAGGCGGCGGTTTACGAGGTTGTCCTCAGCCAGCAGAATCCGAAGCTTCCTCGCCGGTTTGGAGGCCACGCCTGGCGACGACTCCCTGGTTCCGGCAGCGGGGGCTGGCGTTCGAGCGGGCGGTCCTGCCGCTTCCGAGCAGGCGCCGACGACGATCTCCAGCGTGAATGTCGATCCCTTGCCGGGTTCGCTTTCGACGCGGATCTCGCCGCCCATCAGACGGGCGAGCCGAGAGGAAATCGCCAGGCCGAGTCCGGTCCCGCCGAAACGGCGCGTAATCGACCCGTCGGCCTGGCGGAAGGCCTCGAAGATGGCATCCTGCTGGTCCGGCGGAATCCCGATGCCGGTATCAGCCACATGAAACCGCAGCCGGTGTCTTGTGGCGCCGGCGGGTTCGGCTTCCACGGCGACGGAAACGCCTCCCTGCTCGGTGAACTTCACCGCGTTGTTCAGCAGATTCAGCAGCACCTGGAAGACGCGCTGCTCATCGCCGACAACAACTTCGGGCACGCCGTCGCGGACGTCGAGGGTGAGATGCAAACGTTTCTCGACGGCTCGTGGCGCCACGGCGGACATCGCCTGTTCCACTACCTGCCGCGGCGAGAACCTCTCCTGCTGAATCTCCAGGTAGCCCGCCTCGATCTTGGACAAATCGAGGATGTCATTCAGCAGATGAAGCAGCCGGTTTGCCGAGACCTTCACCGTTTCCAGGTACTCCCGCTGTTCGGGAGTGAGTTCGGTGGAGAGGGTGAGGTCCGTCATGCCGAGAATGCCGTTCATCGGGGTCCGGATCTCATGGGAGATGTTAGCCAGGAACTCGTCTTTCAGGCGATTCGCCCGCTCACTGCGCTCCTTTTCCTCGCGCAACTGACGGGTGCGTTCCTCGACCGCCCGTTCGAGTCTGGCCTTCTCGCGCTCGTGCCGAACCCGGGATTGCTGCAAGTAAAGGAAAACGGAGGAGACGATAAGCAAAATCACGAGCGTGCGGAACAGCCAGTGGGCCCACCAGGGAGGCCGGATCCGGAATTCGAATACGGCCGGGCTTTCGCTCCACGAACCGGCGCCATCGAAGCCGCGAACCTCCAGCCGGTAGTTTCCCGGGGGCAGGTCCGGGAACTGCACTTCCGACAGACGGGTTTCCTTCCACTCGTCCGACAGCCCAACCAGCCTGTACAGGTAACGATGAGCCGACGGGCGGGCAAAGCGCAGCACGGCGAACTGAACCGTGAGCGTGTTGTCGGAATAACGCACTTCCGCGTGGTCTTCCGGCGCGAAAAGCTGCCGGCCGAGCCGCACGGAGGTGATCACCGTGCGCGGCGCGCCCGGGTACGGCCTGGCTGGGGATTCGTGAAACCTGGAAAGGCCGCCGCTGGTGCCAATCCAGACGGTCCCGTCCGGCTCGGCGAAGAAAGCATCCGTGTTGCAGTCGTCCCAGACGAGCCCATCGCTGCGCCGATATTGAACCCACGACTTGCCGTCATAAACCGCTACGCCCCGGTCCGTACCCACCCAGAGGTGCCCGCGGGAGTCCACGCGTGCGAAATAGGTGAGTGCGGAGGGAAGCCCGTCGGCGGTAGTGAAGTGCCGGAAGCTGAGCCTCCCGTCCTTCCAGACGCCCCGTGTCAGGCCCGCGGGAATGTTGTAGACGAGCCAGACCTCGCCAGCAGGACCAAAACTGACGCCGTGAACGGAGTCGTCGAGCAGCCCATCTTTCTTCGTGTAATGCTCCCAGCGCCCTCCGGCGAGCCGGAACAGTCCCTCTTCGGCTCCTACCCACACGTCCCCCGCCTTTCCGGCGGCCACTGTGAGCCCTTTGACAGGCGAACCGGAGGGAAGGGGGATCTCCGTGATGCGCCCCTCCGCATCGATGGCCGCCAGGCTGGGACGGCCGTAGGCCACAGCATACACACGGCCGTCTTCCCCCGCGGCGAGACGCATGATGTCGGCGCCCTGTTCCGTGCCGGGAATCCGGAAACGCCGCACCGCGCCCGTTCGCGGATCCAGCCGGGTCAGCAGCCCACCCTGAGGAGCTGCCCAGATGGCGCCATCCGTGCTCTGGGTCATGGCAATCATGGCGCCACGGGGAAATTCCGCCGCACGGCGGAACCGGTAAACTCCGGCTGTCTTCTCGCCACGATAGACCCCGTCTCCGGTGCCGGCCCAGACCACGCCGCGCGAATCCACCACAACCTGCCAGACCGTCTCGTTGGCGAGCCCTTCGGCGCTCGAATAGCTCTCCCACTCCCCATAGCCGACCCAGCGAGCCAGTCCGCGGCCATTCATTCCGAGCCAGACGTTTCCCTCCCGATCCAGATGAACGCTCGAGACAGAGTCCCCCGGCAGGCCGTTTCCCTTGCCGATGAGCTGCCAGTTTTTCCCGTCGTAAATCGCAATCCCGCCAAAGACCGGAATTAGCAGCCTGCCCAGGAAGTCCCCTCCCATCTGGGGCACCCAGGGACTTTGCAGATCGACCGGCGCCCGGAGCGGTTCAAACCGGGCGGCCCCTTTGCGGAGTACTTCGATCGTTGTCGCACTCCTCACGTACACATTGCCGTGGATGTCTTCGTAAAGGAAACTCCAGGGACCGGCGCCAGGTGTTGGCTGCGCTGCAGTCAGTTGGACCCGGTCCCGGCTGTCGAGCTCACAGAGATCCTTCGCGCAGCCGAACAAGACCCGGCCGCTGCGCGTCACCATCACTCCTGCCACCGCCTTCGCCCTCGGGCCGGTCGCCCCTGTGCGGGCCACGAGCTTGAACACCCAGTCGCCGGCCGGGCCCCGCCGCTCACCGATCACAAGACCCTCGCGGGTGGCGATATAAAGCCGGCCCGCTGCGTCCGAGGCCAGACCGCTCTTTCCGTTCACACGCTGCCCTTCCGGTCCAGGCAGGGGAACCAACACGAATCCCTGCCGGGAAGAACGATACAGGCCTTTGGTCGTTCCGAGCCACAGGGCGCCGTCCGGCGTCTGATGGATACTCAAGATGAAGGCCCCCGGGGCGAGGTCCTTTCTTCCGAACTCGACGAAGCTCTTCCCATCAAAACGGAAGAGCCCGTTCTGTGTTCCCACCCAGAGAAACCCCACCTGATCCTGGAAGATGCTCTCCACCGCCAGGTTGTTCAGCCCGCTGTCAAAGTCGTAGAGCTGGAAGAAGTACTGCTGCCCTGCCAAAGGGACCCAGACACCGGCCAGCAGAAGCCACAGCAGAAGGCGGGCGCGCATGCGCATCAAACGATCTATCGGCGGGAAGGGCCCGCCGGTTCAGGGCGTTCCGCACAAAAACTGGGGTGAACCTCTTACCGTGGCTGCCCTCCGGCGGCTAGGATGAGAGGAAGAAGATGAGCGAGCCGCCCGAGGAGCTGGTCGACCACATCATCACCCACCTGGGTGAGCAGCAGCCGGAGCTGATCGCCTCGATTGGAGATGAAGAAGTCCGGCGCCGCGTTCTCGCCGGCATCACCCGCGCTCATGCGCACCGTTTCGTTCAGCCGGAGTCCGTCACCGCCTTTGTCACGCTGATGTTCCTGGTGGCGCCTGATTTCGACTCCCACCCGGCCATCGCCCGCGCCCTGCGGCTTCACGGATCCGAGCCCGACCGGCTCCGGCTGCTGTTCCAGCGCACGCGCGAAGAGGACTGGGACGAGGCGGCCGCCTCCTCGAAGGGGTGGCCGTCGATCCTGGGCGAGTCATGAGCGGCGGGCCCCGACGCGCCGTGGTCTCCTGGTCGACCGGCAAGGACTGTGCCTGGGCGTTTCACCGAATTGTCCGCAAAGGTGGCGTGGAAATCCAGGGGCTGCTGGCCACCGTGAACGCCGAATTTGGCCGTGTTTCCATGCATGGCGTGCGCCGGGAGCTCGCCCGGATGCAGGCCAGCGCGATGGGACTGCCGCTGATGGAAGTGGAGCTGCCTTGGCCGTGTCCCAACGAAGAATACGAGCGGCGGATGGCGGCGGCCTGCGCTCGTCTCCGCGCGGAGGGCATCGATACGCTGATCTTCGGCGACATCCACTTGGCCGACGTGCGGGCATATCGCGAAAGCCGTCTGGCCGGCACTGGAATCGAGCCCCTCTTCCCGCTGTGGGGTCAGGATCCCCCAAAGCTCATCCGGGAGATGCTGGCGGCAGGTTTGCGCGCGAGGATCGTCTGCCTGGATCCGGCGCGGCTGGACCGGAAACTGGCCGGGGCGGAACTGACGGCCGCCACCGTTGATGCGTTGCCCGCACAGGTGGATCCGTGCGGGGAGAACGGCGAGTTCCATACGTTTGCTTTTGCGGGTCCGATGTTTTCGCGGCCGCTGGAGGTCCTCGCCGGCCCCGTCGTGGAGCGGGAAGGCTTCGTCTTTGCCGACCTGGTGCCGGCGGACTCGCGCCGCCGTTGATTTACAATGTCGGCAGGGTGGGCCCGTAGCTCAGCCGGATAGAGCGTCTGGCTTCGAACCAGCAGGTCGGGGGTTCGAGTCCCTCCGGGCCCGCCATCCTTGATCCCTACACCGACACCCATCGGTCAATCGACCGGGTAAGCCAGAGGCGTATACCAGATCCCGCCGGGCGAACTCGCCGCCGTCGTCCAGTTCGGCCAGGTCCACCTGGACACGCCGGTCGCCAGGCCGCTTCTCCGGCAGGGAGTGCCCGTCGCTGTCCTGTCGCGATACGGGCATCAGCATTGGAACACAGCGGGCCGTGGCCGCTCACTTGAAGTTCAGGCTCCTCCGGCTCCAGGGCCGCGAGTAGAGCAGCGCGGAGCGCTGCAAGAACGAGCGGCCGCAGCGCGGTCCCGGCGCGAGCTGCGGCCCGTGGCAGTTTTCATCCCTGCTGCTGTCCCGCCGGGTCGCGGGGGTTCGTTCCCGCGGCCTGCGGCCGCTGCACCGGCGGCTCTGTCTGGCGGGGACAGCAGGGATCGGGACAGGTCGTGCCGGCATAAAAGTGGCGCCGCCCGGAGGCGGCGCGGCTCCCATCGCCGGTTGAAATCGTCAGGGCCGATGACGCCGGCTTAAATGGCCTTCTTGAAGAAATGCACGATCTTCTTCCCGCCTTCTTCCGTGTAATACACGGTGACTTTTGCGGTCTTTTCTGATCCTTTTTCGATGTCCTTTCCGGCATCGCGCGCGGCCAGGTCGGTGAGGTGAAGCGTCTCCCGCCCGCCTTTTTCGGTCTCGACAATCATCTTCTTCCCGCCGCGGTCGATTTCACGCACGGTGTATGTCGACGCCTTCAGGCCGTCTTTGCCGATATGATCGACCGCTTCCGCCGATTTTTCTCCGCCCTTTTCAGTGTAATGGACGGCAACTGAAGTTCCCGCTTTGAGGCCGTGGAAAACGTCCCTGGCCGCCTCGCCGGTGTCGCGAAGGCCGTGAACCGCAGTCCGCGCGGTGAAGCGGAACGCATGCTCCGTTCCGTCCGCTGCCTTGACAACAATCTTTTTGGCCGCAGAATCCAGCCGCAGCACCTCGCCCACCAGAACGCCGTGCTTCTCCTCGATGGCGCAGAGCGGCAGCGCGAGCGCCGCGGCCGCGAAAAGCATCATGATTTTCTTCAGCATGTTTGTCTTCTCCTTGTCTCTTCTTGTCTCTTCTTGCTCAGGCGTCCATCACCACACCGGGAGCGGGAGGAATCAGCGCATCTACAGGTTTCAGGTCGTGCGCCGATGGCAGAGCCTGCGGCGCACAGGGCTGTCTTCGCCGTCAGTGCCTGCGCGCCGCGGGCAGTTACTTCTTCCTGCCATGCAGTACGTGGTGTTCGTGCTTGCCCTTGGTCGCATGCACCAGCACGCCCTCTCCCTCCGGCTGCCAGATCTCGGAGAGAATGTACTGCCCGTTTACTTTGTCGAAAACGACCCGCGCATCCGACGAATTCTGCGCCGCCATGCGGGTGAGGATCTCCTCGACGGCAGAGGGTCCCTTCGGATTCGTTGTGCTGCTGACGACCACTGTTTCGTTGGTCGGGTGAATGATGAACTCGTAGTCGCCTGCGGGCAGGGTTTTCGTTCCTACCTTGAACGCGAAGGGAACGTTGGCCAGCACTGTGTCCGCAGCGAACACGGGTGCTGCCGTCAGAACCGCCGTCACTGCCAGGGCCAGCAGGACCCTTTGCCAGATGGCCGATCCATAAACGCGCTTGGTCTTCATTTTCTGTCCTTCCTTTCCGTCCAACCGGCCATTGCTGCCGGTTCTGATCCGACAGACGCACCCCGGACATTCCGCATTGCTAGCCCCGATCAGGGAAAAATCACACTGAATTGGCGGGATCCATCTCGATGGGGAAACGCCGTGGGGCTCCTGGATGGGCGTCTTTGCCACGCGACGGCTCTATGGCATGATTCAAGCGATGGCAGGATCCGAGGACCGGCCCCCGGCGCGGCATCAGGGCGGCCTGCGCGCGGCGGCCATATTCGAAGCCTCCAAGGGGCTGTTGGTGCTGCTCGTGGCGCTGGGCCTCGCCGAAATGTTGCACGGCAGTCTCCAGGAGGCCGCCGAGCATCTGCTGTTCCGCCTCCATATCAGTCCGCAGCGGCGCCTGGGCCGCGTGCTGCTGGATGCAGCCGCGCGTGTGTCACACCGCAGCCTCCTGCCGCTGGCGGCGCTGGCGCTGGCCTATTCCGCAGCGCGTCTGACCGAAGCCTGGGGACTGTGGCGCGGACGCGCCTGGGCGCAGTGGTTCGCCATCCTTTCGGGGTTCCTGTACCTGCCCTGGGAGATCTGGGCGCTATGGACCCGGCCGGACTGGATCCGCGCGGCGCTGCTGGCGGGCAATGTCCTGCTGGTGACGTACATGATCAGCGTGCGCCTGGGAGAGCGCCGCTCCTGAAGACGGCGCGGGCGAAGTGCCGCCCGGAAATGGCGCAAGCGCCGGTTACGCGGTCTCGACTTCGTGCAACGTGATCAGGCCCTCGACGACAATCTCTTTCAAACGCGGCAGCACCGGACGCAAAATGGCTTCTTCCTCGATGGCCACAATCATCACCGGGCGGTCGTCGGAAACGCCAAACAGGCCCTTGCGGTGCACCAGGCCGTGCCTGCCGTAGCCCATCCAGCCCAGCACGACGGTGGCGCCGGAGACATGGGCGTGCTGAAGCCGGCGCAGCACCTCTTCGTACAGCGGGACCTCGCCGATGCGGTCCGCTTCATTCAGGAACACGGTCAACTGGAGTTTTTTCACGGAGCGATCTCCTCGCGGGGCGCGGTCTTTTTTGAGCTCAACGCGTACAGAGCGGGCAGGCCGAGCAGCGTGAGCAGCAGGGTGGACAGAAGCCCGCCGACCAGTACGGTGGCGAGCGGACGCTGGATGTCGGAGCCGATGCCGGTGGCCCGCGCCGCCGGCACCATCCCGAGCAGCGCCACGACGATCATCAGAAGCACGCCGCGGAAACGGGCGCCGGCGCCCTCGACGATCGCTTCCTTCAGCGGGAGGTCCGGATCGGCGCGGCGGATGCGGTTGATTTCCGCGATCACCAGCACGCCGCTCATGACGGCCACGCCGAACAGGCTGATGAAGCCGACCGCGGCGGAAACGCTGAAATTGATGCCGCGCACGAGCAGGAAGAGAATGCCGCCGACGAGCGAGAACGGAACGTTCAGCAGCACGAGTCCGGCCCAGCGGGTGGAGTTGAACATCATGAACAGCAGCGCGAAGATGATGGCGATCGTCACCGGGAGGATGAATGCCAGCCGCCGGCGCGCGCGGTCCAGGTTCTCGAACTGGCCGCCCCAGGTGACGCGGTAGCCCGCCGGCAGGCGGATGGCCTGCCGGAAGCGCCGCTGCGCCTCGGCGACAAAGCTGCCCTGGTCGCGGCCGCGAATGTTGGTGCGCACGGTGATCTGGCGCTGGTTGTCACGGCGGGCGATGATGGTCGCGCCGTCGGAGATCTCGATGGAGGCGAGTTGGGCGAGCGGCACGCGGCCGCCGTCGCGGGTCGGCACCAGGATGTTGCCGATGGCATTGATGCTGCCCCGCGCCTCCGGCACATAGCGGACGGTGATATCGAAGCGGCGTTCGCCCTCGAACACGGCGCCCACGGTACGGCCGCCGATGGCCATTTCGATCACGTCCTGCACGTCGCGCACGTTGATGCCGAAGCGGGCCACGGCCTGCCGCGAGATCGAGATGCGGAGCTGCGGCTGCTCCGGCTCCTGTTCGATGGCCGAGTCCGCAGCGCCCGGCACCTGCCGCACGAGTTCCAGCGTTCTCTCGGCGTAGCCGCGCAGTGTGGCCAGGTCCGGGCCGCTGAGAATGACGGCCAGGTCGGCGGCCGAGCCGGTCACGGCTTCGGTCACGTTGTCGATGATCGGCTGGGTGAAGCTGAAGGCGGCGCCGGGAATCTGCTCCTGGAGTTCGTGGCTGAGAACATCCACCAGCCGGGCCTTGGTCATTCCCCTGGGCCAGGTGTCGTAAGGCTTCAGGGAAACCAGAAACTCATTGCGGTTCGGACCGTAGGGATCCGTGCCGGCGTCATTGCGGCCCGTCTGCGAGCTCACCAGCGCCACTTCGGGATGGGCGGCGATGATGCGGCGGATGACGCCCGCCACCTCGGCGGATTTTTCCAGCGAAATGCCGGCCGGCAGGTTCGCGCGCACCCAGATGAGCCCTTCGTCGAGGGGCGGCAGGAATTCGACGCCGAGCCGTGCGGCCGCCACGCCGGCCAGCGCGATGGCCGCCGCAGCCGCCGCCAGCACCAGTTTCGGCCGCTCCAGCGACCGGGCGACGATGCGCCGGTAGCCCGCCTCCAGCCACGCAAACACCGGATTCTTCCACCCCGTGCGCCCGTCGCGCAACAGGTAAGTTGCCAGCGCCGGCACCAGTGTCAACGAAACGAGCAACGAGCCCAGAAGCGCGTAGCAGACCGTGAACGCCATCGGCGTGAACAGCTTGCGCTCCACGCGCTCCAGCGTGAACAGCGGAAAATAGGCCGAGATGATGATCACCAGTGAGAAAAAGATCGGCCGCTCGACTTCCAGTGCCGCGTCGCGAACGGTGCCGATGAGCCAGCCGTCTCCCAGCGTGGCGCCGGTCCGCCGGCGGTGCTCGAGCGTGTGGAGGATGTTTTCCACCATGACCAGCGAGCCGTCGACGATGATGCCGAAGTCCAGCGCGCCCAGGCTGAGCAGATTGGCCGGAATGCCGGAAAAATGCATGCACACGAAGGCGAACAGCAGCGACAGTGGAATGGTCACCGCCGTCAGCACCGCTGCGCGGAAACTGCCGAGGAAGAAGACAAGCACCAGCAGTACCACCGCCAGCCCCTCAACCAGCGTGCCGGACACCGTGTGCAGCGTGTGGTGGACCAGGTCCGTGCGGTCGTATATGGGCTCGATGGTGACGCCCTTCGGCAGCCGGTTTTGACGCAGGTCCTCGACCGCCTCCTTGATGGACTTCAGCACCTCGGACGGGTTCTCGCCGCGGCGCATCAGCACAATGCCCTCGACGCCGTCGTGATCATCGCCGACGGCAAAAATGCCCGTGCGCGGCGCGGGCGCAATCTCCACCTTGGCGACGTCCTTGACAAACACCGGCACGCCGCCAGACTCGGCGACGACGATGTTTCCGATGTCGCTGACATCGCGGATGAGGCCGATGCCGCGGATCACCATCGCCTGCTGGCGGTTATCAAGCAGCGCGCCGCCGGCGTTGCTGTTGTTGGCCTGGATCGCCTCCGCCACGCGCGCAATCGAGAGGCCGTACTTGATCAGCGCCCCCGGGTCGATCTGCACCTGATACTGTTTGATCAGCCCGCCGAACGGCGTCACATCGGCCACGCCGGGTACCTGGAGCAAGCGCGGCTCCACCACCCAGTCCTCCAGCTCACGGAGCTGCATCGGCGTGTAGCCCGGCCCGGCCAGCCGGTAGCGGTACAACTCTCCGATCGGAGTCGACATGGGCCCCAGCTCGGGCGAGACGCCCTCGGGCAGTTCGGCGTCGCGGAGGCGCTCCAGCACGACCTGGCGCGCGAAATAGTCGTTCACGCCCTGATCAAAGGTGAGCTCCACCACGGAGAGGCCAAAGATGGTGCGCGAGCGCCGGGCGATCACGTTGGGCACGCTGTTCAGCGCGCGCTCGATGGGAATCGTGACCTGCTGCTCGATCTCCTCGGCGGCGTGCCCCGGATAGAGGCTGATCACCACGACCTGCGTGTCGGAGATATCCGGGTAAGCTTCCAGCTTGAGCTGGAGCGCTGCCCAGATGCCGGCGCCGACCAGCACAAGCGCCAGCAGCAGGGTGACCAGCCGCTGGTGCAGGGCGAAACGGAGCAGTCTGGCGATCATGGCCTGTCCCTGCCTGCCAGCAGCATCACGCCATCGACGACCACCCGGTCGCCCGCCTGCAGCCCGGACAACACGGGGATGCGGTCCCCGATGGGCGGCGCCGTCTCGACGCCGGTTCGGTCAAACACGCCCGGCGCCGTTTCGCGCCATACGCACGGCCTGCCCCCATAGGCGAACACGGCCGAAGCGGGCACCACCGGGCGCGGCTCGGTCTGTTCCGCCAGATGAACGGTGCCGAACATCTCTGGCTTCAGCCGCCCGTCGGGATTCGGGATTTCCGAACGCACCTTCACCGTGCGGGTCTGCGGGTCCACCGTGTCGCCGATCAGCGTGACCCGGCCGTGGAAACTCTCGCCGGGATACGCGGCCAGCTCGAACGTAATCGGGGCGCTCAGGCGGATGTTGCGGATGTCGGTTTCCGGCACGTCGGAGGTAATCCAGATCGAGCTCAGATCGGCGATCGTCATCAGCGCGTCGCTCAGATCGTTGCGGTATTCGCCGTTGACGACGGACAGTTCGAGCACCTTGCCAGCAATCGGGGCCCGGATCGTGATCTGCTGGCCGAACATGCCCGGCGCGGCGCCCAGCAGCTCCAGCCGGCGGCGGGCCTGCTCTTCCGCCGCGCGCGCCTGTTTCACCGCGGACTCCGCCTGCACGAGGATCGCCTCCATGTTGGTGACCTCTTTCAGTGGCACGGCGCCGTGCGCGTAGAGGTCCCGCGTGCGGTCGAGATCCAGTCTCGCCTTGGCCAGCGCCGACTCGGCCTGGGTCACCGCCGCCTGAGCCTGCTGATAAGCCGACACCGCCGCATCGATCTCGGCGCTCTCCACGGTGAGCAGCGGCTGGCCGCGGTGGACGAAATCGCCCGTGCGCACCAGCACGCTCACCACGCGGCCGGTCACTGGCAGAAACACGCGTGAAATCCGGTTCGAGTTGGCTTCCACTTTTCCAGGGGCGGTGACACGTCCCATGCCCACCATTGCGGTCTCCACCGGCTGAACGCGGATCTGGGCCAGCTTGGGCGAGCCGGGCGGGATCTCGACCCGCGCCGGCGCGCCGGCCGGAGCGGCCGCCGGCTGCGGTTTTTCTGCCGTCTGTTCCGCTTTCCGCCCGCAGGCGCCCAGCGCCAGGGCGAGCACGGCCGCGGCGAAGAGGGCGCTTTTTCGTGTCCGCCGTTCGGATTCTGGTTTCTGCATCGTTAACGTCCTGCAATCGAGGCCGCCGTCGCGCTCTCAAGCTCGTACAGGCTGCGGGCGTAATTGGCGCGGGCATTGTTGTATGTCTGCATCGCTTCGTTGAACGCCCGCTGCGCGTCGAGGAATTCCACCAGGCTCGCCTCGCCGCGTTCGTAAGAGTAGCGCGTCGTGTCGAGCACTCTTCGCGCCTGGCTTAGCATCTCCGCTTCCACCTGGCGCACCAGATTCGCGTACGAGAGGCACCGCTGGTAGGCGGATTCAACCTCGCTGCGCACGGCCAGCTCGGCCGCGGCGGCGCGCTGCTGCGCCTGTTCCATCTCCCGCTGCGCGCGGGCGATCTCGCCCTGGTTGCGGTGAAACACCGGAAGCGGAATGGAAAACGAAAATCCCATCGTGTTGCCGCTGATGCCGTAGGCCCACTGCCGCGTCAGCTCCGTGCCGACCGTGTAGTCGACCTTCGCGTTGGCCCGTTGCAGACGGAGATCGGCGCGTGAACGCTCGATCGCCTGCTTCTGCGCGAGCAGATCCGGCCGCGAGGCCAGGGCCAGCTCAAGCGCCTTTTCTCTAGGCATTGGCGCCGGGTCGGAACGCATGGCGTCGTCGACGTCAAAATCCTCTCCGGGCGCATCCGGGCGGCGGCCAAGCGCCAGCCGCAGGCGCGCCTTCGTCTGCCCGAGCCGCAGCACGCCCTCCTGCACGTTGGCCGCAAACTGGAGCGCCGCCACGCGGGACCGCTGAAGCTCCACCTCGGCCAGGTCGCCCGCCTTGAACCGCGCCTCGTTGATGGCGACCAGCTTCTGGAGGCTTTCAAGCGTCTGCTGGTCGAGCCGCAGGCTCTCTTTGGCGAGCTGGACATCGACATAGGCCGCCTGCACCTCGCCGATCAGTTGGCGGAGCCGCTCGCGGAAGGCGAGCTCGGCCAGCGAATATTCGGCTCGCGCCAGCTCAATGCGGCGTTCGCGCTTGCCGCCGCGCTCGATGGGCAGGTCAGTGTGCAGTGTGAATGCGTTGGGCCCCAGCGGGCTGTCGCCGGAGTAGAGCACGCCGAAGACGTTCAGCGTCTGCGCCGAGGCGGTGACCACCGGGTTCGGCCGCAGTCGTGCCGTGATTTCCCGCGCCCGCGCGATGTCCAGGTTCGTTCTCTCCGCCATCAGTTCCAGGTTGCGGGTCACAGCCTCCTGAATGGCGTCTTCGAGCGAGAGCTTTTTGGCGGGCTGGGCATCGGCCGCAGCGGCGCACAGCAGCACCCAACCTGCCAGTCGCAGTCTCATCTCTTCCAGCATCCAGGTGCAGGCGGCGAACGCGCCATCGCCCGCGCACGGGAGAAGCTAACCCGTTTCGTGGCGTCCGGCCCCTCCCTCGGGAAGCGGGGCAACGCACCCCTTGTGCAGGCCCCCGTCTCCGGGCGGCGATTTCCCCCCTGCCGGAGGGAATCCCGGCTGGCGGCAAAGATGCGATGTTGGGATCAGGCAGGAGAGACCTCATGAGCGAGAATCCCGCCGTCGATTTCGCGGCCGTCTGGCCCATGCCCGCCCCCAGCGCCGTCGATTCGCGGCGCCTGTTCTGGACCGCGGGCGTCGGCTTCGCGTTCCTCGTGGGCCTGGTGGCGGTGGCGGCAACGCTCGGGCTGCTGGCTTCGAACCGCATTCAGGACACCGCCCAGGAGCTGGTGCGGATGCATCTGATCGGCAGGGGAGGGCGGCAGGTCGAGGCGCTCATCTTTCAACAGACCCAGGGGCTGCTGATCCGCATGGTGTGGGTGCTGGGCTTCTGCTTCTTCCTGGCGGTGCTGGTTTCGACGGTCACGCTTTCCGCCCTGCGGCGGGCCTTCCGGCAACTGGCCAGGCAGGAAGATGAACTGGCGAAGGTGTCCTGGCATCTGCTCGACATTCAGGAGAAGATGGCGCGCCGCTTCTCCCACGAGATCCACGATGAGCTGGGCCAGAGCCTGCTCGGCCTGCGAAGGATTTTGAACCGGCTGCCCGACGAGCCCGGCGCCGGCGGCGCTCCGGGAGCCCGCCAGATGGCCACGGCGCTGGTCGATGATGTCGTGGAAAGCGCGCGCCGGCTGTCGCAGATGCTTCGGCCGGTGATCCTCGACGATCTCGGCCTCGATGCCGGGCTGCGCTGGCTGTGCGAAACGTTCACCGCGCGCACGGGCATCGCCGTTCATTACCAGTCCAATTTCGAGGGCCGCCTCGAGGAGCAGGAAGAGACGCACCTGTTCCGGATCGCCCAGGAGGCGCTGACCAACGTGGCGCGGCATTCCGGGGCAACGGCCGCATGGGTAACACTCCAGGTGCGCGCCGGCGACGTGATGCTGGAAATCGCCGACAACGGCCGCGGCCTGCAACTGCCGCCCGAGCAGCCGCGCGCCTCGCTGGGCATGATAGGAATGAGGGCGCGCGCCCGGCAGATTGGAGGCGAGTTCGCGGTGGAGAGCCGCCGGGGCGGCGGCTTGGCCGTGCGCGTGGTCGCGCCGCTGCGAGTGATAAACCAGCATGGAGCGGAACACGAAAATCCGGGTGTTGCTAGCCGATGACCACGCCATTCTGCGTAAGGGCGTGAGCATGCTGGTCAACGCGCAGAGCGACATGGAGGTGGCGGGCGAGGCCGCCTCCGGCGAGGAAGCGCTGCGCGAGGCCCAGCGCGTGCAGCCGGACGTCGTCGTGATGGATGTGTCCATGCCCGGCCTGAACGGAATTGAGGCCACGCGGCGGCTGCTGGAGCTGCTGCCGCGGGTGCGCGTGATCGGCCTCAGCATGTATCGCGACGCCGTCTATGTGCGAGAGCTGCTCCGCGCCGGCGCCTCCGGGTATCTTGTGAAAGACTGCGACGACGCCGAACTGCTGCTGGCCATCCGCGCGGCGGCGCGCGGCGAAGCCTATCTCAGTCCCGCCGTGACCGCCGCCGTGCTCACCGACTACCGCAAGAACGTGTCGAATCCCATCGACCTGCTCACCAGCCGCGAACGCGAGGTGCTCGTCATGATCGCCGAGGGCAGAACAAACAAGGAAATCGCCGCGGCGCTGAATCTGAGCGTCTACACCGTGGAGTCCTACCGCGGCAGCCTGATGGAGAAGCTCAACCTGCACAACACCGGCGACGTGGTACGCTTCGCCCTGCGCAACGGCCTGATTGCCTGAGGGCGGTCAACGTCTCGCCTCTCCCGCTGGCAGGCTGACGCGGAACGTGGCGCCGCGGCCCGGCTCCGAGAACGCTTCAATCCGCCCGTGATGCGATTCGACGATCCAGCGGGCGATCGACAGGCCAAGCCCGGCCCCGCCGGTGGAACGGGAAGGGTCGGCCTGGAAGAAGCGGTCAAAAATGTGCGGCAGGTCCCTCGGTTCGATGCCGCAGCCCGTGTCCTCGACCTCCAGCAGATAGGCCTCCCCCTGGGGCCGCAGCCGGACATGCACGCTGCCGCCGGATGGAGTGAACTTGATCGCATTGTCGATCAGCAAGAGCGCCAGTCGGCGCAGCCACGCCGCATCGCCCAGCACGGGCAGGGCGACGCCCGGCGTTTCGACGCGGAATTCGAGGCCTTTCGACTCCGCCGCCGGGCGCAACTGCTCGCACGCCTCTTCGACGGGCCGCCGCCAGTCAAGCCGCGCGGCGGCCACCGGCGCGGCGCCGGAGTCAGCGCGGGCCATCACCAGGAGCTGTTCGAGCGTCTCGCTCATTTCCACGGCGCGCTCCCGGATGGCGGCGAGCTCTTCCCGGTATTCTTCCGGCGCGCGCTGCTGCCGCAGTGCGAACTCAGCCGACGCCCGGATGAAGGACAGCGGCGTGCGCAGCTCGTGGGAGGCATCGGAGGTGAACCGTTGCAGGCGTGCGGCCGATTGCTCCAGGCGGTCCAGCATCTCATTCCAGGCTTCGCACAGCCGCGCCAACTGCGGGTCGCGCGCCGGGACGCGCAGCCGCGCGCTGAGGTCCTGAAAGCTGATGCGGCACGCGGCGGCGGTCATCTCGTCCACCGGTTGCAGAATGCCCCGGCTCATCCACCAGCCGCCCGCGGCCGCCGCTGCCAGCACCAGCGGACCCGCCAGCACCAGCAGCCAGCCGAGCCGCGCCAGTTGGCGCTCCGCCTCGGCCGACGAACGCCACAGCAGCAGCGCGGCGTCTTCGTCTCCGACCCGAACCCGGCGCAGCAACAGGCGCGCGGGCCCGCCGCCGGCGCGGCCCGCCGCTACGCGCCCGGGGGGTGGCAGCTCCGCTTCGGCCGACTCAGGGAAACGGAACCAGACGCGCCGCTGCGCGTCCAGAACTTGCAGCCCCGCGCCGGACGGGAGTCCGGCAGAAAACTCGCGCGCTTCCTCAACCACGCCCGACAGGCCGGGCGCCAGCTTTTCACTTCGCAGGAGGCGTTCCAGTCCCGCGCTTTCGGCCCACACCCAGCGGTCGAGATCCTCCACGAGCGCGTGGCGCATGCTGAGCCACACGAACGCCGCGAAGGCGGCCAGCCCTGCCGCCTGCACGGCGGTGAACCAGACCAGAAGCCGCGTCCGCAATGTCATCGCCCGCTTTCGCCCGCATCGTCCAGAACGTAGCCGACGCCGCGCACCGTGCGGATGAGCCGCCGGTGGGCGTCGCTGTCCACCTTGGCGCGCAGGTTCTTGATGAACGCCTCGAGCGTGTTGCCGGAGACGTCGCGGTCGAGGCCCCATACCTCGTCGAGCAGCGTTTCCCGCGGCACCACGCGCCCGCGGCGCCGCATCAGCAGTTCAAGCAGCGCATACTCGGTGCGGGTGAGCATCACCGGCCGGCCGGCGACGCGCGCTTCGCGCAGCCCGGTATGCAGTTCGAGCGGCCCGGCGCGCAGCATCACCGGCTGCGGCGCCGGCCCGCGGCGCAACGCGGCGCGCACGCGGGCCACAAAGACTTCCATGTCGAACGGCTTGGTCATGTAGTCGTCGGCGCCCAGTTGCAGGCCGGCCACGACGTCGGCCGGGGCGTCCCGGGCGGTGAGCACGAGGACCGGCGTGTTATTGCCCCTCGCGCGCAGCCGCCGGAGCAGCTCCATCCCGTCCAGCCCGGGCAGCATCAGGTCCAGAATCACCAGGTCAAAGGCCGCTGCCTGACACATGCTCCAGGCCGTGACGCCGTCAGCGGCCGCAGCCGTCTGGTAGCCCTCCTCGCGCAGGCAGCGCTCGAGCAGCAAGGCCAGCCTGCGGTCGTCTTCGACGATCAGGATCATGGCATGTTCAGTCTGATTGTAAGCCGCCCGCCTGAAGGCGGCCTGAAGTGAGGTCTGCTTCAGGCCGCCTTCAGCTTCCTCTGGTTCCATGGAAACGGAGGTGATCATGAAAAACCCGTTCCACCCGATGTCCGTTTTCACCCTGATTCTCGCCCTCTCGCCTGCCTTTGCCCAGGCGGAAAAGAAAGTCTCCGCCGCCCAGGTGCCGGAGGCTGTAAAAAGCGCCGTCGCACGGCGCCTGCCAGGCGCGAAAATCATTGGATATTCGCTCGAAACCGCGGGAGGCGTGAAACCGTATGAAGTCGAATGCGTCGCCGCCGGCCGGCGCCATGACCTGACCGTCACCGCCGAGGGCGTTGTACGCGAAGACGAGGAAACCATCCCGGCCGGGGAAATCCCTGCCGCAGTACGCGCATCCTTTGAGAAAGAATTCCCGGGGGCCACGGTCTCCCGCGCTGAGAAAATCACCGCAGGAGATAAGATCACGTATGAACTGTCCCTGAAAAACAGCGCCCGCAAAGAAGCCGTCTTTTCACCGGACGGGAAACTGATTTCCGCCAGATAACGGGCGCGCCGGCTGCGGCGCCGCGCTACTCGAAGCGGCGCCGCAGCGCGCCGTACAGCACCGGCGTCACCAGCAGCGAAAGCAGCATCGAGACAACCACGCCGCCGATAACGGCGATCGCCAGCGGCTGGAGCATCTTCGCCCCGGAGCCCACGCCCAGCGCCAGCGGAAGCATGCCGAACACCGTCGCCAGCGCCGTCATCAGGATCGGCCGCAGGCGGCGCCGCCCCGCGTGGAAAATGGCGTCCCGCAGCCCGAACCCGCGGCGGCTGAATTCCTGCTCCGAATCAAGCATCAGAATGCCGTTCTTGTGAACGATGCCCACCACCATGATCACGCCCATGAACGAAGAAATGTTCAGTGTTTCTCCGGTGAAAAACAGCGCCAGCAGCGAGCCGGACGTGCACAGCAGCGTCGCTGCCAGAATCGCCGTTGGATGGGAATAAGACTGGAATTCTGCCACGAGAATGATGAAAATCAGCAGAACCGACGCAAGCAAGACCACTGTCAATCCGAAAAACGATTCCTTCTGAAGCTGATACAGCCCGCCGTAATCCACCTCGATGCCCGGCGCCAGCTTCACCTCCTTCGGCAGCCGCCGCTGGATCTCGGCCATCGCCGAGCCGAGGTCCCGGCCTTCCAGCCGCGCCGTCACCGCCGCCAGCGTGCGGAGGTTTTCGCGCCGGATCTCGTAGGTCGCCGGTTCGGCCTCCACCTGCGCGATGCTTGCCAGCGGCACCGTCTGGCCCGACGGCGAGGTGAGCAGCAGCGATTCCAGATCGGCCTTCGTGCGGCGGTACTGTTGCGGGTAGCGGACGCGGATGCCGATGAGCCGTTCGCCGCGGATCATCTGCGTCGCCAGCGAGCCGTCCAGCATCGCCGCCTCCAGCGCCGCCACGTCCGGCACGCGAAAGCCCGCGCGGGCCGCCTTCTCGGGATCGACACGGATGTTCAGGCTCGGCCCGATCGGGATCGTCTGGTTGATCACGTCCACCACGCCGCGCACCGAAGGCAGCCACGCGGCCACGCGCTCGGCAGCCTCGCGGTAGGCCCCCGGATCGTCGCCGTAAAGCTTGATTTCGATCGGCTGCGGCGACCAGGCGAGGTCGCCCACCAGGTCTTCCAGGATGTGCGGAAACGCGACTTCGAGCGCCGGCTCGCTGGCGAGGATCCGGGTGCGCAGATCGCTGGTGATCTCTTCGAGACCGCGCCGGCGCTCGCGCTTGAGCCGCACGAGGAAGTCCCCCGTGTTCGGCTCCGCGATGGCCAGGGCGAGCCTTGCCCCGGTCCGCCGCGAATAGCTCTCCACCTCCGGCGTCGAGCGCAGCAACTGCTCGACGTGCCTCAGCACGCGGTCGGTTTCTTCGAGCGACGTGCCCGGCGGCATCCGGTAGTCGAGCACGAAGGCGCCCTCGTCCATGTCTGGAAGGAAGCCGCTGCCGAGCTGCCAGTACAGCAGCGCCGAGCCGGCCAGAACCAGCGCGGCGGAGGCCAACACCAGGCCCGTATGGTCGAGCGCCCAGGCCAGCGCCCGCTCGTAACGCGCAGTCAGCCAGTGCATCAGGCGCCCCTCGCCCGCCTGCTCGGCCTCGTCGAGCGGGGCCGCCTGCCGCTGCACGCCCCGCAGCAGGCGGCTGGCCATCATCGGCGTGAACAGCACCGCCAGCACCAGCGACGCGGCCAGGGCCGTTGCCATCGTCGCCGCCAGCGCCCGCAGGAACATGGCCGTGATGCCGCCGAGAAAAACGAGCGGCAGGAAAACGACGATCGGCGTCAGCGTCGAGGCCGTCAGCGCCGGTGTCAGCTCAAGCACGGCGCTGCGCGCCGCCTCGGCCGCGCTCTGGCCCATGCCGAGATGCACCATGATGTTTTCCACCATCACGATGGCATCGTCGATCACGATGCCGATGCAGGCGGCCATTCCGCCCAGCGTCATCAGGTTCAGGCTCATTCCGAGCAGCCGCAGACAGACCACCGAAATCAGCACCGCGATCGGAATCACCACCGCCGCAATCAGCGTCGTCCGCCAGTCCTTCAGGAACCCCACCAGCACGAGCACCGACAGCCCGAGGCCAATCAGAATGCTCTCCTCAACGCCCCCGATCGAGTCCCGCACGAGCACCGAGTGATCATAAAAAGTGGCGATCCGCACATCGGGCGGCAGCGTCGCGCGCATCTGCCGCAGCTCTTCATTCACCGCGTCGGCAATGGCCAGCGTGTTGCCGGCGGGCTGCTGGAGCACATTGACCAGCACCGCCGGCCGCCCGTCGGCGGTGACGATGTTGTAGACGACCTCCTGCCCGCGAGTCACCTCCGCCAGGTCCTTCACCCGGATCGGCGTGCCGCCGGCCATGTCGACCACGAGATTGGCGATCTGTTCGGGCGAGACGAACATCCCGTTCACGGCGGTCAGATACAGGTGGTAGTTCTCCTGGATCATGCCCGCGCTTTCGATCATGTTGGCCGCGCGGATCGCCTCCACCACGCGCGCCAGCGGTAGGTTGTAGGCGTTCAGCCGCTTCGGGTCCACCAGCACGTGGAACTCCGGCCGCCGCCCACCGACAATGCGCGTTTCAGCGACCCCCGGCACGCGGTACAGCCGCGGCACGATGCGGTAGTAGGCCAGATCCCACAACTCGGCCTGGGTGCGCGTGGGCGATGTGAGGCTGATGCCGAGCATCGGGAACACGGAGAACGTGAGCCGGTTCACATAGAACCGGCACCCCGGCGGCAGCGATGGCGTGATCTGCGCGATGCGCCCCTGCACCAGATGCTGCGCGTCGCGGATGTCGACGTCCCAGCCGAAAAAAACGCTGATTTCGGTCGAGCCCCGCGCCGTCACCGAGCGCAGCATCGTGATGCCGGGCACGATGCGAATGGCCTCTTCGAGCGGCCGCGTCACCGTCTGCATCTGCACTTCCACCGGCGTGATGCCGTTGTCCACCAGCACGACGATGCGCGGAAAGTCCGTCTGGGGAAAGATCGCCACTGGCAGGCGGAACAGCAGGACCGCGCCAGCCACCGCCAGGCTGAGCACGATGAGGAAAATGGCGCGTCCCTGCGACTCCATCAGCCGCGCCAGCGCTGCCGTCACTTCTTCTCCTCCTCGACCTTCACCTCCGCCCCATCGGGCAGCCCGTAGCCGCCCTCGACGATGACGCGCGCGCCCGGCTCCAGCCCTTTGAGCACCGCGACGCGCCCGCCTTCGCCAGGCCCGGTTTCCACGGCGCGCCGCACAGCGCGCTGCCCGGCGCCGACCGTCGTGACAAAACCGTGGCGGCGGTCCTCGTCCCACTGCACCGCCGCGGTGGGCACGAAGACGGCCTGCGGCATCCTTCCGGTCTCGATCCGTGCCGAACCGAACAGCCCCGTGCGCACCGGCCCCTCCGGGGCACCCATCTCGCACCAGGCCTCCACGGTGCGCCGCGCCGGGTCCACCGCCTGGTTGACCACGGTGATGCGGCCGCGCCAGACAGTGCCGGGGAAATCGGCCGGTTCGAAGGCGCAGGCCTGGCCGCGCGCCACGCCCGTAGCCTCCGTCTCCGGAATCTGCGCTCGCGCCACCACCACGGCGAGGTCGGCCACGCGGAACATGGGCACGCCGGGCCCGGCCATGTCGCCGACAAAGACGAACTGTTCCGTCACCGCTCCGGCGAACGGGCTGCGCACGGTCGCGTAAGAAAGCTGCGCCTCGGCCAGCGCAAGCCGCGCCCGGGCCGCTGCCAGGCGGCTCCGGGCCATGGCGATGTCGCGTTGCCCGGTCTGCCGCAGCAGCAGCTCATGGGCGTTCTGCGCCACCTGGAAGGCGGCTCGCGCCTGCTCGAGCTCGGTCTGCGACATGAGAAGGTCACGCTGCGGGATCGCGCCCTCTTCATACAGCCGCTTGCGGCGCTGATAGAACTTCTCGGCCTGCTCCATCGCGGCCCGCGCCGAAGTCAACTGCCCGCGCGCCCGTTCGACATCGCCGGGAAGCGTGCCCGCCTCCAGTTTTGCCAGTGAGGCCTCCGCATCCGCCACCGCCGCGCGGGCTTCGTCGCGCTGGGCCTCAAGATCCCGGCTTTCCAGCCGGGCCAGCGGCTGCCCGGCGCTCACCCGGTCTCCTTTTCGCGCATACAGCTCGACCACCGGCGCGGTGACGCGCGCGGCCACCACCGCCTCCTGCCGGGCGAACACCGTGGCCGGGGCGGTGACATACAAGACGGCCTCGCCGGCTTCGGCCCGGGCCACGCGCACGCGGAACTCGGTCTTCACCGGCTGCTCTTTGGCCGTGCGGCAACCGCCCATCAGCGCCGCCAGCGCCATCGCCGCCACGGCGGACATGCCTGCCCTGATCATTGTCCCGATGCCACCTCCAGGTCGCGTTTCGCATTGAAGAACGCCGCCAGCGTGGAGTAGTAGTTCATCCGCAGGTCGGCAAGCTGCCGCTGCGCCGTCACCACGTCGAGAGCCGAACCCTCGCCGCCCTCAAAGCGGATGCGGCTCAGCCGCAGGTCCTCCGCCGCCAGATCGATGGCCGTGCGCAGCAGATCGAGTTGACCGCGAAGGGAGCGCAGGCTCGCGAGCGCACTCCGGTAAGCCTGCGAGAAGCGCCGCAGCGCCGCCTGTCGGGCCTCATCCGTCTGAGCCGCCCGCCACCGGGCCTGACGCGCGGTGTTGCGCGCCTGGAACCAGTCGAACAGCGGAAAGGAGAGCGAGGCCGTGGCCGCCCAGCCGCGCTCCCGCCAGACCACGCGGTTTGCGTCGAGCCCGAAATCCAGCCCCCAGCGCAACTGCGGCAGCAGCGCCGCCCGCGCCATCTTCGACTCGGCCAGATAGCTCCGCTCCTGCGCGTCGAACAGCCGGATCTCCGGCCGCCGCATCCAGGGCCGGCCGCCCGCGCCGTCCTCTTCCGGAACGCTCAGATCGGGCTCCTCGAAAACGTCTTCCACCTCGAGCGGCGCCGTCACTTCTTCTGTCCAGTAGGAGGCCAGCTCCTGGCTGGCCAGCGAAATCGACAGCCGCGCCGCCTCGAGCGCCTGCCTGAGCGAGGCTGTCTGCGCGGCTGCCTTCACCACATCGGCGCGCGCCGCTTCGCCTTCACCAGCCATCTGCCGGATCCGACGCTCGAAGCTTTCGGCCTCGGCCAGCGATGACTCAAGCGCCGCGGCCAGCTTGCGCGCCAGCAGCAGCCGGTAATAAGACGCGGCCACGGCGCGCCTGAGGTCGCGCTCGGTGGCCGCCAGCGCGGCCGAGGCCGCGGCCTGCTGTTGCCGGGCACGCTCCAGGTTGGCCCGCAGCCGGCCGCTCGTGTCGAGCTCCTGAAAGAGACCGGCCAGCGCCGTGTATTCGCGGATTCCGTTCCAGGCCACATAGCTCTGCACCGCGGGATCGGTGCGGCTGGGCGAGTTGTACAACAGGCTCGTGCCAGCCGTGCCCTGCGGCAGAAACGCGGCCCGCGCCACCGCCGTTCCTGCGGCCGCGATCTGCATCTCCCGCCGGGCCTGGCTCGCCGCCGAAGCCGCCCGCAGCGCGCGGCGCTGGCATTCTTCGAGCGTCAACGGCTGGCCCGGCTGCGCCCGCAGGAGTGCTGCAACAACGAGCAGAATGGCCGCCGGTCTCGTCCGCCGGCGGGCCAGGATCCAAGGCATCACAATCCGCATCCAGTCTGACGGCGTGATCTGAAGGAATGCTGAATTTGCGGAGGCTTGGGTCCTGTTCCACGCGCCCGTGAGGGAATCCTGCATACTTGAAGCACCGGCTCACGCTATGGATCTGGCGGATGAACTCGGCACAGCCGCATTGCCGTCGCACGCGCGCTCCCGCCTCTGGTCAGAGGCCGTCTCCTGCCGCGGGTTACCTTCGGCCGTTCATCTGACGCCTGAACCGTTTTGAGGTCATCTCATGTGGCTGGTTCGCCTCGCCCTGCGCCGTCCTTATACCTTCGTCGCGCTCGCCCTGCTGATCGCGATTCTCGGCGTCACGGCCATCGTGTCGATGCCGGTTGACATCTTCCCCAACATCGACATTCCGGTGGTCAGCATCGTCTGGAGCTACGGCGGCATCTCGCCCGAAGAGATGGAGAAACGCATCGTCACCGTCTTCGAGCGGGCGATGACCACGACGGTGAACGACATCGAGCACATCGAGTCGCAGAGCTACCCGGGCGTTTCGGTCACCCGCGTCTACTTCCAGCCCAACGTCAGGATCGACCTCGCCATCGCCCAGATCACAGCCATTTCCCAGACGCTGCTCCGCATCATGCCGCCGGGCACGTTTCCTCCAAACATCCTCAAGTACGACGCCTCCACCGTGCCCATTCTTCAGCTCGCCCTCAGCAGCGACACGCTGAGCGAGCAGGAGATCTTCGACTACGGCCTGAACTTCATCCGCACGCAGCTCGCCACCGTCCAGGGCGCCTCCGTGCCGCTGCCCTACGGGGGCCGCTTCCGCCAGGTGATGGTCGACCTCAACCCCGAGGCGCTCTACGCGAGGCAGCTCACCGCCGTGGACGTCTCCAACGCCCTGAATCTGCAAAACCTGATTTTGCCGAGCGGCCAGCTCCGGCTGGAAAACCGCGAATATGTCGTCCAGCTCAATTCCAGCCCTTTGCGGCTGGAGGAGCTCAACAACCTGCCGGTGCGCACGGTGAACGGCGCCACCGTCCTCATCAGGGACATTGGCCAGGTCCGCGACGGCTACGCAGTCCAGACCAACCTGGTCCGCCTCAACGGCGTGCGCGGAACCCTCCTGACCGTGCTGAAAAACGGCCAGGCCTCCACGCTGGACATCATCGCCAGGGTCAAGGCGGCGCTGCCGAAAATCCTCGCCGGACTGCCTTCGTCTCTCCGGGTCAAGGAGATGTTTGACCAGTCAATTTTTGTCCGGGCAGCCATTGAGGGCGTGCTCAAGGAAGCGCTGCTGGCGGCCCTGCTCACCGGCCTGATGATCCTGCTGTTCCTGGGCAGCTGGCGCAGCTCGCTCATCATTTCCATCTCCATTCCGCTGTCGATTCTCTCCTCGATCATCGTGCTGAAGCTGCTGGGGCAGACGCTGAACGTGATGACCCTCGGAGGGCTGGCGCTGGCCATCGGCATCCTGGTCGATGACGCTACCGTGGAAATCGAAAACATCCACCGCAACATGGCCATGCGCAAACCGATTACCCGCGCGGTGCTGGACGGGGCCATGCAGATTGTTGTGCCCACCTTCATTTCGACCCTCTCCATCTGCATCGTCTTCGTGCCGGTCCTGCTGCTCACCGGCGCCGCCAGGTTCCTTTTCACGCCGCTGGCGGCGGCCGTCGTGTTTGCCATGCTGGCCTCCTACACGCTTTCCAGAACGCTTGTGCCCACCATGGCCCACCACCTGCTCCGGCAGGAGGAGCACCTGTACCGCGCGGGCCTGCACGAAGATGAACGCGGGGCCGGCGGCCCGCTCCACCTCATCCATCTCGCCTTCAACCGCCTGTTCGAGCGGCTCCGCGCCGCCTACGCCGGCCTGCTGGACTGGGCGCTGGATCACCACTGGACCGTCATCGGCGTCTTCTTCGTTTTCTGCGCCGGCTCGCTGGCGCTGGCTCCGCTGGTCGGCCAGGACTTCTTCCCCAATGTCGACGCCGGCCAGATGCGATTTCACGCCCGAGCGCCCGCCGGCACGCGCCTGGAAGAGACCGAACAATTGTTCGCTCGCATCGAGGCCGTGGTCCGCGAGGTAATTCCGCCGGCCAATATCGAGATCATCACCGACAACATCGGCCTGCCCACCGGCGGCATCAACCTCGCCTTCGGCGACAGCCCCACCCTCGGCGTCAGCGATGGCGAGATCCTGATTTCACTCAGGGGCGAAGACCGCCTCCCGGTGGAGGAGTACGAGGTCCAGCTCCGCCGGCGCCTGCGTCAGGAGTTTCCTGACGTGGTCTTCTTCTTCGAGCCGGCCAACATGACGACGCAGATTCTCAATTTTGGCCTGCCCGCCCCGATCGACGTCCAGGTCGTGGGCCGCAATCAGCAGGCCGCCTACCGCGTGGCGCAGCAACTGGCCGCCGAGATCGAGCGCGTGCCGGGCGCCGTGGACGTGCACATCCACCAGGTCGTGGACGCCCCCGCGCTGCTTGTCAACGTAGATCGCGCCAGGGCCTCCCAGCTTGGACTCACACAGCGCGACGTCGCCAGCAGCCTGCTCATTTCGCTGAGCTCCAGCGGCCAGGTTGCGCCCAACCAGTGGCTCAACCCGCTCACCGGCGTCAACTACCAGGTGGCCGTGCAGACTCCCATCTACCGCTTCCAGACGTTGAGCGATCTGCTGCACACGCCCATCGGCGCCAACACCGGCGCGGTGGCGGTAACCACGCCCGATTCGCTGGCCGGCATCGCTGGCGCCCCAGCCAGCGCCGTCGGGACCGCAGCCAGCAAGACATCGGCCGCTTACGGCAACCCGGGCGCCCTGCCCAACCGCGCCCAGCTCCTTGCCAACCTCGCCACCGTCAGCCGCGGCCGCACCATGCAGATCGTCAACCACTACAACGTCCAGCCGGTCTTCGATGTCTACGCCAACGTGTCGCGCACTGACCTGGGCTCGGTCGTCTCCGCCGTCGAAAAGATCATGCGGCGCCACGAGCGCAACCTGCCCCGCGGCCTCTCGCTCGTCCTTCGCGGGCAGGCCCAGACGATGAAAGAGTCCTTCTTCCGCCTGGGCCTCGGCGTGCTTGGCGCCATCGTGCTTGTCTACCTGCTGCTGGTCATCAATTTTCAGTCCTGGCTCGATCCGTTCATCATCCTGATGGCGCTGCCGGGCGCGCTGGCCGGCATCGTCTGGGCGCTGTTCCTTACCCGGACGACATTCAACGTCCCCTCGCTGATGGGCGCCATCATGACCATCGGCGTGGCCACCGCCAACAGCATCCTTCTGGTCGTCTTTGCCAACGACGAACAGCTTGGCGGCGTTCCTGCCCGCCAGGCCGTGCTCGCGGCGGGCTTCACGCGCATGCGGCCGGTGCTGATGACCGCCGGGGCGATGATCATCGGCATGCTCCCGATGGCGTTCGGCCTCGGCGAGGGAGCTGAACAGAACGCTCCGCTCGGCCGCGCCGTCATCGGCGGCCTGTTTGTCGCCACCGTCTCCACGCTGCTCGCCGTCCCGGTCATTTACAGCCTGCTGCGCAAGCGGCCCCCGGTGGACCGCGACGCTCAGATCTTCCTGGAAGAGCATGAGGGCGAGCTGCCCCCGGACGAATCCCTCTCCTGACAGGCAATCCCATGAGTGTTCAAGATCCTCATCCCGATGCTCATCTGAGTCCGTCCCGCGAGGAACGGCTCCGGCTGGAACTGGAACAGTTGAAGGAGAAGCGCGAGCGGATCCTGCCGCATGCCGAAACCCAACTGCCCCCGCTGGTGCGCCCATCCCGCATCACCGTTGCCGCGCTTGCGCTGATGGCCGCGGCCGGGCTCGCCGCCGCTTTTGTCCTCGGATACCTGCCCCGGCAGAAGCGGCTCCAGCAGGTGCTGGCGGAAAGCCGCAGCCTGGGCTCGGCGCCGCCGGTGGTCAACGTGGTCCGCTCCGCTGCCGCGCCCGCCGAGATCACGCTCGAGCTGCCCGGTTCGGTGCAGGCCATCACCGAGGCGCCGGTGCTGGCCCGGGCCGACGGCTACCTGAAGCGCCGCACCGTCGACATCGGCGACCGCGTCTCGGCCGGCCAGGTGCTGGCCGAAATCGACGCGCCCGAACTCGAGCAGCAGGTCGCCCAGGCGCGCGCGGCGCTCGAACAGGCGCGCGCCGCCCAGCAGCAGGCCGCCGCCAGCCTGGAACAGGGTCGCGCCAGTCTCGAACTGGCTCGCGTGACCGCCGAACGCTGGAGCGGCCTGTTTCTGAAGGGCGCCGTCTCGCGGCAGGAAAACGACCAGGTGCAGGCGCAGTTCCGCGCCCAGACCGCGTCGGTGCAGGCCCTCGAAAGGGCGCTGGCTGCCGCCGGCCGCAACGTCGTCGCCGCCGAGGCCAATCTCCGCCGGCTCGAAAGCCTCCGGGACTACCGCATCGTCCGCGCTCCTTTCGACGGCATCATCACGCTGCGCAACGTGGACACGGGGGCGCTCATCAGCGCCGGCCAGACCATGCTGTATCGAATCGCCCAGGTCTCCGCCCTGCGGGTGTATATCAACGTCCCGCAGACAGAGGCCCCGGACGTCCGTACCGGCATGCCGGCGCAAGTCACCGTCACGGAACTCCCAGGCCACGTCTTTGCAGGCCGGATCGAGCACACCTCGGTTGCCCTCGATCCGTCCAGCCGCACCCTGCTGGCCGACGTGCACGTCCCCAACCCCGGCCTGAAGCTGATGCCCGGCATGTTTGCCCTTGTGCGGCTCACCGTGCGCCGCTCCCATCGGCCCGTGCTGATCCCGGGCGACACGGTCGTGCTGCGCTCTGAAGGGCCGATGGTCGCCGTCGTCCGCGATGGCCGCGTACACTACCAGGCCATTTCCATCGCCCGCGACGACGGCCACACGATGGAGGTCTCAGCCGGCCTTGCGCCCGGCGAGCTCCTCGCCGTCAACCCCGGCGACGCCGTGAAGGAGGGAGCAGCCGTTGAGATCCGCGAACTGCCCTCCCGCGCCACCAGCCCCGCTGCCGAACAGCCCGGTGCTCGTCCCGGCCGCCAGGAGCGTTGACCCATGCGCCGACCCCTCCAGAAGCCGCTGTCTTTGCTGCTGTGCGCGCTCGTTGCCGCCGGTCCAGCCGCCGCCGGCGAGCCCTTCTGGCAGCGCTGGACCCCCCGTTCCGCCCCGCCGCCGCCGGTGTTCGCCAACTCGCCCCGTCTTTCCCGGTTGATCCGCGGGGGGCACTTGTACCTTTCCCTCGAGGACGCCATCCAGCTGGCCATCGAAAACAACCTCGACGTCGAAATCCAGCGCATCAACCTGAGGATCGCCAGCACCGAAATCACCCGCGCCCGCGGCGGCGGCGCCACGCGCGGCCTGAATTACACCCTCGCCGAGGCCCCGGCCGGCGTGGGAGGCCCCGTAACAACGCTCCAGACAACCGCGCAGCGGACAATTCCGGGAACCTCGGTCAGCACGAATCCGCTGGAAACGGGCGCCCTCGGTCAGATTCAGTCCAACCTCAATCTGCTCGGCGCCATCCCGCTTAGCCCCGGCCCCGCCCTGCCCCAATTCGATCCCGTCGCCAGTGCCCGCACCAGTTGGCTGCACCAGACGGTCCCGCAGATCAACCCGATTCTCGCCGGCCGGCCGACGCTCGTCACCGAAAGCTGGTCCGCCGGCGCCGCCTTCCGGCGCGGCTTCGGCTCGGGCGCGCTCGTCACGGCCGCTTTTGACAATTCGCGCGTCGATTCCAATTCCCTCCGCAACAACTACAATCCCTACACAACGTCCTCGTTCTCGCTCACCATCACCCAGCCGCTGCTGCGAGGCTTCGGCTTCCGCGTGAACCACCGGTACCAGCGCATCGCGGGCAATGAGGCCCGCATCGCCGACCTGCTTTTCCGTCAGCAACTCATCAATACCGTCTATGGCATCATCCGCCTCTATGCGGATTTTGCCGCCCTGTACGAGGATGTACGCGTCAAGGAGGAGACCCACGCCCTCGCCCGGAAGCTGCTGGCCGACACAACCGTTCAGGTCGAACAGGGCACCCTGGCCGCCGTCGAACTCGCCCGCGCCAGGGCGCAGGTCTTTTCGACGAAGCTTGATCTGGAAAAGGCCCGGGGCCAGCTCGAGGAGCAGGAGGCCATTCTGAAGAACGTGCTCACGCGCCGCGGCAACGCCGATGCCGATGTCCGCGCCGTCTCCATCATCCCCACCTCCGCGCTCGAGCCGCCTGCCCCTCCTTCGGCCCCCATGGAGGACCTGCTCGCCGAAGCGCTGGCCAAACGGCCGGATCTGGCCCAGGCCGGGCTCCAGCTCGCCAATGCCGATCTCGCCCTGGAAGGCTCGAAAAGCGCCGCGCGGCCCCAGTTGGATCTCGTCCTCAGCGCCCAGAACAGCGGCCTGGCCGGGCAGTTGAACCCGGCTCTCGCTAACCCCGACCCCACTTTCGCCGGCGGCTACCCCACTGCCCTTGGCCAGGTGCTGCGCCGCAACTACCCCACCTATTCGGCGGGCATCCAGCTGGATCTGCCGCTGCATAATCGCGTGGCCCAGGCCGACCTCGCGCGCGACCAGTGGATGCGGCAACAATTGGCTGTCCGCATCCAGCAGTTGCAGAATCAGGCGCGCCTCGAAGTGGAGGACGCGCTCATCGCCCTGCGGCGTGCGCAGGCGGCCCATGAAGCCGCCCGCCAGGCGCTCGTCTTCCAGCAGGAGTCGCTTGCTATCGAGCAGGCGAAATTTGAGGCCGGGGCTTCCACCAGCTACATCCTCATCCAGGTGCAGAATGCGGTGAGCCAGGCCCGCTCCGCTGAAGTCGCCGCCCGGGCTGCCCTTGTCAAGGCCAAAGCGGCGCTCGAGCGCGCCACCGGCGCCATCCTCGAGGTGAACCACATCTCCATCGATGCCGCCCGGCAATAGCGGACGAAACGGCCCGGGGGCCGTCTGAGCCGCGTCATCACCGCAGCGCCGGGACGCGAAGCGTCTTTCCGGGCGCAGTACGAAGCCCGCCCGTCAGGGCGGAGGGAATAAGCGGTTCCGATCAACCGCCGCGCGGGTTCAGGCCGCACCGTGGCCGCCCGTTCTCACAGCGCTTCACGCAATTTCACCTGCTGCGCAGAGCCGACCGACAGGAAGAACCAGCCGTTTCCAAACCCGCATGGGGAACCGTAACGCAGAGCCTTCGACGGCGCCGGTCATGCCGCTGGTCATACGGTTTTTCCGAATGTTCCGGAGGAACCAGTCAAGATCAAATCGACGAAAAGTTATTGGGATTGAACACACAACTGTTCTCAGGGTCTGACGGCAGACTCGGCAGGGAGCACCTTCAAGGCAGCGGGCCGCCGGGCGAGTCTCTCCTCGCCCGCCACGGCCTTATTTTCCTGACCAGCCACGGGCGCGAATTCCCAAAGCAGGACCCGGTCGGAATGTGCCCGCTTGTTCCAGGCCTGCCAGCTCGCTCTCCCTCGCGGAACGATGACCGCAGCGGCTCCGCGCGAGAGCGCCCGCCAGAATCGATCTCCGTCTGGCCTGGCCCTGGCGCTCAGGCGGATCATAGGGTCTTCCGACGAGCTACGAGTCACACCGACAGCCCTTTTCCTGCCGCTTCGGGACAGGCTATGCGGCATTCGCAGGGCGATGAACCCGGTCCGCGACTGCGGCTTGTTCCACGATCTGGCACCGATGTCTGCCCAGAAGGTTCCGGCAGGGCCCGGATCCGTCGAACCGGGTTCCGTATCACAAACAGAGTCCGGATGCAGGCCTGGTGAGGATTCTCACATGGGGGCCGGCCAATAGATGTGCACAAAGGCCGCCAGGGTCTCGCCGGCCTGGCGATTTTCGGCGACGATGGTTTCGAGCAGAGGCGGATCAAACCAGGCGGCGGTGAGCGGAGCCGCCGCCAGGACGACGAGCCGCACAGGGACCCGCGCCACAATCCGATTCTGAACAACTTCCCGGACGAGCAGCGTCTCCTGGTAGGCGCCGGCGGACAGGCCTGCCGGGTTTACGGTGACCGTCACCAGCATGGGGGCGATACCGGCCGTGTTGGAGACGCCCAGCCAGGCGGCGCCGGTCTCCTTTTCCAGAACCCACGGCAGGGCCGCACCCAATACCTGAATCTGCTGTCCAGCCGGCGCTGCGCCTCCCGTGACAAAGCTGAACTGAAGGCCAGGCGGAGGCTGGTTTTGCGTTCCTGTCACCGTCACAACCACGGGCAGCCCCATTTGGGCCAGCGTGGATTTCTGGATCGTGGCGACATTGCCGGCCTGGTCCGTGAGCGTGACGAAGCGGACTTCCCAGGCGCCACCTTCCGAGTTCTGGGGAAACAGCCCGCTACAGGACAGGGAGGCGGTCAGACTGCCCGCAGGCAGGACGCCGGAGGCGCAGTCTACCCGTTGACCGCCGCTGGGACTGAATATGGCCACCACCGCCTGTTTGACACCGGTTCCCGTGTCCGACGCCTGGACCACCCCGCTGATGGGGGCGGCTCCCGACGATGTGTTGACGGTCAACGGGTTCAGGGTCAGGCCGGTGAGCACGGGTGGGCTCGAATCCGTGACCGCGGTCACCTGGACTGTGGTTGGCAGCCCCATGGCGGCCAGATCGCCGGTCGTGTAGTAGCGCGAGTTGTCCACGCGGTCGCGGAGCTCGAGAAACTGGACGCGCCACTGGCCGGTTTCCATGCCGGGAACGAACGACCCGGAGCAATTGTAGGTCCCGTTCAACGGCGTCCCGAGCGACGGATTGCCTGGAAGCGCATAGCAGTCCACCCGCTGCTGTCCGGAGGGACTGTAGAAGGCGAAATAGGCGATATACAGTCCGGACAGATTGTCCGTTGCGGTAATCGAACCACTGACGGTCACCGGCGACCCGCCAACGTTGACGTTCAACGGCGAGAAACTATAGCCCGTCAGAACGGGCGCCGTGAGATCGGCCGTGCCGCTGAGCGTCAGCGTCGTGGGCAGCCCCATGGCAGAAAGCTCTGACCTTTGATACATGGCGGTATTGCCGGCCCTGTCGGCAAGGGACACGAACTGAAGCGTCCACTGGCCTGTCTCCGTATACTGCGGAAAGACCCCAAGGCAGGTGAAAGTGCCGGACAGCGACGTGCCGCTGAAGGAACCCAGGCTGCTGTGACAGTCCACACGACGGTTGCCGCTGGGGCTGTAGAAGGCGAGAAATGCGCTTTGCAGGCCGGCGGAATCATCCGTCGCCTGGATTGTGCCCGTCAGTGTTGTTGACGAATTGCTGACATCGAAGGCCGCCGGCGTGAAGCTGTAAGCGACCAGAGTGGGTGGAGTCGTGTCCTGCGCGGCGCAGGAGATGGACACCGCAAGCAGGGCGAGCAGCCCATTCCAGATCCCGCGGCGGAATCGCAGGCCGCGGGGAACGATAGGCCGCGACATGCGCATTCCTGAAATTCAGTGCTCCGTGGCAGAGAAAATTCTCAGCCGAAATGCACGCATGCCGCCGGAAAACTGCGTATCGGAGCCGATACACCGATTTCACGCACACGCACTGGATCGCCCGTGCGAGACCACGGATCGCGCATGGCTCTGCTCAGCGCTCCGTTCTCCTGTGCTTGCGCGCGCGTGCGCAATGTACGAGAGCGCGGATCCCATGCCACGATTCCGCCGCGCGCCGCGTTGCAGCCTGTCATGACAACCGAGCCGCTGCCGCTGTTTCAGCACGCAGCCCGGTCTCCTTCCCGATGGCAACGGCCCTGGGGCATGGTGAAGTCAGGAGCGCGGCGGAGGGTCGAATCCCTTGGATTGCAGCGAGCCACGGAATCCCGCAGAAGAATGCTCCTCGAAGCCGGAAGATGGCTGGAAATTCCACGCCAGATCCACGTCCGGATTCGTTCAGGATGCGCCGGCACGGCCACGCGGCGCCTGCCTCAGCCAGGATTTTTCGCGCCTGTCGCCGGGCCATCCTCACTGATCTGTTCGCCCGGGGCAAACCGCCCCGTTTCAGAACGAATGCGCGGAAGTGATTCCGTTCTGCTGGAGCGCCGCGGCCATTTTTTCGAGCGCGGACTTGTGGATCTGCGAGACGCGGCTTTCGTTGATGCCGAGCAGGCCCCCGATTTCCTTCATCGTGAGCTCATTGCCGTAATAAAGGACCACGACCTTCCGGTATCTTTCCGGCAACGTGCGCATGGCCTCTTCCAGCCGCTGGCGCATCTGCTCGCGGGCGCACATGTGGTCCGGCTGCATTTCCGGCGCGCCGGGATAATCCGGGGGCGGCAACTCTTCCTGATCCTGGGCGCGGCTGGAAGCGGAAATCAGCCCGACATTGCGGAGGTCCAGTGCCATCTGCCGCCATCGGGAAATGCCCACGCCCAGCCGTTCGGCCAATTCGTCCTCGGTGGGCTGGCGCTGAAGAAGCGCGCAGAGATCACGGGTTACCTGCTCGACCTGGCGGTGGCGCCGGCGCAGATCGCGTGACGCCCAGTCCATCTGGCGCAGGCTGTCGAGGATTGCGCCCTTGATCCGGTGCTTGGCATAACTCGAAAAGGCCACCTTCTTATTCGGGTTGTATTTGGTGGCCGCATCAAACAGGCCGAGAATGCCGGCATGAACCAGGTCGTCCAGCTCCACATGCACCGGGAGCCCTTCATGTACGCGCAACGCGATCGCCTTCACCAGGGGCAGATTTTCCATTACCACCCGATCACGGCGCTCGAGGGCCGTCTCTTTTCTGCTTTTGTGAAGACGGGTTTCCGCCGGCTTGGCCGGTTTTCTCGCCGTCACAGCCGCTGTCGCTTTTGCCGCCATCGCATCATCCTTCCTGCCGAAATCCGATCCCGGGCCGGTCTCTCTGGCGGAGACCCTGGCCTTCCATCCGGGAACCTCCGGCGCCCCGGAAACGACCTCCGGAGCGTTTGACGCAGAAGGGAAGGCAATCCCGCGGCCACTCTTCCTGGCAGGCGCAGCAGCCGTGGCCGCTGCCTGGGATGACAACGCAACTGACAGATTTAGAAGATCTTGCGTAACGGCCTGCAATTCCCCCTCAAGACCGGGCAGGCAGGGCTGTCGGCCGATGCCAACCGGTTTTTCCCGTTTCGAACCTCGACACCCCCGATTCCTCACGGCTGACCTCACCAAGCTGGAACACCGAGTTCCAAATCGGTACAAATTCGGAGTTCCGTCGGCGGTAAGGGAAAACCTCGCCGAATGCTCCTGCGCCGATGCTAGCGCGAAATTGAGGAATTTCCTTTAGAGGGATTCGCTGAGTTCGCATCTGCGAATCCCCGAAACCGGGCAGAGTTTTCGCCCGAAACGTGGGTCCGGAGAACTCCCGTTGGCGCAGGCAACGCGCGGCTCCCGAAGAGGGCCGCAGGGCCGGCTCGCCGCGACCCCATCGTTGCCGGGCCTCTGGCTGCTACTGGCTGCGCCAGTTCCCAGCGATGGGACGGGGCTGCGATCATCAAGTGGTTGACAGATGAGAGGGTGCCGCCTAGACTGTGGGAGGGGCCGTTTTCCGAACGGCCACACTCAGCGGATTTATGGAAAGATCTGGCAGCAGTAGTTGGAGTGCCGAGCGGGACGAACCGCCTTTGTGCGTGCGCCCACCGTTCGCGCGTCCTGTCGCCGCAGCCATCGCCACACCGCTCCTTCTCCTCTCCCGTTAGGGCGGGCCGGCCGCGGCGGTGTGAAGCGCCGCGGGCCAGGCCGCCGCGAGGGCTTTCTCCTGTTCTGAGTTGAGGTGCTCTTCCGTCCTGTTGCCGGTTTCTGGCAGCCGAGCGCTCCGTGTTTCTGTCTGTCATTGCCGGCGAGGGAGGCGCTGTTCTGGCATTCCGGATCAGGCTGCTGCCGTCCTGCAAAGGAGAAAGAGCCGATGCGTGCCATCCTGCGGAGCATTGCCAACCGGAAGCCGGCTGGACAGAAAAACGGCAAAGCTGTGGTCATCAACTCGCGCGCCGGGCTGCTCCAGGGCGATTCGCGCGACGTGCTGGCCGCGCTCCAGACCTCGCCTCAGGGCCTTTCCTCGGAAGAAGCCGCCGCCCGGCTGGAGCAGTACGGGCCGAACACGGCGGTACGCCAGGAGACCACCCGGTGGTGGACCCACCTGCTGCGGGCTTTCAATAACGCTTTCATCCTCCTGCTGCTGGCGCTCGCCGCTGTCGCAGCTCTGACGCAGGACTACGAGGCGGCGGTGATCATCTCTGCCATGGTGCTGGTCAGCGCCGTGCTCCGCTTCACGCAGGAGTACCGTTCGAACGTGGCAGCCGAGAAACTGCGCGAGCTCGTCGAGACCACCGCCACGGTGACCCGCGACGGCGTCCGGCGCGAGGTGCCGGTGGAAGAAATCGTCCCGGGCGACATCGTGCATCTGTCGGCGGGCGACATGATTCCTGCCGACCTGCGGCTCGTGACGGCCAAGGACCTGTTCGTCAGCCAGGCGGCCCTCACCGGCGAATCGCTGCCGGTGGAGAAGTTCGCCAATGGAGAAACGCGCGAGGCCGGCAACCTGCTGGAGGACCCGCGGCTTTGTTTCATGGGATCGAACGTAATCAGCGGCACCGGCACCGGCGTCGCGGTGGCCACGGGCGCACAGACCTACTTCGGCGCGCTCGCCCGACAGGTGACCGGCCATCCGGTGGAGACGGAATTCGACCGCGGCATCAGCCGCATCAGCCGCCTGCTGATCCGCTTCACGCTGATCATGGTTCCCGTGGTCTTTTTCCTGAACGGGCTCACCAAGGGCGACTGGACGCAATCCTTCTTCTTCGCGCTCTCCGTGGCCGTCGGCCTGACGCCGGAGATGCTGCCGATGATCGTCACGGCAAACCTGGCCCGCGGCGCCGTCAACATGTCGCGCCGGAAAGTGATCGTCAAACGCCTTCCTTCCATTCAGGACTTCGGCGCGATGACCGTGCTGTGCTCGGACAAGACGGGCACGCTGACGCTCGGCCGCGTCATCCTGGAACGGCACCTCGATGTCCTGGGGCGCGAGTCCGAAAAGGTCCTGCAACTGGCCTATCTCAACAGCTACTATCAAACCGGACTCAAGAGCCTGCTGGACGCCGCCGTTCTCCAGCACGCCGAGCTCGAAAAGGGCCTGCGCGTGGCCACCGATTACCGTCTGGTGGACGAAATCCCCTTCGATTTCTCCCGGCGGCGCATGTCGGTCTGCGTGGAGACGGAAAAGCGCGAAGAGCTGCTCATCACCAAGGGTGCCGTGGAAGAGGTGATGGCCGCCTGCCGGTGGATGGAGATTGACCGAAAGCCGCAGCCGCTGGACGCAGAAGCGCGGCAGCGGGCCCTCGGGCTGGTGCGGGGGCTCGGCGAGGAGGGCTTCCGCGTGATTGCCGTCGCCTTCCGGCGGTTTCCGCTTGGCCGCCGGCATTACAGCCAGGCCGACGAGGCCGAAATGACGCTGGCAGGATTCATGGCGTTTCTGGACCCGCCCAAAGACTCCGCCGCCCCGGCACTCAAGGCCCTGCGGGACCACGGGGTCGAAGTCAAGGTGGTGACCGGCGACAACGAGCTCGTGGCAAGGCGTGTCTGCCATGAGGTGGGCCTTGCCGTCGACACGGTGCTCCATGGACACGAAATTGACGCGATGAGCGATGCCGAACTCGCCGTCGCGGTCAGGCATGCAACTCTGTTTGCCAAGGTCTCGCCGCTGGCTAAGGCGCGCATCGTGCGCGCGCTCCAGGCGTCCGGCGAGGTCGTCGGATTTCTCGGCGACGGCATCAATGACGCCCCGGCGCTGAAACAGGCCGACGTGGGAATTTCGGTGAATACGGCAGTCGATATTGCCCGGGAATCGGCCGATCTCATTCTGCTCGAAAAGAGCCTGCTCGTCCTTGAAGAAGGCATCGTGGAGGGCCGGCGGACGTTTGGAAACATCGTCAAATATATCCGGATGGGCACGAGTTCGAACTTCGGCAACATGTTCAGCGTGCTCGGGGCCAGCGCGTGGCTGCCATTCCTGCCCATGCTACCGCTTCAGCTCCTTGTCCAGAACCTGCTTTACGACCTGTCGCAGACCGGTATCCCCTTCGACGATGTGGACGAGGATTACCTGAAGGCTCCGCGCCGCTGGGAAGCGGGTGCCATCGCCCGGTTCATGCTGTTCCTCGGACCGGTGTCTTCCCTTTTTGATTACGCCACATTCCTGCTGATGTGGTTTGTTTTTCATGCCAACTCGCCCGAAAAGCAGTCTCTTTTCCAGTCCGCATGGTTCGTGGAGGGCCTCCTTTCTCAGACACTCATCGTCCATGTCATTCGCACGCGGAAGCTGCCTTTCGTGGAAAGCCGCGCCTCCTTCGTGCTGATGGTCACCACCCTGGCTGTCATGGTGGCGGGTCTCGTCATTCCCTTCACGCGCCTGGGCGCAAGCCTCAACATGCGGCCTCTGCCCGGAGCGTATTTCCCCTGGCTGCTGCTGATTCTGGCGGCCTACGGCGGCCTGGCTCAGCTCGTGAAGCACTGGTACGACCGGCGCTTCGGCTACTACCGCTGAGCCGTTGGCGGGCCGCTCCGCCGGCGGCGCCCGCGCCTGCACCGCAGCGCGCTCGTGCACTATCCGTTCAGAGGAGAACCAGAGCGACATGTCTGAAAGGAACGCCTTCCGCTTCAGCCGGCTGCCCTTCGCGCTGCGGCTGGCGCTGAGCTGCTTTCTTGCGACTCCCGGGATCGGCTACCTCGTCGAGGGCGTCAACCTGTACCTGACCTACCACCTGACCGACGGAGAACCGGGGCTCTCCGTCGCCGATCTGCGCCGCGCATTCTACGGCCAGCGGGACAATACCCGGCTGGCCGGCAAAATCGATGGCGGCAGCATGGTCCAGTTCCTGCCGCGCCCGGGCGACCGGGCGACCGGGAAAAGATCCTCTCCCGGATTCAGGACGGCGCCAGCGAGGAGGGCTACCGTGCCACGGTGACACCCATCCTCCAGGTCAATTGCATCCGCTGCCACCATCCCGGCGGATTGCAGCGGTTCACCCCGCTCACGTCTTACGTCGAGGTAATGGCGGTCACGCAGATCGAACGCGGCGAGCCCCCGCAGTTGTGGGCGCGGGTGGCCCACACCCACATCCAGTCGATTGCCCTGATCTTTCTGGCGCTGACGGGCATCTTCTCCCTGACGCAGGTCCCGCGGGCGCTACAAACAGCCCTGATTGTGCTCCCGTTCCTTGCGCTGGTGGCCGACTTCGGGTTCCGCTATCTCATCAGGTTCGTGCCCGCGCTGGTCTATGGGATGGCCGCTTCCGGCGCGCTGATGGGCCTGCTGTTCGCCGTGCTCATTCTCGTGCCGCTGTACGAGATGTGGCTGCGGCGCGATTGAGCGATCTCATCCTCTGTCCGCCCGGCGGCCTGTATCCTCCGGGCCGGACTCGTTGTCGCGCAGGCGGCCGCGCTCGCGAAGCGCCTTGCGAAGCAGGAACTCGATCTGCGCATTCAGGGAGCGCAGGTCGTCGTCGGCCCATTTTTTCAGCGCCTCGAGCACTTCCGCATCGATCCGCAAGAGAAACGACCTGCGCTCGGCCATGTCCCGTCAGCCAGACTACTGATAGATGGTGCCCGTGTTGAGCACCGGCTGGGCGGCTGCTTCCCCGCACAGCACGACCAGCAGGTTCTGCACCATCGCCGCGCGCTGCTCGCCATCCAGCTGCACGACGCCGCGGCGGGCCAGCATCTCCAGCGCCATCTCCACCATGCCCACCGCGCCCTCGACAATCTTCTGCCGGGCCGCAATCACCGCCGCCGCCTGCTGCCGCCGGAGCATCGCCGCGGCAATCTCGGGAGCGTAGGCCAGGTAGCTGATGCGCGCTTCAAGGACTTCCACCCCGGCCACGGCCAGCCGCTCCTGGATCTCGTCCTTCAGGCGCGCCGCCACCTCCACCGTGCTGCCGCGCAGGGAGACCTCGTGCTCCTCATGCGCGTCGTACGGATATGCGGTGGCCAGGTTGCGCACCGCCGCTTCGCTCTGCACGTGCACGTAGTTCTCGTAACTGTCCACCTGGAAGATCGCTTCGGCCGTGTCCACTACCTTCCAGACGACAACCGCCGCGATCTCGATCGGATTGCCGTCCCGGTCATTCACCTTCATCTTCGACGTCTCAAAATTGCGCACCCGCAGCGAGACCGGCTTCTTCGCGTAAAACGGATTCGCAAATCGCAGCCCGGGTTCGCGCACCGTACCGACGTATTTTCCGAACAACGTCAGCACGACACCCTGATTCGGCTGCACCGTGAAAAATCCCGCCCAGGCGAACACATCCAGGATCAGCACAACCACCCAGAACCCGAGCATCCAGCCCCGCACCACCGCCTCGGCGTGCCTCGCCGTCCAGACCAGTCCAGCGATGGCGCCGATCAGGACGACCACGGAAACCAGCAGCACCGGAATTCCATTCCAGGCCTCAATCACTCGCTCCTTCAGCATGGCAATATCCTCGTCCTCCTGCATTCAGCAGTTGTCCGCTGAGTGCTATTAGAGTGATATCACATCGATAGCGATTGTGTCAAGAAAAAACCGCCATGTCCGCCCCATGTGACTGGAGTCATGGAGCGCTCGGGCCCGAAGCGCGAAGCTGAACGTGCCGGGCCCTCGCCCGGAAGGAAAGGAGCAACCATGAGAAAGCTGTGGCTGGCGTTCGGGGCGGTGACCGTGGTCTCGTTTGCGATTCTGGGCTGGATCGGCACGCGGATCTATCAGGAGAAGCCGCCGATCCCTGCTGCGGTCGTCACACCGGACGGGACCGTGGTGATCCGCGGCGAAGACATCAGGGCGGGGCAGAACATCTGGCAGAGCATGGGCGGCATGGAGGTTGGATCCGTGTGGGGGCACGGCAGCTATGTGGCGCCGGACTGGACGGCGGACTCGCTGCGTCGCGAGCTCGAATTCGTCCTGGACCGCTGGTCCCGCGGCGGCCACGGCAGGCCATTCGCCGAACTGGATGCGGAACAGAAGGGCGCTCTCCAGGCGCGGCTTCAGCAGATGTTCCGAACGAACACGTACGATCCGGCCAGCGGCCGGATCGTGATCGACCCCGTGCGCGCCGAGGCGTTCGCGGCCAACGTGGCTCATTACACGAAGCTGTTTGCCGAAGGAGAACCGGCCTATGCGATCCCGAAGGGCGCGGTGCCGGATCCGGAGCGCGCCCGGAAGCTGGCGGCGTTTTTCTGGTGGACGGCCTGGTCGGCATCGACCAACCGGCCGGGCGACACGATCTCTTACACGCACAACTGGCCGCATGAGCCGCTGGTGGGCAACGGGCCGACAGGCGAGAGCGTGATCTGGACGGGCGTCAGCATTCTCATGCTGCTCGGCGGCATCTGCGCGATGATCTGGTGGTACGCGTCCCAGCCAAAGGAAACGCCCATCGAGCGGCCGGAGGCGGATCCGCTGAGGAAAATCGTGCTCACGCCGTCGCAGCGGGCGACGCTGAAGTACTTCTGGGTGGTGGCGCTCCTGATTCTGGCGCAGATCGTGCTGGGCGTGGTGACGGCGCACTACGGCGTGGAAGGCAACGCTTTCTACGGAATTCCGCTGGCCAAATGGCTGCCTTACAGCGTGACGAGGACGTGGCACATCCAGCTCGGCATCTTCTGGATTGCGACCTCATGGCTGGCGGCGGGGCTGTTCATTGGGCCGTTGATCTCGGGACACGAGCCGAAGCGCCAGGCGCTGGGCGTGAACGTGCTGTTCCTGGCGCTGCTGGTGATCGTCGTCGGGTCGCTGGCGGGCGAGTGGCTGAGCATCCATAACCGGCTGACGGACCGGCAGGCGTTTCTGTGGGGCCACCAGGGCTATGAGTATGTGGACCTCGGACGGATGTGGCAGCTCCTGCTGCTGGCGGGCCTGTTTCTTTGGCTGTTTCTGGTGCTGCGGGCGGTGAAGCCGGCCTTCCGTACGGCGGGCGAGACCCGGCCGCTGCTTACCATCTTTCTGATGAGCGCCGGAGCGATCGGCCTGTTCTACGGGGCAGGCATCATGTGGGGGCAGCACTCGCACCTGTCGATGGTCGAGTACTGGCGCTGGTGGGTGGTGCATCTGTGGGTGGAGGGCTTCTTTGAAGTCTTCGCCACGGCGGTCATCGCCTTCTTCTTCGCGCGGCTTGGACTCGTGCGGCCGAAGCTGGCGGCCGAGGCGGCGCTGCTGTCGGCCACCATCTATCTGGCCGGAGGCATCATTGGCACCTGCCACCATCTCTACTTCACCGGCACTCCGACGGTGGCGCTGGCCTGGGGTTCGGTGTTCAGCGCACTGGAAGTGGTGCCGCTGACGATGGTGGCTTTCGGCGCGCTGGACGACCTGCGGCGCGGGCGGGCCACCGAGTGGGCGCAGCGCTACCGCTGGCCCATTCGTTATTTCGTGGCCGTGGCCTTCTGGAACATGCTCGGCGCCGGGCTGTTTGGCTTCATGATCAACCCTCCGATCGCGCTCTACTACATGCAGGGGCTGAACACGACCCCCGTCCACGGCCACGCCGCGCTGTTTGGCGTCTATGGCATGCTCGGCATCGGCCTGACGCTCGTCTGCCTGCGCGCCATGGACCGCCAGGAGGAATGGAACGACCGCCTGATGAAGTTCGCCTTCTGGGCCTTGAACGGCGGCCTGTTCGCGATGACGGTGTTCAGTCTGCTCCCCGTGGGACTCATGCAGACGTGGGCCAGCGTCAGCCAGAGCTACTGGTACGCGCGCAGCATGGAGTTCCTCCAGACGCCGCTGATGCAGGCGCTGCGCTGGATGCGCGCCCCGGGCGACACGCTGTTTGCGCTGGGTGCGCTGGCGCTCGTGTGGTTCATGTTGAAGGTCCGCCCGGCGGGCGCGGAGAACCAGAGCTGACGGCGCTCCTTCCGGGCCGCGGCCGGAGCTCGCCCGCAGGGCGAGCCGATGAAGCGGACACTGTCGCGCTGTGCGAGTTCCACCTGCGCCCTGTCCGCCTCTTCCCGCGGCCTGCGGCCGCCTCACTCGCGGCTCTGAAGTCAGAAACGGGCGCCGCCGGCCAGGCCGTCGAAGCCGATCTCAGGCCTCGTCCGTGGCGGCCAGTGCCGCGGCGCTCTCCTGCACGCGGCAGGCGTCGCGGAAACTGCACCACCGGCAAAGATCGGGATCGGCGGGCCGCACGTCGATCCGGCCCTCGAAGATTCGCAGCAGGGCATCTTCCGCTGCCCGGCTGGCCGTCTGGATGCGGTCGTCCACCGCGGCGGGACTCGCGGCGCCGTAGAGCTTCACCTCGTTTTTCAGAGAGACCACCCGGACCTCCTGCGGGCTGTAGCCCTCCTCCTGGAGGGCGCGCGCATACAGCCCGCCCTGAACGGCCAGGCCCTCTTCCTCCCTCTTGTTGCGGCGATTGGCGGAACCGCCGCTTGAATACTTGAAGTCGAACACGAGGCATTCGCCGTTATCGAGAAAATCCACCCGGTCGGCGCGGCCGCGAATCTCCACGCCCAGCAGGGTGAGCCGCAGTTCCCGCTCCAACTCCACCCTGCCCGCGGGCCGGCTGCACTCGTGACGGGCATACAGTTGCAGATTCCGCTTCATCGCCTCGCGCGCCAGCAGCGTCTGGTGCGTTTCCGCGAGTCCTTCGCTGCGCATGGCCCGGTCCCAGTTCTCATCGCAGATCTTCGCGATGTCGCCGCCGCGCCGGTGCCATTCTTTCAGGATTTCGTGAGCCAGGATCCCTTCAAAGAGAGCATCCAGCCGCTCGGCCGGGAACCGGGGAAGCTCCTCGAGTCCGAGCGTGCGCGCCGCAAAGAACTGAAACGGGCACTGGAGGAAGGACTCGATGGCCGTGGCCTGCGTCTTCGTGTGCATCTGGCGCAGGGCCGCGAGCACATCGTCCGAGACCAGCGCCGGCGGTGGCGCCGGGGCCGCCGCGCGCGCCGGCCGCACGGCAAACCGCCGCGCGCGGAACGTCTCCGCGCCTTCCGCTTCCGGCTGGTCGAGCACGAACGCGCGAAGGATCTCGTCGCCATTTTCGTTCCGCTCCGGCCAGGACAGGTACAGCCTCTGCGTGGCGCGCGTCCGCGCGACTTCGAAGTGAAACACTTCTTCGGCTTCCCGATCCCTGCTGGTGCGGATGCCGATCCCCTGTTGCGCGAGTGCCTGCCGCAGCGAATCCGGCAGCACCGGGTCCGGCTGGGCGCGACGCGGGAATTCGCTCTCCACAAGTCCGCAGACGAAGACGACCGGCAGCTCCCACTGCCGCGCCTCCTCGACGTCGAGCAGGTGCACGGCATCGCGGCGTGTGTCCCGGCTGTAGATGCGCGCTTCGTGGATCCCCGCCTCGACGTGTGGCCAGAATTCCATGAGCGGCACGCGATCGGCGGGGAGCCACTCCGCGGCGGCGCCGGCCAGCGAGAGGATCTCGCGGAAGGCGGCAGCGCGCATTGCGCAATCCTCGATCTCCCCTTCCGTGAGGGCTCGCCCGGCAGGCGGAGGCGCAAGGAGACGGGCGAGTTCGCCAAGGCGTGCGGACCACTCTTTGGGCGGGAGCTTCAGATCGGGCCAGTCAGCCAGTGGCGCCAGCGCGCGGGCCGCCACAGGCGCAAGGCGCTCGAGCCTTTCCAGCCCCTGAAACGGCAGGGCCTCCACGGCCCGCGCCCAGACGCCGTCGGCCCGGAGAGCCACCGCGGTGACGGCCACCGGTGTGCGGAGCAGCTCCAGGGTCGCCTCGCCGTCCCAGCCGCTGCGCACCGCTTCCACGAAGCGCCGCACCAGCAGACACGCCGGCTCGCGGCGCAGCGAGCGGCCGAAATACGCGCGCGTCGGCACGCCGGCGCGGAACAGGGCGCGCTCGAAGCGTCCGAGATATTCCTCCTCGTTGCGAAGCACGACGCCCATCTCGCGCCAGGGGCGGCCCGCTTCATGCTCTTCCAGAAGCCGCAGGACCACTTCTTCCACCTCATGCTCGCGCGAGGTGGCGCGGATCAGCGCCGTCCGCGGCCGCGGCCTGCACGCGGCGAGCGTCTCCACACGCGCGCCGCTACGGCGGAAGCGCTCCACCAGCGGCGCCGCGCCCGCCCACTCCGGCAGCGTCACCGTCACGCGCGCCTGTTTCGCCAGAGCAAGGACGAACTCGGCCTCGACCGGCGAAAATCGAAAGAAGCCATCCAGCCAGACAGCGGCAAACGGCGCGCTCCCGCCGGCGGCGCGCCGCGCGGCCGCGGTCAGCGCCTGCGCGCGCAGCCGCAGACCGCCCTGCTCCAGCCACTCTTCAACGGCACGGTAGGCGGCCACAAGATCAGGATCCGGCCGGGCGCCCAGGCCAGCGAGCGACTCCAGTTGCAGCGCGCCGACGCCGGCGCCAGACAGCTCTTCAAATGCCGATGCCAGCGCCGCCGGCAGCCCGGGGCTGCCGCGCAGGGAAGGGAACAGCCGCGGATGGGCCTCCAGCGCCAGCCCGGTGATCAGGGCAAGTTCCGGCGCGCTGGCCACGCGGACCTCCGGCAGGAGACCGTGAAGGAGTCCGGCCAGCGTGTTGATCCACGAGGGCGGCACATGGCGGCCCTGCCGCGCCAGTTCATGGCGAAGGTGTTCGGCCATGGTCGCCGTAGGCACCACCAGACGGACATTTTCCGTGCGCGCGGCGGCGGCGAATTCCTCCAGCACGCGGGTCGTCTTGCCGGATCCGGGCGGGCCGAGCAGAACCCTCATGGACACAGCGTACAACGCCGATCCTAGCGGCCCGCGAGCCTCTGTATGAGCTGCTGGCTTTGCGAGTTGAGCACGATGAGCTGGCGGAGGTCCTCTTCGGCGGACTGCACCGCGGTCTGGATGCGGGACAGGTCGCCGACGGCCGCGGCCGGGTTGTCGCGCTGCGTGTCCAGCCGCACGGCGAGGGCGCGGAGCTGGTCGGTGATGTCGCGGTAGCGGCGCTGGAGCGAGGTCACCGTGTTTTCGCGCCGGCGGTTGATGTCAGACAGTTCGTTGAGAATCTGGCTCGTGGATGCATTGCGCTGGGCCAGCGCGGACAGCTCCTCACGTGTCCTGCGCAGCGTTGTCTCCATCTGCGCCAGGCGTTCGTTCTTGGCGCGGATCTCGGCTTCCATGGCCTGGACGATGCGGCGCGTGTTTTCGAGCTCTTCCCGGAGCGCGGCCTCGGCCGCCTCCAGCCGGCGGTTCTCGGCGGACGCGCGTTCCATCGAAGCCTCGAGCTCGGCCACGCGGCTCTTCATCTCCGTCAGCGCCGTCTGGGTTTCCGCGAGCCGCGTCTGCGCGCCGGCCAGCTCGCGCACGGCGGCCAGACGCCGCGCCTCTTCCGCGCCGCGTTCGATGGCCGGCGGCAATTTCGGGGTAATGCCCTTTTCCGCCAGTTGCCGCCGCAGTTCCTCGTTTTCGAGCAGCAGCGCGGCGGCGCGTTCCCGCTCCTTCTTCACTTCCGCCTGGGCCTGTTCGAGCTGCCGGTTCACCTCGGCGCGCCACTGGAGACGCGTCCGCAGCAGCCACGCGCCGGCGGCCAATGAAAGCCCCAGCAGGACGGACAGCGCAACCAGGGCGGGGTTCCGCATACGCTCCATCCTAGACGATCCCCTCGTAGAGAGCGCTGCGCGAAACAACCGTGTCACTCATCCATCCAGCCCTCCGGTGCGAGGCGGTTACGATATTCGAGCTCGGCGGCGCCGGAAAGCTGCACAGTGGCGTTTTTCGGAAGCCGTTCCGGAAGGCGGACAGCGATGGAATACATCGAAAGGATCCGCTGAAAAGCGGCCGCCACGGCGTCCGGGATTTCCGTCAGGTGGGTGCAGAACCAGGCGCGGCCGCCGGTGGCTTCGAGGACCTGCTGGAGACCCGTCTGGTAGGCCTCGTTCAGACGGTCGCGGCGGAAGGCGAGATGAACGGCGAAGACGGGCACGTCGCTGCGGGCGAGCGTGTCGGCCAGGCGGGCGGATTTTTCGCGGATCAGCGCATCGGGGAAGCGGCGCGAAAGGTCGCGCGTGTCGCTGGAATTGATCACCGGGTTGGTGTAGTCCTCGCGGTAGTTGGCCACGTCGGAGTCGGTCAGGTACAGCACGGCCACGCGCACCGGCGCTTTGCGGGCCAGCGAGACGCCGAGCCGGGCCGCCGGCTCGATGGTTTCCAGAAGACCGGCGCGGCCGGTGACGGGCGCGGCCTGAATGGCCGCGATGGCGGCGGCGCGGTCCGGCCCGGGATCGGCGAGAACGCGGAGGCCGTCGAGAGCGCTGAGGACGCCGATCCAGGCATTCTGCGGCATGGCTTCGATGGCCGCGGCCGCCGCCTGCCGGGCCGCGTCGATGCGGGCGATGTCGTCGGTCAGGTCGAGAATGAGGAGCAGCAGCAGCGGGTCCGCCGGGCCGAGGACTTTTTCGATTCGCGCCTCGCGTCCGTCCACCACGGCTTTCAGACCCTCCGCCGGTCCGCCGCCAAGCCATGCGGGAATCAGCCGCAGCGCGCCCCGGGCCGCGCGCGCGGGAGCCTTGGCGGCGGCGCGCGCCATCGTGACGGCGACAATCCACTGGCGGCGCGTCATCAGAAGCTGAACCTCAGACCGAGCTGCACCACCCGGCCGCCTCGCGAGCCGATGATGCGCCCGGCGTTAACGTTGGGCGCGCTGGCCGGGCCGATGACCACGTCCGGGTCGGTCCAGTTGGCATGATTCAGCCAGTTGAAGCCCGAAGCGGTGAATTCGAGCGACCGCTCGCGGTCGATGGGAAACCGCTTGGCCAGGGAGAGGTCGTGGTTCTGCGCCAGCGGCCCGCGCAGAAAGGGATGCGTGCGCGGCCCCGCGCCCATGGCGAAGTCCGGCGGGTGCGCGAAGGCGGCGGGGTTGAACCACAGTTGCGGCGAAGGATTCTTCACGCGGGGATCGACGCCAGGCACCGGGTTGACGCGCACGGTCTGGAGCACCCCGCCCGTGTTGTTGAATTGCGCGCGCAGGGCCAGCGGTTCGCCGCTCGACACCGTCGAGATCGCCGAAATCGACCAGTTGCCGGCGAGATAGCCGCGCCAGTCGGCATAGTTCAGCAGCGGCTTGCCCGGACCCAGCGGCAGCTCGTACATGCAGGAGAACGAGAGCCGGTGCGGATTGTTCCACGCCGTCAGCGCCCATTCGTTCTTCCGGTTGAACTGGTCCTGGCGGCCGTAGGGGCCGGAGTAGTCGTCATACTGGCGCGAGTACTCGTAGGAGACGTTCAGCGAAAGGCCCTGGCCGGTGCGTTTTTCGGCGCGGAGAGACAGGGCCTCGCGGCGGTAGCGGCCATCGGGCCACTGCGAAAAGACGTCGATCTCGTAAAACTGCGGATAGGGCCGCAGGGCGCGGTTCCAGGCCAGATCGTTGAGCTGTTCGCGCAGAGAGAGGTAGTCCGGGTGAACGGCGTTGAGGCGCACGGCCGAGTTGCCAATGAAGAGGTCGCGGCCCCAGGCGACGCCAAGGCCGCCGCTGAGCACGATGCCGCCGCGCATCTGACGCTCATAGCTGACGCCCGCCGACTGATACCGCGGCAGGCGGCCGCTGTTGTCCAGCACATTGGCGTTGGTATCGTTGGCCGCCTCCGGCGTGAGGTCGGGCACGGGCCGCGGCGGCGGAGGCAGGCCGTCCCGCAACCGGAACGCGGGTTCGAGGAATGCGTTCGGCGAATAGTAATACGGATGTCCGGTGAAGCCGCGCGTGCCCCACTGGCCGTTGTAGATCGGGTAGGCCTGGTAGCTCATTCCATAGGAGAGGCGGACGACGGAACGGCGGTTGCCGCGCGGGTTCCAGGCAAGCGTCAGATACGGCTGCGGCTTGACGGCAACGGGCTGGAAGGCCCGGCCGTAACCATCGCGGCCGGCAAAGACCAGCGCACCGGGCCGGCCGTTGGCCGGGTTGGGCGCGCGCAGATCGACGATGCTCTGGCGGTCGTACCGTTCGACGCGCGGCGAGGCGGCCAGGAAACTGATGCCGTAAGTCAGCGTGAAATTGGGCCGGACCTCCCAGACGTCCTGCGCCCCGGTCGTCCACGTCCAGTTGCGGAAATAGGACGGCGACGGCACCAGCCCGATGTCGGCCGTCTCCGGCCCGCCCAGCAGGAAGCTGGCGAAGGCGAGGCCGGTGTTGACGACGCCGGGCAGGCTCGTGTAGCGCCAGGTGAAAAAGTACGCCCCGGCCGGCATCGCCGGGCTGAACGTGTTCACCTGGAGCCGTGAGAACTGGCTGAAGAAGCGCAGACTGTGGCGGCCCCGCTTGTGGGACAGCGCATCGGAGAAAGTGAACGTGTTGCGGGCCGTCCGGGCCGCGGGCGTCGTGCGCCCCATGTCGATGTAATTGGCCAGGTCGAAGAAGGGGAAATGGCCCGAAGGCACGCCGCGCAGGCCGAGCCGCTCCGGCCAGCCCGAGGCGTCAGAAACATTTTCGCTGACATTTGTCTGGGCCTCGAGGCTCGCCGTGTGGACGGTCTGCGGCGAGAGCGTGAGGATGTGCTCGATGGCGCCGCGGCGGCTCGTGAAGCTGCGGTCGGCCGGCGCGGAGTCGGCCGGGCTTTGGATGAGCCGCGCCGTCCCCGCGAATCCGTTGGTGAACGACCACGACGCCGACAGCCGGTGCTTTTCCAGAAACGTGTGGTCCAGGCGGCCGATCATGCCGTCCGCCGTGTTCGTCTCCGGCGAAACGATGAAGTAGTTGTTGCGGAAAAACGGGCCGGCGTTGGCGTTGGGCAGCGGGTAGTAGTCGAGCGCGCGGCGCGCCACCGGGTCCTGGCGCGCCTCCGGGATGCGGTTGGCGGGGAAGGGATCCTTGAGAAATTCGGCGTTCTCCGCCGAGACGGGCAGCGCCGGATTGTAGAGCGGATTCGCTCGGACCGTGGCGGGGTCGTAGATCGGCAGCGGCGCGCCGGACTGGTCCACCGTGAGGCTGAAGTCGCCGCGGCGTTCCGGCTCGATGGCGACGGTGCGCAGCGAGCTGCGGGCGATGCGCTCGCGCACGCCCTCGTAATTCAGCGAGAAAAAGGTTCGCCGCGAGCCGTCGTAGAGCTTCGGGATGACCACCGGTCCGCTCACGCTGAAGCCGAACTGGTTGCGGCGCAGCAGATTCTTCGTCCCGCCGCGCTGGCGGATCTCGTGCGGCACCGCGTCCAGAATGTCGTTGCGGAAGTTGTGATAGAGGCGGCCGTGGAACGCGCTCCAGCGCGGGCCGGCGCCGTGCGTGGCGCGCCTGGGGCTGTCCGGGCGCAGGCCCATCTCGCGCGTCAGCCTGCGGAATTCTTCCGCTGCCTGTTCCAGCGCCGGCCGCGCAGGCTCCTGCGCGCGCACGCACACAAGGACGGAGGTCAGGATGGGCAGAAGAAGGAAGCTCCGCATCCGCGTCCACATTCAGTGTATCGTCTGCCGCCTGCGCGCCGCGCGCGGCGGCTGCGCTACGCTGGACGCAAATGAAGCTGAAAGAGCTGGCCGAAAGGCTCGGGTGCGAACTGCGGCCGGTGGCGCCCGGAGACGGAGAGCGCGAAATCCAGGGCGTGGCCGGCATGGAACACGCCGGCCCCGCGCACCTCACGTTCCTCGCCAATCCGAAGTACGCCCACAAGGTGAAGGACTCGCGCGCTGCGGCGATCCTGGTGGCGCGGGACGCGGGCCCGCTGCACATCCCGGCCCTGTTGAGCGACAACCCGTACCTGGACTTTGCCCGCGCGCTCGAGCTGTTCTATCAGCCGCCGCGGCCGGCCCCTGGCGTCCACCCGACGGCGGTGATTGCGCCTTCGGCCGAGATCGGCGAAGGCGTCTCGATCGGCGCCTACGCGGTGATCGGCGAGCGGGTGCGCATCGGGCGTGGCACGGTGATCCATCCGATGGTGGTGATCTACGAAGGCGCCCTCATCGGCGAGGACTGCGTCCTCCATGCGCACTGCTCGGTGCGCGAGCACTGCCGGCTCGGCAACCGCGTGGTCCTGCAGAACGGCGTCGTGATCGGCGCCGACGGCTTCGGATTTGCGAAACGCAAGGACGGGACCCACTACAAGATCGTGCAGTCCGGCCCGGCGGTGCTGGAGGACGACGTCGAGGTGCAGTCGCTAAGCAATGTGGACCGGGCCACGGTGGGCGAGACGCGGGTGAAACGCGGGGCGAAGATCGACTCGCTCGTGCAGGTGGGCCACGCCTGCGTGGTGGGCGAGGACAACATCATCTGCGCGCAGACCGGCCTGGCCGGTTCGAGCGTGCTCGGCCGCAACGTACTGCTGGCCGGCCAGGTGGGCGTCAGCGGCCATCTCACGATCCACGACAACGTGGTCGTCTACGCGCAGAGCGGCATCGGCGGCGACGTGCCGCCGGGGAGCGTCGTCTCCGGCTCGCCCGCCTTTGATGCCGCCGATTGGCGCCGCGCGGTGACCGCCTTTCCGCGGCTGCCGGATCTCGTCAGGACGGTGCGAAAATTGGAGAAGCGCATCGCCGAACTGGAAGCACGTCTGGAGGAAAAATAGCTGATGAAGAAAAGCCGGCATCTGAACCGCGCGCCGCTGGCCTATAAAAACGAGGCGTTTCTGGATAGCTGGAACGGACGGGCCATCCGCATTCTCGCCGAATATCTGGAGCCGCTTGACCGTTTCAGCCGGGAAAAAATCCGGGACACGGTCGTGTTTTTCGGCTCCGCACGCATCACCGAGGACGGGCCGATGGGGCGGTATTACCGGGAGGCGCGCGAGTTCGCGCGGCTCATCACGCAGTGGTCGAATGCGCTCGAACCGCCCACGCGGCGCTTCGTGGTCTGCACGGGCGGCGGCCCGGGCATCATGGAAGCGGCCAACCGCGGGGCCCATGAGGCGGGCGGCAAGTCGATCGGCCTGAACATCGCGCTGCCGCACGAGCAGTATCCCAACCAGTACATTTCGCCGGAGCTGAATTTCGAATTCAACTACTTTTTCATGCGCAAATTCTGGTTCGCCTACCTGGCGAAAGCGCTCATCGTTTTCCCGGGCGGATTTGGAACGCTTGATGAGCTCACCGAAATTCTCACGCTGGCGCAGACACAGAAGCTCGAAAAGAAGATCATGATCATGCTCTACGGCACCGATTACTGGCGGGAAGTCATCCGTTTTGACGCGCTGGCCCGCCACGGCATGATCAGTCCCGAAGACCTGGATCTGATGGACTTCGTCGACGACGTCCACACGGCGATGGATCATCTGAAGACGTTCCTCACCGAAAACTACCTCCAGCCCCACCAGATCCGGGCCGCCGAGGAGCTGCCCGACATCGCCCGGTCGCGCCTGTGAGTCTGGCGGTTCGGGACCCGGAACAGGTACGCTGAAGCGGAATGGACTGGCCCGGCTGGCTGAACACGTTGCGCAGGGCGGGCTGGCTGGAGCGGCTTTTCGCCGCCGGGGTGCTCGCGGCGCTCGCGTCGCAATGGTTCGCGCCGGGGCGCCTGCTGACGGCCGCGCTCCAGCTTGCGGCGTTCGTTCTGGGCTTTCTCCTCGTCTGGCGCCACGGGCTCCGGCTGGTGCGCCGGCTGATCTGGCGGCTGCGCAACCGGCTCATCGTCGCCTACGTGTTCATCGCGGTGGTGCCGATGCTGATGCTGGCGGTGCTGACGCTGGCCGGCGCCTGGGTGGTCTCCGGCCAGATCGGCGCCTACCTGCTGAGCGTGGAGATGAACCGCCGCGTGGCGGCGCTGGAAACCATGGCGCGCTCGCTCGCGCGCGCCGCGCCGCAGGTGCGCACGGAGGCGGTGCGGCGCGCCGGGTTTTTCATCCGGGACCGCTTCCGGGGCGCCGAAATCCTGCTCAAGGACGAATTCGGACGCGAGGTCCGTTATCCGGACGACGCCTCGCTGCCGCACCCGCCCGATGGACACGGAGACGTCGCCGGACTGCTCGTTCGCGATGGCCGCTTCTACCTTTGGGCGCACGCGGGCGGAGAGCGTTCCGAGGTCGTGATCACCGTGCCGGTGACGCACGCCTTTCTCCAGGGCCTGGTCCCCGGGCTTGGGGCCATCCAGCTCACGCCCTTTTCCATCGGCCCCGGGGGCGTGCGCGCCATGGACGTCTCGCTGTACCCGCCGCTGCCGGACGAGCCGCCCGCGCCTGCGGCGATGGTGCCGGAGCCGGCCAACCTGGTCGACCTGCCCCTCAAGTGGGGCGTCTCTCTCGCCGCCTCGCTCTGGGACGCGCCCCAGCGCACGGCCACCGTCTTCCTCGGCGTCGCTACGCGCATCTCCGGCCCGCTCCGCATCATGTTCAGTGTCGATACAAGCAGCGGCGGCCCCACCATGCTCATCCTGTTCTCCACCGCGCTGCTCATCTTCTTCCTCGTCGAGATCAGCTCCATCTGGATCGGCGTCTCGCTGTCGCGCACCATCACTTCGGCCGTCAACGAGCTCTACGAGGCCACCGTGCGCATCCGCAGCGGCGACCTCAGCCACCGCGTCCTGGTATCCGGCAACGACCAGCTGGCCGAGCTCGGCACCTCGTTCAACATCATGGCCGGCAATCTCGAGCGGCTGCTTCAGGCGGAGAAGGAGCGGCAGCGGTTGCAGGCGGAGCTGGAGATCGCCCGCGAGGTGCAGGCGCAACTGCTGCCGAAGCCCATTCGCGAGTTCGGTTCGCTCCGCATCGCCAGCGTGTGCCAGGCGGCGCGGATGGTCTCCGGCGACTATTTCGACTACCAGCCGCTCGACGGCACGCGGCTGGCCGTTGCGCTCGGCGACGTGGCCGGCAAGGGAATTTCGGCGGCGCTGCTGATGGCGACGCTGCAATCGGCCATGCGCAGCCAGTTGCGGCAGTGCATGGAGGCCGATGCCGCCGCCGCCGCGGGCACCGGCCCCGGCTACGGCCCGCAACCGGTCTCCACCGCGCGGCTCGTGTCGAACCTCAATCAGCAGCTCCATGCCTCCACCGCCCCGGAGAAATACGCCACGTTTTTCTTCAGCATTTATGACGAGACGGCCGGCGAGCTCATCTACACCAACGCCGGCCATCTGCCGCCGCTGCTCGTGCGCGGCGGCGATGTCCTGACGCTGGATACCAACGGCACCGTCGTGGGCTGCTTCGCCGGCGTGCGCTACGGCGAGAGCCGGCTGAAGCTCGAGCCGGGCGACCTGCTGGTCTGCTACACCGACGGCGTGACCGAACCGGAAAACGTCTATGGGGAGATGTTCGGCGAGGAGCGGCTGCGCGCCCTTCTACGGGAGCACGCGGCGCTGGAGGTGGAGGAGATCGGGCAGCGCATCGTCGAAGAGGTCACGCGATGGACAGGCTCGGCCGAGCTTCAGGACGACCTGACCCTGCTGCTGATCCGGAAGGCGGGTTGACCATGCCACGGATGGCAAGACGGGTGCTGCTGATGGCGGCCGCGGTGGCGGGCGTGCTCACGCTGGGCACGCTCGGCTACGTTTTCATCGCGGGCTACCCCTGGCTCGACGCCATCTACATGGCCGTTATGACGATGACCACCGTCGGCTACGGCGAAATCCACCCGCTCGGACGCGCCGCCCGGCTGTTCAACACGTTCTACATCGCCGTCAGCGTCAGCACGATGCTGATGGTCATCGGCATCATGACGCAGGCGATCTTTGAAGCGGAGCTGCGGAATGTTTTCGGCAGAAGAAGGATGAGGAAAATGCTGGAATCGCTGCGGGGGCACTATATCGTCTGCGGCTTCGGGCGCGTGGGCCGCGGCGCGGCGGCCGAGCTGCGCAAGACCGGCGCCGCCGTCGTCGTGGTGGACCGCGACGAACGGCGCGTGGAGCGGGCGCAGCGGGCGGGCTGCCTGGCGCTGCCCGGCGACGCGACCTCGGATGAAAGCCTTCAGGAAGCAGGCATCGCGCGCGCAGCCGGCCTGGTGGCCGCGCTCAGCACCGACGCCGACAACCTCTTCGTTGTCATGTCGGCCAGAACGCTGAACCCCTCGCTGCGCATCGCCGCGCGCGCCGCCGAAGAAGAGACCGAACGCAAGATGCTGCGCGCGGGCGCCGACACGGTGCTCGCACCCTACAAGACCGCCGGCGCGCAGCTCGCCCTCTCGCTCATCAAGCCGCATGTCCGGCAGTTCCTCGACTTCGCGCTCGCCACGCCGGACTGGACGGTGCGCATCGAGCAGGTGGAAGTGGCCGCGGCCAGCGATCTGGTGGGAAAATCGCTGGCGGAAGCGCGGATCCGCGGCGAAATGCAGGTCGTCGTGCTCGGCATCCGCCGGGCCTCAGGCGGCATGGAGTTCAATCCCCCCGCCTCGGCGGTCATCGGCGCCGGCGATTGCCTCATCGTGATGGGCGAGGCCGAGCCGCTCCGCCGCTTCGAGATCCGCGCCGCAGGAGGCGCAGAGCGATGAAGATTCTCACCGCCGCACAGATGCGCGAGATCGACCGCCGCACCATCGAGCTCGGCGTGCCGTCGCTGATCCTGATGGAGAACGCGGCGTGCCGCTTCGTCGAGTTCCTTGAGCGGCAGTACGCGCCGCTCGAACGCCACCGCATCGTCATCGTCTGCGGCAAGGGCAACAACGGCGGCGACGGCCTGGCCATCGCGCGTCAGCTCCGGCTGCGCGGCCGGCCCGCGGCGCTCGACGTGGTTCTGGCCTGGCCGCCCGAGCAGCTGCGCGGAGACGCCGAGGCCAACCACCGCATGCTCGGGCTGCTCGGCGTGCCGGTACACCGAGAAATCCTGCCGCCGATGCGCGCGGCGACGCTCGTCGTGGATGCGCTGCTCGGCACGGGCCTCGCCGGACCCGCCCGCGGCGTCGCCCTCGATTTCATCCGCGAGATCAATCACGGTTTTCCGGGCGCCGAAGTCGTCAGCGTGGACATGCCCAGCGGCCTGTGCGAGGACGGCGAAAGCGTGATCCCCGCGCACACGGTCACCTTCACCGCGCCGAAGGTCGAACAGGTGCTTCCGCCCACCTGCGACCGCGTGGGCCGGCTGCACGTGGTGGAAATCGGCACGCCGCCGGAAATGCTCGAGCGCGACCCGTCGCTGTGGCTCGCGCTCTCCGAACCGCGCCGCTTCCGGCGCCTTTTCGAGCCGCGCCCCCGCGGGGCGCACAAGGGCGACTTCGGCCACGTGCTCGTGGTCGGCGGCGCAGAAGGCAAAGGCGGCGCTGCGGCCATGGCGGGCTGGGCCGCACTGAAAGCCGGCGCGGGGCTGGTCACGGTGGCCTGCGCCGAGGCCGAGCGGCGCACGGTGACGTCGCTGGCCGCCGAGCTGATGACGCAGAGCTGGCTGGACGATCCCGGCGACAAGGACGTTGTCGCCCTCGGGCCGGGGCTCGGCTGCGACCCGGAAATGGCCGCCTTCGCCCAGCGCATGTTCGCGCAAAGCGCACTGCCCATGGTGGTGGACGCCGACGGACTGAATGCGCTGGCCGGGACCGCGTTCCGCGGCCCCGGCCCCTGGCGCGTGCTCACTCCGCACCCGGGCGAGATGGCGCGCCTGGCCGGCTGTACGAGCGTCGATATCCAGGCCGACCGCGTGGGCGTGGCCCGTCGCTTCGCGATGGAACGCCACGTCGTGCTCGTGCTCAAGGGGCAGCGCACTGTCATCGCTTTCCCCGACGGCCGCGTCTTCATCAACCCCACGGGCACGCCCGCCATGGCCACCGCCGGCTCCGGCGACATCCTCACCGGGCTCATCGCCGGCCTGCTGGCGCAATGGCCGGACCGCCGCGAGGAGGCGCTGCTGGCCGCCGTCTGGCTCCACGGACGCGCCGGCGAACTGGCCGCCGAACAGTCCACCGAATGGTGCGTCACGGCCACGGACCTGCTGCGCCACCTGCCCGCCGCCATCCGGGAAGCCGCTTCATGAGGACGCGCACGTTCATCACGCGCAGCGAGGAGGAGACGATCGCGCTGGCCGCCGAGCTGGCGCGCCAGTGGCCCGTGCCCTGCTGCGTCGTGCTCAGCGGCGAACTGGGCGCGGGCAAGACCACCTTCGCCAAGGGCGTGGCCGAAGGACTGGGCGCGGCGCCCGCCGACGACATCTCCAGCCCGACTTTCGCCCTCATCCACGAGCACGGCGGCGGGCGCCTTTATCACGTCGACCTCTACCGGCTCGATACGGAGGCCGAGGCGGCCTCGCTCGGGCTGGATGAGATCCTGGCGCGGCCGGCCGTGGTGCTGCTTGAATGGGCGGAACGGTTCCCGCGGCTGCTGCCGGAGGAACGCATCGAGATCCGCATCGAGGCGCAGCCGGACGACTCGCGCCGGATCCAGATCACGGAGCTGCCATGAGTCAGGGACCCACAGACCGGCAGGGACGGCTCGCGCTCGCGCTGCTGGCCGCCTTCAGCGCCATTCTCGTGGCGCTGGTGCTTGTGCCCTTCCTGAAACCGCTGCTGTTTGCGGCCGTGCTGGCGGTGGCATTCGAGCCGCTGTACGAGAAGCTGCTGCGGCTGTTGCGTTCCACTGTGCTGGCGGCGCTGGCGGCGACGCTCGTCATCGTGCTTCTTGTTCTCGCGCCGCTGGGGCTGATCGCGGTGAATGTCATCCAGGAGGCCGGCGTGGTCTACCAGGCCGCGGTGCAGCACACTTCCGCGCAGGGTGGCTGGGCGGCGTGGCTCGCCCGGACCATCGAACAGCCGGTTCAGTGGATGGCGCAGAAGACAGGACTTCCAGCGCCCGACGTGAAGGCGGCGCTGCTCGACCAGGCGCAGTCGCTCGTGAAGACGCTCGCCGGCTGGGGCGCGTCGCTGCTGACCAACATCACGCGCTCTCTGGCCCATGCGCTGCTGGGGCTGCTCATCCTGTTTTTCCTCTTTCTCGAAGGGCCAAAGATCAGCGTTGCCATGTATGAGTGGTCGCCGTTGCCGCGGGAGAAAACGGCCCAACTGCTGGTCGCGGTCCGCGAATCGATCGTCGCCAATTTCTACGGCATTGTCGCTGTGGCCCTGGTCCAGGGCCTGCTCACTGCCCTGGGGTTCCTCTTCACCGGACTGGGGGCGCCGGTGTTCTGGGGCGTGGCGGCGGCGTTCTGCTCGCTGATCCCCGTGGCCGGCACGGCCCTTGTGTGGCTGCCCGCGGCGCTCTTTCTGCTCTTCCAGGGCGCCTGGGGAAAGGCCCTGTTTCTGGCGCTCTGGGGAGCATTGGTCGTGGGAATGTCGGACAATTTCGTCCGCCCCTGGGTGCTCAGCGGGCGGACCGGAATGAGCGGATTGCTTGTCTTTTTCGCGCTCATGGGCGGAATGCAGGCCTTCGGGGTGATCGGAATTTTCGCCGGTCCGGTGATCTTTTCCACCGCCGCGGCCGTCTTCCGGATGCTGCGCGAAGAATCCGGCCGGGCGTCCGCGGTCACTTCTTCGGAGGCTGCTGTGGCTGGCCCAGACGGCCCGGCTTCTCCCCGGGCTTGAGCAGCGTGGGCTTCTTCTTGCCAGGCGCCACACCCTGCTTCTCCGCCTCGATCCGTTCCCGCTCCTTCTCGAGCTCTTCCTTCCGCTCGGGCGACAGCATCCGCTCGCGCTCCTCGCGCTGGGCCTTGTCTCTCTCCTGGACGGAGGCGGTGCGCTCTTTCAGGTCCTGCTCGTTCAATTCGATGCTGTCGCGCAAGGTCTCCAGCGCCTGGTCCAGCGCGAACTCGTACCGGGCGCGGTCCGGCTCCTGGCGGGCGGCCAACGCTTCCAGTCTGGCGAGCAGCTCCTTCTGTTCCCGGACGACGCCGTCGAGCCTCTCCAGCGGCTTCTGGCGGCGGATGGCGTCGTCGATGTTGAGGTCCATCGCCTCGAAGATCTGCGTGATCTGTTCGAGCGTGTCGTGAATCAGCCCGCTGCGCCCCATCTGGCGCTTGGCAAAAATCTGCTCGAGCATGTCCACCCGCTGGCGGGCAAATTTCAGATACAGTTCGAGCCGCGGGCCGGGCTCCTGCACCAGGCGCAACTGCTCAATTTCGTCCGGCGTCAGAAAATCCCGCTGGGCCGCCGCCGGCAGGCAGGCGATCAAAAAGAGGAGAAAAATCCGCATGGCTGCCCCCTTCACCGGGCCATCACGCCCTGGAGGAATTTCTCGTGAATCTGCGCCATTTTTTCGCGCGCCTGCTCGACAAACGCGCGTTCTTCAAAGCTCACCGCCAGGCCCAGCTCCTTCAGGCCCCGCTCGAAGCCGCGCGTGCGGATCTCGCCGCGCTTGTACTGGCGCGAAAGCCGCGACGGGCGCTTGCCGGTGGACTCCAGCGCCTCCAGCGCCAGCCGCGAGGCATCGACCACTTCATTCACAACGCCTTCGAATTCTCCCACCGGCCCCTGCTCGCGCACGAGCTTCCAGGCGTCGGCCAGGCGTGCTTCGGCCAGCCGGAGCGCCTTGTCAAAGCGGCGCATGGGATCGCCCTCGCGCCGGACCTCCTCCAGGGTGAGCGGCGGGGGCGGCGCCGCCATTACCGCCAGGGCCAGATGCGCGAGCCACAGACGGCGTCTCATCGCCCCGCCACCTTTTCCAGAATCCGCACCCTTTGCCGGGCCTTGAACTCTTCGTCCGGATGCGCGCCGTGGCTCGCCGCCAGGAATTTCCGGTAACTGGCCAGCGCCGCCTTCGGCTGATTCATGGCATCGAGCATCGTCGCCCGGAAGTAGTCGTAGGCCGGCGTCTCGCCGTTGATCTGCCGCGCCCGCTCGAGCGCTTCGAGCGCGGCCTCATACTGCCGGCTGAGCATGAGGGCGGCCGTCAGCTCATTCCACGCCTCGCCGGAGTCCGGCCGCAGCCGCGTGGCCGCCTCGAACTGCCGGGCGGCTTCCGCGTATTTCTTCTGATCCCTGAGAATGCGGCCATAAAAGAGCCGGACCTCCGCATTGGCCGGCTCCGCGGCTGCCAGCGCCTCCGCCACGGCCGCCGCCTGCTCCAGTTGCCGGTTGCGCAGATAGGCCGTCGCCAGTGCGTACAGAACCGCCGGTGTCGCGCCCCTGCTGCGCACCGATTCCAGGTGACGAATGGCCGCTTCGAGCGAGCCACTCTCCATTTCCATCACGCCGAGCCGCTCGAGCGCGGCCGGATTGTCCGGAAATCTCGCGTAGATTTCCGCAGCGCGCCTGCGTTCGCCGGCGCGTTCCCACGCCTGGGCGAGCGCGAGCGCGAGCTCGGCGTCGTCCGGCTCCCTGCGTGCGGCCTTTTCGAAGGCTTCGGCGGCCGCACGCCACTCGCCCATCTGCGCCAGCGCGCGTCCCAGCAGCCAGGCCGCCTTTGCGTCGTCCGGCTGCTGTTCAAGGCATTGCTCCAGCAGCGGGCGCGCCTCGGCGGCCTTGCCGGTCTTCACCAGCAGATGCGCGAGGTTCAGCTTCGCGGCGCGCAGCTCCGGCTGGAGCTCCAGCACGCGGCGGAATGCGGCGATGGCCCGCTCGTCCTCGCCTGCCGCGGACAGCGCATAGCCGAGCTGGAACTGAATGGCGGCGGAGGAAGGCTCCTTTCGGGCGGCGTCCTCCAGAATGGGAATCGCCTCGGTCGCGCGCCCCTCCTCAATCAGCCGCAAGGCCTCGGCCGGAGGCGCGGCCGGCGCCTGCGCCCAAATCAAGGCCAGCACGAGGAGTACGCTGCTCACGCTTTCATTGTACCGGCGGGACTCCATCCGGACTTCATGCAACGCGCGCCAGCACTCCCAAGAGCGTTTTCCAAACGCAAATCCACTTCATCCGGTCCAAACCTCGTATGGGATCTACAGAGCTGCGACGTATCCTCGCCCCTCAGGGGGCGAGAAAGCAGCCGACATTCGCCGCGGCCGCGGGCCGTGGAATGCTCGTTTCGCGGCCTGCGGCCGCTTCCCTTGCGGCCCGGAAGGGAAAACCGCCGGCGCCGCCGGAGTTCCGTCACACGCAATTGCACTCGCCAGATCAATCACTTGCACCCGGCATGCTTGCGGCCGCGTGGCATACTCTTTTCTGCGGGGATACGAATCTCTGGCCAGAGTCCCCCCGCTTGGACCGGACAGCCTCGTCGGGCGGCCGCTTGTGCGGCTTCACGCGACCAGGCAGCCTCGTCGCTTCGGCGGCAGGAAAAGCGGATGTCCCAAGGTAAGACCTGATGAGCTCGACAAATACGGCCCATTCGGCGCCGCGGCCCCCAGCGGGCGCGGCCGCGAGGCCGGGCTGCGCCAGGAGGGCGCGTTCCGGTTGACGCGGGCGGCCACACGGCGCGGGCGGGATGCCTCGAATGGATCCCGCCCGGCCCGCCGCCAGATCGGCCCGCTGATCCCTCAGACCTGGTCCACTCGCGTGCAGCCGCAGTGTCCCTGCGCCAGAAACATCCCCGTACCACATAACAGGACTGCTCCATTTCGTTCCCGGCTACACTGGATATTGATGCTGAGCGAAACGGAGTTTTCGCGTGTCGCCGAAGAAGCGATCGAGTCTCTGTACCGCAAGCTCGCCCGGCTGAGCGACCAGTACGAGTTCGATGTCGACCTGAATCAGGGCGCGCTGACCATTGAATTTGACGATCCGCGCGAGCGCTTTGTGGTCAGCCCCAACGCGCCCGTGCGCCAGGTCTGGGTCTCGGCGCACGTAAAAAGCTACAAGCTGGACTGGAACGGATCGGCGTTTGTGCTCGATGACGGGCGGACGCTCGAACAGCTCATCGCCGACGCGATCCGCGTCCGCATCCCGGAATTCCCGCTGTAAGTGGCCGGCGTCTACATCTCCTGGCCCTTCTGCCCGCAGAAATGCACGTACTGTAACTTCGCCTCCGGCGTGTTCCCGGCGCAGTTGCAGCCGCACTACCTGGAGCGGCTTTGCGAAGAGATCGGCGGGCACGCGTGGCAGTGGACGCCGGAGACCGTCTATCTCGGCGGCGGAACGCCAGGGTCGATGCCGCCGCAGACGCTCGCGCGAATTCTCGCCCTCGTGCCCGGCCGGCCGTGGAAAGAAGCCACGCTGGAAGCGGCCCCCGGCCTGATCCGCGCTGACGTGGTGCACGAGTGGGTGCGCTGCGGCATTGGCCGCGTGAGCCTCGGCGTGCAGAGCTTCGTGGACACGGAGCTGCGCCTCACCGGGCGGCGGCACACGGCTGAAGACGTGGCGCGCGATGTGGCCGTGCTCCGGGAGGCGGGCATCGGCAACATCAACATCGATCTCATCGCCGGCCTGCCAGGGCAGACGGAGACGGGCTGGCGCGAGTCGCTCGAATGGGTGGCGCGGCTCGCACCGCCGCACGTCTCCGTCTACATGCTCGAAATCGACGAGGACTCGCGGCTGGGCCGCGAGCTGCTTTCGGGCGGCGTGCGGTTCGGCGCCGCTGCGGTGCCGCCGGACGACCGCATCGCGGATTTCTACGAAATGGCCGTGGAATTTCTTGAAAATCACGGCTGGATGCGCTACGAAATTTCCAATTTTGCGCGCCCCGGCTTTGAGTCCCGCCACAACCTGAAATACTGGCGGCTGGAGCCCTATGCCGGCTTCGGCGCCGACGCCCACTCGTTCGACGGCGCATGGCGCACGGCCAACACGGACGATGTGCGGACTTACGCCGCGCACGGGCCGATGCCCAGCAGGACGCGGGCAGACCTGCCCGGAGAACGCTACCTTGCCGGGCTGCGGCTGATGGAAGGCGTCGAATTCCGGCCGGAAGACGAGGCGCGTTTTGGAGACGCCGTGCGGCGTTTCCTTGCGCTCGGGTTGCTCGAGCGCAGCGGCGGGCGCATCCGCCTGACGCGGCGCGGCGTGATGTTGTCCAATGAAGTGTTCGAGGCGTTCCTCTGATGATTGACCTGCGTTCTGACACGGTGACCCGGCCCACGCCGGAGATGCGGCGCGCCATGGCCGAGGCCCAGGTGGGCGACGACGTTTACGGCGAGGATCCCACCGTCAACCGCCTGGAAGAGCGCGCCGCCGAAATCACCGGCAAGGAAGCGGCGCTGCTGGTGCCCTCGGGCACCATGGGCAACACCATCGCCATCAAGTGCCTGACGCGCCATGGACAGGAAGTCATCTGCGATTCGCGCGGCCACCTGCTGAACTACGAGCTTTCGATGACGGCCTGGTTTTCCGGCTGTCTCATCCGTCCGGTGGACACGCCGGACGGCATCCTCAGCTGGGAGCGCATCGCGCCCGCCATCCGGCCCCTGGGCCCGCACGCCGCCGACACAGGCTGCATCGAGCTGGAAAATACGCACAACATGGCGGGCGGAACCGTGTATCCGCCGGAAGTGCTCAAAGACGTCTGCGCGCGGGCTCATGCCCTCGGCCTGCGCGTGCATCTCGACGGCGCGCGCATCTTCAACGCCGCCGTGGCCTGCGGTCGCAGCGTGCGCGAGCTGTGCGAGCCCGCCGACACGGTCATGTTCTGCCTGTCGAAGGCGCTGGGCGCGCCCGTCGGCTCGATTCTGGCCGGCCCGCGCGACCTGATCGCGCAGGCGCGGCTGTACCGGAAACGGCTGGGAGGCGGCATGCGCCAGGCGGGCGTGCTGGCGGCCGCCGGCCTGGTGGCGCTCGAGCAGACGCCGCCGAAGCTGGCCGAAGACCACGCCAACGCACGGCTGCTCGCCGAAGGGCTCGCCAACCTGCGCGGCGTGCGCGTGGAGCCGGCCGTGCCCCCGACCAACATCGTCATCTTTGACATCGCGGCCACCGGCGTGCCCGCCGCTGAACTGAGCGCGCGGCTCAAACAGCGCGGCGTGCTCATCAACCCGATCAGCCCGACGGCGCTGCGGGCGGTGACTCACTATGACGTGAGCCGCGCCGACTGCGTGCGTGCGCTGGAAGAGATCGCCGCCGCGCTCGCCACCCATTGAGCCGCTCCGCGGTGTACGATACGGGAACCGGAACTGCCATGAGCCGCGAATCCGCGCATCGCATCGAAAGCCGGCAGGAAGGCGGCGCCACCGTCATCGCCTGCGAGGGCCGCATCACGCTCGGGCTGGCCACCAACACGCTGCGCAACCTGCTGCGCGAAGCCATCGAAGGCGGCGCGAAAGTCGTCGTGGTGGACTTCCGCGGCGCCGTGCAGCTCGACTCCACCGGGATCGGCGAGCTCGTCGGCGCGCTCTCGCTGGCCAACGAACGAGGCGCCTCGCTGCGGCTGGCCTCGCTGCCGCCGAAGATCCGCGAACTGCTGCGCATCACGCGGCTCGACACGGTGTTCGACGTCCGCGAAGACCTCCAGGACGCGCTCAGCGGCGCTCGCTAGCCACTTCGTTCTCCGCCTGCCGCTTCAGGCTGCGAAGCATGCCGCCGAAGACGATGGCGTGAAGCGGCAGCACCGCATGCCAGTACAACAGCCCGAACAGACCGCGAGGCCGGAAACGGGCCGTCTGCACCAGCCGCGAGCGTTGTTCATTCAGCGGCTCGATGCCGAATTCGAGCAACGCTTCGCCCGGCAGTTTCATCTCCGCGCGCAGGCGGACAAGCCGGCCCGGGTCGAGCCCGACGACGCGCCAGAAATCGAGCGCCTCGCCCAGTGCGATGGCATCCGGGTGGCGGCGTCCTCGGCGCAGACCCGGACCGCCGGCCAGCCGGTCCAGCCAGCCGCGCAGCATCCACAGCCAGTTGGCATACCAGCCGTGACGGCCCCCAAGGCGGCACACGGTGCGATAAACGGCATCGGCCGGCGCCGCGACCTCGACCGAGCGCTCATCGGTAAAGACCTTGCCGCCCGCCCAGGCAGGGTCGCCGGGAATCGGGCCCGCCATGCTCCAGGTGGTTTCCGCCTCTCCGCTCTCCTCTTTCCGCAGCGCGGCGCGAATGGCTTCGCGCACCGTCAGCAGTCGCTGCGGAATCAGTTCGCGAATTCGCGTGTCCCGACAGATGACCGGGTTGCGCAGCCCCTCCGCCAGCGGACGCGCAATCGAGTGGTGAATGGGAGTCACCAGATGAATCCAATAGGAACTGAGCCGCGGCGTCAGCACGGGCACCGGGACCACCAGGCGCCGGCCCACGCCCAGCTCCTCGCCCATGATGTCCATGATCTCGCGGTAAGTGAGGATCTCCGGACCGCCAATGTCAAACGTGTCGCCAACGGTTCCCGCCGCTTCGAGCGCCGCCGCGAGATAGTGAATCACGTTGCGCACGGCGATGGGCTGGCAGGGGGTGCTGACCCAGCGCGGAGTGACCATGACGGGAAGGCGCTCGACCAGATAGCGCAGGATCTCGAACGATGCGGAGCCGCTGCCAATGATCATGGCGGCGCGGAAGACGGTGACCGGCACGCCCGGCTCCTGAAGCGCCGCCTCGACTTCGCGGCGGGAAGACAGGTGCTCGCTCAGACCGGCGCCGGTCTCGCCCAGCCCGCCGAGGTAAACAATGCGGGCGACGCCCGCCTGCCGCGCGGCTGAGGCGAACGCGCGTGCCAGACGGAGATCGTGCGCGGCGTAGTCCCTGCCGGCGCTGATCATCGAGTGGACGAGGTAATACGCGGCCGTGCAGCCCTGGAGGGAGGCGCGCGTGGCGGCTTCGTCCGACAGGTCAGCGGCGACGATCTCGATGTGGGGATGCGATGCCCAGGGGCGGTCCCTCAGCTTCATCGGGGATCGCACGAGGCAGCGCACGCGATAGCCCGCTTCAAGCAGGCGGGGCGCGAGACGCCCGCCGATGTAGCCCGTGGCGCCGGTGACGGCAATGGTCTGCACTCTTTTCATTGGATGCGCTCCGGCTCCCATCCAGTGCAGCCATCGCCCGCGATACGGGCGCTGCGATACACTGTGCCCCGTATGCGGACCGCACACTGCCTCGCCTCTCTCGCCACGCTCTGCCTCGTCTGGGCACAGGAGGCGCCGAAGCCCGCCCCGGCAAAGCCCGACGCCAACGACCCCTGGCAGGAGGCGACTTTCCGCTCCTTCCGGCTGCGCTCCATCGGCCCGGCGCTGCTGTCCGGCCGCGTCAACGTCCTCGTGGTTCACCCTGCGCACGCGGCCACCTGGTATGCGGGCGTGGCCTCCGGCGGCGTCTGGAAGACCACCAATGCGGGCACGACGTGGACGCCGATTTTCCAGAACGAAGGCAGCTACTCGATCGGCGACGTGGCGCTCGACCCGCGCGACCCGAACGTCCTCTGGGTGGGCACGGGCGAACACAACGCGCAACGCAGCGTCGGCTACGGCGACGGCGTCTACCGCTCCGCCGACGGCGGCCGCACCTGGAAAAACATGGGCCTGAAGAATTCGGGCAATATCGGCCGCATCGCCGTCGATCCGCGCGACTCGAAGGTCGTCTACGTGGCCGCGCAGGGGCCGCTCTGGTCGTCAGGCGGCGACCGCGGGCTCTACAAGACCACCGACGGCGGGCAGACGTGGACGCAGATCCTCAGGATCAGCGATGACACGGGCGTCACTGATGTGGCCCTGGATCCGTTCAACCCGGACGTCGTGCTGGCCGCCGCGCATCAGCGGCGCCGCCACGTGTGGACGCTGATTCACGGCGGGCCGGAGTCCGCCCTCTACAAGTCCAATGACGGCGGCAGGACGTGGCGCAAAATCACCACCGGCCTGCCGGGCGGCGAGCTGGGCCGCATCGGGCTGGAATTTTCGCGCGCGCAGCGCGGGCTGGTCTACGCTGTGGTGGAGGCGTCGCGCGAGGGCACCGGCACCTACCGATCGCTCGATTCAGGCGAAAGCTGGGAGCGGCGGTCCAACGTCGCAGGGCAGCCGATGTATTACGGCCACATCGTTGCCGATCCGCAGATCGCCGGGCGCGTGTACATGATGGACGTGATCGTGCGCGTCTCCGACGACGGCGGCGCCACCTGGCGGGTGGTAGGCGAGCGCGCCAAGCACGTCGACACGCACGCCTGGTGGATCGACCCCAAAGACTCCAGCCACATTCTCGCCGGCTGCGACGGCGGCATCTACGAGACCTGGGACGGCGGACGCATCTGGCGGCACATCACGAACCTGCCGGTGATGCAGTTCTACAACATCGCCGTGGACAACGCCTCGCCCGTCTACAACGTCTGCGGCGGCACGCAGGACAACAACACCGTCTGCGGCCCGGCGGCGACGCGCGGCGTTGATGGCGCCACCAACAATGACTGGTTCGTGGTGACCGGCGGCGACGGCTTCGTCGTCCGGATCGATCCCACCGACCCCAACATCGTCTACGCCGAGTCCCAATATGGCGGACTCGTCCGGCTCGACCGGCGCACCGGAGAACGCGTCCCCATCCGGCCGGTGGAAGGCAGGGGCGAGCCGCCGCTGCGCTTCAACTGGGAGTCGCCCTACATCATCAGCCCGCACAACCCGAAACGGCTCTACTTCGGCGCCAACCGCCTGTTCCGCTCCGACGACCGCGGCAACTCGTGGACGCCGGTGAGCGGCGACCTGACGCGGCAGGTAGACCGCAACCTGCTCCCGGTGATGGGCAAAATCTGGCCGCCGGAGGCGATCGCCAAACACCAGTCCACCAGCACCTGGGGCAACCTGACGGCGTTGAGCGAGTCGCCGCTCAGAGAGGGGCTCATCTATACGGGCAGCGACGACGGACTGATCAGCGTGACCGAAGACGGCGGCAGGACGTGGCGGCGGATCGAGAAGATCCCCGGGTTGCCGGATCTCTCGCACATCGGGCCGATTGGCGTCTACGTGCAGCGGCTGGTGGCCTCGCGCCATGACGCCGGCACCGTGTATGCCCTCTTCGACAATCACAAGAACGGCGATTTCCGCCCCTATGTGATGAAATCCACTGACCGCGGCGCCACCTGGGCGTCCATTTCCGGCAATCTTCCGGAAAATGGCCCGGCGCTTTCGCTCGCCGAGGATCCGGTAAATCCGAACCTCCTTTTCTGCGGCACGGAATTCGGGCTGTATTTCACCGTCGACGGCGGCAAGCGCTGGATCCGGCTGCGCAACAACCTGCCGGTCATACCGGTGCGGGACCTGGCGGTGCAGGAGCGGGAAATGGATCTCGTCGCCGGCACCTTCGGCCGCGGCATCTACATTCTCGACGACTATTCCCCGCTGCGGCATGTATCGCAGGAAATCTTTGAAAAATCCGCGCACATTTTTCCGGTGAAAAAGGCCGTGCTTTTTGTCCAGGACACCGGCAAAAGCCGCGGCTCGCAGGGCGCGCAGCTCTACATGGCCGAAAATCCCCCGTACGGCGCAACCATTACCTACTGGCTGAAAGAGACGCTGAAGACAAAGCGTCAGCTCCGGCAGGAGCGGGAGAAGAAGGATCCGAAGTCCTACCCGTCGCAGGCGGAGCTGACCGCCGAAGACGACGAAGAACCGCCGCAGATCCTGCTGACGATCACCGATGCGCGCGGACGCGTGGTGCGCCACCTTGCCGGGCCAGTCACCCGCGGCATCCACCGGGTCACATGGAACCTGCGCGGGCCTGCCATCAGCGCGGCGCAAACGGGCCAGCGGGCCACGGAGGATGAGGAGGACATGCAGCGGCGGCAGCAGGCAGGCGGCGCCCTGGTGGCGCCGGGCACGTACCGGGTGACGCTGGCAAAGAAGGTGGCCGGCGTGGTGACGCCGCTGGGCGCCGAGGCGGTCATCACCGTGGAGGCGGACTCCGCCCTCACATTGACCGAGGCCGACCGCCGTGCGCGCGACGAGTTCATCGAGCGCGCGCTGCGCGTCCAGCGCCAGGTGCTTGGCGCGCTGGACGAGGCCAACCGGGCCAAAGCGAGGCTGGCGGCGATCCGCCGGGCGCTGCTCGACGGGCCGGCGCAGCCGCAGATGATGGAAACGGCGGTGAAGCTGGATGAGCGCCTGACGGGCATCCTGAGAAAGATCCGCGGCGACGAGACGCTGCGGGGGATGGAGTCCGGCGCGCCCTCCACCATCCAGTCCCGCGCCAGCGCCGCCGTGGCGGTGACGCGCGGAATGGCCGGGCCGCCGACGGCGACGATGCAGATGAACCTGCGCATCGCGGCCGAAGAGCTGGCCGCGGAGACGGCGAAGCTCAGGGCGCTGCTCGAAGAGCTCAGGAAATTCGAGCAGGCGCTCGACGCGGCCGGCGTGCCCTACACCGAAGGCCGTTACTGGTAGCGCGCCGGCCCGGGGCCGCTTGCCGCCGGCATCGCGCGGGCGGGATGATGGAGGTGCGTTCGCACTTTATCATTTCAGATCGGAAATACTGCAATGAAACCCGGCAGCGGCAAATCCCTCAAAAAGGCGCACAACATTTTCGGCGAAAAGGAACACCCGCTCGATCCGTTTTTCAGACCCAAGAACGTGGCCGTCATCGGGGCCACGGAAACGCCCGGCTCGGTGGGGCGCACGACGCTGTGGAACCTGATCAGCTCCCCGTTCGGCGGCGCCGTTTTTCCGGTGAATCCGAACCGCGCAAGCGTGCTGGGGATCAAGGCCTACCGCAACGTAAAGGAGATCCCCGCCGAGGTGGACCTGGCCGTGATCGTCACGCCGGCGCGGACCATCCCCGGCATCATCACGGAGTGCGGCGAGGCCGGCATCCGGGCCGCGGTGGTCATCTCGGCGGGCTTCAAGGAGACGGGCCCCGAAGGCGCGGAGCTCGAACGGCAGCTTGTGGAAAACGCACGCGCCGCGGGCATGCGCGTCATCGGGCCGAACTGCCTTGGCATCATGATTCCGCCCACGGGCGTCAACGCCACCTTTGCCGCGGCGATGGCGCGCACGGGCAACATCGCCTTCCTCAGCCAGAGCGGCGCGCTGTGCACGGCGGTGCTCGACTGGAGCCTGAAGGAGAACGTCGGCTTCAGCGCGTTCATGTCGATCGGCGCCATGGCCGACGTCGGCTGGGGCGACCTGATCACCTATCTCGGCGATGACCCGAAGACGCGCGCCATCCTGCTCTACATGGAGAGCGTGGGCGACGCGCGCAGCTTCCTTTCGGCGGCGCGCGAGGTGGCCTACACCAAGCCGATCATCGTGATCAAGGCCGGCCGCACGGCGGCAGGCTCCGCCGCCGCGGCCTCTCACACGGGCGCGCTCACCGGTTCGGACGACGTGCTCGACTCCGCCTTCCGGCGCAGCGGCGTCCTGCGCGTCAGCACCATCGCCGAACTGTTCTACATGGCGGAGGTGCTTAGCAGGCAGCCGCGTCCGAAGGGCCCGCGGCTGACCATCCTGACCAACGCCGGCGGGCCCGGCGTGCTGGCGGCGGACGCGCTGCTGCTCGGCGGCGGCGAACTGGCCGAACTGTCACCGAAGACCGTCGAAGAGCTCAACCAGTTCCTGCCGCCCACCTGGAGCCACCGCAACCCGGTCGACATCATTGGCGACGCCGGCCCGGACCGTTACGCCAAGGCGCTCGAAGTGGTCTCCCGCGACGAGAACACCGACGGCATGCTGGTGATCCTCACCCCGCAGGCGATGACCGACGCCACGCAGACCGCGCAACTGCTGAAGCCGCTGGCGCGGCTGGGCGAGCGCCCGGTGCTTGCCTCGTGGATGGGCGGCGTGGAAGTGGCCGCGGGCGAACACATCCTGAACCAGGCCGGCATCCCCACGTTCCCCTACCCGGACACGGCCGCGCGCATGTTCAATTACATGTGGCGCTACTCGTACAACCTCAAGGCGCTGTACGAAACGCCGACCTACGCCGGAGACGACGAAGGCGGCTCGGCGCAGAAAGCGCGCGAGGTCCTCGACCGCGTCCGCGCCAGCGGCCGCACCATCCTCACCGAGCATGAGTCCAAGCAGGTGCTGGCCGCCTATGGCATCCCGGTGCTGCCGTCGATCATCGCCGCCACCGAAGACGAGGCGGTGCGCGCGGCGGCCGAAATCGGCTACCCGGTGGTGCTCAAGCTGCACTCGCTCACCATCACTCACAAGACCGATGTCGGCGGCGTGCAGCTCAACCTGAGGGACGAAGAGGCGGTCCGCCAGGCGTTCCGCGCGATCCAGGCGAGCGTCGCCGAAAAAGCCGGCCCGGAACATTTCCAGGGCGTCAACGTGCAGCCGTTTGCGAAACTGGACGGCTATGAGGTGATCCTCGGCTCCTCCATCGACCCACAGTTCGGGCCGGTGATCCTGTTTGGCATGGGCGGGCAGCTCGTCGAGGTCTTCAAGGACCGCGCGCTCGGGCTGCCGCCGCTGAACACAACGCTGGCGCGGCGCATGATGGAACGCACGAAGATCTTCACCGCGCTGAAAGGCGTGCGCGGCCGCAGGCCGGTGGACATCGCCGCGCTCGAACAGTTGATGGTGCGCTTCTCGCGGCTGGTAGTCGAGCAGCCCTGGATCCGGGAGATCGACATCAACCCGCTGCTGGCCTCCCCGGACCGGCTGCTGGCGCTCGACGCCCGCGTGGTGTTGCACGATCCTTCCCTGTGCGAAGAGGACCTGCCGCGGCCGGCCATCCGTCCCTACCCGCTCGAATACGCCGGCGAGTGGACGATGCGGAACGGCGACACGGTGCTCATCCGGCCCATCCGCCCCGAGGATGAGCCGGCGATGGTGCGCTTCCACGAAACGCTCTCTGAACGCACCGTCTATCACCGTTACCTTCAGGTTCTGAACCTGAGCCAGCGCGTGGCGCACGAACGGCTGATCCGCATCTGCTTCATCGATTACGCGCGCCAGATGGCGCTGGTGGCCGAGCGCACTGACCCGCACACCGGACAGAAGCAGATCATCGCCGTCGGCCGGCTCCAGGGACTTGGCCAGCCGGAGGCCGAGTTCTCCATCGTCGTCACCGACGACTATCAGAACATGGGCCTCGGTTCGGAGCTGCTGCGGCGGCTCGTCGACATCGGCCGCAGGGAAGGAGTCAGGGCGATCATTGCCGACATCCTCGCCGAGAACGTAGCCATGCAGAAGGTGGCGGAGAAATTCGGCTTTCGCATCCAGCGCTCGGTGGACGAGCCGGTGGTCTCCGCGCGCCTCGAATTGCAATAACCGGGCGGGCGCGGCGCTCAGCCGCGCTCTTCCCGTTTCCGTTCGCGCAGCAGAGTCATCACGCTGGAGACCAGCTCTTTCGCCTGTTCGATGTTCTGGGAAATGATTTGGACGTCCATGGCGGGCCGGCCGGGTTGCCGCGCGCTCTGGCAGTAGACGCCGTGCTGGCCGACGAGGATCAGTGCGTCGGTGAGCACGTCGAGCGCGACGGCGAGGCGGCCCGCCTCGACGCCCATCTGCAACTCGTGGCGTTCGAGTTCATCGCGAAAATCGTCGAATGCGGAGGGCGGATTCATGGGCGGGTATGATGGAAACTGCCATGCCGTGGATTGCCGGCCTTCTTGTCTTGATGCTGGCGGCGCCGGCTGTGACGCAGGAAGTGGCGCGCAGCCGCCGCCTTCAGGGCAACGTGGTTCTCAACACGGACCCGGACTCGGGCCTCTGGTTTGGCGCCCCGGCGGTGATCGCCGAAAACAGCGCCCGCGGCACGCCCACGCCCGGCCACCGCACCGAGATCCGCTCGCGCTGGACGGACACGCATCTGTACTTCCTTTTCATCTGCCCTTACGAAGAGCTGTACCTGAATCCGCAGCCGGTGACGGACCGCGAGACCAACCGCCTGTGGGAACGCGATGTGGCCGAGATTTTCATCGGCGCCGATTTCGAAAAAATCTGGCAATACCGCGAGTATCAGGTGTCGCCGCAGGGTGAGTGGGTCGACCTCGACATCGACCGCAGGGAGCCGAAACCGGAGGGCGGCTGGCAGTGGAACTCGGGCTTTGAGGTGGCGGCGCGGATCGATCCGGTGCGCAGGGTCTGGTACGGCGCCATGAAAATTCCCGTCCGCTCGATTACGGAAAAACGCGCCGCGCCGGGGTTCGAATTCCGGGTGAATTTCTACCGCCTTCAGGGCCCGCCGCCGCGGAAAAGCATCGCCTGGCGGCCCACCGGGCCCACGGGCAACCATCACATTCCGGAAGCATTCGGCATCCTGCGTCTGGAGGAATGATGCTGCGAGCCGCACGCAGCCTGCGGATTTCTCCCGCCGGATTGCGGGGCATCGTGGGCCACGGCCTCACCGCCACGCATGTGCTCGATTTCGCCGCCGCCTTCGGCACGTTCCTGGAAGCGGACGGCCCGGTCGTGGTGGGCCGCGACCCGCGCGTTTCGAGCCTGATGATCCGCGAAGGCGTGCTCGGCGCGCTGCTGGCCGCCGGGCATGACACGGTCGACCTCGGCATCGTTTCCACGCCTGTCATCCAGCACGCCATGCGGCGGCTCGGCGCCGCCGGCGGCGTCTCCATCGGCGCCAGTCACAACGCCGCCGAGTGGAACGCGCTGAAGTTCCTCGCGCACGGCGGCCGCTACCTGTCGAGCGCGGAAAGCGACGAGCTGCTCGACATCTATCACCTGAGAAAATTCCGTTTTGCCGCCTGGACCGGGGTCGGCCGCAGCAGTGGAGACGATACGGCGATCGACGCCTATCTCGACGCGCTGGCCGCAGCCTTCCCGCTTGACGCGCTGCGGCGCTTCCGCGTGCTCATCGACTGCACCAACGGCACCTCGGGACTCGTGCTGCGCCGGATGATCGAGCGCTTCCGGATGAACTTCATCCTGATCAACGAGGCGCTCGAAGGCCGCGCCTTCGTTCACGAGCCGTCGACGACGAAGAAGATGGTAGAGCTGCAACTGGCGCCGCTGGTGCGCACCGTGGGCGCGGATGCGGGCTTTCTGTTCGACATCGACAGCGACCGCGTCGCCTTCGCCACCGAAGAGGGCGAAGCGGTGAGCGAGGAGATGGTCATCGCCGTGCTCGCCGACGAGATGCTCGAACGCGGTCCGGGGCGGACCGTGCTCACCAACGTCTCCACGACGGCGCTGCTCGAGGAAGTGGCCGCGCGCCACGGCGGGCGCGTCGTCCGGCTCCCGGTGGGCCGGCAGGCGGTGGTGGACGCGATGGCCGCCTGCCCGCTGGAACAGATCGCCGTGGCCGGCGAAGGCACGGGCGCGGTGATGCTGCCGCAGTTCCCTTATGTCTACGATGGCATCGCCTCCATGCTGACGATTCTCGAGCGCATGGCGCGGCGCGGCGAGCCGCTGTCGGCGCTCATCGGAGACTATCCACCGTATACGATCCTCAAGGGCAAGATCCCCGTCCGCACCCACTTCATCCCGGAGCTGTTCGACGAGCTCGAACGGCGCTACCCGGACGCGCGCGCCGACCGCCGCGACGGGCTGCGGCTGGACTGGGACGGCCGCTGGGCGCACGTGCGCGTGTCGCAGACCGAACCGGTGGTGCGCGTCATCTGCGAACAGCGCGGCCCCGCGCCGCGGAGGCTGTTCGACGAGGTGATGGACCTGGTGCGGAGCTATTCCTCATGAGCCGCGTGCATCAGCTCAAGATCAGCGTCGCTGGCGTGCGTGGCGTGGTCGGCGACTTTCTCACGCCGAACCTCGCCTGCGCCTTCGCCCAGGCGTTCGGGACCTACGTCGGGCCGGGCCCGGTGGTGCTGGCGCGGGACACGCGCGCCTCGGGCGAAATGCTGGTTCATGCGGCCGCCTGCGGACTGCTCGCCTCCGGCTGCGAAGTGATCAAGATCGGCATCGCGCCCACGCCGACGGCGCAGATCTATGTGGCCGACATCCGCGCCGCCGGCGGCATCGCCATCACCGCCTCGCACAATCCGCCCGAATACAACGCGCTGAAACTGTTCAACGGCGAGGGCCTGTTCTTCAACCAGTACGAGCGCGCCGAGCTGATTGACCTCTACCACCAGAGCGAGTTTCGCCACGCGCTGAATGAAGACATGCGGCGCGTGGTGCTGGACGCCGAGACCGCGCCGGAACGGCACTTCGGGCGCATCCTCCGGCACATCGACGTGGAAAGCATCCGGCGGCGGCGGTTCCGCGTGGCGCTGGACGCCGTCAATGGCGCCGGTTCGCGGATGAGCGTGCGCTTCCTGCGGGACATCCTCGGCTGCGAGCTGCACGCCATCCACGCCGATCCCACACAGCCCTTCCCGCGCGAGCCCGAGCCGCGGCCCGAGGTGCTGGGCGAGCTGAGCGATCTCGTCGTGCGCGTTCGCGCCGATATCGGCTTTGCGCAGGACCCGGACGGCGACCGCCTGGCCGTGGCCGGCGAGACGGGCCGCGTGCTGGACAATGACGACGTGCTCGCGCTGGCCGTGGATTGCGTCCTGCGGAAACAGAAGGGGCCGGTGGCGGTGAACCTGACCACCACCTCGGCGATCGACGACATCGCCGCGCGGCACGGCTGCCCCGTCTACCGCACGGCCGTGGGCGAGGCCAACGTGGTGGAGCGGATGCGCGCCGTGCGGGCCGTGATCGGAGGCGAAGGCGCCAACGGCGGCATCATCTGGCCGGCGGTGCACTACTGCCGGGACTCCTACACCGGCATGGCGCTGCTGCTCGAGCGGATGGCCCGGACCGGGCAAACGCTGAATGAGCTGGCGGCGGCGCTGCCGCGCTACTGGCGGCGCAGCGGCAAATTTCCCTTCGAGCACGGCCGACTCGGCCAGTGGATGCAGGCGCTGGAAGCGGCGCTCGCCGGCGCGCAGGCCGACCGCACCGACGGACTGAAGCTGACCGTTCCGGAGGGCTGGATCCACGTGCGCGCCTCGAACACCGAGCCGCTGGTGCGCATCGCCGTCGAAGCCCGGACGCAGGAAGAGGCCGAGCGGCTTTACGAGCTGGCGGCGTCGCTCGGCTGAATTCTCCTTCGGAACAACAGCCCGATGCCGGCGGCGCAGAGGGCCAACGCAATCCACTGTGTCCAGGTCAGCGCGACGGCCTGCACCGGCGGCGGCTGCTGGTGCTCGCGGAAAAACTCGATGAGGAAGCGCGCCGCCGAATACAGGGCCAGGTACCAGCCGAGGATCTCGCCCTCGCCGTGCGGGCGGCGGCTGCGGGCATAGAGCCACGCGGCCACCAGCGCGGTGGCGGCGGCCTCGTAAAGCTGGGCCGGATGGAGCGGAACGCCCAGCGGCACGCCGGTGAGCTCGTGCGCCGCCGGGTTGGTGAAGGTGACCGCCCAGGGACGGTCACATTCGCTGCCCCAGCAGCAGCCGGCGGCGAAACAGCCCAGCCTTCCGATGGCGTGACCGAGCGCGATGCCGGGCGCGAAGACATCGGCCGTCTTCCACCAGGGGAGGCGGTGGCGGCGGATGTAGACCCAGGCAAACAGCAGCGCGCCCAGAAATCCGCCGTAATAAACGCCCGCCGAAAGCAGCGTGTCCAGGCTGAAAATGCGTGCCGGATTTTCCGAATAATAGGAAAAATCCAGGACGAACATCAGCAGCTTCGCTCCCGCCAGCCCGGCCAGCGCGCAGTAGATGGCGAGGTTCGCAATCCGGTCCGCTTCGAGGCCGGCGCGGCGCGCCAGCCGCAGCGTGAGCCCCATTCCGGCCAGAAAGCCGGCCGCGACGAAAAGGCCGTAGGCGGGAATGAAAAAGTCGCCGATTGAGATGATTTTCGGAAACATGAGGGATCAGATTTTTCTCGCCAGCAGCCGGATTTTTGCGGGCTGAAGCGCCGCCCGGGCCGGGCCGGCGCGGACGGCCACATCGAACCCGGCGCCTCGGAGCGCCTGCTCCCATTCTGCCGGAGCCGGCGCTGCCCATGCCGGCGGTGCGGAGCCCAGCGCCGCGGCCGCCTCCGTGAGAAGCCGCTGCGCCGGCGCGGCGCCGCCGAGGTCGGCCGCCAGCCGCCCGCCGGACCGGAGGCAGGCGGCGATGCGGCGCGCGGCCGCATCGGGCGGCCGCAGCCAGTCGAGCACGGCGCGGGCCAGGACTGCGTCGAACGGCTCCTCCGGCATCCAGGCGAAGAGATCGGCGCAGACGAAGCGGGCCTGCGGCACAAGCATCCGCGCCTGTTCGAGCGCCGCCCGGTCGGAGTCCAGGCCGGTGACGCGGGCGCCCAGCGCCACCAGCCGGCGCGCCGCGAGTCCGATGCCGCAACCAAGGTCGAGCACGCGCTCGCCGGGCCGTGGATCGAGCAGCTCGATCAGGGCGCAGACGCCGCCTTCAGGGTCGGTGGTCACAGGAGGTACAGCATCACGTACACGGCCACGCCGGTGACGCTCACATACAGCCACAGGGGCAGCGTGATGCGCGCCAGGCGGCGGTGCCTGTCGAAACGTCCTTTCCAGGCGCGCCAGACGGTGACCAGCGCCATCGGCGCCACGCAGGCGGCCAGAACGGTGTGCGAAATCAGAATGGTGAAATAGACGGGGCGAATCCAGCCCGTCTTCTGGAATTTCACGCTGCCAACCTGCGCATGGTAGACGAGGTAGCTGGCCAGAAAGACGGCGCTGACGATCAGGGCGGCGGTCATCGCCGCGCGGTGCGCGTCGCGCCGGCCCCGTCGGATGAAGCGATAGCCGGTGACCAGCAGGATGGCCGAGGCGGTGTTGAGCAGCGCGTTAAGCGCGGGCAGTTGGCGCACGTCCATTACAGGAGCTCTCTTCTGAGTTTGCGGATGTCGGCCACTACCTGCTCGACGCAGGAAGAGTCCGCGGTCTCATAATAGGCGCGCAGGCGCATCTTGCGGTCGACGAGCGCGAAGCGCGTGCCGTGCTCCGGTCCCAGGCCGCCCAGATAGAAGACGTCCGCCCCGAGCCGCCGCAGCGTCTCGGGATCGCCGGTGAGCAGAGACCACCGCTGCGGGTTCTGCCGGAACCGCCGGCCATACTCCTGGAGCACGGGCGGCGTGTCGGTCTTCGGGTCCACGGTGAAACTCACCAGCCGGACGTCGTCGAAGGCGGCGGTGGCGTCCTGCACGCGGCGCATCAGCGCGGACATCCGCGGGCAGGGGCCGTTGCAGGTAGTGAAGAAAAAGTCCGCCACCCACACCTTGCCGCGCAGCCGTTCGGCGCTGCGAAACGGGCGCCCGTCCTGGTCGATGAGCTCAAAGTCCGGCACCTGGTTGATTTCCGGCAGCGGCGCCTTCAGGCAGCCGGACAGCAGGGCGGCGCTCGAGGCGGCAAGCCAGGCGCGGCGGTCCATGTCTCTATTGGAACAGGGCCGGACGGCTGCCGGCCAGCAGCGCCAGATACAGCAGCGGCAGATACAGGACGCTCGCCTTCAGGACCCCGCGCGCGTTCTGTGCCGTGCGCTGGCGGCTGAGCCGCACGGCCGCGCGAAGGAAGAGTGCGCCGAGCAGCAGCGCCGCGGCCAGATACCAGTGCGAGGTCATCGCCAGAAAGCCGGGCAGGAGGCTTGCGGGAATCAGCAGCAGCGAAAACGCCAGCACCTGGCGCGCCGTGGAGCGGCCGTCCGGCTCGATCACCGGGAGCATGCGGATGCCGGCGCGGCCATAATCCTCGCGATACATCCAGGCGATGGCGTAGAAGTGCGGGAACTGCCAGAGGAAGATGATGGCGAACAGGACCCAGGACTCCAGCGTCAGCCTGCCGTGCGCGGCGGCGAAGCCGATCAGCGGGGGCATTGCGCCGGGAAATGCGCCCACGGCGGTCGACCACCACGTTTTCTGCTTGAGGGGCGTGTACAGCAGCAGGTAGGAGGCCACCGTGAGCAGCCCCAGCCAGGCGGCGAGCGCATTGACGCCGAAGGCGAGCTCCAGCTCGCCGGCGGCCAGCAGCGCGATGCCGAACAGGAGTGCCTGGCGCGGGGCGACCCGGCCGGAGGGGATGGGCCGCGCGGCGGTGCGGCGCATGCGGGAGTCGGCGTCCCGCTCATACCACTGGTTGAGCGTGGCCGTGCCGCTGGCGATGAGCGCCGTGCCGAGCAGGCAGTGGGCCAGCAGCGCCCAGTTCAGCGCGCCCGCGAGTCCGAAATAGAAGCCGATGCCCGTGCTCATCAGGATGAGCCAGGTAATGCGAGGCTTGGTGAGCTCGAGATAGGCCCTCATGGGTTCGTTCCGTTCGATGTGGCCGGCTCGGCGCCGGAGGCCGGTTCGGCGCAGCGCAGCACGAAAGCGGCCAGGACCACGGTGAGCCCCAGCACCACCGCGCCCGCGGCCAGATGCGTCCTGGCCGACCACCGGATCCAGCCGCCGCCCACATGCGCCACCCGGTCCAGCAGCGCCATGACGCCGAGAACCACCTGGAGACCGGTCGCCGTCACCAGCAGCGCCGCCACGCGCCGCAGCGGCTGGCCCGCGCCCTGCTGCGAAAGGACGAACGATCCGAACATCAGCAGCAGAATGGCGGCGGCGAACGCCCAGGTGACGTGCGGGATCACGCCAGCCACGCCGTAGCGGTACAGCGCGCCGAGGGCGATCTGCGCGAAGGTGGCCGCCGGGGCCAGCAGCGCCATCGAGCGCAGCGAGGGCCACCCGCCATCGCGGAAGCGCGGCTGCTCGCGGCGCCAGAAGGGGGCCGTCACCAGCCAGACGAGCGAGAGCGCGGCGAATTGCAGATACAGGGCCAGGGCGCCTGCGACCTCGACGCCCGCCGAAGCCAGACTGCCGGCCTGCGGCAGGCCGGCGCCCAGCGCCAGCAGCGTGGCCGCCAGCAGAAGTCCGGTGAGGAAGTGCACGCCGGTGGAAATCATGCGGTCGCTGCGCAAATCTTTGTGGTTGGTCCCAGTCCGTGAACGCCCCTCGCGCGGGAGTTCAATGGATCCATTCTACCCCGGCAAGAATTTTTTCGCATTTGTTGGATGCCAGAATGCGCGGGCGGGTCGCAGGAGTCCGTCACCGGCGGCGAAGGCGGTCGAGCAGCCGCCGGCGGCGCAGCTCGGCGCGCATCACCTGGCGCTCGTCCATGCCGAAGTAGTGGGCCACTTCGTGCCAGATGGTCTCCCGGACGAGGCGGCGCAGGTCCGCCTCGTCGCGGGCGGCCCGTTCGTGCGGACCCTGATAGATGATGATGCGGTCCGGCATGCGCACCGGCTCGGAGACGGAGCGCTCCGTCAACGGCCTGCCGACATAGAGGCCCAGCAGCCCGGGCCGCGGAGGCTCGGGCTCGACGACAAAGACGACGTTGCGCAGCAGCCGCCGGAAGCGCGGCGGAATCACGTCCATGCACTCTTCCACCAGCCGGTCGAATTCCTGCGGCGACATCGGGGCTCCTCTGTTTAGTTAACTTGGAAAGGATGGACGAAGCAAAGCTCCGCCGGACGGCCGCGGCGCTGGGCATCGGTTCGCTGCGGCGGCACATTTTTCTCTGCGCCGACCAGACCAACCCGAAGTGCTGCCCGCGGGAAGAAGGGCTGCGCGCCTGGGAGTATCTCAAGAACCGGCTGCGCACGGAGCCGGGCATTTACCGCACGAAGGCGAACTGCCTGCGCCTGTGCGAACGCGGCCCGATTGCGGTGGTCTATCCGGAAGGCGTCTGGTACCACAGCGCCACGGCGGAAGTGCTGGAGCGGATCGTCGAGGAGCACCTGGTGGGCGGGCGCATCGTCGAGGAGTTCGTCATCACGCGCGACCCGCTGGCCGCTGGCGGCGGCCAGGGCGATGGAGAGCCGCAATAACAGGCCGCGGGCGCGTTGCGCCAGCCTGCTAGACTGGTAGGAAACCGGCTTTGGGCAAGACTGTCACGATCGCCATCGATGGACCCGCAGGCGCCGGCAAGAGCACGCTAGCCCGCCGTCTGGCCGAACGGCTCGGGTATCTTTACATCGACACGGGAGCCATGTACCGCGCCATTGCGCTGTGGGCGAAGCGGCTCGGCGTGTCGTGGGACGACGCGCCGCGGCTGGAACAACTGGCGCGCGAGAGCCGCATTGAACTTGCCTCCGGCGGGCGGGTGATTTTGAACGGAGAGGACGTCAGCGAAGCGATCCGCGATCCCGATATCAGCGAGGGCGCCTCGCGCGTCTCCGCCATTCCGGGCGTCCGCCGCGCGCTGGTGGCCAAGCAGCAGCAGATGGGCCGCGAGGCGTCCGTGGTGATGGAAGGCCGCGACATTGGCACGGTGGTCTTTCCTCAAGCGGAGGTGAAGATTTTTCTCGATGCCACGCCGGAAGAGCGCGCGCGCCGGCGGCTGAAGGACCTGGCGGCGCGCGGCATCGAAGCGGACTTTGCCGCGGTGCTGGCGGAGATGAAGCGGCGCGACGAGCGCGACTCGACGCGCGCCGACTCGCCCCTGCGGCAGGCGCCCGACGCGATCTACGTCGATTCCACCGGCATGAGCGAGGACGAGGTCGAGCAGGCGCTGCTGAAAATCGTCCGCGAGCGCACGAGCAACGGAAAGGAAGTCACGAATTGAACGATCTGCTGGTGATGAAATTCGGCGGCACCAGCATGGGGTCCGCCGAACGGATCCGCTCCGCAGCCGCCCTCTGCGAGGAGGCATGGCGGCAGCGGCCTCTGGTGGTCGTGGTCTCGGCCATGGCGAAGGTCACTGACATGTTGCTGGAGGCGCTGCGCCATGCGGAAGGCGGAGACGAGGCCGGCCTGAACCGGCTGCTGGCCGAGCTTGACGCCAAACACCGCCAGTGCTCAAACGAGCTGCTGGAGGGCGAGGCGCGCGATCGCACGCAGCGGGTGCTGGACGGGATTCTGGAAGACTTCACGCGCATCGCCCGCGGCGTGCTGATGCTGGGCGAGCGCCCGCCGCGTTCGGTGGACGAGGCGGTGGCGGCCGGCGAGCGGCTGAGCGCGGCGCTGATGGCCGCGTATCTCGAGTCCCGCGGCGTGGACGCCTTTGCCGTCAATGGCTGGGACGTGATCGTCACCGACGCCGTGTTCGGCAACGCCAGCCCGCTGATGGAACAGACACGCGAGAAGGCGAATGCGCTGCTGCGGCCGGCGATTGAAAAACGCCGGCTGCCGGTGGTGACAGGCTTCAACGGCGCCACCCTGGATGGCCGCCCGACGACGCTCGGCCGCGGGGGCAGCGACTTTTCCGCGTCGATTCTCGCGGCGGTGCTCGATGCTGCCGAACTCTGGATCTGGAGCGACGTCGATGGCATCATGTCGGCCGACCCGCGGCTGGTGCCGGACGCGAAGGTGCTCGAAGAGATCACCTACCGCGAGGCGGCCGAGCTCGCCTACAACGGTGCCAAGGTGCTGCACCCGAGGACGCTGGCGCCGCTGATGGAGAAGGGCATCCCGGTGTGGAGCCGCAACAGCTTCAATCCGTCGTTTCCCGGCACGCGGATCGTGCCGGAGACCAAAGACGGCCCCATCGGTCCGCGCGCGGTGACTTCGATGCTGAACGTGGCGCTGGTTAGCGTGGACCCGGCCAGCGCCGTGCTGAGCGGCACGCGCATCATGGCGCGGAGCCTGGAGGCGCTGGCCGCGGCCAACGCCGAGGTGCTGGCGCTGACCAGCTCGAGCTACCGGCAGAACTTCTGTTTTCTCATCCGCCAGTCCGAGCTGCCGGCGGTGATCGAAAGGCTGGAGGAGACGTTCTCGCTGGAACTGGCCCACGGCTATCTTCACCCGATCGACGTGGACCTCGACGTCGGCCTCATCGCCATTGTCGGCGAGGGCATGCGGGGCCACCCGGGCCTGGCCGGGCGCATCTTTACGGCGATTTCCCGCGAAATGGTGAACATCATCGCCATTGCGCAGGGCTCCAGCGAGCTGACCATTGCCATCGTCGTCCGCCGGGACGGCGTGGAAAAGGCGGTCCGGGCCGTGCATTCCGAGTGTGCGCTGGGCCGGTGAACCGGCGCGGACGGTATAATGTAGGTTTCTCGTAATTTCAGGAGTTCCCCATGTTTGACCTGTTCCGGAGCCGCGAGCGGAGTGTGCGCTACCTGCTCGGGGCCCTGCTGCTTCTGGTGGCCGCTTCGATGGTGATCACGCTGGTGCCCGGCTACGGCACGGGGTGGGCCAGCCCGCGGGATCCGTCGATTCTGGCGGAAGTCGGCGACCACCGCATCACCGTGCAGGAGGTTCGCAAGGTGATCCAGCGCGAAATGAAGGGCAACGTGCCGCCGGAGATGGCCAGCATCTACGTGCCCAGCGTCGTGCAGCAGCTCGTCGCGCTCCGCGCCACTGCCCTGGAGGCCGAACGGCTCGGCTTCCGGGTGACCGATGCCGAGCTGGCCGACATCGTCAAGGGCCTGTTCCCGCAACTCTGGGCCGGCGGCACGTTTGCAGGCAAGGAAGCCTATGCGCAGGTGCTCGCCTCGCAGAACATGACGATTCCCGAATTCGAAGAGGCCCTGCGCACCCAGGCCCTCCAGGCGCGGCTCGACATCCTCGCCCTGGAAGGCGTGATCGTCACGCCCCAGGAAGTGGAGGAAGCCTTCCGGCGGCAGAACGAAGCCGTCAAGCTGATGACGATTGGCGTCACTGCCGGCGTGGCGCGGAACCGGGTGAAGGTGACCGACGAAGATCTGGCCGCCTACTTCGAGCAGAACAAGGCCTCTTTCCGGGTGCCGGAAAAGCGCTCCTATCTCATCTTCCCGATCTCCGAAGAAGAGATCGGCGCCAGCGTTCAGGTCCCCGAAGAACAGCTCCGCCAGATGTATCAGCAGCAGCAGGACCGGTTCCGCACGGAGGAGCGCGTGCGGGCCCGGCATATCCTGATCAAGACGATCGACCGCCCGGCCAGCGAACTGCCCGCCCTGGAAAAGAAGGCGCAGGACCTGCTGAAACAGTTGCGCTCCGGCGCGGATTTCGCCGGGCTGGCGCGGAAGAATTCCGAGGATCCGGGCTCGGCGGCCAAGGGTGGCGATCTGGACTGGATCACGCGCGGCCAGACGGTGCCGGAGTTCGAGAAGGTCGCCTTTTCGCTCAAGCCGAAAGAGATCAGCGACGTTGTCAAGACGCAATACGGATTCCATATCATTCAGGTGCTCGAGCATCAGCCGGCGCGCGTGAAGCCGTTCGAAGAAGTGCGCGCCGAACTGGCCGCGGAAGCCAAACGGGCCCAGGTCTACGAGCGGATGCAGAACATTTCTGACCAGATCCGTTCCGCGCTGGTGCGCTCGCGCGACGAGGCGGAAAAGATCGCCCGGGCCAACGGCATCCGGCCCGTGCTGGCCGAAAACGTCGGGCCCGGCGACCCGGTGCAGGAAATCGGCGTCAACGAGCAGTTCAGTGCCGCAGTGAAGGATCTCCCCGTCAATGGCGTGACGCCGGTGGTGCAGGTGGCGCCCAACAAGCTGGTCGTGGCCCAGGTGGTTGCCATTACGCCGGCGCGGCCGGCGGAGCTGAAAGACGTCATCACGCAGGTGCGCGAGGCGGTGACGCTGCGGAAATCGACCGAGCTGGCCAACCAGATCCTGGCTCAAATGGAGGCGAAGGTGAAGGCCGGCCAGACGGACCTGGCGCAACTGGGCCGGGAATTCGGCCTGGAGGTGAAGACGACCGACTTCATCACCCGGGCCTCCAGCATTGAGGGCATGGGGCCGGCGGCGATGGCCGAAGAGGCGTTCACGAAAGAACCGGGCGCGGTTGTCGGGCCGGTGCGTGTCTCCGGCGGCGGTGGATTCTTCCTGAAGGTGCTCGAAAAGCGCCCGCCGGACATGACGCAATTCGCCGCCCAGCGCGCCGGCATCCTCGAAGAGCTGAAGCGTCAGCGGGCGCGCGATCGCGCCGAGCTGCTTCGCGCCGGCATCGTGGAGGAGCTGACGCGGAAGAAGAAGATCAGGGTTTACGAAGACAACATCAAGCGGCTTGTGGCCGCGTACTCGAGCCAGAGCTGACGGCGGCGGGCGAATCCGCCCGCGGCCGTGGATCGGCAGGAGCCGGCCATGGACTCGCGTTCCGCCATCGTCGTCGCCGGCGGAGACGGAACGCTCTTCCACCTGCTGGCGCGTCTTCCGCGCCCGTGGCCTCCCATCCGGATTGTGCCGCGCGGCCGTGGCAACGCGCTGGCGCGGGATGTGGGCGCCGGGCGCACGGCAAGCGTGGATGCGCTGCACGTTGTGGCGGCCCGGGCGTCGGGCGAAGGGCTGGACTGCATCTCCCTCTCTTCTGTGGGTCTCGGCTATCCGGCGGAGGTGACGCGGCGCTCGGGTCTGTTCCGCTTTCTGCGGCGGTTCAGCTACGCGGCTGCGGCGCTGTTCACGCGGCCGCGCCTGCATCGCTTCACGATTTCGCTGGATGGGGAGCCGCCGCGCCACGCCGCGCTGCGCGGAGTGCTGGTCAACAACACGCGCTTTACCGGCGGCTTTGAGGCGCTTCCCGGGGCCTGCTCAGGCGACGGCGCCGCGGAGTGCCTGGAACTCACCGCCGGTTACCTCCGCCAGATGGCACACAATCTCTCTGTCATTGCCGGTCTGCACTGCTATGCGCCCGTGCAGATCCGCCGCATCCGGAGTGCGCGCCTGCTGCCGGCCGAACCGCTGGAGCTGATGATCGACGGGGAGCTGCTCGGGCCGGTGATCGAAGTGAAGATCCATGTGATGCCGGCAGCGCTGGAGGTGGAGGTCGCCCCGACGGCAGGAGCGTAGACGCACGCCTCAGCGCGCGTCCGCCGCCGGCGTCTCCGCCGCAGGCGCGGCCAGTGCGAAGGCCACGAGGGTCTCGCCGTAGAGGCCGGTGGCGGCTTTCAGCTCTTCGAGCACGAGCGCCTCCACGCCGTCGGGGTCGAAGTCCAGCTGACAGGCCGCGATCTGTTCGGGCGCCGCGCCTTGATAGCAGAGCTCGCAATGGCCGAGCGCCTCTCCGGCAACGTGCACCGCGGGGCCGAAGGTGCGGCAGGTGAGCGGCCGCGCCGCGTACAGGTCGCAGGCGCCGTTAGTGGGGTCGAGCGCCGGGCAGGGTTCGTGTTCCGTGCGTTCAAAGAACTCTTCCTGTGCCTGGTCGTCCTCGAAGAGAACGCCCGTGACAGGGTCGCCCGGAAACAGCGGTTTCAACCGGCTCACGGACGCGCGCGCCCGCTCGAGCACGCGCCTGGCCCGCTCCGGGTCCGCTTTTCGCAGTTCGACCAGCCCGTTGCGCAGCCGCAGCGCATCGAGCTGCGTGATGGGGAATGGACCGATGCAGCAGGCCGTGCAGCCGACGCGGCATGCGATCCAGGCCCCGCTGCGGCGCGCCGCTTCCGCCATGGCCTGGTCGACGATGCGGACGAGCGTCCGGTCTGCGGCCTGGATACGCTCCAGCGGATTCATCGCGCCGACTCCGCCACGGGTTCCGCCGCGCCGGTCTTGTGCGCGAGCGCGCCGCGGTAGCTTTCCACCAGGCGCCGGGCCATGAGCGCGGCGTCGTGGCGCTGCTCGACGAAGGCGCGGGCCCGCCGGGCCAGCTCCTCGCCGAGCTCCGACCGCCGGAACAATTCCACGATCTTTTGTGCAAACTCATCGGGCGAGTCCGCCAGCAGGCAGATGTCTCCGTCCTGCCGAGCCAGTCCTTCTGCTCCCAGCCGCGTGGAGACGCAGGGAATGCCGGATGCGAACGCCTCGAGCAGCTTCACCCGCACGCCGGAGCCGCTGAGGATGGGGCAGGCGAACACGGCATAGCGGCCGAGCGCCTCGCGTACGTCGGGCACAAAGCCGAGCACCTGGACCGCGCCGCCCAGGTCCGGAATCGTGTAGCCGGGCGGCGGATCGGAGCCGGCCACGTGGAGGCTTGCCTCCGGTTCCTGCTCGAGGACGCGCGGCATCACCCGGTGGATGAGCCAGTCCAGCGCTTCCAGGTTGGGCCGGTGCCGGAAACTGCCAAGGAAAAGGATGGTGCGCGGCGCCCGCGCGGCGGTGCGGAAATCGTAGCGTGAAACGTCGATGCCGGCGCGCAGGTCGTGGCGCACGCGGCCTTTGAGCCCGGGCAGAAACGAGAGCAGGTATTGCGTGTTTTCTTCGGTACAGGTCTGGATCAGATCCAGCGTGGGCAGCGTCTTCAGCTCCCAATGCAGGGCCCGGAGATATTCGAACCCCGCCTTCAGCCGTTCGATCACGCCCATGCCTGTCATCGCGCGGGCGATGGACTGGAAGTAGATGTCATGCTCGAACAGCGCCCACACCAGCCGCCTGCCCGGCCCGGCGTACTGGGCCATCTGCGTATATTCGAGCTGTACAACGTCGATGCCGTGCAGATAGACCTGCCGGTGCAGGAGCCATTCCAGCTCCGCGTCGGCGAACTCGCGCACTGCGTAAGGGACAATGGAGCCGGCCCCGCCGGTCCGGCCTTCCCGCCGCACGACGAACTCCAGGGATCGGACGAGCCCGCGGAGCGGTTCATGCGCTTCGATCTCGTGCCGGGCGTCGACCATCACCAGCAGGTGAAGGTCTGCGAGGCGGGCCAGCTCGCGCGCCGCGTGATACATGAAGACGCCGCCGCCGTGGACGGGAGGGCAGATCGCGTACGGCGCCACCATCAACACGCGTGGCGGCTCGGCCGGCGGGTCTGTCTCAAACCGGTCGCGGAACCAGCCGCCCAACGGACGGCGGAACGCTTCGCTGTCGCTGACCTCGGCCAGCGCGCGGGCCCGCCAGCGGGCGCGCAGCGCCCGGGGCAGACGCAGGAATGCGCCCCACAGGGCGGGCAGGCTTGCCCGTTCGAGCGATTCGCCGCCCACCCAGCTGACGAGCGCGCCGGCCCAGGCATTCAGAAAATGCCCCGCCAGGCGGCCGGGTTCGTGGATGTTTTTCCAGGTGAAAAGCAGAAAATTGCGGCGGATGACGTTGTCAACATATACCCGGGAAAACGTTTTTCCGATGGTGCCCCGGTGCTCGTGCCAGACGCGGCTTTTCGGCTGATAGAGCACTTTCCAGCCGCGTTTCCACGCCAGGTAGCCGAGGTCGGTGTCTTCCAGATAAAACGGGTGAAGGAGGGAATCAAAGCCGCCCAGCTCGAGGAATTTTCTCCGGTCAAAAGCGCACGAGCCGCCGCCGCCGTAAAAGCAGGGAAACAGCCGGTTCACCGCGCCGTCTTCGCGGTGCCGCACGCGAAGCATGCCGTTGGCCCACCAGCCCTGAGTGAGCCCGGTTTCCTCGCGGCGCCGGGAGGGATCGCTGAAGAAGATCTGGCAGGAGACGGCGAAGACCTGCGGGTCCGAGAAGCCTTCCAGCAGCGGAGGGAGGAAATCCTCGGCGACGCGCATGTCGCTGTTGAGCAGCACGACGATATCGTTTTTTGCGGCGCGAAAGCCGGCATTGGATCCGCCGCCGAAGCCGAGATTTTCCGGCAGCGCGAGCAGACGCACATTGGGAAAATGCTCGCGGACAAAATCGGCGCTGCCGTCGGTGGAGCCGTTGTCGACGACGATGATTTCGTTGTCGGGATGCCCGGCCATGGCGCGGACGAGCGGCGGGAGGTATTTTTCCAGCAGGTCGCGCCCGTTCCAGTTCGGAATGACGACGCTGGCGGCGTGGCGGCGCGGCATCGAATCGGCGCGCGCCTGGCGGCGCCCGAACAGGAGGAAGAACGCATCGGCCGTCCAGAGCGCCATCCAGGCGAGCGGCACGAAAACAAACGACAGCAGGGCCAGGGGCAACTGGCGAAGCAGGCGGGCGAGCGTGGGTTTCATCGCCTACTCGAGCTCCGGTCCCACGCGAAGCTTCCGGCCCAGCCGCACCCAGCGCGAGGCGCGCACCATGGCGAGGGCCTGTTCCAGTTGCTGGACGCGCGCATCCAGCCGTTGCGCCCACTGGGTGCGGTCCACCACGCGCTTTTCGGCGTCATCGAGGAGCCGGACGCACTCGGCCAGCTCCTCGAGTTTCGCGCGGTGCTGCGCGGCCAGCGTCTCCAGGGTCGAGTTGAGTTCGCGGATCTGCGCTTCGTAGGCTTCCACGGCGGCCTCGGCCGTGCGCCGCTGGGTTTCGAGCTCCCGTTCGAGCCGGCCGATTTCCGCCAGGGCCTTTTCGGCCTGCGCCTTCATTTCCGCCAGCGTCTTTTCATGCTCTGCGTGGAGCGTGGCGTGCGCCTGCTTCAGTTCCTCAAGCCACCGGTCTTTCTGTCCCAGCTCGGCCTCGAGCTTGCGGATGTGCTCTTCGCGCTCGCGCAGCACGTTGCCCGTCGAGGGCAGGTAGACGTACAGCGGAGCGCCGGTCTGCGGCTCGGCGGCGCAGACGGCGAGGAAGAAGTGACTCGAGGCCGGATCAGGCGGCGCATGGTCCGGCGCCAGCTCCGCGGCCGCGGCCGCGCTGGCGACGACAGGCAAAAACGTAATCGCCCCGGAATGGTTTTGCAGATAGATCGCCGTGGAAGGGAAAAATTCGCCGAGCGCGGCGCGGAACTCCTCGTAGTCGAACTCGTGAACGTGATACGGATTGGGCCCGGACTGTGCGCGGCTTTCGGCGTAATAGAGCCGGTTCGGCGTGGACACGATAAACTGCCCGCCGGGGGCGAGCAGGCGCCGGGCTTCGGACAGCAGCGCCCGCCAGTCCTCCAGATGCTCGATCACCTCGAAGGCGACCACCAGGTCGAACGAGCCGCTGCGGAAAGGGACCTGCTCGGCGCGCGCCACAAGGAACGCCAGGTTTGGCAGCGGATACAGACGGGCGGCCTCTTCCACCGCTTCGCGGCTGATGTCGACGGCCGCCACAAAGGCGGCCTGTGCGGCCAGCGTGGCGCTTCCATATCCGGTGCCGCATCCGGCATCGAGCACGCGCTTGCGCCGCGCCAGCCGGCGCGCAAACGCATATCGCGCCATGTGCTCGTGGAACAGGTCCGGCTCCACCTGTCCCGGGACGATGCGTTCCCCGGTGAATTCGATTCGCGGCGGAAGGGGCTCAGGCACGGGGCGCCTCCTCGGGGGCGGGCCTCACGAGCCGGCCGTTGACTTCCACTTTGCAGGGCAGGTGCATGTAGCCGTAGACGGGCCCTTCGGCGTGGCCCATCTGGAGCGTGACCGCGTTGTCGATCCAGTCGCACATGCGATAGCTGACGAGGTCGCCGTCGGCGATGGCCGGCGAGAAGGAGAACGAGGCCGGATACAGTACCGGCAGTTGCACGTGGAAGTCGACGGTGTAGATGTCGCCCGGGATCATCGGCGGCAGCGGATGACCTTCGCGCGTGGTGTTGGTTCCGGCGAAGTCGATGCCGAGATGGTTGCGGAACATGAAACCGACGTTGGGTTGCGCCAGGTGGTCGCGCGCCTTCACCGAGATGCGCACGACGATGGTCTCGCCGGGCTGGAGCAGGGCCAGGCGGCGCCCGTATTCGTCCAGGATGGCGATGCCCAGCACTTCGGCGCGGCCGTCGCCGTAACGGTGGTCGATGTTGGGAATTTCGGTGACGATCTCCGGCGCATGGACGGCCTGGTCGCGCATTGGCGCCTGCCGCTGATGCAGGCGGAGATAGGCGGTGTCTTTTTCGGCCATCGCCGCCAGGTACCGGGCGACGACGAGGTCGGTGTCGCCAAGGGCGCGGATCCGCCCGCCGTCCAGCCACATCGTGCGGTCGCCCAGCGCCTTGACGTCGCCGACGGCGTGCGAGACGAACAGGATGGTAATGCCGCGGCTGCGCAGCTCGTGCACCTTGCGCATGCAGCGCTGGCGGAAATAGATGTCGCCGACCGCGAGCGCCTCGTCCACGATCAGGATCTCGGGCTCGGTGTGGATGGCCACGGCGAAGGCCAGCCTGACGAGCATGCCGCTTGAGTAGGTCTTCACCGGCTGGTCAATGAAGCTGCCGATCTCAGCGAACGCCTCGATTTCGGGAAACATCCGGTCGATCTCGGCGGTGGAGAAGCCGAGGATCGCCGCATTCAGATACACGTTGTCGCGCCCGGTAAACTCCGGATTGAAACCGGACCCGAGCTCGAGCAGCGCCGAGACGCGCCCGCGCACGTCGACTTTCCCTTCCGTCGGCGCGAGGATGCCGGCGACGATCTGTAGCAGCGTGCTCTTGCCGGAGCCGTTCTCGCCGACGATGCAGAAGGTTTCGCCGCGCTCGACCTCGAAGGTGATGTCCTTGAGCGCCCAGAAGTCCTCGTGGTAGCGGCGGCGGTTGAAGGTGAGGAGCTCCTTCAGACGGTCGCGGGGCGAGGCATAGATCGGGTAGCTCTTGGAGACGCCCTGGAACGAGATGAGGCTCACTGCGATGTGAAAGGCTGCCCGCCCGGCGGGGCGCGCCCATTTCTTGACTGTAACGCAATCGGCCGCCCCCCGGGCGTCTCTGCCGGGCGCGCCCGGCGGGGGGCGCGGCTGCCGGCGGCCGCAGACAAACGAAGGGCGGCCGCCAGCTCCTTTCCCGCAGGCTCCCGGAATCGATCCAGTCACCCACTCTGCCGTGCGCGTTGAACCTCGTTATGGAGCGGTGCAAGTCCCGCGCGCCTGGGCTCCCAATCCGGAGAGCCGCAATAACGCAGGAGGCGCACGCACGGGCGGGTCAGCTAGCTGGTAGCCGCCCTGTCTTGTGGTCTACTTCGATGGGTTGACCTCCTCGGTTAGCCCAGTCGAACGACCAGGCAAATCCCGGCGTTGGCCGCCTTGCGGCGGTTCCTGCCGAGAGAGTCCGGCCCCCATGCGGGAGCCATTCTCTGCCTACAATATGCATCCGCTTTTCAACGGAGTCAAGAGTCCTTTTCTTCGCCCGGCCGGCGGCGGTCCCGACCCGCCGCCCGTCCGGACGCGCGTTGACAGGGCCTGCCGCGCCCCGATAGCCTAGGAAATGTAGGATGCCGGCGTAGCTCAGCGGTTAGAGCGACGGTCTCATAATCCGTAGGTCGTAGGTTCGAATCCTACCGCCGGCACCACTCCCGGGCCTTTCAGAGACTTCCCTTCGACAACGCAGCATTGCCGTGGCCGTGCGTCCCATGTGGGCTCAAGGGTCCTGCTTGCGTGCGGTGGGGCGAGAAAAGTGTCCGGGAAGGGGTGGTGGACCTGGAGGGATTCGAACCCTCGACCTCTTCCATGCCATCGTTGTAGAATCAACCACTTGAAAGCATCGACGCCAGAAACCGAAGACTTAGCGGCGCTTGATTTGGACGCCCATTGGACGCCACGGGGGAGAATTTCGCGGTTTGGACTCCAGACGGACCCCACGAACGGCCCTGGTCGGGCGCTCCATCGCATCCCATATGCATCGAGCACGCCCGCGGTTGTCCGCGCCTTTTTACGTTTCTCTCGCGGAGAGAAATGAAGTTTATCCATCGATGCAACTCGCGCCCGGTGTCCGTGAATCGTCCCTGATGCCGCGCCGGACACCGCCGCCCGAGGCGTTCTACCGGCTGGGCTCGGCGTGCACCCTCACCAGTTCGCGGCCTGGCGCAATTGAGGGATCTTGTCAAAGTGCCGGTCTCGCGTGATCAACGCGAGGTCGTGCTCGAGGCACAGCGCCGCGATCCAGAGGTCGTTATCCGGTATTGGCGTCCCAGCGCGCTTCAACTGCACAAACAGCCGCGCATACTGTTCCGTCGTTTCCCGGCCCGCGTAGAGCACCGTCACGGTTTCGCGGGCGAGAAAGCTGGCCAGCAACTTCTCGTTTGCAGCCGACCGTTTCCCCCCGAGAAATCCCGCTTTCATCTCGCCGAGCACGACAAACGGAATGCCCACCTGGTCGCATCCGCCGAGGAACTCACCCAGCTCCGCATCCCCGCGGAACAGATCCGTCAGCCGGTTGGTGTCAAGGGCGATTCTCATTTCCGCAACCCGGTCTTGCGCGCGCCGTCCCGCCATTTTTCAGGATCGATCTGACGCTGCGCTGCGAGGATCTCGTCGAAGGCCGGGTCCGGCGTCCATTTTCCGACCAGATCGGAGAAATCGGCCCTGATTGGCCGGCCGATGACCGCGCGCGTGAGTTCATCGATCACCACACGATTGAGGCTTTGTTGCCGCTGCCGCGCTTTCCGGCGCAAGGCAGCATCCACCTCTGGCGGGACGCCGCGAATGGTGTAATGGCGCGTCCGGGACCGTGGCTGCTTTGTCATGCCATCATGATATCAAATCATGCATGCATAAAGGACCCGCTGTCGCGCCGTTGCCGCCGGCGCAGCTCGTCGAGCGTGAATCGCGGCGGGTTCCAGGTCTTGAGAACCCCCGAGAAGCACCCGCGGCAGCGCGGGCCCAGAGTCCGACCGGGCATGGCCCATTTTCCCTGACGTCCACTTGAGATCTGGCCTCTCGTGTTCTTTCCGCCGGATGCCTTTGCGCAACAGATGGTTCTCGGTGGCAGGTTCGGCCATCACTCTGTTCTCGCACAGGCTCCCGCCCGTCGGGGAGACCCCCTTCCGGATGTTGAGCCCTGCTTCGCCAGGCGCCAGGATGGACTCGCGCCGCCCGGAGAGCGTCGCCGCCCTGGCTTTGTGCTGGCGGCGTGTGAGTTCGAGATCGGCGCCTCGAAGACGCTCCCGAACGGCGCTCCTGTTGCGCTGAGATGAGCGGCGACTCCTGCGGCCGGGACCGGTTTCCAGGGAACGTGGAGCGCGCCCTCCGGTTCTTCAAGCGGGTCTGAAATCCGAAGGTTTCCTGCTGGACATCCTGATTGTCCGCATCGTAGTCAGTGCCCGGGGAAATCGTGGCGCGAGGGAACGGATGGGTGATTGCGAACCGCGTGTCGGCGAATCTTTGAAAGGTTTGGTGGACCTGGAGGGATTCGAACCCTCGACCTCTTCCATGCCATGGAAGCGCGCTCCCAACTGCGCCACAGGCCCACGGGTCTCTTTCAATATAGCATGCGGGCGCGCCGGGGCGGCGCTCGGGTAGCATGAAAGGCGATGATGACGCGCGAACAGGCCTGGCAGATTGTCTGCGAATTCATCCAGAACGAGGCGCTGCGGCGGCACTGCCTGGCCGTCGAGGCCTGTGTTTCGGCTTATGCCCGCAAGTTTGCCGAGGAAGGACACGACGTGGACGCCGAGCTGTGGGCGGTGACGGCACTGCTGCACGACTTCGACTGGGAGATCCACCCGCAGGCGCCCGACCATCCGGTGAAGGGCGAGCTGATCCTGCGGGAGCGGGGCGTGCCCGATGTGATCCGGCGCGCGATTCTATCGCATGCCTCGTATACGGGCGTGCCGCGCGAGTCGCTGCTTGAAAAGACGCTGTTCGCCTGCGACGAGCTGGCCGGGTTCCTGACGGCGGTGAGCTATGTGAAGCCGACGCGTTCGATCCACGAGGTGGACGTGCGCAGCGTGCGCAAGAAGCTCAAGGACAAGGCATTCGCGCGCGCGGTGAACCGCGACGAGATCATGCAGGGCGCGGCCGAGCTGGGCGTGGATCTCGACGCCCACATCGACTTCTGCATCCGCGCGATGCAGGCGCGCGCCGCCGAGCTGGGCCTTGAGGGATCCTGGGGAGCGCAGGCCGCGGCGGCCGACCCGGCGGCGCAGCCGGAGAGCTGAGGGGACGAGCGCACGGCCCGGAGGCCGAGTCAGGCGGACGGTCTGGTGAAGAGATCGTCGAAGAACTCGCGCGTGCGCGCGCGGATCTGCGCGAGCTCCTCTTCGAGGGGCTGATCGCACAGGTGCGGCGGGGCCCAGCGGCGCAGGAGCGATCCGAGCAGCCGGAGCTGCCGCGGCGAGCGCGGCAGGGCCGCCGGCGCCTGGCCGGTGATGAGGCGCAGCGCGTGGTCGAGCGCGCGGTAAAAGGTGGCTGCATCGAGCAGGAAGCGGGCTTCGGCCGAGTCGAGGTGGCCCATCTGTTCGAGCACCGAGATGCGCGCCGGGGTGTTGAGCACGCGGAAGAAGAGGCCGGCGCCGCGGAGGCGGAGCCAGGTGAGCGCGAAGTCGATGTCATACCAGCCGCCGGGGCCTGCCTTGAGAGGCTGTTCGGCGCCCAGCTCGCGCTCCAGCCGCAGGCGCATCTCGCGCAGCTGCGTGCGGGAGCGGGCGCTCTGGCCGTAGCGGCGCCAGTCGATCTGCTGGAGCTCTTCGAGCAACGCGGTGGCGCGTTCGACGGGCCCGGCCACGGCGCGGGCCTTCATCCACGCCAGGCCTTCCCAGGCCTCGGCGCGCGAGCGGAAATATTCGCGGCAGGCGGTCTCGGTCTGCACCAGCGGACCGGAGCGGCCTTCGGGGGCGAGGCGGGTGTCGACGCTGAACAGCGTGCCGTCGCTGGTGTGCGAGGCGAGCAGGGCGACGATCGATTCGGCCACGCGGGTCCAGCGCGGCAGGTCGGGCGCGAGCTCGTCCGGGAGGATGAAGACAAGATCGGCGTCCGAGCCGAGGTCGAACTCCATCATGCCGAGACGGCCCAGCGCCACCGTCATCAGCCCGCAGCGGGGGAACCCGTGAGCGGCGGCCGCCAGGCGGGCGCAGGCCGCGACGGCCGAGTCCGCCAGCAGGGAGACCTTCTGAAGGGTGTGGAAGACGGGCCACTGGAGGCAGACGCTTTCGGCCTGAAGCCGGAACATGATCCGCCGGAAATGTTTTCGCACGGCGGAGGCGTCCGGAAGGGCCTCGGTCTCTTCCTGGACGCCCGTTTCCGGGCCGCTTTCGCCACCGAGCGGGACGAGCTCGTCGAGCAGCGCGGGCTGGCGGGCGAGCTGCTCGGCGAGGCAGGGGCTGGAGGCGGCCAGGTTGAGCAGCCGCGAGGCGAGCGTGCGGCCGGTTTCCACCGCCCGGAGCCGGTCGTCGTCCCGGATCAACTGTTCGAGGAAATGATCAAAAACGGCGGCGGTGGCCTCCAGCGGAGTGCGGCGGATGGCGGCGGCAAAGCGTGGCGCGCGCTGATCGAGGTATCGCAGGAGGTTCGACTCGCGCAGGACGGGAGGGCGGTCGTCGGCGGGTGCGGCCGGAGGCGGGGAGAAGGCGGCCGTCGCAGGCGCCTGATGCGCAGAGAGGATCCGTTCGTAGAGGGCGTGGACGGCCTCCAGATGGGCGTGAAGCTGGCGCCAGAGCGTTTCGCCCGAGGGGGGCTGGCCGAGCAGATCGGCCGGCATGCGGCGCGCGACCCGCTCGAGCGCCTGGGGATCGGCCGGCAGCCAGTGGGTCTGGCGGTCCTCTTCGAGCTGAAGACGGTGTTCGAGCGTGCGGAGGAACTGGTAGGCCGAGGCGAGCGCAGAGGCCTCGGCGCCGGAGAGCAGGTCCTTGTCGCGGAGCCGCATGAGCGCCTGAAGCGTGGAGGCGTGGCGCAGCCAGAGCTCGCGGCCGCCGTAGAGGCGCTGGAGGCACTGGACGAGGAACTCGATGTCGCGGATGCCGCCGGGGGCGAGCTTGACGTCGATGCCCGGGGCGCGCCGGCGGCCGAGGAGCTTGCGGTCGATCTTTTCGCGCGTCTCGGCCATCTGGTCGATGGCGCGGAAATCGAGCGACGTGGAATAGATCCTTGGCTGGAGCGCTTCGAGGAGCTCCTGTCCGGGGCCGAGGTCGCCGGCGGCGGGGCGGACCTTGATGAGCATCTGGAGCTCCCAGTCGCGGGCGCGCGTCTCGTAGTAGCGGCGCGCAGCCTCCAGTGACGGGCAGAGCGCGCCGTGGCGGCCCTCCGGGCGCAGGCGCAGGTCGATGCGGTAGATGAGTCCTTCGGTGGTGGTCTGGCCCAGCCATTGCGTGAGCTCGAGCGCGAGGCGGCGGAAGAACTCGGCGGCCGGCAGCGGTTCCGGGCCGAGCGTCTCGCCCTGGCCGGTGTGGATGAAGATCAGGTCGATGTCGGAGGAATAGTTCAGCTCGCGCCCGCCGAGCTTTCCGGCGGCGAGGATGCACATCTGCCACCGCGGGCCGGCCGGGGGCGGGCCGTGCCGACTTTCGAGGCGGCGGCGCAGGCGCGCGTGGACGGCGTCGAGGATCGACTCGGCAAGGATCGAAAGCTCCTCGGTGATCTCGGCCAGCCCGCCGAAGCCCAGCGTGTCCCGCAACATGATGCGCAGAATCTGTTTTCGCCGGAAGGCGGCCAGATGCAGGGGCTGGAGCACGCCGCCTGCGCCGGCGAGCCAGTCTTCGAGCTCGGCGTCGAACTCCTCGCGCAGGCGCGTGCGGTGCAGCGCGCCGGAAGAAAGGATTCCGATGAGCCAGTCCGGGTGCAGTTCCACCTCACGGGCGAGGAAGCGGCTGGTGGAGAAGACGGCGACCAGCGCCTGCATGCCGAACGGTGCGTAGAGGATCTGCTGGAATTCGGCCGGATGCGACGCATGGAGGGCGCGCAGGCGGTCGATGGCGAAAGCGCGGTCGGCGGATTGTTCAAGAAGGAGGGCGAGGCCCGAGTGGAACTCCGGCGGGACGATCGCCTCCAGGGCTGCGAAGTCGCGGGCCAACGTTGTGCTCAGACGGCCATTTCCGTCAGCTCGATGATATCCCCGGCGCGGATCCAGCCGCCAAGGAGCACGCGGGCATACCAGCCGGCCAGGTGCGGGGCTTCGGTGAGCCGCTGCTGGATGCGGCCTGCGCGGCCGCCGTTGAGCGGCTCGAGCTGGGCGCAGGGGCGGCGCAGGCGGGTGAGTTCGATCAGCGCCTCGCCGGCGCGGAAGCGCATGCCTGGGGCGAGCTGACCGAAGTTGAGCCCCTGTGTGGTGAGGTTTTCGCCCAGCACGCCGGGGGCGACGGGGAAACCCTGCTGGCGCAACTGTTCCAGCGATTCGCGGGCGATGAGCAGCAGCGCCTTGTCCGGGCCGCCGTGGATGTGCGGATGGTTGTGGCCGTCGCCTTCGAGGCCCGCGGCGGTGACGCGCGCGGCGCGCACGTCCAGCTTGGGCAGCCCGCCGGGGGAGACGCAGACGGCCAGGATCGTGCCTCGCATGGATCAGATGTCGTAGTAGAGTGCGAACTCGTACGGATGCGGGCGCAGCCGCACGGCGTCGGCCTCGTTTTTCTGCTTGTAATTGATCCAGGTCTCGATGAGTTCCTCAGTGAAGACGTCGCCCTTGAGCAGGAACTCGTGGTCCTGTTCGAGGCATTGGAGGGCCTCGTCCAGCGAGGCGGGCATGGCGGGGACGCCGCGGAGTTCTTCCGGCGAAAGGTCGTAGATGTCCTTGTCGAGCGGCTCGCCGGGGTCGATGCGGTTGAGGATGCCATCGAGGCCGGCCATGAGCATGGCGGCAAAGGCGAGGTAGGGATTGGCCGAGGGGTCCGGCGGGCGGAACTCGATGCGGCGCGCCTTCGGGCTGGGCGAATACATCGGGATGCGGATGGCGGCCGAGCGGTTGCGCCGCGAGTAGGCGAGATTGACGGGCGCCTCGTAGCCGGGCACGAGCCGCTTGTAGGAATTGGTCGTCGGGGCGATGATCGCCGAAAGGGCGCGCGCGTGGTGCAGGAGTCCGCCGATGTACCAGAGGGCGAGCTGGCTGAGGCCCGCGTAGCCGTCGCCGGCGAACAGGGGCTGCCCGTTTTTCCAAAGGCTCTGATGGCAGTGCATGCCGCTGCCGTTGTCGCCGAACAGCGGCTTGGGCATGAAGGTGACGGTCTTGTTGCGGCGGTAGGCGACGTTGCGCACCACGTATTTGAACAGCATCATGTTGTCGGCGGAACGGACGATGGTGTCGTAGCGGATATCGATCTCGGCCTGGCCGCCGGTGGCGACTTCGTGATGGTGGCACTCGACCTCCAGCCCGACGGACTGGAGACATTCCGCCATTTCGGCACGCAGGTTCTGGTAGTGATCTGTGGGAGGCAGCGGGAAGTAGCCTTCCTTGTACCGGGGGCGGTAGCCGAGGTTGTTTTGTTCGCGGGCGGAGTTCCAGCGGCCCTCCTCGGCGTCGATGAAGTAGAAGCCGCTCTGAGCATTCTGATCGAAGCGGATGTTGTCGAAGATGAAGAATTCGGCCTCGGCGCCGAAGTAGGCGGTGTCGGCGAGGCCGGTCTGAAGCAGGTAGAGCTCGGCCTTGCGCGCGATCCAGCGCGGGTCGCGGTCGTAGCGCTGCCGCGTGATGGGATCCTGGATGTCGCCGACCATGCACAGGGTGGGCACGTCGAAGAAGGGATCCATGTAGGCGGTGGCGGGGTCGGGGATCAGGAGCATGTCGCTCTCGTTGATGGCCGCCCAGCCGCGGATGCTGGATCCGTCAATGCCGAAGCCTTCTTCGAAGCTGGACTCGGTGAGCTGTGAGATCGGGTAGGAGATGTGATGGGCCAGGCCGGGCAGGTCCGTGAAGCGGATGTCCACCTGACGGGCGCCGTGGGCGCGGGCGAATTCGATCACTTCTCTGGGTGTCATGCGAGAGTCCATTTCCTGGGTGACGGTGAGCCGGAGGCGGCTTCGGCAGTCAGTCTAGCAGAGTTCAGCCCGGCGGCAGTGATGGAAACGATTCTCCGCCCGGCTGCGGAGAGGGCGTGGAACCGGTTGTAAATCAGGCAGTTAACCAGGTTGATCAATTCCTGCAACCGGCCCCATAAAAAAATACGATCGACAAAACGGCCTCGCCGCGTTGCGGGCGGCCGCGCCGCTGAACTCATAATGGCAATAAGCGTGAGGCGGGCGCCGGGTTTCCGACAGCACCGGCGGCCGACCGGCGCCTCCCCCGTTTGCGGCTCTCCACGACGAGAGGAATTCCCGACCGACATCGAAGATTGATCCAAGGAGTTGAAGTCATGCCGGATTCGTTGCGTGAGTTCCTGATGCTCTCTTACGCGGAGCTGGAGGAGCTGAACCTGAAAGCCAAGGAGCAGAGGAAGAACCGCGTTCCTGTCCACGTGATCCAGGAGGAGCGGCTGAAGTATCTGGCCGACGAGCGCCGGATCAAGGCCGTGACGGTGCTCTTCAGCGACCTGGAAGGCCGCCTCCACATGCTCGACTACGACAAGAAATTCCTGGTGAAGAACTGGGACAACCTGACGTTTGACGGTTCGTCGATCCGCGGCTTCACCGCGCAACGCGAGAGCGACCTGCGGCTGGCCGTGGACTGGCCATCGTTCTACTGGGCGCCGGCCGATATTTTCGGCCCCGGCAAGGTGCTTGTGTTCGGGCTGGTCTGCGACAAGGACGGTTCGCAGTATTCGGCGGACATCCGCGGCGTGCTGAAGAACTACGCCGAGAAGCTGTACCAGGAGAAGAAGTTCACGCTGAACGCTGCCAACGAGATTGAAGGTTTCCTGTTCAAGGGCGTGGACGCGGAGCGGACCTATCACGAGACGAAGAAATTCGAGTACGTCAACACGGGCGGCTACTATCACAGCCTTCCCGGCGACCCGCTGCGCGCCTTCATCGACGCCACCGCCGAAGCGCAGCGTGCGATGGGATTCGAGAACGAAAAAGACCACCCCGAAGTGGCGCCGTCGCAGTTTGAGATCAATTACTCTTACACCGACGTTGTCACCGCGGCGGACCAGATCCAGCTCTACAAGCTGATCTGCCGCCAGATCGCGACGAAGATGGGCTTCACCGCCTGTTTCCTGCCCAAGCCGGTGGTGGGCGTCAACGGCAGCGGCATGCACACGAACGTGTCGATCAGCCAGAACGGCACGAATCTGTTCTGGGACGAGAACGGCGAGGAGCAGCTCAGCGCGTTCGGCTGGCAGTTCGTGGACCGGATTCTCACTCACGCCAACGACATCTGCCTGATCCTGAATTCCAGCGTGAACGCGTACCGGCGGCTGGATCCGCACTATGAGGCGCCGAACCAGATCAAGGCATCGGCGGTGGACCGCGGCTCGATGATCCGCATTCCGATCGGAAACGCGCGCAGCATGCGCGTGGAGGTGCGTTCGGTGGGTCCCGACGCCAATCCGTATCTTGTGCTGTACTCGCTGTTCCGCACCGGACTGGAAGGCGAGATTGCGGAGATGGAAAACCTGCGTCAGGCGGAGCGCTACCTGCCGGACAACATCTATGACGCGATTGAGAACTTCCGCAAGTCGACCTGGACGACGAAGCTGCTGGGCGAGGACGTCAAGGCCCGCTTTGCGGACCTGAAGCAGGCGAGCGCGGACCGCTGCCCGCGCCTGCTGGGCACGTTCGTCAAGACCCCTGAGGTGCAATACCACCACGAGGTCTACAACCAGTACCTGTGGAGCCTCTTCTAAAGCCCGGCGACGACGGGTTCTCCCTGACAGCGCCGCCTTCCCCCGGGAGGGAAGGCGGCGCTGCCCTGTTTCAGGGGATCTCGTGGCCGGGCGGTGGAGGGGGAGGCGGAGCGGCGCCGGAGAGATGGCGGTAGAAGCCGAGATCGGCGCCGGTCATGGCCTTGGTGGCGGCGATGATCTGTCCCGTGTGTCCGGAGAAATGCTCGACCACATGGTAGATGGCCTCGAGCACCGTGACCTCGTAATTCTGCGGGCGGACGACACGCAGCAGCGCGTCGTGCGGCAGCGCGGCGATGACTTCGCAGGCCTGCTGAACGGCGTCCTCGAGGTGCGCGGCGAGCTGCTGCTTCTGCCATCCGCCGCGGGCGGCGAACTCGCCGTTGCGGTTGCGGACGTCCGGCGCGCCGGCGATGCCGTGGACGATCCACTGCCGCACGTTGCCGGCCAGGTGCAGGCACAGGTTGCCGATTGAATTGGCAGCCTCGTTGTCCCTGCGCCACACCTGCTCTTCCGTCAGACGCTCGAGACAGGCGTGGATGCGGGAGACGTACTGCCGGAGCTTGGCGGCGGAGAAGTCGAGGAAGGTCTGTTCCACACTGGCCATGAGGAATGTCTCGCCCCATGGTAGCGCCGCGGCGCGCCGGGAAGAGGCGCGCCGCGGGCGGAACGTCAGAGGACGTCTTCACTCCAGTTTTCGAGAATCGACTTGACCTTCTGGCAGAACTGATCGGCGAGCGCGCCGTCGATGAGGCGGTGGTCGAAGGTGAGCGCGAGGTGGGCCATCTGGCGGATGGCGATGGCATCGCCTTCGACGACCACGGGCATCTTCTCCACCGCGCCGACGCCGAGGATGGCCACCTGCGGCTGGTTGATCACCGGCGTGGCGAACAGCGAACCGAAGCTGCCGAAGTTGGTGATCGAAAACGTGCCGCCCTGCACCTCCTGCGGCTTGAGCTGTTTGGAGCGGGCGCGGGCAGCCAGGTCGACGATGGCGCGCTGGAGGCCGACGATGTTCTTCTCGTCGGCGTTGTGGATCACCGGGACGATGAGGCCGTTGTCGAGCGCGACCGCAATGCCGATGTTGATCTCGTTGTAGTAGAGGATGTTGGTGCCCTCAATGGACGAGTTGAAGATCGGGAAGGCGCGAAGCGCCTCGGCGGTGGCGCGGACAATGAACGGCAGGTAGGTGAGCGAGAAGCCGTAGCGCTGCTGGAACTCGCCCTTCAGCCGCTCGCGCAGCCGCGCTATGCGGGTCATGTCGACGCGGTGCACGGTGGTCACATGGGCCGAGGTGTGCTTGGAGTGGATCATGTGCTCGGCGATCTTCTGCCGCATGATCGACATGGGCTCCACTCTGACTTTGGCGGGTTTGACGCGCGGCAGCCGAGGCGCGGCCGGCGGGGCTGGAGCGGGCGCGGGTGCGGGTTTCGCGGCCGGGGCGGCGGCCACCTGACGGGCGGCGAGATAGTTCTCGATGTCCTGTTTGGTGATGCGGCCGCCGGCGCCGGTGCCAGTCACCTGACGCAGGTCGATGTTGTGCTCGCGCGCGAGCCGGCGCACCAGCGGAGACACCGGGCCGATGTCGGCCTCGGTTTCGGCGGCAGCGACCGGCGCGGGAGCCGGCTCCGCCACGGGCGCGGGTGCAGGGGCGGGCTCGGGGGCGGGCGCGGCCGCTGCCGGCGCAGGCGCCGCGGGCGCTGCTGGCGGCGCTTCGGCGGCCCTGGCAGGAGCGGCAGCCGGAGCGGCGCCTTCTTCAGCGATCCGCGCCACCACCGTGTTGATGGCAACGGTGGCGCCTTCCTGCACAAGGATTTCCGTCAGGACGCCGGAGGCCGGCGACGGGATCTCGGTATCGACCTTGTCGGTGGAGATCTCAAAGAGAGGCTCGTCGCGCTCCACGCGGTCGCCCACTTTCTTCAGCCATTTCGTCAACGTGCCTTCGACGATGCTTTCCCCCATCTGGGGCATCACGACATCGGCCATGATCTGGTTCTCCTCAGTTCGATTCTTCCCCTCAGGCGCCGGCTTCAACAGGCGCCACTTCGTACTCAAAAACCTCGGCGAAATGTTCGACGAGCGCGCGGTGCAGCTCCCGCCGTCCGGGGCGCGCGCCGAGCGCTTCCATGGACGTCACCGGCCGCGGCAGGCCGCAGGGCACGATGTACTGGTAGTATTTCAGATCGGTCGTCCAGTTCAGGGCGAAGCCGTGCGTGGTGACCCAGCGCGAGATGTGGACGCCGATGGCGCAGATCTTGCCGGCGCGGGTCCACACGCCGGTGGCGCCGGGCTCGCGCCAGCTTTCGATGCCGAAGCGCGCGAGCGCGCGGATGACGGTCTCTTCGATGCCGCGCACATAGGCCACGACGTCGCGCTTCCACTCCCTGAGGTCGAGGATCGGATAGCCGACGATCTGGCCCGGGCCGTGATAGGTGATGTCGCCGCCGCGGTCGATTTCGTAGTACTCGATGCCGAGTTCGGCCAGCCGCTGACGGCTCACCAGCAGGTGTTCCGGCCTGCCGTTGCGGCCCAGAGTCAACACGTGCGGATGCTCGAGAAGGAGGAACTGATCGGGAATCTCGCCGGCCTTGCGGCGGCGCTCAAGTTCCCGTTGCAGTTCCCACGCCCGCGCATAGGGAACCAGCCCGAGCTCTCTGACCTCGAAGCTACGCATTGATGGCCAGGCCGTAAACGCTGTTGAACGCCTCGCCCACCGCTTCATACAGCGTCGGGTGAGCGTGAATGGTCGACATCATCGTCTCCACCGTGGCTTCGGCCTCCATGGCGGCGACGGCTTCGGCGATCAGCTCGTAGGCATGCGGGCCGATGATGTGCACGCCGAGAATCTCGCCGTAGCGTGCGTCGGCCACGACCTTCACAAAACCGCCGTGGCTGCCGAGGATCGATGCTTTCGAGTTGCCTGCGAAGGGGAACTTGCCGATGCGCACGTCGTAGCCCTGCTCGCGCGCCTGCTTTTCCGTGAGTCCGACGCTGCCGATGCCCGGCTCGGTGTAGGTGGCGCCGGGGATGCGGTTTTTGTGAATGGGACGCGGATTCCTGCCGGCGATGTGTCCGACCGCCACCAGGCCTTCCATGGTGGCCACGTGCGCCAGCTGCGGCGTGCCCGCCACGATGTCGCCGATGGCATAGAGGCCGGGCTCGGCCGTGCGCTGCCAGGCGTCGACTTTCACATAGCCGCGGTCGAGCTCGGCGCGGGTGTTTTCAAGGCCCACATTTTCCGTGTTTGGTTTGCGGCCCACGGCCACCAGCAGCATTTCGGCCTCGTACTGCTGCACCTTGCCGCCGGCCAGCTGGACGTCCACGCGCACGCCGCCGACGGTGCGCTCCACCTTCTGGACCTTCGCGCTGGTTTCGCACGCGATGCCCTGCTTGCGGAACTGGCGTTCGAGTTCCTTGCTGACTTCTTCGTCTTCCACCGGCACCAGCCGCGGCAGCATTTCGAAGATGGTCACGTCGCTGCCGAAGCGCCGGAAGATCGACGCGAATTCGACGCCGACGGCGCCGGCGCCGATCACCAGCAGGCTTTTCGGGATCTCGGTGCGCGACAGGATCTCGATGTTGGTGACGATGGTCTTCTGGTCCGGCTCGAGACCCGGCAGCATGCGCGCCTCGCTGCCGGTGGCGAGGATGATGTTTTTCGCCTCCAGCGTGCGGGACTCGTTGCCGGAGAGGACTTCGACGCGCCCGCGCCCGAGCAGGCGCCCGTAGCCGCGGATGACCTCGACCTTGTTCTTCTTCATCAGGAACTCGATGCCCCTGGCGTGGGTCATCACGATCCTGTTCTTGCGGTCGAGCACCTTCGGGTAGTCCAGCCGGGGGTTGTCGCAGGCGATGCCCTGCGCGGCCGGGTTGCGGAAGTAGTCCCACACCTCGGCCGTGTGGAGAAGGGCCTTGGTGGGAATGCAGCCCACATGGAGGCAGGTGCCGCCCAGGTACGGGTCCTTTTCGATGAGTGCGGTCTTCAGGCCATATTGGCCGGCCCGGATGGCGGCGGAGTAGCCCCCGGGGCCGCTGCCAATGACGACGACATCGTAGGACATCTTTCACAGTGTAACATCCGCAATTTTTGAACATAATGAAACCAAATGGCATATCGCGCCGCCCTGGGACTGCTGCTGCTGCCGGTTCTCGCCGCGCAGGCGCCCAGGGCGGGCCGGCAGCCGGCGGCGCCGGGCGCGCGGCAGACGCCGCAGACACGGGCCGCGGGCGACATGGGCATCCTGCGCAGCGTGATGGTGCGCGGCGTAAAGCACTTTCTCGACGCGGACGGCTCGCCGGCCACAGTGCTGCGGCTGACCGGGCTGGAACCGGGCAAGCCGGTCCGGGCGGCCGATCTCGAACGGGCGCGCGACCGGCTGCTGGCTACCGGGTGCTTTGAAACGGTGGGCTGGCGCTATGAGCAGATCCCGCCGGACGCCGTCGAGGTGACGTTTGAAGTCGGCGAACCGCGCCAGTTTTTCCCGTGGATGCTGGACCGAGTGCCGGTGACGCGGGAAGAGTTCGCTGCGCGCGCGAGGCGCGAATTTCCGCTGCTGCGGGACACGTTGCCGCCATCGGAGACGGTGCTCGAAAAGCTGGCGGCGGTGCTCCAGACGATGACGCAGGAAAAGGGCGTAAGCGAGCCGATGGCGGGCCGGCTGATGCTTGTGGGAAAAGACCAGCTCACGATCGTGCTGGGGCCGAAAGCGCCGCCGCCGAACATCGCCGACGTCCGTTTTACCGGCACAAAGGCTCTGCGGCCCGATTATCTGCGGAAAGTGATGCTGGATCTGGCAATTGGCACGCCGTTTTTCGAGCCGAATTTCCGCTTCCTGCTGGAGACGCAGGTGCGGCCCTATTTCGACGCCGTCGGACGGCTGCGGGCGTCCTGGAAGAAAATCACCGCCGAAAAAGCGGAAGGAATTTACGGCGTCGTGGTGACCGTGGAAGTGGACGACGGGCCGGTTTACCGTCTGGAAAAAATCCAGGTTCGCGGCACGCCATTTTCGGAAGAGGAGATCCAGGAGATGGGGCAATTCAAAACGGGAGAGCCTGCCGGGATCCCGGAAATCGGCAAGGGCATCGAGCGGATTCTGGACCGTCTCCGCGAAAAGGGCCACATGAAGGCGTCCTACAGGGCGGCGCGGCGAATCGACGACGCCAGTCAGACGGTGGAGCTGTTTGTGGACGTCGATCCGGGGCCCGTTTACACGATGGGGCGGCTCCAGATCAAGGGACTGGATCTCGATTCCGAGCCGGTGATCCGGAAGCTGTGGGCGGTGAAGCCGGGCGAGCCGTATCCGGGCGGTTACGCCGAATCGTTCGTGCAGCGCGTGCGCGCGATGGATCTCTTTGATTTTCTCAGCGACATCAAGCCTGAAGTGAAGGTGGACGAGAAGTCCCAGACCGTGAACGTGCTGCTTGTTTTCGTGGGCGAGAAACCGAAGCCTGCACCGCGGCGGCCCTTTTAAGGCGCCTGGCCCGGCTGTGGCCCTCCGGCCGGGGAAAGCCGGGGGCGCAGCCTTTGACGGCGTCCGAAAAGCGCCTGTTATCATTGGATCTTGCGATGAAACAGGCGGTGGAACCGAAAGCGGACTGGCGCGTGCGGGCGGCCGTGGCCGTGGTGGCCGTGCTTGCCGCTTACAACGCGATCCTTCAGTTTGGCCTGACGGACCAGTTCACTTCACAATATCCGGATCCTTACCATGTCATGGAGCTGGAAGCGCGGCTGAGCCGCGTGCGGGACCGGATTCCGGAGGAAGAACGGGTCGGCTATTTTTCCGACGTTCCCTTCACGAATCCTGCCGGTCAGGCCGCGTTTTTCGCCACCCAATATGCGCTTGCGCCGCGGATTGTCGTCAAGGAGACGGCGAAGACGGCCGGACAGGCGAAGTTCTGGATCGGGATTTTTCTGCGGCAGGAGGACTTTGCGCAGCGCGGCCGGGAAAGGGGACTGGAGTTGATGGAAGACCTGGGCGGGTTTGTCGTCGCCTACCGGAAGCAGGGGGCGGGGCAGTGAACGTGTTCGGGTGGGTGGTTGCGGGCGCGGCCGGGTGGTTTTGGGTGCGGGCCCTGCTGCCGCGGCGGCGCACGCGGCCGGCGTGGACCCACGTCATGCTGGAAGCTTCGCTTGGGCTCGCGTGGGGCGCAGGCGCGACGGCGTCCCTTTTCTTTGCGCTCCTGTGGGCCGGCGTGAAGCCGGCAACGGCCGCGTGGACGGCCGACGGAGCGCTGACTGCTTTCGGAGCTCTGCTCTGGTTTTTGCTGCGGCGTCCGCCGGAAGAAACAGCGCCTCCAGCGGCCAGGCCCTTTCCGATGGCGTGGCTGGCCGCCGTGGCTGCGGGCGTGTCTCTGGCTGCGTTCTTTGCTGCGACCACCGTATATCTCCACGCGAATCCTCAAGGCGACGGCGATGCCTGGGCCTCATGGAACACGCGCGCGCGGTTCCTGACGCACGACCGCCTGTGGCGCAACGCGGTTTCGCCTGAGATCGCTGAGTCCCATCCCGAAGCGCCCCTGCTCTGGCCTGCCGCGGTAGCCCGTGTGTGGGCCGAGAGCGGCGCAATGAGCCAGGCCGCGCCGCAGGCGGGAGCATTTTTCATGAGTCTCGCCCTGGCGGGCCTGTTTGGCGCCGCGCTCCTTGTGGAGACGGAGTGGCCCTGGACCTGCGTGGGACTGTTGTGCCTGCTGAGTCTGGGGCCTTTCTGGCGGGCCGCGCCGTCCCAATACCCTGATGTGCCGCTGACCCTGTTCGTTCTCGGGGCGATGGTGACGGCCGCGGCGGCTGAGAGGGCCGCGTGGAGCCTGGCCGGGCTGGCGCTGAGCGGAATGCTGGCTTCGTTTGCCGCATTCACGCGCAATGAAGGAATCGTATTTGCGTTGTGCCTGGCAGCGACGCTGATGGCGGCGGCGCGGAGGCGCGTGCTGGCATGGCTGGCGGGAGCCGCCCCGGGACTGCTGCTGACAGGCCTGTTCCACTATCTGCTGGCGCCTGCCTCCGCAACGGCTCCCTGGGCGAGCCTGCTGAGCTTTAGCCGGTTTGTGGATGCGCTTGCCGCGTTCGTGACCGGAATCTGGAAGCTCGGAGAGCTGCCTGCCCATCCGCTGTTGCTGCTGGCGATTCTGTATTTTGCCTTCCGGCCAAGCAGACCCGGCGCGCGGCGATGGATCTGGTACCCGCCCGCGCTGCTGATGCTGGCGGAGTTCGGACTGATGTGGGGACCGCCAGGGGATGCATCCAGCCAGATCGCTCCGCCGCCGGAGTGGCGGCTGTTTCATGCGGCACCGGCGCTGCTGCTTGTGTTCCTTGTCTGGCTGTGGCAATCGAGCGGGCAGGGGCCCGCAGATTTCTCTCCACGCTCTGACAGTCCGTCCGGCTCCGCCCGCCGCGGCTGATGGGGAGGCTTACGGCAGGGCCCGCTGCGGCGCGGCGGCCTCTGCCGTCAGCAGCGAGACGGCGCGGCGGACCACCGGATCCGCCTTCAGCTCCACCTCGTCGCCGGCGGCCACGCCCACGGCCTGGTTCAGGATCTCCTGCTTCAGGCGCCGGCGCATGATTTCGCGCTCCGCGGTCCACTCGGCGACAGTGGGGCGGATGTTGCGGCGCGAAAGCCAGAGCTGAAATTCGTCGAGAATTTCCGGGGTAATTTCGAGTGAAGGATCAACATTTCCGGCGTGGGATTTCAGCCATTCGGTGGCGAAATTCGGATATGCGCCAGAAGCCTCGAGCACCCGCCCAAACGGGGAATAGGCCTGCCGGTAGACGATGAAATCCGGTTCGATTCCTCCGCCGCCGCGCACGGTGCGTCCGAGCCGCGTGCGGAACTCCCGCGGCTGCTGTTCGAGCGCGCGCTCGAGACCCGTTCCGTGGAGCGGCTTCTGGATAGAGCGTCCGCTCGGCGTGTAATAGAAAGCCGTGGTCAGGGCCAGACCGGTTCCGTCGCTGAGCGGATAGACGCGCTGCACCAGCCCCTTGCCGAAGGTCGGCTCGCCGAGCACCGCGCCGCGGTCGTTGTCCTGGATGGCGCCGGTGAACAGTTCGGCGGCGCTGGCGGTTCGGCGGTTAACCAGCACGGCAAGCTTGAAGCGGTATGGCGTGAAGCCTTCGGGCACCTTCACTTCCTCGACGGGCGTGTTGCGCCCGCGGGCGGAGAACAGCACCGAGCCCGGTTCGAGGAACAGCGCTGCCGCGGCCACAGCCGACTGCACGACGCCGCCCTGGTTGTCGCGAAGATCGAGCACAAGGCCGCGCAAGCGTTCGCCGCCGAGCTTCTGAACCGTCTCCCGCAGTGCGTCGGCCGTTTTTGCATCGAAGCTTGAGATGCGGATGTAGCCGATGTCAGGTTCCAGCAGGAAACTGCGGTCCACGCTGGGCGAGTCGAGCTCGGCCGGCGAGAGCGTCAACTGAACGGGCCGCGCCTCGCCCTGGCGGCGCACCAGCAGTTGCGCTTCCCGCTGGCGCGAGTAGGACAGGAGCTGGATCAACTGGTCGAGATCCAGGAACGCCAGCGGGATGTTGTTGATGGCGAGGATCTCGTCGCCGGGCGCGAGACCCGCTTTCTGCGAGGGCGAGCCCGGCATGGTTTGCAGGATGATCACGCGCCCCGGCAGGATGCTGACGATGGTGCCGAAGCCTTTGGTGACGCTGCGCTCCATCTCCCTAAGCTGCTCGAACTGCTCGCGGTCGAAAAACACCGAATGCGGATCGAGCGGGCGCAGCATGGCCGGGATGGCGCCGCGATAAATGGCGGCGTCCAGGTCCGGCGGTTCGGCCGCGTTGTCCATCGCCGTGGCCAGCACGGCGACGAACCGGCGCACGGCCTCTTCGAGATCCTGCGTGGACGGCGGCGGCGTCTGCGGCGCTGCGGGCAGCGCGAGCAGGGCGAGGAGCGGCGCGAGGATCCGCATCAGCGTTCGTAGCGCAGCGACTGGCGCTCGCGGAAGCGGGCGAGCGCCAGATCGACGAGCCGGGCGACGAGCTCTGGCAGCGGGAGACCGTCGTAGGCCCACATCCTGGGATACATGCTGATGCTGGTGAAGCCGGGGATGGTGTTCAGCTCGTTGATGAAGACCTTTCCCGTGGCGGATTCCACCAGAAAATCCACGCGTCCCATGCCGGTGCAGCCCACCGCGCGGTAGCACTCCACCGCCAGCCGCTGCACCTCGCGCAGGATCTCGGGCGGGGCGTCGGCCGGGATCACCGCGCGGGCGCTGTCGAGGATGTACTTGTCCTCGTAATCATAGAATTCGCGCGAGGGGATGATCTGACAGGGCGTGGAAGCGACCGGGTCATCGTTGCCGAGCACGGCGCACTCCAGTTCCAGGCCGGTGATGGCGCGTTCGACGAGAACTTTGGTGTCATAGCGGGCCGCGTCGGCCAGGGCGGCCTCCAGCTCGTCGGCGTTGTGGGCCTTGTGGATGCCGACGGAAGACCCGAGATTGGCCGGTTTGACGAACACGGGGAACGGGAAGCGGCGCATCAGGGCGGCCGCGTCCAGGGCGCGGGCGGAAAGGGTCACGTATTCGACCACGGGAAGGCCGCGCTCGCGGCAGAGCCGCTTGAACAGGTCCTTGTCCATGGCGGCGGCGGAGGCGAACACGCCCGCGCCGACGTAGGGCAGGGCGGCCAATTCGAGCAGGCCCTGCACGGTTCCGTCCTCGCCGAAGGTGCCGTGCAGCACGGGGAAGACGACGTCGATGTCCGGGTTGGCGCCCGGCACGGGAAGGATGGGCGCGGGATGCCAGCGGCCGTCCCTGCCGATGAAATACGGCGCCACGCGGTAACCCTTGCGGCGGAGCGCGTCCATCACCGCTTCGGCCGAGCGCAGGCTTACCTCGTGCTCGCTGGAGCGGCCGCCATAGAGGACGGCGACGCGCAGGCCGCTCATAGGATCCTCTTGCCCATCGCCGACAGGGCCAGTTCGACGGCGAGCTGCGCGGTGCGGTTGGCGACGTCGAGCACCGGGTTCACTTCGACAATTTCCATTGAGCGCAGCAGCCGCGAGTCGCACAGCATTTCCATGGCGAGATGCGCCTCGCGGTAGGAGATGCCGCCGCGGACGGGGGTGCCGACGCCGGGTGCCTCGTTGGGGTCGATGCCGTCCATGTCGAGCGAAAGGTGGACGCCGACGGCGCCGCGGGAGGCGATGGTGATGGCGTCCGTCATCACCGCGCGCATGCCGCGTTCGTCGATGTCGCGCATGGTGAAGACGGTGACGCCGGACTCGCGCACCACGGGCCGCTCGGTGAGGTCGACGTCGCGAATGCCGACGAGGACAACCTGGCGCGGGTCGAGCACCGGCGAGACGCCGCGCAGGTGGGTGAGCTCGCGCGGGCCGGCGCCGACGAGGCAGGCGAGCGGCATGCCGTGAACATTTCCGGACGGAGATGTTTCCGGCGTGTTCATGTCGGTGTGCGCGTCCAGCCAGATGACGCCGATGCGGCGGCCGGTGCGCCGGTAGTGAGCGGCCACGCCGTTCACGGTGCCCACGGCCACCGAATGGTCCCCGCCGAGCACGAGCGGGAAGCGGCCCTGCCGCGCGGCGCGTTCCACGCGGTCGGCCAGCGCGCGGCAGGTGGCGGCGATCGGCTTCAGGTAGCGCGCGTTCTGCGGACCCATGCGGGAAGATTCGGGCTGTTCGACGGCGATGTTGCCGAGATCTTCCACGCGGTAGCCGAGCGCCTCCAGGCGCGCGTTGAGGCCGGCCACGCGGATCGCCGAAGGGCCCATGTCAACGCCGCGGCGCCCCGCGCCGAGGTCGAGTGGGACGCCGAGGATCGAGATGACGGAGGGCATCTTCCTCATGGCCGCGTCCTGTAGAGCATGCGCGGGAAGGCGATGGTTTCGCGGATGTGGTCGAGCCCGCAGATCCAGGCGACGACGCGCTCGACGCCCATGCCGAAGCCCGCGTGCGGCACCGTGCCGTAGCGGCGCAGGTCGAGGTACCACTCGAAGGCCTCCTGCGGCAGGTTGTGCTCGCGGATGCGCTTTAGCAGCAGGTCGTAGTCGTGGATGCGCTGGCCGCCGCCGACGATTTCGCCGTAGCCTTCGCTGGCGAGCACGTCCACGCCGAGCACCACTTCAGGCCGCTGTTCGTCGGGCTGGAAGTAAAACGCCTTGATGTCAGCGGGGAAGCGGTCCACCATCACCGGGCGGTCGAATTCCTCCGACAGCAGCGTTTCGTCAGTGCCGCCGAAATCGCCGCCCCACTGGATTTCCGAGCCCTTGCGTTGAAGGATGGCCACCGCTTCGTCGTAGGAGATGCGCGGGAAGGGGGGCTGGACCGCCTCGAGCCGGCTGATGTCGCGCTCGAGCGTTTCCAGCTCGCGGCGGCGCCGCTCGAGCACGCGGCCGACGACGAAGCAGATCAGTTCCTCGGCCACGCGCTTGACGTCTTCCAGCGTCGCGTAGGCCATCTCCGGCTCTACCATCCAGAACTCGGTCAGGTGGCGGCGCGTCTTGGATTTTTCGGCGCGGAAGGTCGGGCCGAAGCAGTAGGTCTTGCCGAAGGCCATCGCCGTGGCTTCGTTGTACAGCTGGCCGGACTGGGTGAGGTAGACCTTCTCGTCGCCGAAGTAGTCCACCTCGAACAGCGTGGTCGTGCCCTCGCAGGCGGCGGGCGTGAAGATGGGCGTGTCGACCAGGGTGAAGCCGTTCGAGTCGAAGTAGTCGCGGATGGCGCGGATGATCTCGTGGCGCACGCGCAGGATGGCGTGCGGGCGGCGCGAGCGCAGGTGCAGGTGGCGGTGGTCGAAGAGGAAATCGACGCCGTGCTCTTTCAGCGTGATCGGATAGGGCTGCGACTCGGGGATGCGGTGGACGATCTCGGCGTCGTCGACGTCGAGCTCGTATCCGCCCGGGGCGCGCGGCTCGGCGCGGACGCGGCCGCGGATGATGAGCGACGACTCCTGGGTGAGGTCGCGGAGGTCGCTGAAACATTTCTCGCTGATGTTGTTTTTGACGGCGACGCACTGCATGATGCCCGTGCCGTCCCGGACCAGCGGAAAGATGATCTTTCCGGAGCGGCGCAGGTTGTACAGCCAGCCGGCGATCTCGACCGGCTGTCCTTCGTGGCGGGAGGCCGTCTCGATGGTGATTCTCTGCCAGGAGGACATCACAGGGACTCCAGGTTGCCGGCGGCCCGGCGGGCCGCCTCGATCGGATTGGGGAATTCGGGAGACTCTTTCAGTTCAAGCAGCAGCGGGAACTGATCCGCGCGCTCGCGCAGCAGCGGCATCAGCTCTTTCCACGGAATGGTGCCGCCGGCGGCGAGCGTCGGGAACAGATGGCTGTCGCGCTCGCCGTCGTTGTCGTGGACGTGCGTGGAGCGGATGCGGTCCTTCATCAGGTGGAAGGCGTTGTCGACGCCCTCCATGATGTGCGCGTGGCCGGTGTCGAAGCAGAAGTTGAGGTTCAGGTGGGTGAGCTCGTTGAAGTGGAGCAGCCGTTCGGCCGAGGCGAGGCGGTTGGGGATGTTTTCAAGGAGCACCTCCACGCCGCGGTGCCTGGCAAACAGGCAGATATCCTCGAGCGCGGTGAAGGCGGCGTCCAGCTTTTTCTCGTCGTATTCCTCGTCGGCCACACCGAGGTGCTGGATGAGGTAGCGGAACGGAAATTTCTCGGCCACGTCGAGAGCGCGCTTGATCTCGTCGACGGCGGCGAGGCGCTTCGGCTTGGACAGCTCGGTAATGGAGACGACGGCGCCGGGTCCGGAGCGGCCCCAGCAGTCGTCGCTGTACATGGGCGAGTGCAGCGAGTGGCACTTCAGTTCCGAGTCGCGGAACCAGTAGCCGAGCTCGGCGACCTGGGAGCGGTTGCGGTAGTCGAAGTGCTGACGGGCGCAGAAGATCTCGACCAGCGGGAAGCCCGCCTCATGGATCCGCTCGAGCCACACGGTGGTGAGGCGGTGATTGACGATGACGTGCGTGGAAAGGGCGCGCTGCATGGGATTCAGAATCCGGACGCCTTGCCGGCGCTGCGGCCGTTCTGCGCGGCGGCGAGCCAGCGGATGCGGTCGGTGACGTTGGAGCCGGCGGTGGTCGCGTCGGCCACGGCGCGCACGCGCGGCTCCTCTACCACGATGGCCTCCACCGAGCCGACGGCGTAGATGGGCACGAGCTCGTGGCCGCGCTGACGGAGCAGTGCGAGCGTGTCCGGCGAGAGGCCGGGTTCGTGGTACAACCGGTCCGGCATCCACTGGTGGTGGACGCGCGGCTGGTCCACGGCCTGCTGGATGTCCATGCGGAAGTCGATGACGTGAACGAGCACCTGAAGCACGCCGCTGATGATGCGCGGCCCGCCGGGCGCGCCCAGCGCCATCACCAGCCGGCCGTCCTTTTCCACGATGGCAGGTGTCATCGCCGACAGCGGCCGCTTGCGCGGCGCGATCGCGTTGGCCTCGCCCTGGATGAGCCCGAACATGTTGGGCCTGCCGGGCTGCACGGCGAAGTCGTCCATTTCGTTGTTCAACAGAAAGCCGAGCCGCGGGACCGTCACTGCGCTGCCGTAGGAGTTGTTGATCGTATATGTCAGGGCGACGGCATTGCCCTCGGCGTCGATCACGTTGAAGTGGGTGGTATCTTCGGACTCCTGCCGAGGCCGGCCCGCGCCGAGTTCGCGACTGGGCGTGGCGCGGTCCGGGTGGATGGAGGCGCGGCGGGAGGCGATGTAGGCGGGGTCGAGCAGACCGCGCACCGGGACGCGGGCGAAGTCCGAGTCGCCGAGGAATTCGGCGCGGTCGGCGAAATAACGGCGCATGACTTCCGCAAGAAAATGCAGCGCGGCGGCCGAGCCCGCGCCGGACTTCTCATAGCCGGTACCTTCGAGCATGCCGAGCATCTGAAGGATGCCGATGCCGCCGGAGCTGGGCAGCGGCGCGGTGAGGATCGTGTAGCCGCGGTAGCTGCCGCGGAGCGGCTCGCGTTCGATGGCGCGGTAGCCGCGCAGGTCGTCGAGCGTGATGAGCCCGCCGTGCGCCTTCATCTCTTCGGCGAGGATGCGCGCCGTTTCGCCTTCATAGAAGTCGCGCGCGCCGTGGCGGGCGATGCGAGCGAGCGTGCGCGCCAGCTCCGGCTGCCGCAACACTTCGCCGGGTTCGTAACAGGCGCCGTTGTTGAGGAAGATGCGGCGGGACGTTTCGAAGCGGCCCAGCCGCGTGCGGGCGCCGCAGATCGATCGCGCCTCGGCGTAGGACAGCATGACGCCTTCAGCGGCAAGCCGGACGGCGGGCGCAACGAGCTCCGCCCACGGCCTGCGGCCGTATTTCCGGTGGGCGAGTTCGAGGCCGCGAACCGTGCCCGGCACGGCGGCGGCGCGCCAGCCGATGAGGGAATCTTCGGTGGCCTTGCCGTCCGGGCCGAGATACATGTTGCGAGATGCGGCCAGCGGCGCCATTTCGCGGAAATCGACAAACGTGGCGCGGCCATCGGCGAAGCGCGCCAGCAGGAATCCGCCGCCGCCGAGGTTGCCGGCGGAAGGGTGCGTCACTGCCAGGGCGAAGGCGACGGCCACGGCAGCGTCAATGGCGTTGCCGCCTTTTTTGAGGATTTCCGCGCCCACGTCAGCGGCCAGCGGCTCCTGGGCCACCACCATCGCATGACGCGCCCGCACCGGCTCGCGCGCGGCGGCCGCGCCCGCCCAAAGCAGCGCAAAAACGGCAGCTATTGCGGGCTTTCGCATGAAATTCGATTGTACTATGCGGTCGCCAGGCGGCCCTGCCGCAGTGCGGTTTCAGGCCCGCGCCTCGCGCAGGGCCGTGTGAAGGCGGCCGCGCGCGGCTTCCAGCCTGGACTGCGCCTGGCGCAGCCACGCGGAATTTTCCTCGAGCGCTGACTGCTGTGCCGCGATCTGTGCATCCACGGCGGGCGGTGCGGGGCCGCCTTCGACGGTGCGCACCTCGATGAAGCGCCACGGGTCGAGCGCCGCTTCGATCTCTTCAGCGGAAAGGGAGAGCGGCCTGCCGAGCAGCGTGAGGGCGGACGCCGCCAGGGAGGCGGCGATGGCGGAAGCGGCATCGCTGCCGGCCTGGCGGACGGCCTCGGCCACCAGTTCGTGGGCGTCCCGGAAGCTGAGACCTTCGCGGCGCACCAGCGTGTCGGCCAGTTCGGTCGTGGTGATGAAGCGGCGCGAGGAGAGCTCGCGCATGCGCCCGGCATCGAAGTTCGCATCCGCGATGGCGCCGCCCGTCACCGCCAGGGCCCGCTGCATGCAGTCCATGGCGTCGAAGACGAGCGGCATCAGGTCGTCTTCGCGATCGACGGTGTCCTCGAACGGCGCGTTGTGCAGGCAGCCCAGGGACGCATGGGCCTGCATGAAGGCGCGCGAGGCGAGCACGCGGGCGTGTTCGAGCGAAACGGGATTGCGCTTCTGCGGCATGATGCTGGAGATCTGGACCCACGCGTCGCCGAGGCGGAGGAAGCCGGCCTCCGGCTTCGACCAGTCCAGCAGAAGCTGGAGGAACTGACCCAGGGTGAGGGCGGCCACGGCCACGGCGGAAAGGCTCTCGCCGATGTAATCGACGGCGGCGATGGCGCCGTAGCTGTTCACCTGCAAGCCGTCGAAGCCGAGCCAGCGCATGGTGGCGCGGCGGTCGATCGGGAAACCGGTCGTCGTGATGGCGCAGGAACCGAGCGGAGAGAGGTTGACGGTGGCGAACGCCGCGCGCAGCCTGCCAGCGTCGCGCAGCAGGCATTCGGTCACGCCCAGCAGCACGTGAGCGAGCGTCGTGGGCTGCGCCGGCTGGGCGTGCGTGCGGGCCGGGAACACGGTTGCGCGGTGGGCGGCTGCCGTGGCGAGCAGCGTCCGTGTGAGCTCCAGCGTGTTTCCGACCAGGCCCAGCAGGCGGCGCCGGATCTGGAGGCGGTACAGCGTGACGTCGAAATCATTGCGGGAGCGTGCCGCGCGGAGCCGTCCGGCGGCGGCTCCAGCCAGCGTCTCCAGCTCGCGGTCGATGAGGAAAAAGACGTCCTCGGTGGAGCCGTCGTAGGACAATTCGCGGATCCTTTTCCGATCCAGCCTGTCCAGGGCTTCGGCGATCCGGGCAAGATCACCGGGATCGAGAAGGCCGACTTCCCGCAGCATCAGCGCGTGGGCGCCGAGCACGTCGAGCAGGTCATCGAGAAAATAACGCTGGAAGTCGAGGAAATTGTGCGCGAGCACATGTTTCGCATACAGGGGATGCGGGAACATTCCGTTGCCGTGGCCTTTCAGAAATTCAGCCTGAGGCCGAGCTGAAGCAGGCGCTGATCGAGCGCTCCCGTGTAGGCAAACGACGGGGGCGTGAGGATGTTGCCGGCGGCATCCACCGTGGCGGTCGTGTTGACGCCGGTGACGTTGACCGTGTTGAAGAGATTGGTGAATTCGGCGAAAAACTCCGGCCGCCAGCGCTCGCGGATCGGGAAATACCGGCTGTAACGGAGGTCAAACTGCTTTGTGGCCGGGCCCCGGTGGGTGTTGCGGCCGATGAAAAGCGGGCGCTGGAAGGCGTTGGGGATGGTCGGATCGTTGTTGAGGTTCCGGTTGGAGCCGATGTTGAAGATGTCGCCGCTCATCGCGGTGAGGATGAAAGCGAACTGGTTGTTGTTGATGAGCGCGCGGAGCGCCGCATTGCCGCCGTTCCAGGAAGGCCGGAGCACGCCGCTGAGATTGAGAACATGGCGGCGGTCTGAGAGCGAATTGCCGCGGTCGCGGCGGCGGTTGGTCGGATCGGACGGAAACACGTTGGTGCCGGAATCGATGTTGTTCTGCTCCGGCGCGTCGTCGATGGCGTGCGACCAGGTGTAGCTGGCAAACAGGTCCAGGGCGCGCGAGTAGCGGCGGTTCAGCGTGAGGTTGAGCCCGTTGTAGTTTGAATTGCCCACAGACTCGGCCATGACGATGTTGTTGAAGCGCGGGTCGATGCGCGCCGTGAGGAAAATGGGGCGGCCGTCGGCAAGGCGGTTTGGCCCCGGCTGGACGTTGATGTTGCGATAGACGGGAATTCCCGTGCCCTTGGTGAAGAAATAGCCGGCGCTGAGGCTCGTATTCTTCGTGATTTCGCGCGTGATCTGGAGATTGGCGTTGGCCGAATACAGGGTGCGGAAATCGGGGGCCACCGTCTCGATGCTCTGGATGGGCAGGCTGAAGCCGGACGGAACTCCGGAGAAAACGTTCGGGAAATTGGGGGCGAAGCTCTGGGCGGGAGTGACCGAAATATTGAAGACGCGCGGGTTGCCGCTGTTGACGATGGCGCGGCGGTAAATGTCGGTCTGCGGAGCGTCATAGAAGATGCCGCCGCTGGCGCGGATCACCCACTTCTGTTCCCTGTCCGGCGACCACGCGAAGCCGAGCCGGGGGGCCCAGTTGTTGCGGTCCGTGCGGAAGGAACGGGAAATTTCATAAGCGGCGTCGGCGGCCGGGGCGGGGAGGCTGTACAGGTCATAGCGGACGCCGTAAATCACGGTGAAATTCGGCCGCATTTTCCAGTTGTCCTGCCAGTAGAGGCTGTTGAAGCGGTGGCTGTAATCCAGGTTCGGGTCGCCGAGCCGCTGGGTAAAGCTGGCATAGCCGCGCGGATTGACGCCGTTTTTGGCGTCGAGATAGGCCTGCACGCTGCCGAAATTGTACTGGGCGAAAACGGCCTGACGGTTCTCATTCAGCACCCACCGGACGCTGCCGCCCATGCGGAACTGGTGCCGGCCGCGGAGGATGCTGAAGTTGTTGACGATTTCGGGAGTGGTTTCCACGGCGCGGAAGCCGACATTGGGCGAGCCATTGAAGGTGACCTGGCCGGTGATCTGGATGACGGGGCCGGGCCCGGTCCAGTCGCCGGCCTCGCGCCATTGCAGGCGGCGGGGCGCCTGGAAGCGGAATTCGTTCAGCAGGCCGGGCGAGAGCGTCGAGATCCACTGTGCGGCGACGGCATGGACGCGGTCCCGGAACCAGTGGCTGGTGTCGGCCAGCCCCTGGCTGACCACGCTGTTGTAGGGCGAGTTGTTGCGGAAATAGTTGTAGCGCACGAAGACGGAGTTGTTGCTGTTCACCTGCCAGTCGATGCGGGCGATGCCGAAGCGCGCCTTCTGCGAGAAGGGCGCCGCGTTGAGCACGGTGGCGGGCAATCCGAGCGCGGAGATGGCATTCGGGTTGGCGGTGATGGTGGTCGGCAGGTCGCGGTCGAGCGACTCCCATCCGCCGAAAAAGAAGAGGCGGTCGCGGATGATGCGGCCGCCGGCGTTGCCGAAGTAGTTGTTGACCGTCAGATCGGGTTTCGGGCGGTTGGCTGCCAGCAGCGCCGGATGGGCGCTGAAGTCCTTCCGGCGGAACAGGTAGGCGGCCTCGCCGCGGAGGTCGTTCGAGCCCGATTTGGAGATGCTGTTGAAGACGGTGCCGACGGTGTTGCCGAACTCGGGCGCGAAGCCGTTGTTCACCATCTGGACTTCGGCGATGAAGGTGTTTGAGATCGGCATCAGGCGGATGCCGGCGCGGTCGCCCTGGGTGTTGTTGGAGCCGTCGAACTGATAATTGATCCGGCCGGCGAAGCCGTTGGCGTTGACCTTGCGGGGAACGCCGAGCTCCGTGTTCGGGCGCCCGCTCACATTAGGCTGGAGCAGGATGAAGTTATACGTGTTGCGTGACACGAGGGGCAGATTCGTCACCTGGGTGGCCGGCAGCGTGCCGCCGATGTCCACGCGTCCCGGCTCGGCTGCGGGCGGAGCGGCGGTGACGACGATTTCGGTGGCTGTGGCGCTGAGCGAGAGCGTGATGTCCACGACGGCGTTGGATCCGGCGCTCAGCACGATGCCACTGCGGCGTGCCGGCGCGAAGCCAGCCGCGGTGACCGTGAGTTCATAGTTGCCCAGGGGCAGTAGCGGAAAGCGGTAGAACCCTGCGGCATCGGTCTTCTGCGTGCGGACGAGCCCGGTGTCCACGTTGCGCAGCGAAACGTCGGCCTGTGCCACGACGGCGCCGGCCGGGTCGGTGACGGTGCCTTCGATCTGGCCGTTGATCGCGGCCGCCTGTCCGAAGAGACTCTGGCAGAGGAGCAGGGAAAACAGGCCCAGTGTGGCTGCACGAAGGTTCAAGGGCGAAAGCCTCATGTCCGACATCCTCCAGGAAACGGTGAGCTGAACCCCTCTGGCGGAGAAAACGGCCTCACGGGGAAGGCAATGGGCAAAAGGCCCTTCTCCAGCCTGTGACGATTCTATTGAGAGCCTGCCGGAGAGTCAATGTCCTTTCCTGGGGAAGGACCGGGATCCGGGCGGCGGGCGCCGCGCGGCAGGTTCCGTGGTGCTTGCGGAGAGCGGGAGAGAGCGGAGGACGGGAGTTTGGCGTGGAGCCACCCGCCGGGATCGAACCGGCGACCTGCTGATTACGAATCAGCCGCTCTGCCAGCTGAGCTAGGGTGGCTCACCCCTCAATATGCCACAACCGCAGGCGGCTGCGCCAGAGGCCGGCAGCCGCCGCGCCATGCCCGTTGCCAAGCTGCTTTACTGAAAGAAGCTTCGTTCCAGGGAGAACGTATGAACATACCCACGACCATGAAGGCTCTCGTGAAGAAAAGAGCCGAGCCCGGGCTCTGGCTGGAAGAGGTGCCGGTGCCGGAGATCGGCATCAACGACGTTCTGATCCGCGTCGAGAAGGCGTCCATCTGCGGTACCGACGTCCACATCTGGAAATGGGACGAGTGGGCGCAGAAGACCATCCCCGTACCGATGGTGATCGGACATGAATTCGTCGGCCGCATCGTGCGCGTCGGCGCCAACGTCAACGACTTTTTCCCGGGCGACATTGTCAGCGCCGAAGGCCATGTGGTCTGCGGGCGCTGCCGGAACTGTCTGGCCGGGCGGCGGCACCTTTGCGCGCACACGCAGGGAGTGGGCGTGAACCGCCCGGGGTGCTTCGCCGAATACATTTCGGTTCCGATGTCCAACATCTGGAAGCACGCGCCGCACGTGCCGCTGGAGATCGCGTCCATCTTTGATCCCTTCGGCAACGCCGTCCACACGGCGCTCAGCTTTCCGGTACTCGGCGAAGACGTGTTGATCACCGGGGCGGGGCCCATCGGGCTGATGGCGGCGGCGGTGGTGCGCCACGCGGGCGCGCGCTTTGTCGTCATCACCGACCTGAACCCGAATCGGCTGGAGCTGGCGAAGAAATTCGGCGTGACGCGCGCCATTGACCCGCGCCAGACCAGCCTGAAACAGGTGATGCAGGAGCTGGGCATGAAGGAGGGCTTTGACGTCGGGCTGGAGATGTCCGGCAGCCCGCAGGCCTTCCGCGACATGATCGCCCACATGTGCCACGGCGGCCGGATCGCGCTGCTGGGCATTCAGCCGGGCGAGGCGGCCATCGACTGGAACACGGTGATCTTCTCGATGCTCACGATCAAGGGCATTTACGGGCGCGAGATGTACGAGACCTGGTACATGATGACGGTGATGCTCGAATCGGGGCTCGACATTTCGCCGGTGATCACGCACCGCTTTCACTACACCGAGTTTGAGAAGGGCTTTGAGGCGATCCTCTCGGGCGAGGCCGCCAAGGTGGTGCTGGACTGGACCGAGGCCTAGCGCAAGGCTGCCCTCAGAAGCGGTATCCCACGCCGGCGCGCACGCCGAAGTCCGGCGCAACGTAACGGAAGGCGAGGAACACGTCGGCGCGGAAGAGCCACCGCTGTGTCATCGCCGCGACGAAACCGGTGCGGGTGTGGAGCGTGAGTTTCGTGTCGCGATAAGAGACACGCGAACCGCCGTGTTCGGACCAGGTCTCTGAAGCGGTGACGCCTGCGCCGAACGCAGCGAACCCGTAGGAGCGCTGCCCGCCGCCACGGCACTGGAGAGCAGGCGCGAGGTGCGTGCGGTTGCCGCCGTAGCGGAAGCTGCGTTCCTCGCGCTCAGTACGGAAATGCGTCAGATCGAGATCCACGGCCCAGCGCCTGGCGGAGGGCAGAGTGACCGCGCCGCCGAAGACGGGGCCGTTGCCGAGGGAGCCTTCGTCCTCGCTCATGTGCGCGGGGCCGGCGAAGCCGAACACCTCCGGGCGGCGGGGCTGCGCCGCAGCCGGGATCGAAAGAAGAAGCAGGAAAAGGGCGGCGAGAGACGATTCAATCGCGCCAGCGGCCGTGCTTGCCTTTGAACGCCTTGCGCCCATGCCTGTCATCGCGCCACCCCTGCCGATCATACAGGGAAACGGGCGGCGGCACGGGCGCGAACAGCACTTTGCGGGGAACGCCGAAGCGCGAGCAGACATGGCCCCATCCGCCACGCCTGTAGGCTTCGACGATCACCACCGGCCGGACGCGCGCGTGGCGCGCTGCGACGAAGATCAGCGGCACGTCGTAAGCGGGCACGTAGCGCCCGACGTAGACGACGTCGGCCGGGCCGTAGCCATAGTATGGCGCCGCGCCGATGTTGACGTTCACGTTCCAGTCCGCCAGGAGCGGGAGAGCGAAAGCCGTCAGCGCGGCAGCCAGTGCGATGTTCCTCATGGCCCGTTTCTCCTGCCCGACAGACGCACGCTGCGCCGGCGCGGGTTGCAGGAAAAATGCCTGAGGCTCTGGTTCGGGGTCTCTGGAGCCCGCTGTTTCCGGGAAACAACTGGCACGGGCGGCTCCTCGCCCCGTGAGGAGATTTTTCCGGGGCGATCGTGTGGCATCGTCGGACATCACTGACGGGTCTGGCCGGCCCCGCGGTGCGCCCGGATGGGCTGACGGGCGGGCAGGCCAGGCGCAGATAAGAGGCTGGCGAACCGCTCGACCCAAAGGGGCTAGTCCGCCGTGGAAGGATCGATGATGTGCTTCACTTCGCTGATGTGGTCCGCCGGGAAGCCGCCGCGCCGGGCGTGTTCGCGAATGCTGGCTTCATCGGGAGCAATATAGACGCAATAGACCCTGTCGCCGGTCACGTAGCTGTGGACCCACTGAATCTGCGGACCCATGCTGCGCAGGACACCGCACGAGCTCCGGGAAATAGCCCGGAGCGCCTCTGCCGACAGGCTCCCAGCATTGGGGATGTTCCGTTCAATGAGGAACTTTGGCATGGGGCCGAGTATGACCATGCAATGCCTCCGGCGCAAGCGTCCCGATGGGTCACTGCGCCGCGCTTCGCCGGTAGGCGTCGAGCAGATCCTGAAGAGTGAGCTCGCCGAGCAGAAGGCGCGAGTTCATGCGGTCCGTGACGGGCAGGACAGTGAGCCCGGTGGCGCCGAAGCGGTGGAGGGCAAGGTCGAGGGGATGATCGGGGTGCATATGGGGCAGGAGCGCAGAAGGCGGGGAGGGCATGGCTTCCGGCAGGAGAGGGAGCAGTTCGGCCAGGTGCGCGTGGCCGGGGGCGTGGAAGAGTTCTTCCGAGGAGACGATGCCCCAAAGGACGCCGTCGCGCCCGACCAGGAAGTGGCGGCCCGGGTACAGCGCCGCTTCGCCGACTTCCGTATCGGGATCGAGCAGCAGGCTCACCGGGCGCATGGCGTCGCGGACCATGAGCTCATGTTCGGTACGCTCGTCTGGCGGTTTGGGAAGGTGGACGCCGTCCTGGGCGGCCAGCTGCTCGTAGATGGGCGTCCGGATCAGGCGGCGCGCCAGCCAGAAGCTGAGCAGGTTGGAGATCATCAGCGGAACAATAATTGAATAGTCACGGGTCAGCTCGAAGATCATCAGCACGGAGGTCATCGGCGTGCGAATGATGCCGGCGAAGGTCGTGCCCATGCCCACCAGCGCGTAGGCGCCGGGCGGGCCGGTCATCTCGGGAAACAGCGAATGGCTGAGCGAGCCGATGCTGCCGCCGAGCATCGCGCCGAGAAAGAGGCTGGGGCCGAAGATGCCGCCCGGGTTGCCGGAGGCGTAGCACAGCGCCGTGGCGGGCAACTTGAGCAGGAGCAGCAGCAGCATGACGTGCCACGCCATACTCCCATTCAGCGCCTGGCCGACGGCGCCATAGCCGACGCCGAGCAGTCCGGGAATCCACCACGCCAGCAGGCCGACGAAGAGGCCGCCTGCCACGGGCTGCCAGGGAAGCGTGCGCTTGGGCAGCGCCAGAAAACGCTCCCGCAGCTTCACGAGCAGCCACTGGAAGAGCGCCGAGACGAGCCCGCCGGCCAGTCCAAGCAGGACGTAGACCAGCAGCTCGACCGGCGAGCCCAGGCGGTAGGCAGGGACATGAAACAGGGGCTCGTCGCCCAGCAGCAGGTGCAGCACCAGCCACGAGGAGGCAGAAGCGAGCACCACGCCCCCGAAGATGCGGGCGTGCATGTCGCCGAGGATCTCCTCGAGCGTGAACAGCACGCCGGCGATGGGCGTGTTGAACGCCGCGGCGAGCGCGGCCGCAGCGCCCATCGGGATCAGCGTCGAGGCCTCCCGCTCTTTCAGCCCGACTCTCCTGCCGATGCCGGAGACGATGCCGGCGCCGATCTGCACGGAAGGCCCTTCGCGGCCGAGCGAGATGCCGCTGCCGAGCGAGACCGAGCAGCAGACGAACTTGCCGATCGCCGTGCGGAGACTCACCGTGCGGCCGGTGAACAGCGCGGCCTTGGTCTGCGGGATGCCGCTGCCGCGGGCGTCCGGGAAATAGCGGTACAGCAGCAGCCCAGAAAACAGCGCCCCTGCGGCCGGGAAGATGAGGCGCATCCAGGCGGGGCTCTCCGCCGTGTAGAGACGTGCGCCCACCAGTTCGGTGGTCCAGATAAAGGCGGCGATCACCAGGCTGGTGACCACGCCGATCAGAATGGCGAGGGGCGCCTCGCGGTTCTTTTTCAGGAAGCGGACCAGCGCAGCGGCCCGCGAGGAGAAATCCATCGCGCTTTTTCAGTGTAGGCAAGCCAAACGGGCCGCCGCAGCCCTAATGCGGCTGGCTCGAACGGATGGCCCGCAACTGGGGCAATATGTCGCCGATGGCCACGGGGTCGGATCCGGGCCGGCCGAGCGCGAAGTAGAGCCTGCGATAGAGCGGATACAGCCGTTCGTAGATGGCCGCCTCCTGCGGGTTCGGCTCCACCACCCGATAGGTGGGACAAAGCCGCTCCTGCGCTTCTTCGACGGTGCGGAAGGTTCCAGCGGCAAGGAAGGCAAAGATGGCCGAGCCGAGGCTGGTGACTTCCTGCGCGGGCACGAGCACCGGCATGCGGAAGACGTTGGCGTAGACGCGGTTCAGCACTTCATTGCGCTGCGGGACGCCGCCGCCGTTGATCACGCGCCGGATGGGGACGCCATATTCGGCCATGCGTTCCAGAATGATGCGCGTGTGGAAGGCGGTGCCCTCGATGGCCGCAAACAGCTCGTCGGCGGGCGTCGATGTCAAAGTCCAGCCGAGGGTGACGCCGCCGAGCTCGGCGTTGACCAGCACGGTGCGGTCGCCGTTGTCCCAGCTCATACGGAGCAGGCCGGTGGAGCCCGCGCGGTAGCTTTCGAGGCCCCGGGAAAGCTGTGCCACCGTCGTGCCGGCGCGCCGTGCGATCGCCTCGAAGATGTCGCCCACCGCGGACAGGCCAGCCTCGATGCCGAAATAGTCCGGGTGAATGGAGCCCTGGACCACGCCGCAGACGCCGGGGATCAGGCCCGCCTGTTTTGCGATCGCCATCATACAGGTGGAGGTGCCGACGACGTTGACGACGTCGCCTTCGCGGATGCCGGCGCCAATGGCGTCCCAGTGGGCGTCGAAGGCGCCCGTCGGGATGGGGATGCCGGCGCGGAGGCCGAGCCTTTCGGCCCATTCGGGACACAGGCGGCCGGCCAGTTTGTCCGATGTCTGGTAGCGGCCGCGCATCTTTGCGCGCACTCCCGCGAGCAGCGGGTCGACGCCTGCGAGAAAGTCCTCCGGCGGCAGCCCGCCGAGTGCGGCGTTCCACATCCACTTGTGGCCCATGGCGCAGACCGAGCGCGGCAGCTCGTCCAGCGAGCGGATGCCGCACAGCACCGCGGCCACATAATCGCAGTGCTCGATGGCCGTGGCGAAGCGGGCGCGCTTTTCCGGGTTGTGGCGCAGCCAATGGAGAAGTTTGGAGAAGCCCCACTCGGACGAGTAAACGCCGCCGCACCATTCGATCGCTTCGAGCTTCCATTCGCGCGCTTTGGCGGTGATTTCCGCCGCTTCCCGCCAGGCGCGGTGGTCGCACCAGAGGTAATAATCGTCGAGCGGCTCGAGGTTCTCATCGAGAACGAGCACCGTGGAGCCGGTGGTGTCGAGCGCGATGGCTTCCACCTGATCGCCGCGGATGCCCGCTGATTGCAGCGCCGCCCTGGCAGCCACGGCGAGCGCGCTCATGTGGTCGGCGTGGCTCTGGGTGGCGTAATCGGGATCTTCGCGGCGGCGGTGCACCGGATATTCAGCCACGGCAGCGCCGATCCTGCCGCTGTTGCTGTCAAACAGGGAAACCCGTACGCTCTGTGTGCCGAAATCCACGCCTGCGACGATGGCCATCGCCTTTCCAACCTCCCCGGGAGACTTGTCATGATATCGCATACACTCGGAATGGAGGTCAATGGAAGCGGATGCGGATACCTGCCCTGCGAGAGGAAGTGCTGGAGGCCAACCTTGAGATCGTCCGGCGCGGGCTGGTGCTTTACACGTTCGGCAATGCCAGCGGCTACGACCCGGCCGAGGGCCTGGTGGCGATCAAGCCCAGCGGAGTGCCTTTCGAGAAGCTCCGTCCGGAAGACATGGTGGTGACCGACCTCGAGGGCAGGATCGTGGAAGGCACGCTGCGGCCCTCTTCCGACCTCGACACGCACCTTGAGATCTACCGCAATTTCCGCGGCGTGCGCGGCGTCGTGCACACGCACTCGACCTACGCCACCGCCTTCGCGCAGGCGCGGCGCGAAATTCCTTGTCTGGGGACGACCCACGCCGACTATTTTCACGGGCCGGTGCCGGTGACCGAGCCGCTCAGCGAGGAGGAAATCCGCACGGGATACGAGCTCAACACCGGGCGGGCGATCGTGCGCCGGTTTGCGGCGCTGGATCCGCTGACGCAGCCCGGGGTGTTGGTGGCCTCGCACGGGCCGTTTGCCTGGGGCCGGAGCCCGTCGCAGGCGGCGATGCACGCGGTGCTGCTCGAAGAGATCGCACGGATGGCGGCGCTGACGCTCGCGCTCAGGCCGGACGCCGCGCCGATCGCGAGTCCGCTGCACGACGAGCACTTCCTGCGCAAGCACGGGCCGCAGGCGCGCTACGGGCAGGGCTGAAACAGAACTACCAGAAAATGATCTGAAGCAGCAGGAACACGCCGCCGACGACTCCGGCCCAGAAGATGGGCCGCTGCCAGAGGGGCATGTCGCGTTCGTGCGGCACGTCGGTGCAGCCGTAGACAAGCCCGCGCAGGGCGCTTTCAGGCAGCGGCCTGGTCAGATAGCTCACCACCACGGTGACCACGACGCAGATGATCCAGCTCCACAGAGCGCGGTACATGTTCTCGGCCATGTCCTTCGCATGCGGCGAGAGGGCGATGTAGCGCAAGGCGGAGGGATCCATCTTGACCCAGGCCCACATGGCGATGCTCGACAGCGTCCCGGCGAGCAGCCCCCAGAAGCCGCCGGCCGGGGTAGCGCGCTTCCATAGCATGCCGAGCAGCACCGTGCCGAACAGCGGCGCGATGAAGAAGCTGAACAACGCCTGGACGTAATCCATGATGGACTTGAACTGCATGACCAGGTAGGCCGTGCCGATGGAGACGAGCACGCCGAGGATGGTGCACCAGCGGCCCATGGACACATAGTGCGCGTCCGGGGCCTCCTTCTTCCACAGCGCGCGATAGATGTCGTACGTCCACACGGTGGCGAAGGCGCTCACGTTGCCGGCCATGCCGCTCATGAAGCCGGCGATCAGCGCGGTGATGCCCAATCCGAGCAGCCCCGGGCCGGCGTAGCGGGCCAGCATCAGCGGCAGCACCTCGTTGTAGCTGTGCCCGCCGGCCGAGACGGCGACGTCTTCCGGCTGTAGACGGATGGGCAGCACCGCCAGCCCCAGCAGCCCGGGCAGGATCACGATGAACGGCACCATCATCTTGAATGCCGCGCCGATGACCGGCGCCAGCTTGGCCGCGCGCAGATCCTTGGCCGCCAGCACGCGCTGGACGACGAGGAAATCCGTGGTCCAGTAGCCGAAGCTGATCACCCAGCCAAGCCCGAAGACGATGCCCGTCCAGTGGATGCCCATCGGGTTGTCGGTGAAGCTGCCCATTGTGCGCCACAGATGCGTGTAGTCCTGTCCCGGAAAGTTGGTCTGGATGCGGGCCACCATGCCGTCCCAGCCCCCGGCTTCGATCAGGCCGACGATCGGAATGACCAGCGCGCCGGCCCAGATGAGAATGAACTGGAGCACTTCATTGAAGATGGCCGACCTCAGGCCGCCGAGGGCCACATAGATGGCCACCGTGAGCGAGCTCACCCAGATGGAAAAGTTGATGTCCCAGCCGAGAACGACTTTCATCACCAGGGCCATCGAGTACATATTGATGCCGCTCATCAGCACCGTCATGAAGCCGAAGGTGATGGCCGACAGCGCGCGGGCCGGCTCGCCGAAGCGGAGCTTCAGATATCCGGGGACGGAGTGAGTCTTCGAGATGTAGTAGAAGGGCATCATCACGACGCCGAGGAAGAGCATCGCCGGAATGGCGCCCACCCAGTACCAGTGCGTGGCGAGAATGCCGTACTGATAGGCCGCCGCCGCCCAGCCCATGAGTTCGAGCGAGCCCAGATTGGCCGCGAGGAAGCTGAGGCCGGCGATCCATGCCGTCATTTCCCGCCCGGCGAGGAAGAAATCCTCGCCCGTGCCGGACCGGCCCTTCAGATAGAAGCCGATGCCCAGCACCATCGCGAAGTAGATGGCGATGATCGCAATGTCGATCCCGCCAAGGCTGATGAGTCTGCTGGCTGCCTGCTGCATGGCTGACCTGAAATCCTATCGTAAGCGAACCGGCCCGCGCCAGGGGCGAAACGTTTCAATGGGCGGAGGCAAGGAACTCGCGCACGGCGGCGGCGATGCGCGCGTCGGCGCAGCGCGTGGCGAGATGGCCGCAGTCGGTGTCGAGCCGCAGCACGTCGAAGCCCGCCAGAGCGGCCATTTCGAGGGCCGGCAGCGGGTTCACCATGTGGTCCTGCGCCGAGGCCACCACCAGCACCCGCGCCTGTACGGCCGCGCCCGCCTTTTCCATCGAGCCGCCAAAGCGCCGCGTCACGTCGTGGCCGAGCATCGCGCGCAACTGGGCTGCATAGTCGCGCGGATCCATGCCCTTGCGCGCGTCGGCTTCCAGCTGGCGGAGGAACGCGTCCAGGCCCTCGCGCGGGCGGTTTGCGTGGATCCAGGCGGGCGAGGTGAGAGCGAATTCGTGCATCAGGCGCACGGCCGGCATGGCCTCGCGCGGATCGCGTCCAGCCTGTTCCAGGGCCTCGATGGCACGCAGCTCGGCGCTCCAGAGCAGGATGTCGGAGGCGCTCAGCCGCGGCGAGCCGACAATCGGCACGGCGGCGCGCATCATCTCCGGATGCGCGGTGATCCATTCAAACGTCTGCATGCCGCCCATCGAGATGCCGATGACGGCGTGAAGGCGCTTCAGGCCGAGGCGTTCGCTCACCAGCCGGCGCTCGGCCTCCACCATGTCGGCGATGGAGAGATCGCGCAGCGCTTCGCCGGTGTTGGAAGGCGAGCAACTGACGCCGTTGCCGAGGGCGTCCACCGTGATCACGAAGTGGCGGGCGGGATCAACCAGCCGGTTGGGACCCACCAGAGCGTCCAGTTGTTCGCTTTTGCCCGTAAACCAGGTGGGGAACAGGACGGCGTTTGACCTGGCTGCGTCGAGGGTTCCATACGTGCGATAGCCGATCCGGCATGAGGGTACCGTCCGGCCGTTGGCCAGGCGCAGGTCCCGCAGGTCGGCAAACTGAAGGGGCGGCTGGCCGAGGGCGGCCGCCGCCAGAAGAACGGCAAGCCCGAATCTCATGCAGCCGAGCTTACTACGGCCGCGACCTGCCCGAGGCGGCGGGCGAGGCCACCAGCCGGGGCAGGATTTTTTTCTCGGGGATGAAAGGCTGCTCGGCGCCGGGGATGACCGGCTCAGCGGGGTGACGGATGAGGAATCCGAGCACGCTGCTGCTGAGCAGCAGGGCGATGCCGATGAGGAACATGCCGGCCACGTGGAGACGGTCGGCCCGCGCCACCAGATCGAAGGGGAGCGACACGGTCTGCGGACGGTCGCCGACCTGCGGCGCCCGCAGCAGGAACGCATGGGCTGAAACCAGCGGCCCGGTCTCGCCCCGCGACACGAGCATCCAGCGCGAGCCTGCCGGCAGAAGGATACGCGCGACCGCCGCCGGCAGGTGCGCTCGCAGGGGCGTTGCCAGCACTTCGGGCAGGCGGGAGTCGGGCAGGATGGTCAGGCAGCCGCCGTCCTGCGTGCACGCCTGAAGACGAGCCTCGAAGTACGGTGTGCCCTCCGACTTTGCGATCAATGGATCGGGCTCCGGCCGCCACTCGAGCGGGCTGGCCCAGGCCGGACTCGCCCCGAGGCCCAGGCAGAGCAGCCACGAAAGGATTGCGAGGACGACGGCGCCGCGGCGGGACGCTGACCCCTGGCTCCCGGCTCGCCGGCCGGGAGTGGATCGAAAGAGGGTTCCAGACACGGCAGTGTTCGCTCCCTGGCTTTCGATCGGTTCGGTTGTTTCGGCTTTCCAATGGATGGGTGGCGTGGCGGGAGCAAATTTCTCCGGAAAAGTTCTAGTACCGTTGGCACTGCCGGGATACTGGTTGAAGAGCCTGAGACGGCGCGCATGGGGAGGATTTCCTGACGGCCGGCAGGGCGGTTGACAAGGATTTCGGAGTCGAGCTACGCTGAAAGAGTTCGAGGAGCTCTCTGCACCGCTCCTGGTGACCCTTCCCCGCCGCTGGCCGTGAAAGCGGCCGCAAGGGAAGCCGACCGGGGGCCCGCCCCGAGGTTCCCTCAGACATCGAGCTGAGCGGAGCATGGGCGTGTCCGAAGTAGACCCTCACTGACGAGCGACGGCGGGGCGATGTCCTGCCGTGCGCCGAGTCACGCGAAGAGCACTGGATTCAGGCTGCCGGCAGGCGGCTGGCGTGCGGGCCCGGGCCGGGCCGGCGCGTTGGCCGCGCGATGCCTCCGGTGGCAGGTTTGGGTTGGAAACAGGATTGTTCTGAGGGACGTTCGTGCCGACATTCAATCAGCTGGTTCGCAAGGGAAGAAAGCCGCCGCGCTACAAGACGGCGAGCCCGGCTTTGCAGGGCTGCCCCCAGAAGCGGGGCGTTTGCACGCGTGTGTACACGACCACGCCGAAGAAGCCGAACTCGGCGCTGCGCAAGGTGGCCCGCGTGCGGCTGACCAACGGGATTGAGGTGACCACGTACATCCCGGGCGTCGGCCACAACCTCCAGGAGCACTCGATTGTGCTGATCCGCGGCGGCCGTGTGAAGGACCTGCCCGGCGTGCGCTATCACGTCATCCGCGGCGCCCTGGATGCGGCCGGCGTGGCGGGGCGCATGCAGGGGCGTTCCAAGTACGGGGCGAAGCGGCCCAAGGCCGGCGCGCCCGCCAAGAAGTAAAGGAGCTTGTAGAGAATGGCCCGCAGACGACGCGCCGAAGTCCGCCAGATCCCGCCGGACAGCGTCTACAACTCGACGCTGGCGGAGAAGTTCATCAACTCGATGATGTGGGACGGCAAGAAGACCGTCTCGCAGCGCATTTTCTACACGGCGATGGACACCATCCGCGAGCGCACCGGCGACGACCCGCTGAAGCTGTTCAAGAAGGCGGTGGAGAACTGCAAGCCGCTCGTGGAAGTGAAGACCCGCCGCGTGGGCGGCGCCAACTACCAGGTGCCGGTTGAGGTGCCCGCCAACCGGCGCACTTCGCTGGCCATCCGCTGGCTGATCCAGAGCGCCCGCGCCCGCGCCGAAAAGAGCATGGCCGAGAAGCTGGCCAACGAACTGATGGACGCCGCCAACCTGCGCGGCGCCGCCATCAAGAAGAAGGACGACGTCCACCGCATGGCGGAAGCCAACAAGGCGTTCGCCCACTACCGCTGGTGAAAGGAGAATCCGAGCTGAGCCGCCGCGCCTGCGACGACTGATATGCCCCGCACGATCCCAATCGAGAAGATGAGGAACATCGGCATCATGGCCCACATTGATGCCGGCAAGACCACCACTACCGAGCGCATCCTCTATTACACGGGCCGGACCTACAAGATCGGCGAGGTCCACGAGGGGACGGCGACGATGGACTGGATGGTGCAGGAGCAGGAGCGCGGCATCACCATCACTTCGGCGGCCACCTTCTGCCAGTGGCGCGACTGCCAGATCAACATCATCGACACGCCGGGCCACGTCGACTTCACCGCCGAGGTGGAGCGCTCGCTGCGCGTGCTCGACGGCGCGGTGGCGGTGTTTGACGCCGTCGCCGGCGTGCAGCCGCAGTCAGAGACCGTGTGGCGGCAGGCGGACAAGTACTCGGTGCCGCGCATCTGCTTCATCAACAAGATGGACCGCGTCGGCGCGGACTTCGAGCACGCGGTGCAGACCATCGTCGAAAAGCTCCAGGCGCGGCCGGTGCCCATTCAGATTCCGGTGGGCGCGGAAGACCAGTTCAAGGGCGTGGTGGACCTCGTCCGGATGAAGGCGCGGATCTGGCGCGATGAGACGCTGGGCGCCGCCTACGACGACGTCGACATCCCGGCCCATCTGGTGGAGAAGGCGCGCGAGTACCGCGAAAAGATGGTGGAAGCGGCGGCCGAGTGCGACGACCACCTGATGGAGAAGTATCTCAACGGCGAGGAGCTCAGCGAGGAAGAGATCCTCCACGGGCTGCGCCAGGGCACGATTGCGCTGAAGATCTTCCCGGTGATCTGCGGCTCGGCGTTCAAGAACAAGGGCGTGCAGAACCTGCTCGACGCGGTGGTGGATCTGCTGCCCTCGCCGGTGGACATCGCCAGCGTGCGCGGCACGGATCCGCAGGACCCGTCGCGCGAGATCGAGCGCAAGGCGAGCGACGACGAGCCCTTCGCGGCGCTGGTCTTCAAGATCATGACCGACCCCTATGTGGGCCAGCTCGCCTTTATCCGCGTATATTCCGGCGTGATCAAGACGGGCGACACGGTGCTCAACGTGAGCAAGGGGAAGAAGGAGCGCATCGGGCGCCTGCTGCGGATGCACGCCAACAAGCGCGAGGAGATTTCCGAGATCCGCGCCGGCGACATCGCCGCCTGCGTCGGGCTGAAGACGGTGACCACGAGCGACACCATCTGCGACGAGGCGCATCCGATCCTGCTCGAGGCCATTGAGTTCGCCAATCCGGTCATCCAGCTCGCCATCGAGCCGAAGACCAAGGCCGACCAGGAGAAGCTCGGCATGGCGATCGCCAAGCTGGTGGCCGAGGATCCGACGCTGCGCGTGAACACGGATCCGGAGACCGGCCAGACGATTCTCAGCGGCATGGGCGAGCTGCACCTGGAGATTATCGTCGACCGGTTGCAGCGCGAGTTTGGCGTCGGGGCCAACGTGGGCAAGCCGCAGGTGGCCTACCGCGAGACGATCACGCGGCCGGCCGAGGGCGAGGGCCGCTTCGTGCGCCAGACCGGCGGCCGCGGCCAGTACGGCCATGTGAAGATCCGGGTGGAGCCGCTGGCCGACAAGGACTACGAGTTTGTCAACGCCATCGTGGGCGGCGTCGTGCCGAAGGAGTACATCCCGGCGGCCGAGAAAGGCATCGTCGAGGCGATGGAAGGCGGGGTGCTGGCCGGCTATCCGATGACCGGCATCCGCGTGACGCTGTACGACGGCAGCTACCACGAGGTGGACTCCTCGGAAATGGCGTTCAAGATCGCCGGTTCGATGGCGCTGAAGGACGCCGCGCAGAAGGCGCGGCCGGTGCTGCTCGAGCCGGTGATGCGGGTCGAGGTGGTGGTGCCCGACGAATACATGGGCGCCGTCAACGGCGACCTGATCAGCCGCCGTGGAAGGCTCGAAGGGGTCGAGATGAAGGGCGGCACGCAGATCATCCGCGCGATGGTGCCGCTGTCGGAGATGTTCGGCTACGCGACCGAGCTGCGCTCGCGCACGCAGGGCCGCGGCAGTTTCACGATGCACTTCGGCAGGTACGAGGAGGCGCCGGCCTCGGTCACCGAAGAGGTGATCAGCCGGATGCAGGGCAAGGTTTCCAGATAGCAGGCAAGAGGCAATTCACGACTGACAGGTTCGATCACTCGGACAGGAGACAGGAAAGCTCATGGCGAAAGAGAAATTTGACCGCAGCAAGCCGCACGTCAACATTGGGACGATTGGCCACATTGATCACGGCAAGACGACGTTGACGGCGGCGATCACGAAGGTGCTGTCGAAGCACAATCCGAGGGTGCAGTTCCGGAGTTTTGATTCGATTGACAACGCGCCGGAGGAGAAGGCGCGTGGCATCACGATTGCGGTGGCGCACGTCGAGTACGAGACGGCGAAGCGGCACTATGCGCACGTGGACTGTCCGGGCCACGCCGACTACATCAAGAACATGATTACGGGCGCGGCGCAGATGGACGGGGCGATTCTGGTGGTGGCGGCGCCGGACGGGCCGATGCCGCAGACCCGCGAGCATGTGCTGCTGGCGCGGCAGGTGGGGGTGCCCTACATTGTGGTGGCGCTGAACAAGGTGGACATGATGGACGACCCGGAGCTGCTGGAGCTGGTGGAGCTGGAGCTGCGGGAGCTGTTGAAGAGCTATGGATTTCCGGGCGACGAGGTGCCGATTGTGCGGGTGAGCGCGCTGAAGGCGCTGAATGGGGATCCGGAGGCGGAGAAGCAGATTGAGGAGCTGATGGAGGCGGTGGACAACTACATTCCGCTGCCGCAGCGGGATGTGGACAAGCCGTTTCTGATGCCGATTGAGGACATTTTTTCGATCCAGGGCCGCGGGACGGTGGTGACGGGCCGGATTGAGAAGGGCAAGATCAAGGTGGGCGACGAGGTGGAGATTGTCGGGTTCCGGCCGACGCGGAAGACGGTGGTGACCGGGGTGGAGATGTTCAAGAAGCTGCTGGACGAGGGGATTGCGGGCGACAACGTGGGGCTGCTGCTGCGGGGCGTGGAGAAGGACGAGGTGGAGCGGGGCCAGGTGCTGGCCAAGCCGGGTTCGATCACGCCGCACACGAAGTTCAAGGGCGAGGTGTACGTGCTGTCGAAGGAAGAGGGCGGCCGTCACACGCCGTTTTTCTCGGGCTACCGGCCGCAGTTTTACTTCCGGACGACGGACGTGACCGGGGTGGTGAAGCTGCCCGAGGGGGTGCAGATGGTGATGCCGGGCGACAACGTGTCGCTCGAGGTGGAGCTGATCACGCCGGTGGCGATGGAGAAGGGGCTGCGCTTTGCCATCCGCGAAGGCGGCCGCACCGTCGGCGCCGGCACGGTGACCGAGATTCTGGAGTAGTAGCCGCAGGCCAGGGCCGCGGCCTGCGGGCCGCGGCTGCCCAAGCAAAGGAAGACGATGCTCACCAAGCGAATTCGAATCAGGCTGAAGGCGTACGACCACCGGCTGCTCGATCAGAGCACGTCGGAGATCGTCGAGACCGCCAGGCGCGCCGGCGCCCGGGTGGCCGGGCCCATTCCGCTGCCCACCGAGCGCACGGTCTACACGGTGAACCGGTCGCCGCACGTGGACAAGAAGTCGCGCGAGCAGTTTGAGATCCGGACTCACAAGCGGCTGATCGACATTCTGGATCCGACGCAGGACACCGTGGACGCCCTGAGCCGGCTCGATCTGCCTGCCGGCGTCGACGTCGAGATCAAGGCGTACCACAAGGGAGCGAATTGAGTTCGCCCGCCCGGCTTGGAGGGCGTGGCGGAAGCGGAAGCGCTGAGGCGCTCCGCGGCCCGGACGGGCGCGCGGAGCGGGATGAGTTGCGAAGGGATTGAGGGAAATGAGCCCAGGAATCATCGGCAAGAAAATTGGGATGACCCAGGTGTTCCGGCCGGACGGCCAGGTCGTGCCCGTGACCCTGCTGAAGGCGGGGCCGTGCGTTGTGGTGCAGCGCAAGACGCCGGCGCGGGACGGCTATGACGCCGTGCAGCTCGCTCTGATCGAAAAGGCCAAGAAGCCCAACAAGCCGATGAGCGGCCATCTGAAGAAGGCCGGTCTCGATGGCGGCGTGCGGATTCTGCGCGAGTTCCGGCTGCGGCCCGGCAGCGGCGACCTCAAGCCGGGCGACCGCGTGCTGGTGGACCAGTTCAAGCCGAAGGAGAAGGTGGACGTGACCGGCATCAGCAAGGGCCGGGGGTTTGCGGGCGTGGTGCGGCGGCACGGCTTCGGCGGAGGCGACGCCACCCACGGTTCGATGTTCCACCGCGCGCCCGGCTCGATCGGCGCCTCCAGCTTCCCGTCGCGTGTGTTTCCCGGCACGCGCATGGGCGGACACATGGGCCATGCGCAGGTGACGGTGCGCAACCTGGAAGTGATTGACGTGGATCCCGAGGACCACGTGCTGATGGTGAAGGGCGCCGTGCCCGGCCCCAACGGCGGCTACGTGATCGTGCGCCGCGCAAAGAGGTAACACTGCCATGGCGAAGGTTGACGTCTTCGACTTGAACAACAACAAGGTGGGCGAGCTCGAGCTGGCCGACGCGGTCTTCAACGCCCCGGTCAACGAGCACCTGCTGTATGAGAGCGTCCGCCACCACCTGGCGGGCCTGCGGCGCGGCACTGCGAAGACAAAGGTCCGCGGCGAAGTGGAAGGCTCCGGCAAGAAGCTGTGGCGGCAGAAGGGCACGGGGCGGGCCCGCATGGGCTCCATCCGCTCGCCGCTGTGGCGGCACGGCGGCACCGTGCACGGGCCGGTTCCGCGTGACTATTCTTACCGGCTGAACCGCAAGATGGTGCTGGGCGCGCTGCGTTCGGCGCTTTCGGCCAAGCTGCGCGACGGCGAGCTGAAGGTGGTGAGCGGCTGGACGCTGCCCGACCACAAGACGAGGACAATGGCCGGCGTGCTCCAGAAGTTCCAGGCCGACCGCAGCGTGCTGCTGGTGGACACGAACGAGCCGAACCGGAACCTCGAGCTGGGCAGTCGCAACCTGCCGGGCGTGAAGCTGGTGGCCACGCGCGATGTGACCACCTACGACCTGCTGGCGCACCGGATGGTGCTGATGAGCGAGGCAGCCGCGAAGAAGCTGTCGGAGGCGTTGGCGCAATGAACCTCTACGACGTGATCCTCCGCCCGATCATCACCGAGAAGGCCGTGGGCAAGAAGGAGGCCGAGCGCACGCTCTGCTTCCAGGTGAAGCTGGACGCGACCAAGACCGACATCAAGAACGCCGTCGAGAAGCTGTTCAAGGTGAAGGTCGAGGACGTGCGCACGGCGACGTTCGAAGGCAAGCTGCGGCGGCGGGGCCGCTACGCCGGCTACACCTCGGACTGGAAGAAAGCCTATGTCCGGCTGAAGGCGGGCGAGAAGATGCCCGAGTTCGCAGAGCTGTAAGGGAGAGCGAAGATGCCAGTGAAATCCTTCCGGCCCGTCACGCCGTCGCGGCGCTTCATGACGGTGCTGACGCGCGACGAGATCACCAAGGACCGCCCCGAGAAGAGTCTCGTCGAGGGCAAGAAGCGCTCCGGCGGACGCAACAACAAGGGGCAGATCACGATCTGGTTCCGCGGCGGCGGACACAAGCGCCTGTACCGCATCGTCGATTTCCGGCGCGACAAGACCGGCGTTCCGGCGCGTGTGGCCGCCATCGAGTACGACCCGAACCGTTCGGCGCGCATCGCGCTGCTGCACTATGCCGACGGCGAGAAGCGCTACATTCTGGCGCCGGTGGGCCTGTCGGTGGGCCAGACGGTGATGAGCGGGCCCCAGGCCGACATCCGGCCGGGCAACGCGCTGCCGCTCGAAAACATTCCGGCCGGCACGACGATCCACAACATCGAGCTGCGCCCCGGCAAGGGGGGGCAGATGGTTCGCTCGGCCGGCGCCGCCGCCCAGCTTGTGTCGAAGGAAGGCGAGTGGGCGCTGGTGAAGCTGCCGAGCGGAGAAGTGCGCAAGGTGAGCATCAAGTGCTACGCCACGGTGGGCCAGGTGGGCAATGTGGACCATGAGAACGTTTCGCTTGGCAAGGCGGGCCGCAGCCGCTGGCTCGGGCGGCGGCCGCACAATCGCGGCGTGTCGATGAACCCGGTGGACCACCCGCACGGCGGCGGCGAGGGCCGCACCTCGGGCGGCCGCCATCCGGTGACGCCGTGGGGCCAGCCGACCCGCGGCTACAAGACGCGGAACAACAAACGCACGGACCGCTTCATCGTGACGCCGCGGTCCAAGTCGAAGTAACGGGAAAGAGGCAGAGAGACGATGGGCCGTTCACTGAAAAAAGGGCCGTTCACCGATGCGCATCTCCTCGAGAAGATCCGGGAGATGAACGCAAAGAACGAGAAGAAGGTGATCCGCACCTGGTCGCGCCGCTCGACGATCCTGCCGGAGTTCGTCGGGCACACGCTGGCCGTGCACAACGGCAAGAAGTTCATCCCGGTCTACATCACCGAGAACATGGTGGGCCACAAGCTGGGCGAGTTTTCGCCCACGCGGACCTTCAAGGGCCACGCCAACAAAGGGGACAAGTCGGGCAAGGGCTGATGCCGGCGGCCTGAGCAAGCGAAAGGAAGAAGCCAGATGATTGCGAAAGCCGAAGCGAGAATGGTGAGGACGTCGCCGCAGAAGGCGCGGCTCGTCATCGACCTGATCCGCGGCCAGAAAGCGGGCGACGCCATCACGATTTTGCGGACGACGAACAAGCGCGTGGCGCCGGTGATCGAAAAGGTGCTGCGTTCGGCGATCGCCAACGCGGAGAACCGCGACCCCGAGGTGGACGTCGATGAGCTGTACGTGGTGGAGTGCTACGTCAACGAAGGGCCGCGGCTGAAGCGCATCCGTCCGGCGCCGATGGGCCGCGCCTACCGCTACCAGCGGCGGATGTCGCACATCGTGGTGAAGGTGGGCCCGAAGGGCGGGGCCGCGCAGCAGCAATAGGCGGAGAGAGAGGAACATGGGTCAGAAAGTCCATCCCTACGGGTTCCGGCTCGGGATCACGAAGAACTGGCGCTCGCGCTGGTTTGCCACGCAGGACTACGCGAAGCTCCTGCACGAGGACCTCGAGCTGAAAGAGATGCTGAAGGAGCGGTTGAAGGCGGCCGGCGTCAGCGCCATCGAGGTGGAGCGGCCCGGCGGCAGCAAGCTGCGGATCACGATCCACACCTCGCGGCCCGGCATCATCATCGGCCGCAAGGGGGCCGAGATCGAGAAGCTGAAGCAGGAGCTGGCGCAGAAGACGAAGCGCGAAGTCTTCATCGACATCCAGGAAGTTCACAAGCCGGAGATGGACGCGCAACTGGTGGCCGAGTCGATCGCGCTGCAACTGGAAAAGCGCATCGCCTTCCGGCGCGCCATGCGGAAGGCGGTGGAGGCGGCGCAGCGGTTCGGCTGCAAGGGGATCAAGGTGCGCGTGTCGGGGCGGCTGAACGGGGCCGAGATTGCCCGCAGCGAGTGGTATCTCCAGGGGCAGCTTCCGCTGCACACGCTGCGCGCCGACATCGACTACGGGTTTGCCGAGGCCTACACGACCTACGGCGTCATCGGGATCAAGGTGTGGGTTTACAAGGGCGAGGTGCCGACCGACGGTTTCAGCCGCCGCACGCGCAGCGACGAGCCGCGCCGCAACCCGCGCCCGGAGAGGCGCGAGCGCCGCGAGCCGAGGCCCGAGCGCGGCCCGGCGGTGCAGGCGCCGCCGGCCGAGTCGGCCGCGCCGGCATGGACCGAAGACGTGATGGCTCCGCCGGCGCCGGAAGAGCCTGCGAGCGGGGCCTGAACGGAAGCGATGAGCCGCGAGAACTGAGACAGGGAGAAGACGACCCATGTTGATGCCGAAGAAAGTCAAATACCGCAAGCAGCAGCGCGGGCGCCGCAAGGGCAAGGCGTGGCGCGGCTCGACGATCGCGTTCGGCGAATACGGCCTGAAGGCGCTCGGGCCCGCCTGGGTCAGCGGGCGTCAGATCGAGGCGGCCCGTATTGCGATGACGCGTTTTGTGAAGCGCGGCGGCAAGATCTGGATCCGGGTCTTTCCCGACAAGCCGATCACAAAGAAGCCCGCCGAGACACGCATGGGCAAAGGCAAGGGAGCGCCGGAGGACTGGGTGTGCGTCGTGCGCCCGGGCAAGATTCTGTTTGAGATGGAGGGCGTGCCGCAGGAGACGGCCGCCGAAGCGATGCGCCTGGCGGCGATGAAGCTGCCGGTGCGGACCAAATTCGTCGTCCGCCAGGAGACCGACGCCTGAAGCGGCGCAGAACGGAATGAAGTCATGAAGGCCGACAAGTTTCGAGAGCTGGATCCGAAAGAGCTGGAGCTGAAGCTCCGCGAGATCGACGAGCAGATCTTTCACCTGCGCCTCCAGATGTCGCTGGGGCAGATGGACGGTCTGAAGAAGTACCGCGAATTGCGGAAGGACAAGGCGCGCATTCTCACGGTGAGGCGCGAACGGGAGCTGAAGGCAGCGGAGGCGAAGTAAGACGATGACGGAAACACCCGTGAAGCGCAGGAACGAGAAAGTGGGCCAGGTGGTGTCGACGAAGATGGCCAAGACGATCGTCGTCGAGGTCGCCCGGCGCGTGCCGCATCCGCTTTACAAGAAGATCGTGACGCGCCGGAAGAAG